>CAIQCK010000094.1 GCA_903870275.1 uncultured bacterium | reverse complement strand
GGTGTTGGCGCTGGTGCCGGCGATGGCGTCGGTGAGTTGTTGGGCGGTGACTTCGCCGGGAGGGCCTTGCTGGCCCGGTGCGCCGTCGGCTCCGGGGAAACCTTGCGGGCCTTGATCTCCCTGCGGCCCCGGCGGACCTTGCGGGCCACCCGGATCGCCTTGCGGGCCGCAACGGCTATTACACCGTATAAGACAGGATTCATGTTCGACTCCTCACCCTGCGTCGGCCCTTGTATGCCCGTCGCACCAATGGAGCAAGGAGAATCCGAGGCGAAATTTTTCGCGGTGCAACCCCGCACACGTGTTCCCCGCGCTTGCCCACCACCCGCGATTTGTGATACTCGGAAGAACGTCATGCCCGGCAAGACCTATCCTCGCCGCCTTTACCTGCCGCCCGCCGGCCGGCCGCGATGGTTGCCCAGCAACCCTGACGCGTGGGACCTGCTTTATCTTTCGTGGGGCCGGCGCTGGTTCGGCGACAGTCCCATCCCCATCGCCATGCACGACGGCTGGGTGTATGCAGTCGTTCTCGAAGGCACACCGACATGGACGACCGGAAACAAACCGCTGAAGGTGCAGACCGGCAGCGTCCTCGTCATTCACCCCGATTGTGCCTACGGTTGGACCGACAAGCCGCGCCGTTCCTGTCGCATTCTGACGTGGCTCTGGCGGTCGGCTCCCGCGCTCGCTCCCCTCCAACCGGCGCCGGGCGGATTTCGCTCTCTCAAGCCGGACCGCGCCACGCTGCGCAAGCTCGCCGCGTTGCACGCGAACTGCGTCCGTGAAGTCGCCACGCCGGACGAGGTCGCCGTCCTGTCGCTGCACTGTGCGCGGCTGGAACTGGACATCGCCTTGGCACGCGCCGAAAATCGCCCGCCGGAAGTGGACTCGCGTTATCGGATGAAGCTGGCCATGGAGTTCCTGCGCAACAATCCCGCCGATCGCCAGCCGGTGCAACGCCTGTGCGAATACCTGCAACTGGCGCCGGCGGCGCTCAACGTGCTCTTCCACCAGCACACTGGCAAGAGCGCCAAGAGTTTTCTGCTTCGCTGGCGGATGAAACTGGCTCGCACGAAGCTGCGTGACGAGCGATTGCCGGCGAAACAGGTGGCGTTTGAGCTGGGCTACCGGCATGCGAACGATTTCAGCCGCGCCTTCAAACATTTCTTCGGCGTCACCGCGAGCGTTGCGCAACGCCAGACGAAAAGTAGCAGCACGAAAGCCCGCCGCAAGATGCTAGGTGAATAAGGTTTCCCCTCGCCGGTTGTTGGATGTATGAAAGCGGCCACGGATTGATTTTCAAGAGAACCATCATACGCCACTCAACGAAAGTTTCCCCATGACCCTATCCATCTCTCGCCGCCAGTTCATCCGCACAACCGTTGCCGCGCCGTTCGTCGTTTCGTCCCTGCCCAGAACCGCGTGGGCGGCCGCGGGCACGATGAAGCTGGCGGCGTTCGCCGATGAGATCTCGCCCAAAATCGATGAGCAGATTCGCGTTTGCAAGGAACTCGGCATCCGGTTCTTTGAACTGCGCGGCGTGGCCGGCAAGAACGTCATGGATTTCGACGACGCCCTGAAAAATGAAGTCCGCTCAAAACTGAAGGACAACGGCATGGGCGTTGCCAGCATCGGCAGCCCCATCGGCAAGGTGAAGATCACCGATCCGTGGGAGCCTTATTTCGACAAGTTCAAGCGCGCGGTCGAGCTGTCCGAGTTTTTCTCGGCGCCGCTGATCCGCATCTTCAGTTATTTCCCGCCCGCGAAGGGACAGGACATCCGCGAGCACCGCGACGAGGTCATGCGGCGGATGCAGACCAAGGCCGACTACATGAAGGGCCATCCGGCGACGCTCGTGCACGAGAACGAGAAGGACATTTATGGCGAGCACGGGGCGATGGACCTGGACATTCTCAAGACGGTGAACTCGCCCAAGCTGCGCGCCGCCTTTGACTTCGCCAACTTCATCGTGGCGGGCGACGACAATTTGAAGAACTGGGAGATGCTCAAGCCCTACGTCGTGCATTTCCACATCAAGGATTGCATACGGGCGACGAAGAAGATCGTCCCGGCGGGTCAGGGCGATGGAAACATTCAAGTCATCCTCGAAGACGCGAAGAACTCTGGCTACACCGGGTTCCTGACGCTCGAACCGCACCTGAGGGTGGCCGGAAAAAATTCGGGCGAAACGGGGCCGGAGTTGTTCAAGACCGCCGCCGACGCGCTTCGTGGAATCTGCGGCAAGATCGGCATCCAGCTTTCGTAAAGGAACGGATCATGAATACCAAACGGAAGAATCATTTCATCTCACGCCGCGCGTTTTTGCGGCGCGTTTCCATCGCCGCGGCAGCCGCCACGACCGGACCGCTCATTCTGCCGCGCTCGCTTTTCGGCGCCGACGCGCCCAGCAACCGCGTCACAATGGGCTTCATCGGCTGCGGCCGGCAGGCCCACGGGGCCAACATCCCGCAGTTCATGAAAACCGCCGGCGTCCAGGCCGTCGCCGTCTGCGATGTGGACGCGTGGCGCATGGCAGAGGCGAAGAAGCAGATCGAGGAGTTTTACGCGAAGAAAAACGACGGGAGCTTCAAAGGCTGCGCCACCTACAAGGATTTCCGCGAGCTGCTCGCCGACAAGAGCATTGATACGGTGATGATCTCCACGCAGGACCATTGGCACGTGCCGATGGCCGTCGCTGCCGTCCGCGCCGGCAAGGACGTGGCGTTGGAGAAACCGATCACCCGCACCATTGACGAAGGCCGGCTGCTCGCCTGCGAGGTTGTGAATCACAAACGTGTTTTCCGTGTGGACAGCGAATTTCGTTCGCTCGAACCGATGCACCGCGCCGCCGAATTGGTCCGCAACGGCCGCATCGGCAAAGTGCACGCCGTCCGCACCGGCTCGCCGAAAGAGGTTTTCCCCGACGAGGCGGCCACGATCACCGAGCCGCCGCCGGGACTGGACTACGATCTCTGGCTCGGCCCCGCGCCGAAAATCGGCTACATGCAGAAGCGCGTCCACACGCCGAACGACCTCAAAAGCCGCCCCGGCTGGATGCGCAACCTCGATTATTGCGACGGCATGATCGCCAACTGGGGCACGCACCTCAACGACATCGGCCAGTGGGGCGCCGGCACGGAGCGCACGGGCCCGGTCGAGATCAAGGCGACTGGCAAGTTCCACGACGACAAGGTCTGGAACGTGCTGGAGAGTTTTGACGCGTGGTATCGCTTTGCCAACGGCCTGGAGTTTTTCTACCAGATGGGCACGCCGCACGTGCGCTTCGAGGGCGAGCGCGGCTGGATTCAGGTCAACTACATTGCCGACAAGCTTCATCCCGACCGCCTCCAGGCGAGCGACCCGGCGATCCTCAAGGAAAAGATCGGCCCGGAGGAAATCCATTTCCCGCTCAAGAGCGAGAAGCAGGACTTCATTGACGCCGTGCGTTCGCGCGGCAAGACGCTGGAGGACGAGGAAGTCGGCCAGCGCACCACGTCGCTCTGTCACCTCGCGCACATCTCGATCCAGCTCGGCGGCGCGAAGCTGGCGTGGGACCCCGACAAGGAAGTGTTCACCAACAACGACGAAGCCAACAAACTGACCAAGCGCCCGCCGATGCGCGCGCCGTGGAGCTTCGACATGCTGTGAAAACCGCCCTCCTCACAGCCGCGTGGATGAAAGGCCGCTGCAAGATCGTTTCACGGCTGACGGTTTCAGGTGGATCGCGACCTCCGGGCGCGATTCTTCCGCTGCGCAATGTCCATCGCGCCCGGAGG
>CAIQCK010000093.1 GCA_903870275.1 uncultured bacterium | reverse complement strand
TTCGACCTGAGTCTTTTCGCGGCTTCTGGACTCACCCTTCAGCAGCCCAGAAACCCCCAAAACCTCACAACTCTCTCGCGGCCGCCCTTTTCCTCGCAACGGGATAGCCAAACTCCAGGCCGCCGACGTAAGTCGGCGGAGCGATGGAATAGCCCCTCGCGCCGCGCATGGGACGTTTTGGCCCTGTCATGCTCACAGCAATCCCATTTCCCATGGCTTTGCCTTTTCCTGCGGTCGGATTCAGCCGGATTGAGTCGGATTGGGGTCATGCGGTTGTAAAAAAATAATAGTCGAAATCACTTTGACTGACTTTGACCCACCTTGACTGGCTTTGACCGGGTTTGACTGGACCGGGCTGAACCGGTTGCCCGCAAGGCTCCAGGAACTGGCTTCGACACTTTGGGCCTCCGAACGTAGCCGACGACGTAAAGAGGCGGATGGATTGAACGACAACTATACCGTCCATCGGATGCTTTGACCTTTGTGAGAGCGCCGGGTAGGGCGAGCCGTCCCTGGCGAGCCGCGACGTTTGCAGCATGGAGGGGAAGCGGCTCAGCGGGACGCTTCGCCCTACCTTTTCCCTCGCCATCCTTCGTTGCTGTCCGACGGGTTCCATAGACCGCCTTTGCATCCATAGTGCAGTTTCCATTTACAACCGGCATCAGCGGGCACACCGCGCCCAAAAGAACAGGCGTAGCAATGACACGCGGGGATTTTTCGGCAAGAAAAATCACTGCGCTAGCGCAGTGAAAAACCAGCCCAAAACACGTGTTTTGGGGGAGCGAAAATATGCGTTTTCCAATGGACTGCGCTAGCGCAGCGCTAGAGCAGTCCTCGGAAAGGTCTATTCCGGGGAAAAATCAGTGATCAGTGATCAGTAATCAGCGGTCAGTGATTGGAACGGTAGGGCGAAGCGTCCCGATGAGCCATGTCCCGCGTGGGCTGCGGATTTCACCGCCGAGGCGCAGAGGACACGGAGATTATTGGCTCACGCAAAGACGCAAGGTCGCCAAGGGTTTTTTGCGCCTTTGCGTCTTTGCGTGAGACATAACCCCTGCGTTTCTCCGCGTCCTCTGCGCCTCGGCGGTGAATTTCAGTTCACTGTTTCTGCTTAACCGGTGCTTCGGTTTGCAGCCGCCGCAGCTTGATTTCCCGCCACGCCGCGCTCGTGTGCCACGCCGCCAGGCCGAACGGCAGCGAGCGCTCGATCTCGCCGGGACGGAGGCTGATCTTGTGGCCGGCCAGCGCCGCGTCCACGACCTTCTTGTCGTCAATCCAGCACTCGATCTTCGCCGGCATCACGCGGACGCGGATGCGATACCAGCGGTTCTGGTCGAACTCCATGATCCGCGTCGTCTCGTTCTCCGACGCGTCCGCGCCGTCAATGCACGAGATGCCCACCACCGAGCCGCTCCAGCCCCCGACCACGAACGTCGCCGCCGCATCGCCCACGGGAAACGTCAGGCCGCAGAAGAAATCGTGGCCGGCCAGCCGCATCGCATCGAGGCTGACCTCGTAATTGGTCTTTGGCACGGGCCGCGTGCGGTTGACGCCGTTCAATTCCTCGGCCAGCGCCACGATGATCGCGCCCGGCCCGCCGCGAAACGGGTTTTCGACCCGGACATCGCCGAGCGTGGAAAAATCCGTCCGCGTCCAACCGCTCAGGCTTTTGCCATCGAACAGGCTGGTCCAGGCGTTCGTGCCGGTGGCCACCGGCGCAGCCGGTGTTTTCTCGCCAGCCCACGATGGCGAAACGGCGAGCAGGACGACCGCTGTGATGGTGACGGCCAGTTTCACCGGCCAAGGTTAATGGAGCGTCGCAGCGTGGTCAACGCGACGACCGGAAAAACTAACCACTGGCAACTGATCACCGACCACTGGCCTCTACTACTGGCCAAGTGCCTTCAGCTCTGTGCGGGCGAAATGGTACGGTGTTGAGTTTTTCATCTCCGTCGCGAGACATTTGCGGAAATAGTCGGTGGCCGTGATCTTGTCGCCGGTCAGCAACCGTTTCATCCCGGCGTAATACCAGGCTTCACATCGTTGCCTCTGCTCCTTTTGGACGTCGGGGGTTTTGGCGGCGGCAAACAAATCGTTTTCACGGGTCTGCTCCAGCAGAAAATGAGCGACGATCACGGGCCAATCCTCCGGCGCGCCCTTCGGTTGCTTGTTCAAGTAGTCGGTCAGTTCGGCGTTGGCTGCTTCTTGTTCACCCAAGCGCGCACGCAGCAGCCAGATGAAGTCTTTTGTATAGGCCACGTGTCTGGCATTTGAAGGGTGGGTGAGATTGGGTTGTTTGGCGATCAACTCGCAAACTTGGCAGAAATCCGCCATCGCATCCGTCCAGTTGCGCCTGAGGTATTGGGCGGTCCCGCGATTGTTGAAGGCGTACTGGTTCTTCGGATCGAGTTCAATCGCATGGTTATAGTCGGCCATCGCGCCGTCCAGATCATCCTTTGCCAGTCTGGCATCACCGCGCCAGGTGCAGGCGAAGGCGCTTTTTGGTTCGAGTTCAATCAGGCGGCTGTAATCGGCAATTGCGCCGACGTTATCGCCCTTTGCCTGTTTGGCGTGACCGCGATCGGCGAAGGCATCGGCGTATTTCGGGTCGAGTTCAATGGCGCTGGTGTCATCGGCAATCGCGCCGTCGAAGTCACCTCGGAGGAATTTATTTCTGCCGTGGTTGCAGTAATCCTCCGCACTGGTCTGCGCGTGGGCGGCGACGGGCAGGGTGAGAGAGAGTAAAAGAATCCATTTTCCGATGGGGTGTGCCGGTTTCATGGGCGTGCCTTTCGTTCCTGCTCCTTCAGGCCTTTTTACGCCTTTGCAGGTTCGATGGAAAGCCTATTGTCGAGGCTTGGGGAAAGTCACGGATGAACACCGATTCACACGGATAAAGCTTCTATCCCATCCGTGTCCATTTGTGTTCACCTGTGGCTCTTGCTTCCTCATCTGGTGGTCGGAGACCACCGCCACAACGAAACCCCGCGTGGCAAAAAATGCGAATTTCAGGCGAAAATCCCTTGATTCCGTTGCGTCGAATTCATTAGGTTCGTCGGATTGACCGTGCGGCGCGGAGTATCCAGCGCCGGAGAGCGGTTGTTTTAGAGACAACTTATTATGAAAATTCTGGTCACTGGCGGCGCTGGTTATATCGGGTCCATCCTCGTGCCGAAGCTGCTCGGCGAGGGGCATGAGGTGACGGTTCTCGACAGCTTTATCTATCAGCAAACGCCGCTGCTGGATTGCTGCTGCAATCCGCGCCTGACGATCCTCCGCGGCGATGTCCGCGATGCGCGCCTGTTAAAAGACCTGGTGTCGAAGGCCGACGCGATCCTGCCGCTGGCCTGCCTGACGGGCGCGCCGCTTTGCGCCCGCGATCCGATCGCGGCGACGGCGGTCAACCGGGACGCGGTCAAGGCCATCGCGGACATGATGAGCCGCGAGCAAATGCTGATCTATCCCTGCACCAACAGCGGCTACGGGATCGGGCAGGAGGGCATCGAGTGCGACGAGGAAACGCCGCTGCGGCCGGTGTCGCTCTACGGGCAGTTGAAGGTGGAGGCGGAGAGCTACGTGCTGGAGCGCGGCTGCCTGACGTTCCGGTTTGCGACGGTCTTCGGCGCCAGCCCGCGGATGCGGCTGGACCTGCTGGTGAACGACTTCACCTATCGCGCGGTCAACGACGGCTTCGTGGTGCTCTTCGAGGCGCACTTCAAGCGCAACTACCTGCACGTGCAGGACGCGGCGGCGGCGTTCATGCACTCGCTGAAGAACTACGGGAAGATGAAGGGCCGTCCCTACAACGTCGGCCTCAGCGAAGCCAACCTCAGCAAGTGGGAGCTTTGCCAGGCGATCCAGCGGCACGTGCCGCGGTTCACGTTCCTGATTTCCGAGGTGGGCAAGGACCCGGACCAGCGCAACTACATTGTCAGCAACGCCCGCATCGAGGCCACGGGTTTCCAACCGGCGGTCGGCCTCGACGCCGGCCTGCGCGAGTTGGTGAAGGCCTATCAGGTGATCCGCCGGCAACAATTCTCGAATGTCTGACGGTCTTTCCACTCTCACCGCGGCGATACTCGGCGGCGGCCAGGGCACCCGCCTCCGGGCCGTGGTGGCCGACCGCCAAAAAATCGTGGCGTCGGTGGCGGGCCGGCCGTTTTTGATGCGGGTGCTGGACCAACTGGCGGACGCGGGCCTGCGGCGCGTGGTGATCTGCACCGGCTACAAGTCCGAGCAGGTCGCTGAGATGGCGGGCCGCGAGTATCGCGGCATGAGCCTGCGGTATTCGCCCGAACCCAGCCCGCTCGGCACGGCCGGCGCATTGCGCAACGCGCTGCCGCTTTTTGAATCCGATCCCGTGCTGGCGCTGAACGGCGATTCGCTTTGCGAGGCGGACCTCGCGGCGTTCTGGCGGGCGCACCGCGAACGCAACGCGTGCGGTTCGTTGGTGGTCCGCGAAGTCGCCGACACGCGCCAGAGCGGCCGGGTGAGCTTCGACGCGGCCGGCGCGGTCACCAGCTTCGTCGAGAAAGGCGCGTCGGCGGGGCCGGGCTGGATCAACGCGGGGATTTACCTGCTGGGGTGGGCGCTGCTGGAGAGCATTCCGGCGGACCGGCCGGTGTCGCTGGAGCGCGAGACATTCCCGGCATGGATCGGGCGCGGTCTGGCGGCATTTCCGACGGCGGGGAAGTTCCTTGATATCGGCACGCCGGAATCCTACGCTGCGGCGCAAGAGATGTTTTCATGATTGTCAGCAGAACTCCATTTCGCATTTCGTTTTTTGGCGGCGGCACGGATTATCCGTCATGGTATCGCGAGCACGGCGGGGCCGTGCTGGCCACCACCATTGACAAATACTGCTACCTGACCTGCCGCTACCTGCCGCCGTTCTTCGAGCACCGGTATCGGCTGGTGTATTCGAAGATCGAGAACTGCCACACGATCGAAGCGATCACGCATCCGGCCGCGCGCGAAGTGTTGCGCTTCATGCAGATGGATCGGGGCGTGGAGATTCACCACGACGGCGACCTGCCGGCGCGCAGCGGCATGGGATCGAGCAGCGCGTTCACGGTGGGACTGGTGCACGCGCTCTACGCGCTGAAGGGGCGGATGCCCAGCAAACATCAATTGGCGATGGAGAGCATCCGGATCGAGCAGGAAATGGTCCATGAAACGGTCGGCTCGCAAGACCAGGTGCTGGCCGCATACGGCGGGTTGAATCAGGTCTCGTTTCACGCCAACGGCGAGATCACGGTGCGTCCCCTCGCGCTGGCCTACGACCGCATCCGCGAGTTGAACGCGAACCTGATGCTTTTCTACACCGGCATCAAACGCACCGCCGCCGAGGTGGCCAACAGTTATGTGCACCAGATCGGCGACAAGAAGAAGCAGTTGCACCGCCTGCGCGAGATGGTGGACGAGAGCATTGCGATCCTGAACAACGGCGGAGACCTGACGGCGTTTGGCGAACTGCTCCACGAATCCTGGCAGGCCAAACGCAGCCTCAGCGCCCACGTCACCAACTCCGACGTAAACGACATCTACGAAGCCGCGCGCGCCGCCGGTGCCTGTGGCGGCAAGCTGATCGGCGCGGGCGGCGGCGGGTTCATGCTTTTGTTTGTTCCGCCGTCCCGGCAGGACGCCGTCCGGCAGCGGCTCAACAAGCTGCTCCACGTGCCCTTCGAGTTCGAGTTCAACGGCAGCCAGATCATCTTCCTGAGCCACGAGGTGGATTACACCGCCGCCGAAAACGCCCGCGCCAACCAGTCGCTCCGGGCGTTCCGCGAGTTGACGGCCCCGCAATCCTAGCTGTGTTCCCCGCTTGAACCCGCAAGACACCATCTTTGTTGCCGGCGCCGACACGCTGATCGGCGGCGCCATCGTCCGCCAACTGCGCCGCCAGGGCTTTGCGCGTATCGTTGGCGCGGAGGACGGGCCGGACCTGACGAACGCCGCCGCCGTGGAGGATTTTTTCGCGCGCACGAAGCCGGCGTGTGTGTTCGTGGCCGCCGGCAAATCGGGCGGCATCAGCGCCAACCAGAAATATCCGGCGGACTTGATGCTGAACAATCTGCTGGTGATCTCGCACGTCCTGGCCAGCGCGCACCGGCACGGCGCCGCCAAGCTGCTTTATCTGGCCAGCTCCTGCATCTACCCGAAACAGTGCCCGCAGCCGATGAGCATCGAGTCGTTGATGACCGGCCCGATGGAACCCACCAGCGAGCCGTATGCGATGGCCAAGATGGCCGGCATCAAACTCTGCCAGGCCTACCGCCGGCAGCACGGCGCGCATTTCATCAGCGGCATCCCCGCCGATGTGTTCGGGCCGGGTTGCAAGTTCAACCCCGAGGATTCCCACGTCGTGCCGGCGCTCATGCTCAAGATGCACGAGGCGAAAAAGAGCGGCGCCGGCAGCATCGAAGTCTGGGGCACCGGCCAGCCGCGGCGCGAATTCATTTTTGCCGACGACGTTGCCGACGCGTGCATCTTCGTGATGAACGGCTACGACGAGGCCGAGCCGATCAACCTCGGCGGCGGCGCCGACCTTTCCATCCGCGAAGCCGCCGAAACCATCCGGCGGGTCGTGGGCTACACGGGCGAACTGCGCTTCGAC
>CAIQCK010000092.1 GCA_903870275.1 uncultured bacterium | reverse complement strand
TTCGACCTGAGTCTTTTCGCGGCTTCTGGACTCACCCTTCAGCAGCCCAGAAACCCCCAAAACCTCACAACTCTCTCGCGGCCGCCCTTTTCCTCGCAACGGGATAGCCAAACTCCAGGCCGCCGACGTAAGTCGGCGGAGTGATTGATCAGCCATTGTGCCGCTCACGGAAAGTTCCGACCTTCCTCTGTGCGCCGGGTAGGGCGAGCCGTCCTTGGCGAGCCGCGACGTTTGCACCATGAAGGGGTAGCGGCTCAGCGGGACGCTTCGTCCTACCCTTTCCATCGCCATCCGCCGTCGCAGTCCGACGGGTTCCATAGACCGGCTCTCCATCCATAGTGCAGTTTCAGTTTACAATCGGCAGCATCAACTCGCCCGCCGTTGGTGTCCCGGTTTCAGCCGGTCCGGGCGCAAACAAGAACTGCCTGAAGAAGGCGGAACTCCGAAGCCCAACGGACGCCTGTCCTTTCAATACTCCATCCCTCCATCAACCCGTTATTCCATTTTCAAAGAACTGGCGTAGAGATGCCACACCGGGATTTTTCGGCAAGAAAAATCACTGCGCTAGCGCAGTGAAAAATCAGCCAAAAACGCATGATTTTCGGAGGTCAAAATATGCGTTTTCCAATGGACTGCGCTAGCGCAGCGATGCGCAATCCCCGAAAAGGTCTATTCGGAGAAAAAACGGCGGCTATCAGCCTTCATCTCTCCGCTTTCAGTTTTCCGGCTGACGGTTGATAGCCGAAGGCTTATAGCTCCCGACGACAGCCAGAAACCGCTTGCAGCCGCAAAGCCGCAGGAGGACAATCCCGGCCGAGGTGAAAGCAGTGAGAAGTATTGATTCCACGCCTGCGCCTTGTTCGGCGATCTGCCAAGCCCTGGGAGCGACTTCGCCCTCTGCATGGCGCTGTCATCGAACGAAGAACCAACCATCCCACTCCGGCGGGAGAACGCCCGCCAAGATAGAGAAGCAACCTGGAGGATAACCATGAAAGTTCCAATCACCATGCTCGTGTTGCTCATGGCAGCGGCATCAGCCTTTGCGCAGCACTACGAAATCAGCTCGATGCAGACCGGGCAACAATACGCGTGCATCAACAACGCGTGGATTCGTGGCGCGCCCTGCGTGGAGGTGTCGTTGAGAGTCACGGAGGACATCGGCGCCAACCAGCCCATGATCAAGGCGTATTTCTTCGGCAAGGATCGCGAGCCCGTTCTGGAATGCACGCGTCCCACGTCGGTCTCGTTCGGGGACGGCCAATCCAAGTCCGTGCCGGACGTTTTCAAACCGGGCAAGAAAAACACCGTTTATTTCGGCATTCCTGCCAACATCCAGCGAGGCAAGGCCAAGTGGAAATATTGCGTCGTGGTCTTCGGCGACAAGGATAGCGTGACGGCGGCGGTTTACCCCAAAGACGACATCCAGCAATTCAAGTTCAAGGAAAAAGACCAGCTCGGAAAGAAGCCGGCATCCAAGTAAATACCCTCGGAAACAGTGGGCAACCAGGTGCCTGGATTGCTCCCACCCTCTGCATGGCGCCGCAAACAAACGAAGATATAATAATTGGAGAGTCAATATGAGATGCGCAGCGTTTGCTCGCCAACGACAAGCGATATCCATTGTTCTGATTGGCTTGCTTGCAGCCATCAACATATTAGGCACGGTGTGCTGCAAAGCGGATGACGTGTCCCGCGATAAGGCACTGGGGCTTCTTTTCAAGCAATTCGCGGCGTTACGCACTATTTATGCTGAATACGATCTTGATGCGCCACTAATCAATGTAAACGAAACGCATTTCGAATCGGTAAAGGGTGTGTTTTCCATTCCTGATGACAAATTCTGCCAACGGATGATGATTTACAAGGACGCTCAACACCAAAAGCCAACGAAATTGCTGTGCTCAAGTTGGGATGGCATGCATGCGATATATTGGGATCGACCAATATCGGATCGCCCCGGGTCTCGCCTCTTTCCAGGAAACGTACCTGAATATCCCGGTCAGGCATCCATTAGTAACGGCACAAACACCAGCACTCTTGTAGAGCCGACTTATCCGCAATTCTTCACAGAGATTTACCAAATAGGGCGGGCACTGAATTTTGATGTTAAACACCCCTATGTACATCATATCGAGGTTGATGACCGTGGTTCGGACTATGCCATAAAATGGGGAAGTATTCGCCTTGTCATCGACAAGGCGCGGGGCGCGGTTCGCGAGTTTAGTATATACGGTATGCACGATGAATTGATGATAGACTTTTGCGTTACCAAGTATTGCTCGGTGAAAGGGTTCGCTCTGCCCAGTCGGATAACAAGAACCTTGCCGCACATTCCCCGGGGCAAGCTGGTGTCGCATATATCTGTTCTTGAGAGCTCATACCAAATAAATTCTCTAAACGAAACCAACCAGTTTAGACTCACATTGGTCCCTGGCTGCTGGGTGCATGACAGAGATAAGGGCGACGACTATATTATTCCGCAAGCAGACGGGACAAAAACGCTTAAAACCAACCCCGCAACCATTCCGGACTCCATCCCTGAAGATGCCAACAGGCAGGCAGAAAAAAACAAGAATACGCACTAGATGAGGCTGTGTAACTCGACAGCCGCGACTCCCATTCTTGACGGCTGGCTTCAGCTCGGCTCCGAATCCTGCTTCACCCGCTGCTGTTCCCAGAGGCGCACGTATTTGATGAACGTGTAGTAGGCGTAGAGGCCGGAGAGGATGAAGCCCTGGAGGCCGTCGAGGAACCCGCGCCGCAGCACATACATCTTCAGAAAGGTGAAAACCGGGTGGGTGAGGAGTTGGTGGACGTGGAAGCGCCGGCCCTTCTCCACCATCCGCCGCGCCATGAGGTCGGAGTAACGGTCCATCTTGCCGAGGAACTGCCGGATGTCGCGGAAGGGGATTTGGATGACGTGCTCGCGCAGGTGGCCGACACGCCCCGCGCAGTCGAAGCTCTCGTGGACGAGGTCGCCGTCGCGGTAGCGCAGCCGCTGCTTGTTGAAGAACTGCGGCTGGCGGTAGTCGGGATACCAGCCGCAATGCTTGATCCAGCGGCCGAGGAAGAAATTCCGGCGCGGCACGAAGTAGGCGTCGGCGTCGGGGCCGCGGCGCAGGAGGGCGCGGATTTCGTCGCGGATTTCCGGCGTGGCGCGCTCGTCGCTGTCGAGGCTGAAAACCCAGTCGTGCGTGGCGTGGGCGACGGCGTCGTTGCGCAGCTTGCCGAACGCCTCGAACTTGTGCTGGAAGACCTTGTCGGTGAACTCGCGGGCGATGGTGGAGGTGGCGTCGGTGCTGAAGGAATCCACCACGATGATCTCATCGGCCCACGCGAGGCTTTCCAGACAAGCGCGCATGTTCGGCTCGTCGTTGTAGGCGATCACGTAGGCGCTGATTTTCGGCGCGGTGTCGGCGGTGGTGTTCAAGCGGCGCGAGTCTGGCAGCGGCGGGCGGTCAAATCAAGTTCGCGATTGTTTCGCCGTGGGCGGGCCGGTATCGTGCGCGCATCATGTTTCGCAACGTCCAACGCCTGCTGGCTCATGCCGGCCGGATCGCGCGCGAACGCCGGGCGACGCTGGCGTGGCTGGCGCTCGTCGCGGCGGCCGGCTGCGCGCTGCTCCTGCCCCACGATCAGGCGTGGCACCAACAGATCGCCACCCAGCGCGAGCCGTGGCACAGCATCGCGCAACGGCTCAGTTGGTGGGGCGACTACTGGACGGGGACGCTCATCATCACGGCGGCGTTGTGGCTGGCCGGCGCGGCGTTTCGCCAGCCGCGGTGGCGCGCGGCGGCGCTGGCGTGTCTGCTCGGCGCGACCCTCGGGGGGATTGAGGTGAACATCGTGCGTTTCGCCACGGGCCGGCCGCGGCCTCGCGCCAACCTGCCGGACGGTTTGTATGGGCCGCGCTTCGGCGACTATTGCAGTTTCCCATCGGCCCACACGACGGGGGCGTTTGCGACCGCCGGCGCGCTGGCTGTGGCGCTGCCGCCGGTCGGCGTGCCGCTGCTGTTGGGCGCGGGCGGCGTCGGCTGGTCGCGGATGTGCCTGAGCCAGCATTATCCCTCCGACGTGTGGACGGGCGCGTGGGTGGGATTGTTGAACGGCGCGGTGCTGGGCTTTGCCGCGCGCCGCTGCCGGCGCGAGGACGAGGGTGGAGTCGGGAATCGGGACTCGTGATCCGTAATTGGTAATTGGTGATTGGTAATTGGTGAATCGGGACTCGGATTGCCAATCCCTGTTGCGAACCACGAACCACGAGTTACGAGTTACCAATTTCCAATCACCAATCACCAGTTACCAATTACAATTCCACCTAGAACCGGTAATACACCCGCAGGCGAACCCAGCTCCCGCGAGCGGTGTTGAAGCCCTCCACGTTGCGCCGCTGGCAGCCGCTGGCGTCCAGCGCCGCCAGTTCCTTCGAGAGACCGCCGTCCGACCCGGCCGCCGGACGCCCCCACCATCGCTTGAGACAATCGCCCAGCCGCCACTCGCGATCCTGACAGACCACGAGACGCGGGCCCGGCTTGGCGAAAAACGTGCCGAGTTCCTGCGGGTCCTCCATGATTTGCCACGGGTGGCCGCTGTAGAAAACCAGGCTCGGCTCGCTGAAACCGCAGGAGCGGAACTCGGTCTCGCGCGGCAACTGCCGGAACAATTCCTGCAACTGCGCCGCCGGTGTGATTTGCCGCAGGCTCAAGCCGAAAACAAGCGTGCCTAGGATCAGAATGATCATGAACACCATCGCCGCCACCCGCCGATCCGGGTGCCAGTGCAGCGCCAGGAACATGAGCGAAAACACAATGGCCGCCGCGCCGTATAATCCCACACGCACCGCGACGAAGGCGCCTTCAAATTCTCCGCCGAGCGCCAACATCAGGATCGCGCCGCCGACAAGCCAGAAAAGCGAACTGACAATCCAGAACCACAGTTTCGACCACCGCGTGTGCGCTGCGTTCGCGTCGAACGCCTGGCCGAGCATCAGGAACAGCGCCGGAAACGCCGGCAGCACGTAATGCGGCAGCTTCGTCCGATAGCAGGTGAACAACACATAGGTACCGGCCGCCCACGAAAGCAGAAACGCATTCTTTGCGCTCCAGTTGCGCCGCACCGCCAGCGCGCCGTCGCCCGCGAACATGATCCACGGGAACAGGCTGAACAGTCCGGCGACCAGATAATAATGCGGCGCCCAGGAGCCGTGGCCCTGGAACGACTCGTGGCCGCGCGCGACGATGTGTTCGCCGATGCCGATGTTCCAGAACAGGCCGTGCGTCCGCACCAGCGCGGGGATGCCCCACGCCGCGACGATCGCCAGCGCCAGCGGAATCCCCCACCCCAACCGGAGCCGCCGCCACGCCAACGGTTGACGCCAGAAGACGAACCGATACGCCAGCAACGTCAGCACCGGCGTCACAAACGCCACCGGGCCTTTCGCCAGAAACCCGACGCCGAGCGCGCCGTAAAACAACCAGAACCACCGCCGCCGGCCGGGCGGCGAATCCGCGCGCAACAACTCGAACAACGCGAAGTGCGCCACGAGCACGCACAGCACCATCGGCATGTCCGCCACCGCCAGCCGGCCGTGGATCAGCATTTGCAGGCACGTCAGCAACCCGAATCCCGCCGCGAATCCCGCCCGGGCCGAGAACCATCGCGCGCCGACGTGGAACGTCAGCCACACCAGCAGCGCCGAGGCGATCACCGACGGCAGCCGCGCGCTGAATTCGTTGACGCCGAGCAGCGCGTAGCAGGGCCGCATCAGCCAGTAAATCAGGATCGGTTTGTCGAAGCGGTAGCCGACGGCCTCCGCGCCCGCGCCCGCCCGCATGGCCTTCCACCGCGCCTCGTCGGTCATCGCCGGGTCGGAGTTGAAATACGGGACGGCCCACTCGGCGCGCTCGATCATCTCCTGCGTGGCCCGGGCGAACCGCGGCTCGTCGCGGTCAATCAGCGGGAGGATGTTGTTGCCCGGCAGCAGCAGCAGAAACGCCAGCGCGACCAAGAGCGCGGGACCGAACCGGCGCAGTGTCTCCGTTTCGGCGCGTGTGGGTTGTGATCCGGCCTGCTCCATGTCCCGAGTTCCTTACCACGAATTGCGCCGCGCAAGCCAGTCCTGGTTTTGGACGGCGGGATGAGAGGGGTCGGGGAATTTCGGATGGTGAATTATGGTGAACAAGGGGCATCTCTGCGCGAACCTGGAGGCTTGCGCCGCTCAGCGCCGCTCTTTGAGCTGGCCGTGCAGGCGCAGCAGGCCGTCGAGGATCACCAGCGGATGCGGCGGGCAGCCGGGAACGCAGAAATCCACCGGCGCTGTTGTGAAGTTCGGCACAGTCCATCGGCAATCCACAGTAACTTTTTGCCCCGAGCGGCATCTAACTAGTGAAGCAAGGAGCGCCGAAATCGGAACCGCCGGCACATCCCTTGAAGTGCTTGGAACAGAGCGGAACTGAAAGAAATATTGCAGGCAAACAGGCGCGCAGCGTCGGACCAAGGAATGAAGCGAACGAGAGGCTGGCTCATGAAGACGGTTATTGTTGCCAGCACCTGGGTGTCCATCACGCTGGCTGCCGGCGAACGGCAGGCAGCGAGCGCCGATGCGCCTGCAAGCTTGAGCGGGCCGGACGCTTCCCTCAGTTCGAGCAAGGAAGTGACCGAGAAGAAACCGGACAAGTCCTACGCCGTGCAAGGGCCGCCCATGATCGCGAAGACCGACACACCGGTCTTTGATCTGCCCTTTTCCGTCCAAACGGTGCCACAGCAGGTCATGGAAGACCAGGATGCGCAAACCGTCTATGACGCGCTTCGCAACGTCAGTGGCGTCCACCAGAACAAGGGGATTTCCTACAACAGCTGCAACGACGGCGGAATCATCCGGGGATTCCAGACCACGCAGATGTATTACAACGGCTTTCTGATCGAGGCCGGTTCGGCCATGAACCTTCCGAACCTGGAACGCGTGGAGGTGCTCAAAGGCCCCGCTTCGATGGAATACGGCGTGGTGCAGCCGGGCGGTTTGATCAACGTCGTGACCAAACAACCGCGACGCGAGTTCTCCGCCACCCTCGAACAGTCGTTCGGCAGCTACAACGACTACGAAACCGTGGTGGACGTCACCGGCCCGCTGACCAAGGATGGCACCGTGTCCTACCGGCTCAACGGCGGAAATCTCACGACGGATTCCTTCCGCAATTACGTCGAGGAGAACCGTTACTGGGTCGCCCCGAGCGTGACCTGGCAGCCTGTGGAAACGGTGCGAATCACGTTTGACCTGTCCTACGGAGAACGGGACAAGACATTGGATGAGGGGGTGGCGTTTAATTCCGCCGGCAAGCCCGTGGCTCCGATCAGCACTTTTCTCGGTGAGCCGGGCCTGCCCGGCCAGCAGCAGAAGGACTTGTTTCTTGGCCCCATCGCCGAATTCAAGCCCAACGAGAACCTGACGTTGCGCAGCGCGTTGTTGTATCACCACTGGGACATTGACTTGAACGGCGTTCGCCGGTCTGCCACGACCACCGCCGCCAACACCGTGGCCCGGCTTTATGACAAGTCGGATTTCTCCGAAGACGAACTGCAATGGATGAACGAAGTGATCTGGAAATACACTGCCGGTCCCACGAAACACGAATGGCTGGCCGGCGTGGATTACCGCGACCGGGCGCAACCGATTGACCTGAATCGAGCCAGTTACACGCCGGTCAATATCATCAATCCCGTCTATGGATCTCCCCTGCCCGCCACTTCCTTTCTTGGCAGAACCGAAAGCGACCGAACCTGGGTTGGGGTGTATCTCCAGGATCAAATTTCGATGCTGCCCAATGATTGTCTCAAACTGCTGGTGGGCGGGCGATTCGACGACGTGGACTCCTCGGATTACAGCAGCACAGCCACTCCCCAGACTCTGACTCGAAACGACCAGGCAACCTCCGGCCGGGTGGGTTTGCTGTTCCAGCCGGTGAAATATTTGGGGGTGTATTCGAGTGTCAGTCAATCCTTCGTCCCCACCAGCACCGGCAGCCGGACCGTCAGTGGAGCGTTGTTGGATCCCGAATCGGGAGTTCAGTATGAAGCCGGCTTCAAACTGAAGTGGCTCGATGACCGCGTGCTGACCACGTTCGCCGTGTATCAACTGACCAAGGAAAATGTCGCGATTGCCGACGTCAACAACCCCGGCTTCTCCATCAACGGCGGCAAACTGCGCAGCCAGGGTTTTGAATTCGACACGGCCGGCGAATTGATCAAGGGGCTGCAGGTCATCGCCAATTACACCTACACCGGCACGGAGGTGTTGCGCTCCGACACGCTGCCGGTCGGGGTGCGGCTGGCCAATGTGCCGCTGAACAGCGGCAGCCTCTGGCTCAAATACACGTTGCAGGAGGGGCCGCTGAAGAACCTGGGAATCGGCGCCGGCGTGTTCACGGAAAGCGAGAAGGCGGGCAACGACAACAACACGTTTTTACTTCCCGCGTATGCCCGGATTGACGTGGGGCTGTTCTACAGGCGCGAGTTGCCGAAGGAATGCGTCGTCAAGGCCGTCAACGCGCGTTTGAACATCCAGAACGTGGCCGACACGATTTACTACGAATCGTCGTTCGCCAACTCACGCGTGTTTCCCGGCCAGCCTTTGACCGTCGTCGGCACCATCGGATTGGAATTTTGATATCACCCATCAACCATCAACACAGGAGAAAAACATGAGCAGAGGCGTTTGGATAAGAAGTTCGCTGGTAACCGCATGCTTGTTCCTTATGACAGGCGGGAACAACGCAGTCGCGGAAAACGAGAAATGGACCACGAAAAAAGAATTGCCCACGGCGCGCGGAGGATGCGCCGGAGAAGTGGTGAACGGGAAATTCTATGTGATCGGCGGCGGTTTTTCGGCGTATGCCCATTTGGATACCGTCGAGGCCTACGATCCCGCTCAAGACACGTGGCGGACACTCGCCCCCATGCCGACACACCGAAACAATGTCGTTTCGGCAAAACTGGGAACGCTTGTTTATGTGATTGGCGGCCTGGTCACGCCTCCCGGAAAGGTCCCGGACGACAAGGCTGCCTCGCTTCCGACCGCCCTTGTCGAAGCCTACGATACGGCGCGTGATTGCTGGACCCAAAAAGCCAGCATGCCTTTTGGGCGGGTGAAGCCGCTTGTCGGAGTCGTCGATGGCAAAATCTATGTCCTCGGCGGCCGGCGCGATGATTTCAACACCACCTCAATCATCGAATATGATCCGGTCCGGGATACATGGACAGAAAAGGGAGAGATGCCCATCGGTGTCCGCCATGGCGCGGCGTGCGTATTCAACGGCAAGATCTACCTGACCGGTGGATGGTCGCCGCCACCCGACCCCAAAACCAAGGGGGGAAATTTTCATGCAGACGCTTTTGTGTATGACCCCAAAGCGGGCGTCTGCACGCCGATCGCGGCCATGCCCACCTCGCGAGCGGGACACGTGATCGTCGCCACCGACACGCAGTTGTATGTCCTGGGCGGCGTCACCACTGGCAAAACGTTTGTGACCACCGTGGATGTGTATGATCCCGCGTCCGACGCGTGGAAAACCGTTGATCAAATCCCCTCGCCCAGGGCGATGTTCGCGGTGGGTGTGATCCATGGGAAGTTCTATCTCGCGGGCGGCTGGACTGCTTTATACAAGAAACCGAACACGATCTTCGAAGAATACGCGCCGATGCCAACAGGCGGCAAACCATAGCCCGGCGCGTTACCGCCTCTCTTTCAGTTGGCCGAGCAGGCGCAACAGGCCTTCGAGGATCACCAGCGGATGCGGCGGGCAGCCGGGAATGTAGAGGTCCACCGGGATGACGGCGTCCACGGTGCCGCATGTGGCGTAGTTCCGGCCGAAGAGGCCGCCGCTGCAACCGCACGCGCCCACGGCGACGACCAGGCGCGGATCGGGCGTGGCGTCGTAGGTTTTGCGCAGGGCCAGCTCCATGTTGCGCGTCACCGGCCCGGTCACCAACAGCATGTCGGCGTGGCGCGGCGAGGCGACGAAGTGGATGCCGAACCGCTCGATGTCATAGACCGGGCTGTTGAGACCGTGGATTTCAACTTCGCAGCCGTTGCAGGAACCGGCGTCCACTTCGCGGATGTGGAGCGAGCGGCCCAGCACCGCCTGAATGCGCTCGCGGAGTTGCCGGCCAACGGTTTCGAGGGACTCGGGCGTCGCGTCCGGCGCGGCGGGCGCTGCCAGCAACTGTTGCTGGGTGCCGTCGGCGTTCAACCGATACCGGGCGGTCTGCCGCAAATTTTGGCGCGAGCAGGCAGCGAGTGCGCGCTCGTGGGTCATGCGGATGGCCGGGTCCGCGTCGGCGCACAACCCGCAATAGATGCACTTGCCGAGATCGAGCGTAGCCGTGCGGACACCGGACTCGTCCCGCAATTCAATCGCGGCGGTGGGGCAAACAGCCGCCGCGGGGCGGGCGTCCTTCCAGCCGGCCCAATCCACCTGCGGCTTGCCGCGCGCGTGCTGCGAGACCTCCGCTGGCGTGTCCGGGTAGCCGGTCGTGACGATGCCGGTCTTCAGACTCTTGCTAAGGGTTTCAAACATGATCAGCGGTCCGTTCCCGAATAAGACAAGTTGAAGCTTTTGTTCACCACCGGGAAATCCGGGATGATGTTGCCCAGGATGGCCTCGCACAGCGCCGGCCAGTTCTGCAACGACGGGTCCTTGACTTTGCAGCGCGCGAGGCGGTTGCCCGGCGCGGTGTGAATCCAATGAAAAATTTCGCCCCGCCAGCCCTCGACGTAGCCGAGCGCGACGCGGTCGGGCGGCACCTCGCCCACCGGCACGGCCAACGGCCCGGCGGGCAGCTTCTCCATCGTCTGGCGAAGAATGGCAAAGGACTGGATCACCTCGTCGCGGCGCACGTCGAACCGGCACTGCACGTCGCCGTCGGTGAAAACGGGGACGGTGAACTGCACCTGGTCGTAAAAGGCGTGCGGAAAATCCCGGCGCAGGTCGTGATCGAAGCCGGAGGCGCGGCCCGCAATGCCCACCACGCCGAGGTCGCGGGCGACCTTGGGCGTGAGCACACCGGTGCCTTCCAAACGATCGAGCAACCCGGAGTTGCTGCTGGTCAGTTGGATCAGGTCCTTGAACTCACGCTCCAGTTCATTCACGAGCTGACGGAGATCGTGGAGTTGATTGGCATTGAAATCAAACCGCACGCCGCCCACGCAGGCCATGCCGCGCAACAGGCGGTTGCCAGTGAGTTGTTCGTTGACGCGCAGGATGCGCTCCTTGAGCCGCATTGCGTGCATGTTCGCGGTGACAAACGCCACATCGGTGCAAATCGCGCCGACATCGGCGATGTGGTTGTAGAGGCGCTCCAATTCGAGGCACACGGTGCGCAGCGCGCGCGCCCGCGGCGGCGGCTCGACCCCGGCGGCACGCTCGACCGCATGGCAGAAGGCCGTCGCGTGCGCGAAGCTGGAGTCGCCGGAAATGCTTTCCGCCAACCGAACGCCATGCGGGATGGGGATGCTCTCGAAGAGTTTCTCCGTTCCCTTGTGGACGTAAAACATGCGGAGCTGCAGGTAGAGCACCGGCTCGCCCGCGACGCTGAACAGGAAATGACCCGGCTCGATGATGCCCGCGTGGACCGGCCCGACCGGCACCTGGAAGACGCCTTCGCCCTCGACCGTGCGGAACTTGTGCCGCACGCCCTGGAACGGCGGCAGGACCGTTCGCAGGTCGAAGTCCTTGCGCAGCGGATAGACTTCCGGCCAATCGTCGTGCAGGGCGCAACGGCGCGGGTTGGGATGGTTGAGCAGTTTCAGGCCAAACAAATCCTGGATTTCGCGCTCCTGCCAGTTCACCGCGGGCATGGCGTCGGTGAGCGAAAGAAATTCCGGCGTCTCGGGCGGGACCGGCACGCGCAGGATGAAGAACCCATGCGCCGCGTCGAGCGCCATCACGTAGTAGAGGTGAAACACGCCGGCGCCGGCGCGCGCGTCGTCGGCAAACACACTGACCAGACGGCCACCCCACTTGCGAAAGAGGTGGGCGCAGAAGCCGGAGACCAACTCCATCCGGGCGTGGAAATAGACCTCGTTGAGGCGCGGGGCGAGCCAGGATTCGATCCGCCCCTCGAAGCGCCCGGTGACTTCGTCGAGGATGGGTTGCAACTCGCTTGAAACGTCCGAGCGGTTCATGGCTTGCCTCCGATGATGGCCGCCGCCCGATGCATCAGGTCCAGCAACGGCGCGGGCACCCACACGCTGAAGAGCAGCAGGCTGCCAAGCAACAGCGCCATTGCCGGCACGCCATCCATCCGGCGCGCGTCGGTAGGCGGGTCGCCCGGCTTGCGCGCGCCCAGAAGGATGCGGGTGAGTTGTTGGAGAATGCCGCAGAAGGAAAGCAGCAGCGCCACCACGATGATGACGCTGACAGTGATTTGATGGGCCGCGATGCCGCCGCTGACAATGGTCAGTTCGCTGAAGAACAGGCCGAACGGCGGCAGGCCCACCGCGGCCAGCGCCGCCATGCCCATCAACAGCACCGTCACCGGCAGGATTTTTCCGACGCCCGGCCCGATGACGCGGAATTCGAGGGAGTGAAAGGTCTGATGGATGTTACCCGCCGCGAAGAACAACACCGGCTTGGTCAGCGCGTGATAGCCCATGTGCAGCAGCGCGCCGAAAATGGCCAGCGGGGTGTTGAGGGCGATGCCGGTGCAGATCAAGCCCATGTGTTCGAGGCTCGAATACGCGAGCATCCGTTTGAGATTCTTCTGCACCAGGATGAAGGGCGGCGCCAGCAGCATGGAGAACAGCCCAAAGCCCATCAGCAGGTGCCGGCTGAAGCCCGCGTCCGGGCTGCCATCGAGGCACGCCGTGGTCAGGATGTGAAACCGCAGCAGCGCATAGAGCGCAATCTTGAGCGACACGCCCGACAGCATGGCGCTGGTGGGCGACGGCGCTTCGCTGTGCGCGTCGGGCAGCCACGTGTGCAAGGGCGCGAACCCGGCCTTCGTGCCGTAACCGACCAGCGCGAACACGAACGCCAGCTTGAGCTGGTGCGGGTCGAGTTGGTGCGCCACGCTCATCAGATACGACCAGTTGAAACTGGGCAGTGAATCCGGGAAACTCTTGCAGGCGGCGGCATAGACGAACACGGTGCCGAGCAGCGCCAGCGCTAGTCCCAGGCTGCCGAGGATGACGTATTTCCAGGCGGCTTCGAGGGAGTTGCGGCGATTGTAGAGCGCCACCAGCAACACGGAGGAGAGCGCGGTGGCCTCGACCGCCGCCCACATCACGCCCAGGTTGTTGGCCAGCACCACCAGGAACATGCCCGCCCCGAACAGCGGCGTGAGCACGAAGAATTCGCGCATCCGTCCCGGCGTGACCGCGCCCGCCGCCAGGTCGCGCTGGAAGTAGCGTCCGGCGTAAAGCGACGTCGCGAGGGACACGACCGAAATCAGCAGCACCATCCACGCGCTCAAAGCGTCCGCGGAGAGGAATTCGTGCCATTCCCTCACCACGCCGCGCGCCAGGACCTCGTGCACCAACGCGATGCCCAGTCCCAGCGTGATGGCAAAGGCCAGCACGCCCAGCGCCGCCATGGCGCGCCGCGAGGGCACGAACAGGCACAGGAGCGCTGCGCCGAGCGGGACGAACAGGATGGGTGTTAGCATAACCTGATATCACTCACACACAGGACATCCGGACACGGTGATCGTTTGTTGAAATGCATGGATTATAGGACTGACCCGTTCTTTTTCTTGAATTAGCCCTTAACAAATCCATTGTTCTTGAGAAACACTAACCAGTCATCAGCATTAGTAATGAAGTCCTCGTAAGCAGCGTGTCCCTGTTTTCTTATCCGACCCGTGCGAGAATACAAAATCAAAGCAGCCAGCTCATCCATGAGGGTGCATTTTCCAAAACTGTTTCCTCGCCTCAAACACTGGATCAAATCTTCAAATGAAACTTCGGACGCATTTTCAGGTCTGCAAAGAACCATAGCGGCAAAACCCAAACGGCCTACACGGACCTCAGTCGAGTCCCTCAATACTTGTTTTGCTTCGTCCAGTGTCATAATCAATTCCCCATGCTTAGCCGAAAAAATAAAAAGGAGTCAGTCCTATAATTTTTGCATTTCATCAAGCAACCTCCGTGTCCGTGCGGACCAGACAGCCGGTTTTCTCACGGGCTTGGGCCAGCGTCGCCAGAAAGAGTTTGCGGTCGTCGTCGTTCATGAAAATGCCTGACCACTTTCTAAAATTTGAACGCCTTCATCTTCGCAAAGACCTGACGGTCATGCTCCAAAAGCGGCTTGCCGTATCGCTGCAAGGCATCTGCGAAGCGATTCAGCTCACGGCGAACTTCGTCTTCGGAGTTGGCGATTCCGTAACCCAGAGCCGTCTCGACCGCCGGGTGATAGGCTTTCAAAAACAGCCTGAATTGGAAGCGGTGCGATGGGGGATTCTCGTCGAACATGACGTCAACCTCGCCGCGTCCGCTGTAATTGACTTCAACCATTACCTCGTTCGAGGAATAGCGCACCCGGTGCGGTTCGCTGCTGACTTGCGCGAACCCACCGCTTTCAACCAAAAAGCAAAATTCGTCCTGAGCGTGCTTCAGAAAATCTGGTTCGGTCATGGTTTTCTACCCTTCAATATTGGCCCACCAAAAAAGGGTCGTTCCTATAATTGTTGCATTTCATCAAGCAACCTCCGTCGCGAGCAGGATGGGAGTGTGCCATGGCATGTCAGCCTTTCAACTGATCCAGCTTGCCGGTGTCCATCGAGTCGAAGTTCTCGCGGATGCGATAGACCAGGATGCCCAGCACCATCACCGCCACCAGCACATCGAAGAAGATGCCCAGCTCGACCACCAGCGGCATGCCGTAGGTGGTGAGCGCCACGGCGGCAAGCATCACGCCGTTTTCCACCGTCAGCAGCGCCAGCACCTGCGTGAGGGCTTTGCGGCGGTTGATCATGAGGAAGAAGCCGGTCAACAGAAGCGCCAGGGCGATGGCGAGCGTGTTGTTGCCGAGCTTCTCCAGCGAGGTGAAGGGCCGGGTGACGCTGTAGCCCAGCAGCGTCAGCGCCGCGCAAATCAGCATCGAAGTGGGGGCGTTGAGCAACGGCTCGGTATCCTGATGGATCTGGATGCGATGCACCAGGCGGGTCAGCAGCCAGGGCAGGAAGATCACCTTGCCGACGAGCGTCAGCACCGCGACGACATAGACGTGGCCGGCATTGTAATAATACGCCACGACCGCGGCGATGCCGGCGAGCAGCAGCGATTGAATGGCGAAAAGCCGGATGCTGGTGAGCAGCATGCGCTGGGCGATCAGGAGCAGTTGCACGACCAGCATCAGCGTCGCCATCAGCGGGATGATCTGCGAACCGACTTCGAGAGTGGAGGGAGGGTGCATGGTCACTGAAACAGGAAGGTGGAGAGCAACGCCAGCGCCGCCAGCACGAAGGCCGTGCTGAGCAGATCCGGCACGCGGAACAGCCGCATCTTGGCATTCGTGGTTTCGACGACCACGACTACGGCCGAAAGGGCCAGCAATTTGGCCAGATAAGCCGCCAGACTGATTCCCAACGCGGCCACGGAGGCTTGCGGTCCCGCCAGGCCCACCGGGAAGAACACGTTCACCAGCAGCGTCATCAGCACCAGTTGCTTGATGGACGCGCCCCACTCCATGAGCGCGAGGTAGCGGCCCGAGTATTCCAGCAGCATCGCCTCGTGAATCATCGTCAGTTCCAGATGCGTGGCCGGATTATCCACGGGGATGCGTCCCGTCTCCGCCAGCAACACGACGAACATCGCCGCGAACGCCAGGACGTGCGCCGGGTTCAGGAGTTTCCAGGTCGCGCTCTGGGTGCTTTGGGCGATCTGGCTCAGGTCGGTGGAACCGGCGGTGATGGCCACGGTGAAAATCGCCAGCATCATGGCCGGCTCGGCGATGGCGGAAATGGTCATTTCGCGGCTGCTGCCCATGCCGCCGAAAGTGCTGGCCGGGTCGAGTCCGCCCAGCGCGAGGAAGAAGCGCCCCAGCGCCAGCAACCCGACCACCGCCAGCACGCCGCCGAAGAGGCGCAACGGCGCGGGCGCGTTGACCATCGGCACCATGAGGCCCGCCAGCAGCGCCGTCAGGAAGACCACGTAAGGCGCAAACGAGAACACCCACGAGGCGTGCTCGGAGATGACCATGTCCTTGCGCAGAAACTTGACGATGTCGAAATAGACCTGCCACGGGCGCGGGCCGCGGCGGTTCTGCAGCTTGGCCTTCCAGTTCTTGATGCAGCCGCTCAACAGCGGCGCGAGCAGCAGCAGCGCCAGCGTTTGCCCCACGAAGTTGAGCAGGTCGAGGTTCATAACGCAAACAGGAGCAGCGCCACGAGCGTGATGAAAACGTAGATGAGGTAAGCCTGGAGGCTGCCCGCCTGAAGCGCGCGCAACCGGCGCGACAACCGAAACAACCCAAGGATCACCGGCCGGTAGATGCGGGTTTGGAAAACCTCCTCCATGTGGCTCTCAAAGCGGAGCGTCGTGGCGAAGTAGGGCGAGAAATCATATTCCCGCTGCACTTCGCGCCGCGGACGGAACAGCGCCTTGAAAATCATGCGCAGCGGTTTCGAGAAACCGGTGGCGGTGTATTCCATCTGCGGCGTCAGGCCGCGCTGGCCGCAATCCCAGGTCGGCGCAATGCGGGTTCGCGCCCGGCGCGCAAACACCGCCCAGAGCGCCAACGGCACGGGCAGAAGGCACACGGCCATCAGCATGATGCCCAGGGTCGAAACGGTCCCTCCCTGCGCCGTCGCGCCCGCAAGCACCAGGCCGTTGGCGAGGGTGAGCTGCTGGCTGAGCTGGTGGCCGGCCAGTTGTTGCGTAACCGGATCGAGAAGTTTTAGAAACACGGTTGGGAACAAACCCAGAAAAACACAGGCCGCCGCCAGGACGCCCTGGCCGACGAGCATCGGCAGCGAGGCTTCGTGCGCGTTCCGCGCGTGGTCGCTGCGCGGCTGCGCCAGGAACGTGATGCCAAACGCCTTCACAAAACACGCTGCCGCCAGCGCGCCCGTCAGCGCCAGCATCGCGCCGCCCAACGGGAACATGAGCCGGACGAGACTGGTGGTGGTGCCGAATCCCTGGAGCAACGACTGGTAGGTGAGCCACTCGCTGACGAAGCCGTTGAGCGGCGGCAGCGCGGAAATCGCAACCGCGCCGACGAGGAAGAACAGCGACGTCCAGCGCATGCGTTTGGCGAGGCCGCCCATTTCCTCCATGTTGCGCGTGTGGGTGGCGTGCAGCACCGCGCCCGCGCCGAGGAAGAGCAGCGCCTTGAACACGGCGTGGTTGATGGTGTGATACAAGCCGGCGATGAGCGCCAGCGACGCGAGCACCTCATGCCCCGTGTGCAGGAACATCAGCGCCGCGCCCAGGCCCATGAGAATAATGCCGATGTTCTCGATGCTGTGATAGGCCAGCAGCCGCTTGAGGTCGTGTTCCATCAGCGCATACAACACTCCCAGCACCGCCGACACGGTGCCCGCCGCCAGCATCGTGGCGCCCCACCACATCGGCGGCGGGCCGAGAAATTCGAAGCAGACCCGCACCAGGCCGTAGATGCCGGTCTTGATGAACACCCCGGACATCAGCGCCGAGATGTTGCTCGGCGCCACCGGATGCGCCACCGGCAGCCAGATGTGCAGCGGCACGACGCCCGCCTTGATGCCAAATCCGCACAGGAACAGCAGGAATGCGGCGTCCCGCTGATGCGGCGAAAGTTTCGCCCCGATGCCGTGCAGGCTGGCAAAGCTGAAATCCCCCGCCGCCTGCGCCAGCACCAGGAACCCGAGCAGGATGCACGCCGCGTCCAAATGCGACATGATGAAGTAGAGCACGCCCGCCTGGCGCGCCTCGCGGTCCTCGTGTTCAAAGCTCACCATCGCGTAGGCCAGCAACGCCATCAGTTCCCACGCGATGAGAAACATCCAAAGGTTGCCCGCGATGAAAACCAGCGTCGTGACCAGCAGCAGGGCGTTATAGACACCCGCCAGCACGCCGACATTCTTGCGCCCGTAGTAGGTGCGGGCGTAACCAAAAGAGAAAATCGAAATGGCCAGACCGACCAGCGAGACGATCAGCACGAAGAAACACGACAGCGCGTCCACCTCAACGACCAGCCGCACGGCGGGAATCGGCCCCGACCAGAGCGTGACCGGCGCGCTCGTCATCGCCTGACCCGCCGCCAGCGAGACCACGCTAAAGACAACACCACAGGCGCCACCGAGCGCGGCTAGGCCAAATCCGAGGGCGTTCGCCACCCGCTCGGCGCGCTGGGTTAACAGCGCCCCCGCCATTCCCGCCACATACGCTACAAGAGCGATAGTCAGCAGCATGACGGGAGACTCCATCATAGTTTTCTACCTTTTCCCAGCCCGTTCGTTGAGCCGCCCCAGCAATCTCAGCAGGCCGTCGAGGGTTGTCAGCGGATGCGGCGGGCAGCCGGGGATGTAGAGGTCCACCGGCACGATGCCGTCGGCGCCGTTGTGGACTTCGCCGTGGTCAATGTAGGGGCCACCGGCGATGGCGCACGAGCCGACCGCGATGACCAGTTTCGGCGCGGGCGTGGCCTCGTAGGTTTTCTGGAGCGCGAGCTTCATGTTCTCCGGCACCGGGCCGGTGATGAGCAGCCCGTCGGCGTGGCGCGGCGAGGCGACCATCTGGATGCCGAACCGGCCGAGGTCGAACACCACCGTGCCGAGCACGTTCACCTCCGCCTCGCAGGCGTTGCAGCCGCCGGCACTGACCTGCCGCAGTTTCAACGAGCGTCCGAAAAGTTTGCGGCTTTTCGCATCGAGCGCCTCCGCCAGTTGCAGTTCCTGCCCGCGCAGCGTGAGGTCCCGCCGCGCGCGCACGGCGAGCCGGTGGTCCTGCGTGAAGCTCAGCGCCTTTTCCGGGCACGCGGCGGCGCAGTCGGCGCAGAACAGGCAGCGGCCGAGATCGAGGCTGGGTTTGCCGTTCTCGGTGCGGATCGCGCCGGTCGGGCACGCCTCGGCGCAGTCGCGGCAGCCGGCCTGGCATTTCGCCGGGTCGAGCACGGGCCGTCCGCGGAAGCGGTCGGGCAGCACCGGCGGCTTTGCCGGGTAGCCAATCGTGCGGTGGCCTTGTTTGAAACGCGCGTAGGAAGCTTTCAGCATGGCGTCCTCACAAATCGTGTCCGCAGTAGGACAGGTTGAAACTCTTGTTGCACAGCGGGAAATCGGAAATCTGCTGGCCGCGCATCGCCATCGCCAGCCCGATCCAGTTGTGGAACGACGGGTCCACGACTTTGTAGCGCGCGAACCGGCCGCGCTCGTCGGTCATCGCGACGTGGCAGACCTCGCCGCGCCAGCCTTCGGCCAGCGTGACGACGAAGCTGTTCGGCGCAAGCAACGGCAGTTGGGCGCGCAGCGCGCCGTCCGGCAGCGCCTTGAGAATGTCGCGGACGAACGCCGCCGAGCGCTGAATCTCCAGCCAGCGCACGTAGGCGCGCGCGAAAACGTCGCCGGTGTGAAACGTCGAGACCGGGATCTGGAAAAACCGGTAGATGCCGGAGGGAAATTCCTGCCGTGCGTCGCGTTCCAGCCCGCAGGCCCGCGCCGGGACGCCGACGAGGCCGAGATCGCGGCACGTTCGCTCGGAAATCACGCCGGTGTTCTCGAACCGCGCGCGCACGGACGAGGTGTTCCAGAGCAGGTCCACCGCGAGGGTCGTGTCGCGCAGCGCCGCGTCGAGCCGCTTGAGCAACTGCTCGATTCGCGCGTCGTCCGCGTCGAATTGCACGCCGCCGGGCCGCACCAGGCCGCGCCCGACGCGGCTGCCGCACAGCAGCGCGGTCAGGTTCAAAAAATCGCCGCGCAGCCGGCCGCAAAACGACGCCGTCGGCAGATAGCCGACATCGCCGGCCAGCGCGCCGAGGTCGCCGGTGTGATTGGCCAGCCGCTCCAGTTCCAGCGCCACCGCCCGCAACGCTTGCGCCCGCGGCGGCGCGCCGCTGCCGGCCAGCGCCTCGACTGCCGCGCAATGCGCCGTGGCGTGAGCGATGGTCGTGTCGCCGGCGAGCGTCTCCATGTAATGAATGGCGCGCTTGTCCGGCCCGCCGACCATCGCGCGCTCGACGCCGCGATGCTGGAAGCCGAGCGAAATCTCCAGGTGCAACACCTGCTCGCCGCGGCATTGGAAACGGAAATGCCCCGGCTCGATCACGCCGGCGTGGACCGGCCCGACCGCCACTTCATGGACCTCGTCGCCTTCGACGCGGAAAAAATCCGTCACCGACGGCAGCAGCGCCAGGTTCATGTCGCGTCCCCAGGCATCGTGGCCGGCGCGGTAGGAACGGTGGAAACGGATCGGTTTCAGCCACGGATGATTCTCCGGCCGCACGCCCCACTGCTCGGCGATCTCGCGCTCGAACCAGTGCGCCTGCGGGCAGTCCGGCGTCAGCGCCGGGTAACTGTCCGCGACCTCCGTGGAGCACACGGCGAGGCTGGACATCGCGGCGTCCGACAACACCGCCACGAGCCGCACCGCGCCGTCCTCCTGCGGCACGCCGAACAACGCCGCGAGCCGCGCGCCCTGTTCCACGCCGCCGATCACGCGTTCGCGAAATTCCGTGACGCCGAGCGTCGGCAGCCCGCCGAGCGCGGCGGACTGGCCGTTGTGAAGTTGAAGTGACGCGTCGGTTGCCATCAGAATCCCTTCGACAGCGCGCGCGCCGCCTCCTGCAACACGTTAGTCAGCCCCTGCGGAATCCAGAGGCCCAGCAGGAGCACCACCGCGCCGAGCGCCATCGCCGGCACGACCGACAGCCGCGCCTCGCGTCCACCGCGGTCCTGCGGCGCGTTGACCGCCTCGCCCTGCGCCATCCGCAACACCGGCGTCGCCATGCCGATGAAGATCACCGCCAGCAACGCCAGATAGGCGACGGCAACAGTGGCGCGATGTTGTTCGAGCGCGCCTCTCAAAATTGTGAACTCGCTCAGGAACGCGCCGAACGGCGGCGAGCCGGTGATCGCGAGGAAGCCCGCAATCCACAATGCGCCCGACACCGGCAGCACGCGCGCGACGCCGCGCACGTTGGCGGAGATTTTCGTCCGGTAGGCCGCGAGGATGTTGCCCGCGACGAGGAAAAGCATCGCCTTGGTCAGCGAGTGGTTGATGGCGTGGAACATCGCGCCGAACGTCGCCACGCCGCCGAGGCCGACGCCGAGCGCGAGGATGCCCATGTGTTCGACGCTGGAGTAGGCGAGCATCCGCTTGTAGTCGTTCTGGCCGAAGATGAACACCGCCGCCACCGCCATCGAGAACAGGCCGAAGCCGACTAGCAACTCCTGCGCGAACTCCGCCAGCCCGGCCGCCGCGCAGACCTGGAACGCGCGCAGGATGCCGAGGAACGCGCAGTTCAACACCGCGCCCGACAGCAACGCGGAGACCACCGAGGGCGATTCGCTGTGCGCGTCGGGCAGCCACGTGTGCATCGGCGCGAGGCCCATCTTCGTGCCATAGCCGACCAGCAGCAGCAGAAACGCCGCCTTCAGCCACGGCGCGTGAAACTCGCGCGCGTGCCGCACCAAATCGCCCAGCAACAGCGGCATCGCCTCTTCGCCCGCCGGCGCGCTCGACACGGCGAGGAAGAAAGTTCCGAGCAGCGCCAGCGCGATGCCGACGGAACAGATCAGCAAATACTTCCACGCCGCCTCCAGCGAACGATGGTGCCGGTGGAAATAAATCAGCGACGCGCTCGCCAGGGTCGTTGCCTCGACGGCCACCCAGAGCAGACCGAAATGCTGGCTCACCGTCACCAGCGTCATGGAGGCGAGGAACAACAACATGCAGCCGGTGAACACCGCTTCCGGCGCGTTGGCAAACAGAAAGCCTTCCTCGAAATCCCGCTCGACCTGGTGTTCCTCGTGCCGCAGGTAGCCGACCGCGTAGAACGCCGCCGCCAGAAACAGCGTGCTGATGATGCCCAGAAACAGCAACCCCAGCGCGTCGAGCGCCAGCCAGCCGCCGAACACCGGCGCCGGCCGCACGATCCACGCCGCCACGGTCAGCGCCGCCTGCACGACCGCCGTCGTCATCAACAGCCCGCGGCGCGGGCCGTCCGGCCGGATGAGAAACGCGGCGAGGCCGGCCAGCGTGGGGATGAGAACAAGCGCGAAAATCATGTTCAGTCCTTCAGCGACGACAGCGCGTCCGTGTCAATGTGGTCAAACTCGCGGCTGATGTGGAAGATGATGATGCCCATCACGAACACAGCCACGAAGACGTCCAGGAGCACGCCGAGTTCGACCAACAGCGACGTGTGCTGGATCAGCCCGACGCCGAACGTATAAACGCCGTTCTCCAGCACGAGAAATCCGAGCACTTGATTGACCGCCTTCTTGCGGCTGATGATGAGAAACAGCCCGACCAGGATCGAAAACATCGCCACCGGCACCACCAGCGAGGAGATCGTCGCGCCCGGCACCGGCAGTTGCTGCCCGATCCAGATCGAAACGGCAAGCGCGGCGACGCCGATGAGCAACGACACGTTGTAGCCGACGAACGGCTCGATTTCGCGCTGCACCTTTGCCTCGCGCAACGCGCGGAACATCAGCCGTGGAAACACGACGCCCTTGAGCGCCATGCTGCCGACGGCGATGAGCGCCGCGTGCCAGCCGGCGTGCGGCGAGGCCACCAGCGGCAGCAGGCCGAGCAGGATGCCCTGCGCCGCCGTCACGCGGATCGAAGCGCCCAGCCGGCTGTAGGCCAGCAGCATCAGGTTCGTCAACGCCACAAGAATGAGAATGCTGTCAACGCTCATGGTTCACCTCATGGCCAGGATCAACGCCAGCACCGCCAGCGCGCTCGCGCTCACGAGCAGTTGTGGCACGCGCAACAGCCGCAGCCGCGCCATGCTCGACTCGACGATGCCGACAATCACCGCCAGGCCCAACATGCCGGCCAGCGCGACCAGCATGTCCAGCCACGCGCTGCCGGTGTGCACCGGCAGCATCACACCGACCAGCACCGCGCCGAGCACCCAGAGCTTCAGCGCCGCGCCGTAAAGGATGAAGGCGAAATCGGGCCCGCTGTGATCGAGCACCATCACCTCGTGAATCATCGTCAGTTCCAAGTGCGTGTTCGGGTCGTCCACCGGGATGCGCGCGTTTTCCGCGAGCAGCACGATGATCAGCGCGCCGACCACCAGCGCGAAACCGATGCCGGCGTGCACCCACTGGTCCGCCGTCAGCCCGGCGAGAATCTGGCTCAGCGACACGCTGCCCGTGGGCCGCGCCACCGCCACCAGCGCCAGCAACAGCGCCGGTTCGGCCAGCGCCGAGAACCAGACTTCGCGGCTCGCGCCCATGCCCTCGAAGCTGGAGCCGGTGTCGAGCGCCGCCAACACCGTGAAGAACCGCATCACGGCGAGCAGATACACCAGCAGGAACAAATCGCCCGGAAACCAGAGCGGCGCCGCCACGCCGCCGAGCGGCACGAGCGCCGTTGCCACCAGCGCGCACGCGAGGCCGACAACCGGCCCGGCGCGAAACACCCACGTCGTCGTGCGGCTGTAGACCGCGCCCCTGTGCAGCAGTTTCCAGATATCGAAATAGGTTTGCAGCAGCGGCTGGCCGCGCCGTCCGGCGAAAACCGCCTTGGTGCGGTTGATGACGCCGAGCAGCAGCGGCGCGAGCGCAAGGGCGAGCAGCGGCGGAATGAGCGTGGCGGGTTGCATGGTCATCCGAGTTTCCAAACCAGCAGCGCCAGCAATGTCAGCGCGATGTAGAGCACGTAGAGTTGCACCGTGCCGTGCTGCAACCAGCGCAGCCGCGACAGCGCGCGGTCCAGGAGGGTGAATGCCGGGCGGTAGATTTTTTCGGCGCAGGCGTCCAGCGTCTCCGATGCCACCGCACTGTGGCGCGGAAAATAACCGTCCGGCGGCGTAACCGAGGCGCACGTGCCGAGCAACGATTCGAACTGGCTCGTGATCGGCTGCGAGAACGACGTGGCGGTGTATTGGATCCGCGCCGTCGGCCGCGCATAGCCGCAACCCCACGTCGCGCTTTGCCCGACCACGCGCCCGGAGAGCAGTTCGCGACGCAACACCACGAGCGCGCCGACCAGCGCGAGGAAGAGGGCCGAACCGATGACGATCCACGAGAGCGGCTCCGCCGCGAGCGCGCGATATTCCTCGGCCACGCCAAACGCCCGCGTCACGACTCCCCAGACCAGCGGCGCGCCCATGCCGACCAGGACGCAACCGCCGGCGAGAATCCACATCGGCAGCCGCATCGCCAGTCCCGGCTCGTGGGCGTGCCTTGCCTCGTCGCTGCGCGGCTCGCCCAGAAAAACCATGCCGAACGCACGCGTAAAACAGGCCGCCGCGAGCCCGCCGATCAACGCCAGGCCGGCGATGACCGCGAGCATCGGCACGGCGCCGGACGCCGGCAGCGAAACGGCGCCTTTGAACGCGCCAAAGTAGATCAGAAACTCGCTGACGAAGCCGTTGAACGGCGGCAGCCCGGAGATGGCCGCCGCGCCCACGAGAAACGCCGCGCCGGCCAGCGGCATCCGCTTGAGCAGGCCGCCGAGCCGGTCCATGTCGCGCGAGCCGGTGCCGTGCGCGACCGCGCCGGCCCCGAGGAAGAGCAGGCCCTTGAAGAGCGCGTGGTTGAGCACGTGCAGCAGCGCGCCGCCGAAGCCGAGCGCCGTCAACGCGCCCGAGTGCATGCTCGCGCCCAACGTGCCGAGGCCAAGGCCGAGCGCGATGATGCCGATGTTCTCGACGCTGGAGTAAGCCAGCGTCCGTTTCAGGTCGCGTTGCGCCAGCGCGAACAACACACCCACAATGCCCGATGTGAGGCCGATGCCGATCAGCAGCCAGCCCCACCACAGGGGCGGCGTGCCGAGAATCATCAGCGTCCGGATGAGGCCGTAAATGCCGGTCTTGATCATCACGCCCGACATGATCGCCGAGACGTGGCTCGGCGCGGCCGGATGCGCCTCCGGCAGCCAGACGTGCAGCGGCATGAAGCCCGCCTTCGTCCCGAAACCGACAACGGCAAGCACGAAAAGCAGATTGGCGAGCGCGGGCGCGAAGGCCGCCGCGCCGAACGCGTCGAAGTCCAGCGAGCCGGCCTCGCGGCCCATCAGCACGAACATCGCCAGCAAAAACGCCGTGCCGAGATGCGTCGCCACCAGATACGTCCAGCCCGCCTCGCGCACACTTTCCTTCTCGTCTTCGAACGTCACCAGAAAGAACGAGGACAGCGCCATCACTTCCCACGCCACGAGAAACAGCACGCCGTTGCGCACCAGCACCACCAGCGCCATGCTCGCCACGAGCACGTTGTAGAAAAACCACGGCGGCCCCAGGGACTTCCGCTCGCGATACGGCCAGAGATATTCCCCGCCATAAACCGCCGCGGCGGCGGAGAGAATGAGAATCGGCAGCAGAAACCACGCCGAGAGCGCGTCCAGCGCGATGTGAAACTCGCCGCACGGCACCGCCCACGGCCAACGCAGCGGCTCGACATGCCCGCCGGCCAGCACGCCGAGCACCGGCACAAGCGCGACGATGCTTCCGGCCACCGCGCCGCCGACGCCGCAGGCCGTGGCCGTGCGCGGCGAGCGGCGAGCGAACAAAGCAGCCAGTCCGCTCAGCATCCAGATGCCGAGACCGAATAGAACGGGGAACATCTTTCTACCGCGTTTCCTTTCGAGCGGCGGCGGACGTGAGAGCGCCTTCGACACGCCGGGCCTCGGCAAGAATCTGGTCGCGGCCGGCCTGCGAGGCGACGGCTTGTTTGAAACCGGGATCGCGCAGCCCGTAGGCGATGCGCGCCAGCAAATGCAGATGCGTCGGCACGGCGGCCGTCACCAGCGTGAAGAGCGCGTGGACGGGCTTGCCGTCGAGCGCATCAAACTCGACCGGCTTCGCCAGAAAACAAAGCGTGATCGCCGGCTTCGGCACCTGCAGCACGATCGGATTGCGCGTGTGCGGGATGGCCACGCCTTCGCCGATGCCGGTGGATTGCAGCTCCTCGCGCGCCAGCAGCATCCGCAACAGAAACCCGCGGTTCACGTCCGGCGGCAGCAGCATCTTCCCGACCACCGCCTCCAACGCCGAAGGCTTGTCGGCGGCGGCGAGGCCATGAAACACCCCGCCGGCTTCCAACGCCTCCACCAGACCGGGCTGGGCCGCAGCCTGTGCTTGTGGCGCGGCCAGCAGCTCAGGGGGCATCTCAATCCGGTGCTGCGTGGCCCATTCCAGCAGTTCGGAGCGGTTAAACCGGACCTGTCCGCTAATGCGATGGTGCGGCAGGCCGCCCTCGCGGACCCAGCGCTGCACCCGGCTTTCCGGCGCTTTCAAAAGTTGGCAAACGTCTCGAACGGTCAATTGCATGTTTCGCTATCCCCGCCGCCTGATTCCGCGGCGCGTAAAAAAGGTCTTTATTAACCCATCGCCGCCGCTTCGTCAATCCCACGACACGACGCGATGTTCCGACATGGTGTTGTCTAAAACCTAAGTCACTATAAATGCTAATCTTGCATCAATTAAACTCTGGCTTTTGAGAAAAACCGATATCGGTCCGTTGGCTTCGGTTTTCGGGTTTCAGCCGGACTGGAAAGGCGCGATGGCTGTAGTCCGGCAGGCTCCCGGAACCGCCAGCCGTCGAATCGCCAACTGTTCGGCAGTCGCTCGCCGGCCCGACCGCCGCCGGCAGGAACCGGCGGATTTGGGTTTGTCGGCGGGCGGGGTTGGTGGCATCCTCGCGGGCAACGCGCGAGCGGGATGTCATGGCCGTGAATCGTTCAACTAAGGAGATGGAATCATGCGACACCGGGCGAGGTTGTTTTTTCTTGGAGGAATAAGCGCGGCGATGGCGGCGGGCGCGGTCGCAATGGCCGAGCCGAATTGGACGGCGCTGGAGCGGCAATGGCGCGAGCTGCCGATGGAGGCGCGGCGGCAGACAGGGCCGCTGTTCTGGCTGCACGGCGACGAGAGCAAGGAACGGCTGGAGTTTTTCGTCCAGAAGGTCGCCGAGGGCGGCAACGGCACGTTCACGGCCGAGTCGCGCCCGCACAGCGACTGGCTCGGCGACGGCTGGTTTCGCGACCTCGGCATCTGTCTGGCTGCGGCGAAGCAGAACAACCTGACGATGTGGATCTTCGACGAGAAGTGGTGGCCGAGCCAGGGCATCGGCGGCAAGGTGATCCCGCAATACTCGGCGAAACAGTTGGTGACCACCGTGACCGATCTGGAAGGGCCGAGCGAGCTCTCGGTGGAGGGGCACGACCGCGACAACTATGTGGCCAGCGTCGCCGCGCGCATGACGGCCGACGGAAAGGTGGACGGAAGCTCGCTTCTGGACCTGGCGCCGTTCGTCAAAGAAGGCTCGTTGACCTGGAAGGTGCCGGCGGGCAAGTGGCGGATGATCAAGTTCACGCACAAGCACGCGCCGGGTCTTGGTCAGGGCGGCGGCAAGCAGCTCAGCGTGGACGGCGCGAGCAAGGAGTGCGTGGACTGGTTTCTTGAGAAGGTCTATCAACCGCACTACGACGCGTTCAAAAACGATTTCGGCAGAACGATCCAAGGATTTTTTTACGACGAGCCGGAGACGCGCGGCGACTGGGGCACGGAACTGAATCGCGTGCTGCTGGAGCGGCGCGTGGATTGGAAGAAAGCCTACGTCGCCTACAAGTTCGAGCTGGCCGGCGAGGAACAGGCGGCGGCGCGGTTCCAGTATCTCGACGCGTTCGCCGAGACGTGGGGCCGCACGATGTATGGCGGCATGGCCGACTGGTGCCACCGCCACCGCGTCAAATCCATCGGCCACTTCATGGAGCACGGCGGCCTCTACCTGCAACCGGATTTCTGCGCGGGCGACATGATGCGGCTCCAGCGCTATAGCGACATGGGCGCGATTGACGCGGTGTTCACCCAGTTCGTCATGGGCAGGCGGGATACGCGCAACCCGCCCTGCTGGCAGACGCCGAAACTGGCCAGCTCGATCTCGCACGTTTTCGGCAAGGCCGACGACGTGACGATGGTGGAGATCTTCGGCGCGCGCGGCCAAGACCTCACCTACCCGGAGATGAAATGGTGGACCGACCACATGCAGGTCAGCGGCGTGAACTTCCTCATTCCGCACTCGTTCAATCCGCGCGTGCCGCGCGACACGGATTGTCCGCCGTATTTTTATATGGACGACTACGAGCCGCGCTGGCCGCTCTACCGGGTGTTCGCCGATTACACGAGCCGGCTGAGCCTGCTGCTCGCGGGCGGCCGGCATGTCTGCCCCGTGGCGGTACTGTTCAGCGGCAACGCGCGGCAGGTCGGCAAAATGATCCCGCCGGAGCAGATCAGCGAGAGCCTGCAGGACGCGCTGTTCGATTGCGACTGGCTGCCGTGGGACGTGTTTGAGCGCGACGCGGATCTGGGCGGCCGGCAGGTCGTGCTGCGGCAGGAGCGCTATCGGGTCCTGGTGGTGCCGCCGGTCGAGGTGATTTCCTACGCGACGCTGGCGAAGGTGAAAAGGTTCTTCGACAGCGGCGGCATCGTGGTCGGCTACGGCTTCCTGCCGTCGAAGTCCGCGACGCTCGGCAAAACGTCGGCCGACATCGTGGCGCTGCGCGACGCGATCTGGGGCAAGGCGACGGAGCTGTCGCTGGCCGCGCACAACACCAACCCCGCCGGCGGACGCGCGTATTTCCTCGGCGAAACGCCGACGCCGGAGGAGTTGCAGCGGTCGTTGACCGGGGACGGCGGCGTTCATCCGACGCTGGAGGTGCTCGAGGGCACGACCGATCACTGGCTCCACGTGCTGCACCGTGTCAAAAGCGGGCGCGACGTGTTCCTTGTCTGCAACCAGAACCACGAGGGCGCGGCGCGGCATTTCAAGTTCCGCGTCGCCGCCGCCGGCGAGCCGGAATGCTGGGACGCGGTGCGCAACGAAATTGCATCGGTGCCGTATCAGCGCGTCGGCGACCACGCCGTCGAGCTTTCGTTGACGTTGGAGCCGAACGAGAGCGTGCTGCTGGTCTTCCAGCCAGGGAAGTCGCCGCGCCTGCCGCGGTTCGACGCGACGGTGCAACCGGCCGGCAACATCGTTGCCGTCACGCGCCAACCGAATCCGCCCGTGACGCCGCCGGCCGCGTTGCCGGCGAAAGGCGTCACGGTCAGTCCGCTGAAAGCCGCTGATCCGTTCCTCGGCCGATGTGATGTGCCGCTGAATTTCAGGCCCGCGTCATTCCGCGTTTATTTGGAGATGCTCGAGTTGCCCGCGCCGGAGCAGGCCGCCGCCGTCACGGTCAACGGCCAGTATGCCGGCGGCGTCATCGGCAAACCGTTCCGTCTCGAGGTGACCGCGCATCTCAAGCCCGGTGAAAACACCATCGTGATCGCGCCCCTCGCCCCGAAAGCCGCGCGGCTGGTGTTCTACGCGAACAAAACGGAGTGACGCAATCGGTTGGTTCAGGAAAAGAGCGGTGGAAGTGAAGAATTAAGAGTTTCGCGCGGAGCAGGCAATAGTTTGACAGGTGGATCGCGTTCACGTGAAACGTGACGAGCCTCCGGACGCGATTCTCCATCGGCACAAAAACAAGCGCGTTCGGAGAACGCGCTCCACCTGTTCACTACCAATTGCTTCCCGCGGCCGAAATGTAGCCGACGACGTAAGGAGACGGATGGGTTTCTCTTCTGCGACAACTCCACCTCCTCACGTCGGCGGCTACGGGGAAGGGCTACTTCCCGCGCCCGAAATGCCGGTCGGCAAAACGGAGGTATTGCTCCCAGTCATACTCGGTCACGTCGTGTTTGCCGGTGCGGATGTGGTAGCCGACGGTGTCGCCGACGGGATGGTTGACGGCGGGCATCTCGTCCACGCCCACGCCTTCCTTGCCGAAGAGCTGATAGACCGGCCCGGCGTTTTTCGCGGAGAGGAACTCGCCGCGCGGGTCGGCCCAGCGGTCTTCCTCGGCGCTCGCGACGTAAACCGGCCGCGGCGCGGAGAGTGCGACGAGTTCATGTTGGTCCATCGGCAGCTTGTCTGCGTGGCCGCTGAATTGCTTGAAGTTGGCGCAGAACCAATGCGGGAACGCTTTGTTGATGACCGCCGTGGTCTCGCCGAACCACCGCCGCGCGAGCGCCGCGCCGCCTTCGCCGGAGTCGTTGGAGATGACGATGGCGAACCGTTCGTCCTGCGCGCCGGCCCAGAGCGCGGTCTTGCCCATCCGCGAGTGGCCCATCACGACGACATGCTTGGCGTCAATGTCGCTGTCGGTTTCGAAATAATCCAGCGCACGGCTCAGGCCCCACGCCCACGCGCCGATGGCGCCCCAGTCGTCCGGCGCAAACTCAGTGCGGCCGGATTTTTTCAGGGAATATCCGCGGATGCCGTGCCGCCAGCCTTCGGCGTAATCCGGCTCAATGTCGGCGCGCGGGATCGTCGCCACCGCGTAGCCGCGCGCGAAAGCCTTGTCCAGCGCCCAGCGGCCGATGCTCTTGCCGCGTGTCTCCTCGCCGGGCCGCTTGAGGCTTTCGGTCTTGGTCTTGTTGTCCCACGTCCACTGGTCGGTGAGGGTGATGCCCGGATCGGCGGCGATGGTGTGGTTGCCCTCGAAGTTCACGCCGATGAACGCGGGCACGGGCTTCGGCGCGGCGTTGGGCACGTAGAGCAAGAGGCGCATCGGCGGCGCGTCCGGCTCGGGGCCGAAGCGGACGGTGATTTCCTTGCGCGTGGCCCTGCCGCCCAGCGCCTGCTTGTCCACCGACGTGACTTCGAACTTCATCTCCGCCGGTCGCGCCGGGCTGCGGCCGTGCATGTTGGCGCGGAACAGCTCCAGAATCTCCGGCCGGCGTTTCACGCGCCACGTCGCGGCGTCGGTGACTTTCGTGCCGTCGGCGCAGACGAGCGGATCGGGCAGCGTGTAGCTGCCGACCTTGGACTCGTCGTAGTTGATATCGGGCGGCGGCGCGGACGCGCCGAGGACGATGGCGCAGGACAGCGGCAGCGAGGCGGCGGCGGCGAACAGTTTTGCGAAGGTTGAGTTCATAAAATTTTCTCCCGACCCGTGGCCAGGGCGACCAGCCGGCGACGTTCTTCGTCGCTCACCGGCCGCGGGATGGCACGGCAGATTGTCTCGAATCCGGCATCGTTCCACAAGTTCGGAAAATCGCGGCATTGTTGCGGCTTCACCGGCTGCGCGGCGCACTGGCCGCCGTCGAGCAGCACACACTCGCCGTTGGGCTTCTCCTGCAACGCCAGTCCGCGCCGGTCGCCCGCCAGCCGCGTGAACCGCTGGATAAAGTCGGACTCCGCCAATCCCTTGAACACCGCAAGCCGCGCGACCTCCGCGCCGGTGAGCCGTACCTGTCCCGGCCAGCGGCAGCAGGCGGCGCAACGCTGGCATTCGTAAAATACGGATGGCCGCCCGTCGGACAACGGAACGCCGACCGCGCCGCCGCCGCCCGGCTGTGATGGATCGCCGATGACGTTTCTCATAAGAAATGCAGTGCTGAGCTTGCGCAGATTGAAGCAATCTGCTAGCGTATTGCGAGAATTTACAGGAGGTTTTCAAAAACTTATGCCTACATACGCAGCCATCGCAATCGTGGTGATCGCTTGCGTGCTCGTCTTGTGGACGGTCGTGGCGATCATGGCCGCCGTCAAGCTCTGGCAGTTGCTGGAAAAGATGAACGACAAGCTGGACTCGATTGCGACCGACTTGCGCGTGCTTTCGCAAAAGGGCGAGCAACTGCTCGGCGAGATGCAAAAACTATCCAGCAGCGCGCTCAACCAACTGGACACCGTCGGCACGATCGTCCGGGACGTGCGCGGCTGGGTGGACAAGGCGGAAAACACGGCGGATTTCGTGCGGAACACCGTGCGCAACGGCGTGACGGGCAGTTTCGCCAACGCGCGGGTTTTTTTCCAGGGAATGCTCGGCTTCCTGCAATTCTTCGCGCGCCGGCCCCAGGGCGGCGCGCCGGCCACAAATGTCCCAACTGAAAAGGAGAACTGATATGGCAGAAAACGGAAACAGCAACGTGGGCGGAGTGCTGGTGGCTTTCATGGCGGGTATCGTCGTGGGCGCCGGCGTCGCCTTGCTCTACGCGCCGCAATCCGGCAAGGAAACCCGCAAACTGCTCGCCAAGAAGGCGGAGGAGTTCAAGGACGACGCGGAAGAGATTATGGACGACGTGCTCGATAAGGGCAAAAAAGTCCTCAAGGAGAAGAAGGAACAGTTCGACGCCGCCATCGAAGCCGGCAAGGAAACGATGGCCGATGCGCGGAAGAAACTGAAGGAAGCGCTTTAAGCCGTTCGCCGCGTGGCGGCGCGATGCAGCAATAGAAGCATAACGCCGCCCGCGGCGCACAGCGCGCCCAGTCCCACCAAAACAGCCGACGGGGAAAATCCGCGCAACAGGTGGGTGCCGGATTGCAGCCACAGCGCGGAGAGAAACGCCATTGCCGCGAGCAGTTGCTTCACACTGAACACGCCGCCGCGGCGCGCATCCGGCACGATTTCCTGGAGCCGCGTGTCCGCCGGCACCGACGCCATCCCGGCCGCCGCGCCCACGCCCACCATCGCCAGTGCCACCAGCCAGGGCGACAGCGACAGCGTGATTGCCGCGATGCAGCAGCCCATCCCGATCAACGCCAGATAAGGCAGCGAGGCCCGACGCCGCAGCGATGGTGACTGGCTTACCAGCAACAATCCCGCCGCCATTCCAAGCCCGCCGGCGGCGACCAGCAGACCCACGCCGAATTCCGCCAGCCGCAATTGCGCCGTCGCAAACGCCAGCAACTCCACCAGCAACAGGCCGCTCACCAGCGCGAACAAACCGCCCGACAACACCAGCGGCAGCGCCTCGCGATGCGCCAGCGTGTAATCCACGCCGGCCTTTATGTCGCGGAGCGTCGAGCGTCGAGCGTCGGGCGTCGAAGCGCCCGGCTCCTCACGCTCCACGCTTGACGCTCCACGCCCCACGTCCTTCTCCGGCCGCAGGCTCCGCGCGATCAGCGCGATCAACACGCCGCTGAACAGAAACGTGAAACCGTCAATCACGAAACATGGATTGGGGCCGAGCACCTGCACGAGATATCCCGCCACCGGAATCGCCAGCAGACCGGCGACGGCGCCGCTGGAGTTGGAGAGCGAGTTGGCCGCCATCAACAACCGCGGCTCCGCGATCCGCGGCATGGCCGCCAGCCGCGCCGGCCCGTGAAACGTCGCCAGCGTGCCCATCACGAACACCACGCCGTAGAGCGCGTGCACCGACGGATCGAAATGGCGGATCAGCGGAATCGTAAACGCGAAACCCGCGCGCAGCAAATCCGCCGCCACCATCGTCCGCTTGCGGCTCCACCGGTCCGTCCACGCCACCGCCAGCAGGCTGAAGATCAGCACCGGCAGCGTGGCGAAAAAAATCAGCCGCGCCGTTTCCGTCACGTTGGCGATGCCGCACGCCTGGAGAATCACGCCGAGCAGCGCCATCTGATGCAACCGGTCGCCGATGCCGCTGCCGAGCTGGCCGACGTAGAGTTTCAGAAAGTCGCGGTTCCGCAAAATCGCGCCGAATGTTGGTTCCGATGCCATCGTGTGGCGCCTATTCTAGTGTAGCGTCCCGTAAATGGCTTTCACTTTCTTGAGTTTTGCCATGATGGAATCCAGCGATGCTGTCCAGACAAACGGTTTAGCTTCTGAGTTGTAAGCCGACAGATACGCTTCAATAGCCGCCAGCAGATCCGGCAC
>CAIQCK010000091.1 GCA_903870275.1 uncultured bacterium | reverse complement strand
GGCCGCAGGGCGGGGGCACGGTGCCGCGCAGCAGCTTGATGGCATACTTGCGCTCGTAGCCGTAGTCCTCGCAGAGTTCGTCGAGCATCCGGGTTTTGCCGTCGCGGCCCCGGCGGGCGTAGCGGGCTTGGAGTTTGGGCAACAGGTCGTCTTTGATCGTTCGGTTCATGTTCATGGCCACCCTTTTCGGGTGTCTTTTCTCCATGAGTCAACGACCCCTTTTTCGCCCCCTCAGCCCGTCCCCTTCGGTGTCATTTAATTTGAGTCAACGCGGCCGGCGCTTTTTAAGCGTCTTCGGTGTTGACTTTTTGGCCTGCAAAACATAGCGTGGCGCGAGTTCAAGGAAACTTGCGAGGAGATGAGTTTATGAAAACGCGTTTAAGTTTGTTGGCGGTCGGACTGGCGACAGCGCTTGTGTGTTTTTCAACCGCACCGACGGCGTCTGCAGACGACGCGCTGCGCAAATTCGGGCGCGGCGTTTCCAACCTCATGTGGGGATGGACGGACTTTTTCTTGACTGTCCATCAGGAGGACAAGCTGAACGGACCCTTCGCGGCTTACAGCTACGGCGTAGTCAAAGGCGTGTATAAAACGGTCAGCCGTGGAGTCGTCGGCGCTTACGAGACCGGGTTCTTCTATCTGCCGTATCCGGACGCCTACTGGCCGATCATCAAGCCGGAGTTTCCTCTCGACAGTTACAACACCAACGTTTTGATGTATGAATAGCTCCCGCCGCGGCGCGGGAAGGTCTTGACTCAGGATTTGCTCAACGAGGCGCGCGATTCTCGCGAATAGCGCGCCTCGTGTTTTTCAAGCTGCGCCGGCGGAGCCATTGCGGTAAACTTCGCCCGACTTGCTGGGAATTTTTTTATGAAATCATTGGCAATGGCACTGGGGCTGATGACGCTGATTCTGGCTGGCTGTGAAAGTCCGCCGCCGCAGGGGCCGCGGACGCTCCTGGAGAAAACCACCATCACCGATCAATCCGGCACGCGCGTGGAGAAGCCTGCCTTCCTGCCGCCGCAAGCGCCGCCCCCAGCGCCATGAAAGATCGCCGAATGATGCAATGGCAGCGCGCGACCCTGGCGCGACGATGGAGCGGCGTCGGGTTGTTGGCGGCCGCGGCGCTGACGCTGCGGGCCGATGTGCTCGTCCTGAACAACGGAACGCTTTTTCTGGGCCGGCCCGTGGCGACAACGGCCGACAGCGTTTCGCTGGCGATTGGCGCGGCGGGCACCGTCACCGTGCGCCTGGCCAATATCCGGCAGGTGATCGCCTGTTCCCCCGCCGAAGAGCCGGACAGCTACTTCAAAGCCGCGCAACGCGCGGAGCACAACGGCTGGTTCGTGGAAGCGTTTGCGTGTTTGGAAAAATCCATCACCACCGAGCCTGCCACCGCCGCGGCGGCCCAAGCGCAACGCGCTGCGCTCCGGCAACGCGTGCTGGCCGAAGCGCAGGCCGCTGCCAAAACGAAAGTCAGCGGCCAGCTGATGGGCGGGATGGACCGACAGCAGGTGGAAGCACAACGGCTGATCGCCGAAGGCGAGGCACAGTTGAAAAGGGCGGAATTAGCCGCCCATTTCGATGCCAAGAATCGCGGTCCGTCGGCCCGTGCTCTTCAACAACAAGGCCAAGCTGATATGATAGCGGCGCAAGCGAAGATTGACGAGGGCAAGGGGATACTGACGAAGATCGAGCAAGTGAAGACAGCCGCGCAGCTTGTTCCGCCGCCTCTGCCGCTTTCGATCAAGGATCAAATCATCCAATGGGGTTGGTTGATCGGGGCTGCCATGGTCGGCCTCGTGGTCCTGCGCCTTTTGTTGAAACCGTTTTTCCCGAGCCGTTGAGGCCGCCGCCGCGGCGAGTTCTCCCGTGTATTTCACCCCGGCGTCGAAAGGTCTCGGATCGAAAACAACCCGTGAGAAACACCATTCGCTTTTTGGTCATGTCCGTCGTGGCGAGCGCCATCGTTCGCGCCGAGCCGCCGCCCGGCTACGAACTTGTCTGGTCCGACGAGTTCAACGGCGCGACAGCGGACCTCGACAAGAACTGGGATTTCCAGAACGGCCCCAGCGGACACATCCTTTGCAGCCGGTGGCGCGAAAACGTCGTCGTTGAAAATGGTCTTTGCCGCCTGCTCAACAAAAAGGAAACCCGTGGCGGCCAGGAGTGGACCTCCGGCAGCATGTGGACCACGCGGCAGTTTCGCTACGGTTATTTCGAGTGCCGCTACCGCTATGGCGCGGCGACGGGGCTGAACAATTCGTTCTGGATCATGAACCGCCTGCCGGCTGGCGCGCCGGGCCGGTTTGAACTGGACATCAACGAAGGCCATTGGCCGGACTCGGTGAACATGAACATCCACAACTGGTCCGGCAAGCACTGGGCCAGGAGCAAGTCGTGGCGCGCCGAAGGCTGCGACCTCGTAAAGGAGTTCCATATTTACGGCTTCGAGTGGGGCGAGAAGGAATTGGTCTGGTATTTCGACGGCAGGGAAATCCGGCGCGAGGCGAACACCATTTGCCATGGCCCGGCGCCGGTTTGGCTCAGCTCGGCGATCATCAAGTGGGCCGGCGAAGTCACCGACAAGATTGACGGCACGAGCATGGACGTGGACTACGTGCGCGTCTATCAGCGGCGCGACGCGAAGCCGGCGTCCGACGATTTCGACTTCCACGCCATGCTCCGGCCCGTGCCGGCGTCGGCAAAGTTCACCGATCCCGATTACTATATCTGGTGCGGCACGATGGTGAAGGGCGACGACGGCAAGTGTCACCTCTTCTATTCACGCTGGCCGCGCAGGTTGGGCCACAACGCGTGGGTGACCCACTCGGAAATCGCACACGCCGTCGGCGACACGCCGCTCGGCCCGTTCCAGCACCGGGACGTGGCGTTGCCGGCGCGCGGCAAGGAATTCTGGGACGGCCTTTGCACCCACAACCCCAACGTCCACAAGTTCGGCCGGAAGTATTACCTGTATTACATGGGCAACACCGGCGACGGCGTGGAGATGAAAACGCTGAACTGGACGCACCGCAACAACCAGCGCGTCGGCGTCGCCGTCGCGGACTCGCCCAACGGGCCGTGGAAGCGATTCGACAAGCCGCTCATCGCGCCGACGCCGGGTTTCATGGACGCGCTCTGTTGCACCAATCCGACCGTCACCGAGCGGCCCGGCGGCGGTTACCTCATGATCTACAAAGCCGTCGCCGACAAAAACAAGCTGCCGTTCGGCGGGCCGGTGTTGCATGGCGTGGCCACGAGCGACTCGCCGACCGGGCCGTTCAAAAAATATCCGACGCCGGTCTTTGCCAGGGAAGGCGTGGCGTTTGCCGCCGAGGACCCGTTCCTGTGGTCGGCGGACAACCGTTACTGGGCGATTGTGAAAGACAACGCCGGCCACTTTACCGGCGCAGGCAAATCCACCGCGCTCTGGGAGTCCGACGACGGTTTCAACTGGAAGCTGGCGAAGCATCCGCTCGTGGCGACGACGGAAATCACATGGGCCGACGGCAGTAAACAAAAACTCAATTCGCTGGAGCGGCCGCAGCTTTACTTCGAGAACGGCCGGCCGGTCATGCTGATGTTCGCGTGCGACGAGGACAACAAACGCGAGCATTCCTTCAACGTACGGATACCGCTGGAGCCAGCCCGCTGACCGCCGCGCGATGCAACCGCAACTCCACATCGCCGGCGACGGCCCGCCGTTTGCCTACCAGCTTCGCGTAAGTCCCCGCGCGCGGCGCGTGGGACTGCGCGTGACCTTGCAACACGGGCTGGAGGTGGTTTTGCCGCGAGGCTGCGATGCGTCGGTGGTGCCGGGCGTCCTGCAACGCAAGCAACGCTGGATTCGCGCCGCGCTCGACCGCATGGCGGCGCACTTGAAAATTTTCGGCCCGCCGCAGCCGTGGCAGGTGCCGGCGCATATCGAACTACAGGCCGTCGGGCGCGTCTGGCGCGTGGAGGCGGTTGAGACGGCGGCGCGGCGCGTGACGGTTCGCGCCGACGGCGCGGATGGCCTTCGGATCATCGGCCGCATTGGCAACGAAAAAGCATGTCGCGCCGCGCTGGCCCGCTGGCTCCTGACGCAAGCGCGCGAACATCTGCCGCTGCGGTTGCAGACCATAAGCCAACGGACCGGATATCATTGCCAGCGCGTCAGGTTGCGACAGCAGCGGACGCGTTGGGGAAGCTGTTCGCGGCACAAGACCATCTCGCTCAACGCGAACCTGCTGTTTTTGCCGCCGGAGCTGGTGGATCAGGTGCTTGTCCACGAAGTCTGTCACCTTTCCGAAATGAATCACTCCCGGCGGTTCTGGGCGCTCGTGGCGAGGCACTGTCCCGATTACCGGCAGGCCAACCGCCAGCTTCGCGACATGGAGAGGCATCTGCCGCGCTGGGCGCGGTGATGAGGTTTGTGTTTTTATGGTTGCCGAAGCCGCTGCATAGGCGAAAATGAAGAGTTTCAAATGGAATCGTTTCAACATAATAACGGCTCCGCGGCAGCAGCGGGTGCGATGAGGCCGGCATGAACGCGCGCAAAGCCACGCCGTGGGTGGCCGGCATTCTCGTGATGACCGGCATGGTCTGCATCGGGTTGCGCATTCGCACGCAGCACGAGTTGCAGCTTGCCAGCGGCGAGAGCCTGTGGCGGCTGACGTACGCCGTGAAGTTCCAGACAGAGCAGGCCGGCGCGCGGTTGAGCCTGGCGATTCCGTTCGACACGCCGCGCTGCCGCGTGTTCCGGCAGGTCGTGCGCTACTCGGACCTGCAGCCGGAGCGGCTCCGCGCGCCGTTGCTGGAAGCGCGGGAAATTGATCTGGTGACACGACACGCGGGCGACCAGAATCTGACTGCCCGGTTTGACATTCATTTGAGCCGCCGCGCGCGGTTCAGTGCTTACGATTCCGAAACAAGCCTGACCGCCCAGGCGCGCGCGGAGTATCTGCGCGGCGACAAGGGGATTCAGGTCGAGAGCGCGGCGGTCACGGAGACGCTGCAAAGCATCCGCCGCGAAACGCCGCCGCCGGATGATCTCGTGAAACGGTTGTTCGAGTATTGCCACACGCAGATTGTGGCTGGCGAAGAGAACGCGCCCGCGGACGCCGCCGGCGCGATCAAAAAGAAGACCGGCTCGCCGCTTGGCCGCGCGCGGGCGCTGGTGGCGCTTTGCCGCGCGAACAAAACGCCGGCAAGGATGATGACGGGTTTCGTGGTCGAGGAAAGTGAGAGCTTGGAACCGCGCGCGTGGGTCGAAGTCTGGAACGGCCGCCGCTGGGAGCCGTTCGAGCCGGTGAACGGTTACATGCGCGAACTGCCCTACAATTATCTGGCCGTGCGCCGCGACGGCGGCGACATCGTGCGCGTCACGCGCGGCAGCGGGCTGGAATCGCATTTTTCCGTCTTGCGTCTGCCGTCGGGGCCGGGCGCGGCGCGCTCGAAGCATCGCAGCCTGCTCGGCCTCGTGGACTTGACACGGCTGCCGCTGGAAATGCACGAGGTGTTGTCGCTGATCCTGCTGCTGCCGCTCGGCGGGCTGGTGACGGCGTTTTTCCGGACCATGGTCGGCGTCCGCACCTTCGGCACGTTCACGCCGACGCTGATCGCGTTGAGCTTTGTGTTCGCCGACTGGCGCACGGGTATCTTCGTGTTCGCGCTGGTGCTCTCGCTCGGCCTGGTCAGCCGCTCGTTTCTCGACCGGCTGAAACTGCTGATGGTGCCGCGGCTGAGCGTGGTGCTCACGCTGGTGGTGTTGTGCATCATCTTCTGCGTGTCGCTGCTGGATTACGTGCACCTGACGCCCGGCGCGCAGGCCGTGTTGCTGCCGATGGTGATCCTGACGATGACCATCGAGCGGTTCTATTTGACGAGCGAGGAGGACAGCGTGCCCTTTGCGTTGCAACTGCTCGCAGGCACGGTGGCGGTGGCGGTGTGTTGCTACCTCGTGCTTCGCTGGGCGGCGGCGGGACGAATTCTGTTCATGTTCCCGGAGGCGCACCTGTTCACCATCGCCGTGTTGATTCTCATGGGTCGCTACACCGGCTACCGGCTGACGGAACTGTGGCGGTTTCGCGATTTCAAACCGCGCGGCCCCTCGGAGCCTCCACGCCCATGACGTCGCTTTTGAAGATGCCGGCCTCGCCGGCCGAATTGCGCGCGCGCGGCGTCCTCGGCATCAACCGCCGCAACGCCGACTTCGTGCTCCCGGCCAACCCGCGCTCGCACTACCCGCGCGTGGACGACAAGGTGCTCACCAAGCGCATTTGCGAGTCGCGCGGCATTCCCGTGCCGGAAACCTTCGCGGTGATCGAATGCCAGGGCGATCTCCGGCGGTTCTCCGATCTTGTGCGCGAACGGGCGCAGTTCGTCATCAAACCGGCGCACGGCAGCGAAGGGCGCGGCATCGTCGTTGTCGCGGAGCACGACCACGAGACGTTTCGCACGTCCGGCGGCGAACTTCATAGTCTTGCCGACATGTGTTACCACATCTCCACGGTGCTGTCGGGCCTCTACTCGCTGGCAGGCCAGCACGACCAAGCCATCGTCGAACAGCGGATCGTGCGGCACGCGGTGTTCGAGCGCGTGGCCGTCGGCGGCACGCCGGACATCCGCGTCATTCTCTACCGATGCGTGCCGGTGATGGCGATGGTGCGCTTGCCGACGCGCGAGTCGCGCGGCCGGGCCAATCTCCACCAGGGCGCGGTGGCCGCAGCGGTGAACCTCCGCACGGGCGAAACGTTCGGCGGCGTCTGCAAAGACCACTTCATCACCGAGCACCCGGACACCGGCGCGACGATTGACGGGTTGCGGATTCCCTTTTGGGACAAACTTCTTGAAGCGGCGCAAGACCTTGCCGCGGCGCTGGAATTAGGTTACGTCGGCGTGGACTTCGTCCTCGACGCCGCCGTTGGTCCCGTCATTTTGGAAGCGAATGCGCGTCCCGGCCTCGCCATCCAGGTCGCCAACCGCTGCGGTCTTCAACACCGGCTCGACTTCCTCGACACTCAACCGCCCGAAGCCCTCGCGCCGGCCCGGCGCGCGGAACTGGTGGCGGCGCTCAGCGAGATGAAGTGAGTGGGTGCGATTTGGTTCGACAGTGGCTGTTTACCGCAGAGACATGGAGGGCGTAGAGTGTTTTTCTCACGCAAAGACGCCAAGTTTTTTTGCGTCTTTGCGACTTTGCGTGACACAAGCTGTTTATTCTCCGCCGCCGCCCGCACCCTCATGCCGCTTGCAGTGTCCGCAGCCAGCGGATGCCGCGGACGCCGATGACGCTCACGGCGATCAGCGCGGCCAGCAGCGCATACCACGGCGCGAAGTCGGTCGCCAGCAGCGCCGTCTTCGCCTCGGCGGCGCGGTGTTGCAGCGAGTCGGCGACGTTGCCCATCGCCCAATGGGCGAAACTTGAGATGGTGCCGCTAATGGTGATGAACATCCCAAACATCCGTCCGCGCAGCGCGTCCGGCACGCTTTCCATCAACGCCGCCTCGATGATCGGATAGGTTGCCAGCGTGAAAAATCCGTAGACGCACAGCGCGAGCCAGATCCACGAGCGCGGCGCCCAGGGGATCAACGCCCCGAACACCGCCATGCAAAGGATCGTCACGCCGCCCGCCAGGAAGCGGCGTTTGTCGCTGAACGCTCCGAGTAGAGGATTGCTCAGCACGCCGGTGAGAAACATCAGACCGATAAACAATCCCGTCGTCTTCGCGTCGAAACCCAACCCGCGCTGGAGGAAGAGAGAGTTGAACGTTGTGATACCGCTCGCGCCGAAGTCGCGCAGGCTGAACACCGCCGCCACCAGCGCGACCGCCAGCAGCATTTTCCACTGGTTGCGCGTGCGATGCTCCGCCGAACGCTCCGTGGCATGCGGCGCGTCGTGCGGCTCGCGGGCGAAAAGCTGGAACAACACCGCCGCGACGATGCCGACGATGGCCAGTTCCAAGCACGGCTGCCGCCAACCCGCCGCCTGCGCGCGCCAGCCGGCGTAGAACGGCGCGATGAAGAATCCGATCGCCGCGCCGATCGCCGCGCGACCGAGCGCCCAGCCGGGCCGTTCGGGAAACAGCGCCACCATCAGCGGCGTCGCTGCCGGATGGAAGAAGCTGCCGAACAATCCCGCGACCGCCATCCACGCGATGGCCCAGCCGTAGTTCGGCGCGTAGGAGAGGCCGAGCATCGCCAGCGCGTTCATGAATGCGCCGATAGCCATCAGTTTCTTGCGGCTTATCTTGTCGGCCAGAATGCCCATCGGCAGGCTCATCCCAAAATAGACCACGCCTTGCACCGTCACGAGCATCGTTGCCTGCCAGTCGCCGGTCAGATGCAGGTCGGCGCGGATCGCCAGATACAGCGGCAGCAGCGCGAACTGATAGATGTGCGTGATCCCGTGGAGCACGGTGACCAGCCACAGCGACACGTGCCGCTGCGCGAGGGTCAGTTCTTGGGCTTGCTTCGTCATTGTTGTCTGCGACAATAGCGACCGCGCGGGACTCGCGCCAACGGAAAAGCCGCCATGCTCACGACGATCTTGCTCGCCACCGCCACGCAACTGGCGCCGCTCGCCAGTGGTCTCACCGAGCCGCCGGTCACCTATGTGCTCGACTACGGTTCCAATCACATCGGCAATGCCGACTGGCTCGCCGGCATTGCCGCCGCGCCGCCGGAGCTGTTGCATCTCGGCAAGGACGTGCCGATGACGCACAACTGGGGGCCGATCCGCGCGCTCGGCGGCGAGAACCAGGCGGGTGGCAAAGGTGGCGACATCAAGCGCCTGACGCCCGCCGAGGTCACGCAGCGCATCAACGACCTCACCGCGATGGTCCGCTCGCTGCACGACGCCGGCGTGAAGATGGTGATGCCCTACATCTGCGGGATGACCGTCGCGGGCCATCAACAAAAACGCACCGGCTTCTGGGCGTTCTACGACGATTGGCAGAAATACGCCGGGCCGTTTCAACTGGGCCTGCGCCCCGCGCCCGACCCGGCGAAGTGGTTGCAACTCGACCCGCAGGGAAACTTCCAGCGTTTCTACAAATACGACGGCGACTTCTATCCGCCCTACGAGCCGAACCACCGCTACGCCGCCTGCGTCAACAACCCGAACTGGCAGCACTGGCTGACGCGCGTTGTGAAACTCCTTGTTCGTTGCAGTTACGACGGCACGTTCGTGGACAACGGCGCCACCGAGCGCTGTTATTGCGAGCATTGCCAGAAACTCTTCCGTGACTGGGCGAAGAAGCGCAGCCTCGGTAGCGACGACCTCAAGCAAGCCGTGCCGGGCGGCGACGCGCGGCTATACGAGGAGGCGCAGCGGTTCTGGATGGAGAGCCTGCACCAGTTCCAGCTCCGCCTCCGCACCGCCGCCGTGAGCGCCGTCGCCGGCGCGGGCAGGAGCGACAAGACCGCGCGCGCTTTCAAGATTTTCCCCAACGGCGGCCACAATCGCTACGACGCGGTCCGGCTCGTCTTCGCCGACAGCGATTACGTGATGTTCGAGAAGTCCACCGGCGAGTTCGGCACGCATCCTGGTCTGGCCGACGGCAGACACGTCAACCACGACATCACCGAATTGAAGTTCGTCCAGTGCGTGCGCAAGCTGGTAAAGCCGATCATCCTCACGCGCAGCGGTTATCCGAAGTCGCAGCCGCAGTTCGAAATGAACCGCGCCAGCGCCGCGCTCGGTTGCGCCGAGATGGCGGCGTTCGGCAGCGGCGGTGGATTTCTCATCCCGCCCAAACTTCCCGACGGCCCGGCGGTGCTGAAACAGTGGCGTGGTTTCTACGAGCGCAACGCAGATCTTTACCGCAGCAACGATTCGTTCGCCGCGGTCGGCGTGCTCTTTTGGAGCGAACAGAAACTCATCGGCAACAAGAAACACGCCGCTGTCGCCGAGCAGGTCGGCGGCCAGTTGCTCGCCGCGCACGTGCCGTTCGATTACGTCACCGAGGAGAGCTTCACCACCAACAATTTCCTCCGCCGCTATCCGGCGCTGGTGGTACCGGAGATTGCGCACGCCGATGCGAAGCCGCTGGGCATCATCGCCGACTGGGTGCGCGACGGCGGCAACGTGCTGCTTGTCGGCGAACATCCGGAGGATTCACCGCTCGTGGCGCTGGCGAAATCGCGCGGTCAGGCTCGCGGGTTGGTGATGCGGATGGCCTCGCTCGCCTCGCCCGACGCCGTGCCGTCGTGGCTGGCCAACTACGTCCACATCAACGGCTCCGTGTTCGACGAAGACGAACGGCCGGAATTGAAGAATGTTTTTGTCAACGCCTTCACCCGCCGCGACCCGGCCACGTGGGCCACGCGCATCTGTTACCACATTGTCAATTACAACGTCCCGCTCGGTGTCGGCGCGCCGCCGCCCACGCCGATCGGAAACATCCTGCTGCGCCTGCCGGTGCCGCAGGACTTGAAGCCGCGCGGCGTCACCGCGCTCGATCCCGACGCCGACGCCGCCGGGCAACCCGAATGGCACGCCGACGAGCATGTCGTGCTCGTGAAACTGCCGCGCCTGAATATCTACAAGGTCATCGTCGTGGATTACGCCTCCACCAAACCGCCACCGCCGAAAACGAAGTCGGACCGGCGGGGATTGGATTTCTAGGGTCATGAAAACCTGCGATTCCATCCGCACGCTGTTGTTTCTCTGTTTCTGTGGCGCTTCGCTGTCATCCCAAGCGGCGACGTTGGACGATTTCATCGGCATTCGATGGGGAACATCCATGGAAGCGGCTAAGAAGATTGCGCTTTCGAACCGGCAGTTGAAGTTCGAGAAACAGGAAAGTGGCGCTCTTGGAACGATCAGCCTGCGCGGGGGCAGCTATCTGGGCAAGCCGGCAGCCTGGTGGCTCTTGTTTTTCGTGAATGATAAGTTCTGCCACGGGTTTGTGGACTTCCAACTGGATCGCGACCAGCGGCCTCTCTGGCAACTCCGCCAAGTCCGCCAGATACTCGTTGCCAAATATGGCGAACCTCTCATAGACGAGGACAGTCATCCACATTCGGATCCATCGTGGGAAGATTGCCTGAAAGTCAAACCTGCTTTCAAGTGTGAGTGGAAACAGACGACCTCCGGCCCAAATCCTGAAGCGACCACGGTTCGGTTGTTTATGCACGGGTCGAAGATGGAGAGCGCGTGCATGAGGCTGGTCCTGGGACAAGACGTTCTTGGCAAGATAAGGGACAAGCTCGACCATGACTTGAAATCCGGCGCAGCCACGCCGGACACGGCCGCCTCGGCGGAGGACTTGCAGGCCAGGGAGGTGACCGTCAAAGAGGCTTTTGGGAAATTCCATTCGGCCGTCAAAGCCGGCAAGGGAAAGCTTGCGCTCGAAATGCGAAACAAGGAATCGCTGGGCCGAATGACCGAGGAGCAAAAAGCGGTCTGGCTCCGGATGCGGCCAAACCGCAATGAGGCGCCGAGTGTCCTCTCCGTCTCCCTGAGATCAAAAACCGCCGGCGTTTATTATGCGTTGAAAGATTCGCGCGGCAGGCTGACTTACAGTTTCGACCTGTTCCTGATGGAGGACGGCCAATGGAAACTCCACACCACGCGAGACCAGGATCATCCGCCGGGCGACCTCGACAAGTCGTTCTGGCTGCCGCCGGACACCGCGCCTTTCATCGAAGGAGGAGAAGACTGGTCGAAGGTCGAAGCCGTGCCCACCGGTGACCCAGATTGGAGCGTGCAGGCTGCCAGCGATCCCGTTTTTCTCTACATCCGATTCATCCACACCACGGATCTTCCGCTTCCGGGTTCTCCCGGAACCACCAACGACCTGCGGGAGGCAAATCTGATCTACACCCCAGGCGTCAGCATCGGTGTCCCGAATATCCAGGACGGCATCCGGTTTTCCGTTGGAGAAGTCATCGGCACTCGAACAGCCAAGCCGAAGAACCAGTCGTTTGTGGACTACAGCTTCACCTTCAGGCGAAAGGGTGACGAGAGCCATTCCGAAAACGTGGAGGGTTCCAGCGGCATTCTGAGAATCCTGGGCCGCTGGGTGGACATCCGCATTCCACGCGAGGTTCTGACGGGCATTCCCGCGAAACCGCTTCGAATCTGGGTGATACCCAAAGCCCCCGCCGCGACGCTCGAATACGCGGTAAAGGAGTGGCACCGTCCCACCGAGCACGCCGCCTTGACCAAGGTGACCGACAAGGAAAAGGAGAACGAAAAGTTTGTCCGTTTGGCAGCCGTCCAGGATTCCACGAATCAGGTTGCCTTGGTCAACATGGTTATAAATGAAAAGGAACTGTCGGTTCGTGTGGCCGCCCTTAAAAAGGTAACCGACCAAGTCCTGCTGGCCCAGTTGGCCACTGACGACAAGGTCAAGTGGAGTCATCTCAACCCTGTCCTGAACCTCACCAACCAAACCTTGCTGGCCAAAGTAGCCGTCGAAGCCAAAGAAGGGCGCATCCGTCTGGCCGCGATCAAGAAGCTTGACGACCAAACCCAGTTGGTCAAAGTGGCCGCAGAGGACAAGGAGTGGCTTCTGCGCAAGACGGCTTTCGAACGAATCAGTGATCCCGCCGCGCTGGCAACACTCGCCGACAACGCCACCAATGCCTGCGTCCAGCTTGCGGCCAGGATTCGGGTCGGGAAGATTCCCAAGAATGAAGCCCTTTCCCAAGTTGCTGCCGGCACCCGATCGGCACAAGACGTGATGGGAGCCTTGAAGTTGTTTGAATCGAAGGACTCGCTCACCAAAGCCGCGGAGGAGATAGGCCACGCTTGCATTCGCAAAGGTGAAGCGGCGCGGGTTCCCGATCTGGTTGAATTGCTCAACCAATACGGAACCAAATCCCTGGCTGAAGACTATCTCAACTGCGGGCAAAGCGACTTGAAACTCGCCGCTCAGTCCTGGCTAAAGCGTCGCAAAGTCCGAATCAGCGAGGGCAACGAACCGCCTCGCGCGCGTTGGGGCGAAGGGAAGTAGCAGCAGCGGATGTTCGGCGGAGACACGTCAAGCTCGTCGCGCAGAGCATTTCCTCTTCCGTTGACTCCCCGGCCTGAGGGCCGTCCCGAATGGCGGCCAACGGCTGGACGCGTCACTTCTGCACGATCTCGAAGGGAATGGCCGGCAGCGTGCCCAGCGGGTATTGCGGTTTGTTTTTCGACTTCGGATTGGGCGACTGCGGTTTGGCAAAAACCTTGACGATCAGGTTTCCGGTCTGGCCCACCTTCATCTTGTCGCCGTCGCTTTGCACCACAATCTCCGCGCCGTCGCTGGACGGCCGGAGTTCCTGGATGATGACGCCATCCGGCGCGTCGCTCAGTTCGAGGCGGACCCGGCTTGCGAACGCGCTGGTGGGCGTGGCCAATCGGATGCAGGCCGTGCCACCGGCGGGAATCCTGATGGGGGTTTCGCTGAGGACTTTCACCGCGCCCTTGGCGCCTTGAAGGGGGCGTCCCATCACGGCCACCATCAGTTCCTTGGAGGGAACCAGATGCCGGTATTCAAACGCCTGCATCATGTCCTCCGCCGGCACGGCCGCGTGGACGACTTCGCGTCCCTCGACGGTTGCGTGGCCTTCGATGTTCAAGTCGAGCGGTTCCGGCCGTGGCATCATCGGGACCGACAGCGTGAGTTTCACCTGGTCCTTGTCGGCGGGCACGGTGCCGCCGACGAGTTTGAAACCGTCCGGCGCGCCTTTCAACGAGAGCGCAATCGCGCCGGAAAACCCGTCCCGCCGAAGCGCATACACGGTGACGGGAACGCTCGCGCCGGCGCGGGAGACGAGGCTGGAGGGCACGGTCCGCAGTTCGAAGTCCGGCTGCGGCGCGCTGATGCGCAGCCGATAGGCATACTCCGGCCCGCCCTTGTGTTGCGCGTCGGTGATATGAATATAATAGTCGCCGTCCTTCGGCAGCGTGGCGCGGAGATAGGAGTCCGCGTGGTGCGTGGTCAGGCCCGCGCCCTTGTCCACGTGATCGTCGTTGAACGCCAGTTGGTTGCCGGCGGCGTCGTTGAGCTTGAGGACGGAATCGAGCGGCGAGTTCAACCGGCGCGCGTGCACTTCCGCGACGACCTCGTCGCCAGCCTTGCCTTCAAAGCGGAACACATCCGTGTCGTTCGGCTTTTCCATGCGGCCGTTGATGATGATCGGCAGCGTCACGCGTTGCGCGTGTGCCTGGTCGTTGTTGGGTTTCTGCTCAAAACATTCCGGCAGCGTGTCCACCTTGAACGGCACGAAGTTGGAGTCGAGGGTGCCCTGGTGCGCGCAGATCGGATAGACGCCCGGCGTTTTGTTTTTGTTGTCGAGCGTCAGGTGGGTGTCGGGCAGGTTCCAGCCTTTCACTTCGACGGTGGTTTCAACGCCCGCCCGCCCGCCCAGCGGAAAGACGCTCGTCACAAACGGCAGTTCGCCGATGGTGATGCGATACACGAAATCCTCGCGGCCGCGGTAGATGGCATCCTTGATCTCGACGGTGTATTCGCCGTCGGCGGGAATCTGGTAGTAGAGAACGGGGTCGGGATTGAAGCCGAAGTCGTCGTCATACGCCAGTTCCTTGCCGCGAGGGCCGTAGAGCGCCAGCGTCGCCTGGAACCATCCGGGCACAGCGTCGGGAATATACGGGATCAGTTCCCGCGCGCTGGCGGCGACGACGACGCGCTGCCCCTTGGTGGCTGAGAACTGGAACCGGTCTGCCGCGCCGGGCAGAATCTGGCCGTTGACGACCGCCGGCAGCGTGACCTTCATCGGCGGCGCCGCCACGCGGTTCTTGGGCGCAAACGCGGTCTTGGCGATCTGGCTTTTTTGCTCGGTGATGGCTTTCGACGCCTCCTTGGAAAACTCCGGCAACTGGCCGACATAGAACGCGAGCGGATTGGACAGTCCCAGCATCGTGCCGATCCTCAACTCCCGCTGGCCCACCTCCGCGTTCGGCGCTACGGTCATCTTGAGGACGACGATTTCCGAGATGGCGGGATTCGCCGGCCGTTTCACACCGCCGGCCAGTCTCTTGCGCACCTCCATCAACATCTGATCGTCTTCGGCCGTCCACTTCGCGCCGGCATACTTCTTCTTGAGGTCCTGCAGCTCCTTGTCCTCCTCCGTCTTGTCCTTCTTGATGTCCTTGGCGTTCTTGAAACTGCGGAAGTTCTCCAACGCCTTGAAGTCGTTGCGCACCACCGCCCTTTTTGCCAGCAACTCGTCCATCTGGATGCGCAGGTCGTTCAACTCCTTGCCCGAAATCGGCCGGATATAATCGGTGATCGTGGCCGTCACGCCGCCGCCGGAGACAAAGATGTTGGTGACGCCGAACAAAAACTGTCCCGCCACGACCGCCTCGAACGTCGCCCCCTGCCGGCCGCCGGCCGGATAAACGTAGCCGATGTGCAGGTTGGGCTGCGCCTTTTGTGTCTGCGCGCCCAGCGTCGCCGCCGGCGCCGCCACCAGCCACGCCGCCATTCCCGCCATCGCCAGCCATTGAGATAGTTTCATAAGACACTCCGGAGCTTGCGCGGCGAGCATCATGACTGCGGGCCGCCGCGGTTTCCCGTTCCGTGGTGATAACACCAGAACCCGCCCCAAAGTTGCCAGACTTTTTCCATAAGTCCCGGTCTCGATCGGACCGGGCCGGCATCCGCCCAAACCCGGTGTAAACCGGACCTTCGAGCCTGTCGAACTCGGCTCTTGGGCAGGACGGATGGAAGCCGTCGACGCGTAGCCGCCGACATGTAGCCGCCGACGTAAGTCGGCGGAGCGGAGTAATTGAACAGCCTTTGTGCCGCGCATGAGACGCTTTGACCCTTTCATGCTCGCTGCAATCACATTTCCCATGACTTCGCCTTCTCCTGCGGTCGGATTCAGTCGGATCGAGTCGGATCGGCCCCACTGGGCGGGCATCCTGCCCGCCGCCGTTTGCACACCAAGCGGCGTTGGATTGGAATCATGTGGTCGCATCATGGTCGGATTCACCCGGATTGGGTCGGATCAAGTCGGACCGAACCGGATTGAGCCGGATTGAACGCAACTCGGTTTCCGTACCCAGGCCCGGAGGGCCGGCCGACAATAGCCCCGTGCTTCAGCACGGGGTGGGCGGACAACAAAAAGACAAGCCCCGTCAGGGGCGGCAGATCACATCCCCGTGCTTCAGTGCGTGTCGTCCGGACGGTTTCAGCCGCGAAGCGGCGCGGAATTCCAGCCCGCCCTGCGAGCCAAGGGACTCGTGACGCAACAAGAAAGCCCCGACAGGGGCGAAAGCAATCATTCATCGTTGGCTCGCGTTCTGCCGCCCCTGATGGGGCCTATATCTTTCGACCCGTTTTCCGCACGGCTCACGCTGTGGGCTTTGACCTGCCGCGCCTGCGGCGCTTCCCGGCACTACTCCGGTTCCCGTGTCCAACGCAGGCTGGCTAGGCCGCTTTGGCGGAACGCTCTCTAATATACACCTCGCAAAACTGCTCGAAGGCCTGCAGGACGTTCGGCTTCGTGCGGATTTCTTTGGCCAAGGTTTTCAAGCCCAGATCAATCTTGTTCTCCAGTTTCGTCTCATATTCCTTCTCCGCCAATTTCAGCCGTTTCCGTTCGAGCTTCAGGTTTTCCGCGCTGTGGTCGCCCTGGCGCAGCGCCACGATGTCGCTGCAAAAGGTCCGCAGCAGTTTCCAATGCGCTTCGCCATCCATTCCCTCGGTCGCCAGCTTCTTGGCGGCCACCGCGTAGCGCGCCGCCACCCAGAGCGCCAGCGATTCCGTCAGCGGCTCCTTGGCGACGGCCTTCTTCAAGTCGCCGGCTTCCTCGGCCAGGCTGCGCACCATCTCCAGCGCCTCCTGCCGCATCTGCCAGTCGCGGTAGCCGCCGGCCTTCCACTCCGAGAGGTTCTGCTCGCGGATGGGACGGCCGTCGAATTCCGCCGCCATCAGCGCCTGCGCCTCC
>CAIQCK010000090.1 GCA_903870275.1 uncultured bacterium | reverse complement strand
TCGCTTCGCTCGGCCTCCCTCCGTCCCGCACCCCCAGCCGGGCTGAAGAGGGTCGCAGACAACAAGCAACGAAGGGGACATTCTCTCGTGAGTTAACAAGGGGACATTTCTAAAGAGTTTTGACAGCCGCAAGGCGGCGGTGTCGCGCCGCGAATTTGAGCATTGTAAAACCCGGCGAACCGGTCTAAGTCTCAAACGAAACTGGCATCATCCTCACACCATGAAAGCTCCGCAACGACAGTCGGGAAATAAACCTTCCTCCGTTCCTTCTGCGCTTCATCTCGCGAGCATTTCACGCCGAAGCTTCCTCCAACGCTACGCGGCCGGCGCGTTGCTCGGCGCGCCGATGATCGTACCGCGCCACGTCATCGCCGGCAGCGGACAAACGCCGCCGAGCGAAAAAATCAACATCGCCAGCATCGGGGTCGGCGGGATGGGCCACGGGGATGTCATGAGCGTTTCCGGCGAGAATCTCATCGCCTTTTGCGACGTGGACGACACGCGCGCGGCCAACACGTTCCAGAAGTTTCCCGATGTGAAACGGTTCAAGGACTTTTGGAAGATGTTTGACGCGATGGGCAAACAGATTGATGCGGTGACCGTTTCCACCCCGGACCACACGCATGCCGTGGCGGCCATGGCGGCCATCAAACGCGGCAAACACGTTTATTGCCAGAAGCCGCTGGCTCACTCGATTTACGAAGTCCGCGAGTTGATGGCCGCGGCGCGCAAATACAAGGTCGTCACCCAGCTTGGCAACCAGGGCCATTCCTTCGAGTCCATCCGCATCTTCTGCGAATGGATATGGGCCGGCGCCATCGGCAACGTCCACACCATCCACGCCGGTTGTCCGGCCCTGAACTCCGCTGTCGGCGCGCTGGCGGGCTTGAAGGAACGGCCGCCCGTGCCGCGCGACCTGGACTGGGACCTCTGGCTGGGACCCGCGCAGACGCGGCCTTTCAACCCCGCCTACCTGCCGGGCCGCTGGCGTGCCTGGGTGCCGTTCGGCAACGGCACGCTGGGCGATTGGGCCTGCCACGTGGTGGACCCCGTGTTCTGGGCGCTCGACCTCGGCGCGCCCGCGACCGTAGAGGCGACGTTCAAGGACTACGATCCCAAAACACAAGGCGACGCTTACCCGCCCGGCCTGCAGGTGACGTTCGAGTTTCCGGCGAAAGGCAATCGAGGACCCGTCACGTTGCATTGGTATAGCGGCACCGAGCGCATCCCGCGGCCGCCGGAGCTTGAGCCGGACCGCAAGGCCGACGAAACCGGCGCGGTCGTGATCGGTAACAAGGGCGTGATCACCTACGGTTCGCACGGCGCCGGCGGCGTGCGGATCATACCGGAATCGAAGATGCGCGAGTTCAAACGACCGGAGAAGACGATCCCGCGAGTGAAGGAACATCATCAGGACTGGCTCGACGCCATCCGCACCGGCCGCAAAGCCGGCTCGGATTTCTCCTACGGCGGTCCGTTGTCGGAACTGGCGTTGCTGGGGATCATCTCGACGAAGATGGGCGGCGTGAAGCTCGAGTGGGATGCCGGGAAAATGCGGTTCCCGAATTGCCCAAAAGCCAACGCGCATCTCCATCCGCCGTATCGCGGTGGGTGGAGACTGTAACGACCGCGGTTCAAAATACCGGTTGCTGTTGGCGATCCGGAGCGTGCTGGCGTTCGCGGCTGACAAGGGCCGCGAAGGAGCGATGAATTTGAGAGTTGTCAAAGTCCGCCGGCCGGTCTAAGTCTCAAGTCCAATCGACCGCAAGAGCTTGCCATGAAACTCGCCGTGTTCTGTACCGCTGTCCTCGTTGATTCCCTTGCCCTGGCCGTCTTGCCCAATGCAGATGAGATGGCGATGGCCCGCGCGTGGACCGAGACCAGCCTTGGCCCGGCGGCGCAAAGCCTGCCGTTCTCGTTCAGCTACGACGGACGCCGATCGGTGGAACTGTTGCCGACATGGCAGGCAAAGCGTTTCTCTGAACAACTCGATGCCAACCGCACTCAGCACACGATTGTCTGGAGCGACGCGAAGACCGGCCTGGAATTGCGTTGCGTCGTTGTCACCTACGCGGATTATCCGACGGTCGAGTGGACGCTGCATTTCAAGAACACGGGCGCGGCCGACATGCCGGTCCTCGCGGACATTCTTGCGTTGGACGCGCGGCTGGAGCGTGAGCCATCAGGCGAGTTTCTTCTGCACCACAACGTCGGCAGCCCGTGCCAGCAGAACGATTTTGAGCCGCTCGAAACGAAACTTGGCCCGAAGGCGGAAGAACGCATCAGCGCGGCGGGTGGGCGGCCGACCAACAGCGACCTGTCCTATTTCAACCTCGAATGGTCCGGCCAGGGCGTGATCGTCGTCGTGGGTTGGCCCGGCCAGTGGGCGGCGCGGTTTGTGCGCGACGAATCCCGCGGCCTCCGCCTTCGCGCGGGACAGGAACTGACGCGTCTCAAACTGCGTCCCGGCGAGGAAATCCGCAGCCCGTTGATCCTGCTGCAATTCTGGAAAGGCGATTGGATTCGTTCACAGAACATCTGGCGACGCTGGATGCTCGCCCACAACACGCCGCGCATCGGCAGCAAGCCGGTGTCCACGCATTTCGCGTCCACGAGCGGCAACCTCAGCGATGCGGCGCGCGAGCTGGCGCTGATTGACGGTTATGTGCGCGAAGGCATCAAGCTCGACTACTGGATCATGGATGCAGGCTGGTATCCGCATCCGGGCAAATGGTTTTACACGGGCACATGGAAACCCGACACGAAGCGTTTCCCACACGGGCTGCGCGAGGTCAATGATCGGGCGCACGCCAACGGCATGAAGACCGTCGTGTGGTTCGAGCCGGAGCGCGTGACTCCCGGCTCATGGTTGTATGAGAACCATCCGGAATGGCTGCTGGGTTGCCCGGACGAATCCCGGCAGACGCCGCAGTTGGGAAAGCTGGCGTGCAGACTTCTGAACCTCGGAAACCCCGACGCGCGCCGATGGGTGACCGACCACATCAGCACGATGCTGACCAACGAAGGCATTGATGTGTATCGGCAGGATTTCAACATGGACCCGCTGGCCTACTGGCGGGCCAACGACACGCCAGATCGGCAAGGCATCACCGAGAACGCCTACGTCAGCGGCTACCTCTCTTATTGGGACGAGTTGCTGCGCCGGCACTCGAATCTCTGGATTGACACCTGCGCCAGCGGCGGCCGGCGCAATGATTTGGAAACGATGCGGCGCTCCTTGCCGCTTTGCCGAAGTGATTACTTCAGCGAGCCGATCGGCCAGCAATGCCAGACCTACGGCCTCTCGTTGTGGATGCCGATCTACGGGTCAGGCACGGGTGCCCACGACCTCTACATGATCCGCAGTTCCATCTGCCCGATGTTCCGCATCGCTTGGGACACGCAGAGGCGCGACCTCGACTACGCATTTCTGCGCCGGATGGTGAATGACTTCCGCCAGATCGAGCCGTATCTCACCGGCGATTTCTATCCGCTGACGCCATATAGCCGCGCGAACAACATCTGGATGGCGTGGCAGTTTGACCGGCCTGAAACCGGCGGCGGTGTGGTCCAGGCGTTTCGCCGCGCGGAAAATAGCGGGACAGCGGCGCGGTTTCGGTTGCGCGAACTGCAACCCGCGGCGCATTATGTTGTGACCGATCTGGATTCGCACGCGTCGCAGCAGATGACCGGTCGGGAGTTGATGAACGACGGCTTGCTCGTTAGTCTGCCGCAACGCCCGAATGCGGCGTTGATCGTTTACAGGAAATCCAGCGATACAAGGAACTGAACATGAAACTCACCGTACTTTGCTTCACCGGTTTTTTTCTGGGCGCTTGTGCGTTGGCACAACAACCCGCACCGCGATCCTGTGAACCATGGCAACAGCCTTACGCCGGCAACGACGCCACGGGCAAGCATGTCATCGCGCTGTGGACATTCGCCGCCGGTGCGGAAACGAGCGACGCCTCCGGCCACAAACTGGACCTGAAACTTCAAGGAGCGACCGCCGCCAGGGATGAGCGGTTCGGCGGCTGCCTCGAATCGTTCTGTGGCCATCCCGTGGAGGACAAACACCACGCCGCCGTTGCCGCCAACAACCCCGCGCTTTCGCCGAAGAGCGCGTTCACGATTGAGATGTGGATCAAGGCAAAAAAGGAACTCGACGGCTATCCCGAAGCGTTCCTGCTCGACAAAAAATACGTCGCGCACACCGACTACCAGCTCACGCTCAGCGCGGTGGGCAAGAGTAGCGCACGGCGGTTAATAGCGAACCTCGGCTTTGGCGAGGATTCGGATCACTGGATGTCCGACGCGGCGGTTTATGAGCCGGGCGTCTGGCACCACGTCGCCTTCACCTACGACGGCGCGGGCGATGGACGGTTCTGGCGCGACGGCGCGGCGCTCGGCGGCGGCAAAAAGCCGGGACGCGCGGCGGTCGCGCCCGGCAAACATCCGCTTTCCATCGGCGACCGCATCGGCAGCTATTACCACGGCTTCCCCGGTTTCATCGCGCAGGTGCGGCTCTGCAACGGCGCGCTGGAATTCCGGCCCGCGGCGTTCGCGGTCGCCTCCGACCGCACCAGCTTCGTGCGCATGGAGAAAGCGCCGCTGATCCGATTCACCGTCACCAACCTGCAACGGGCCAAATTGAAAGGCGCCACGGCCAGCGTGTCGCTCGAAGGGCTGGGTGAAAAAAATTTCGCGCTCCCGGAACTCGACGGTGGCGCGAGCCAGACGCTGGATTACGCGCTCGACACGTCGTTGCGGCCCGGCGACTACCAATTGCGCGCGCGGCTGCAAATCCCCGGCGATAAGCCTTACGTGAGCGAGGAAGGTTTCCCGGTCGTCATCGTCCCGCGGCCGCTGCCGCAGCGGATGCCGGTGGTGATGTGGGGCGTCGGCGGCACGGACAACGTCATCAAGGAGTTGCCGCGGTTGAAGCACATCGGCTTCACGCACTGCCTTGGCATGGGCGCGGACTTCCCCGCGATTTGGGACGCCGGCAAACCGACCGTCGCGTCGAAGCCGGAGATGGTGGCCGAGACCAAACGGATGCTGGACGCCGCGTTGGCCAACGACCTCGGCATCGTCATCAGCCTTTCGCCGGCCCACTGGCTGGCGGATGACAAAACGGATCTCCGACGTGTGCTCCGTAATGGGAAAACCGACCCGAAGCCCAATGTCTGCGGGTTGCTGCCGCCAGTGAAGGATTTCTGTTACAATGTCGGCGCGTCGGTGGCGCAAACCTACGGCGCGTTCCCGGCGTGGCAGGCGGCGCTGCTACACACCGAGCTTCGCGACGGCGCGAACCTCTGTTTCCACGACGCCGACAAGGAGGCGTTCCGCAAAGCCACCGGGATGGATATTCCGGCCGACGTGGGCGGCAAATCGGGCGTGGAGTATTCCAAGATCAAGGATTTTCCAGCCGACCGCGTCATTCCCGACGATCATCCGCTCTACCGTTACCTCCAGTGGTTTTATAAGGAAGGCGACGGCTGGAACGGTTTGAACTCGGCGCTGCACCGCGGGCTAAAATCCACCGGCCGCAACGACCTCTGGACCTTTCACGATCCCGCCGTGCGCGTCGCGAGCGTCTATGGCAGCGGCGGCGCCGCGGACGTGATTTCGCAATGGACCTATTCCTATCCCGACCCGATCCGCATCGGCGTGGCGACCGACGAGCTCTTCGCGATGGCGCGGGGCGCGGACCATCCGCAGCGCGTGATGAAGATGACGCAGATCATCTGGTATCGCTCGCAGACCGCGCCGATGGTGAAGGGCGACGAGAAGACCAAGGCGACGAAATCGCCGTGGGAGGACACCGACCCCGACGCGGCGTTCCCGACCATTGCGCCGATGCACCTGCGCGAGGCGTTCTGGACGAAGATGGCGCGGCCGGTCCAGGGCATCATGTATCATGGCTGGCAATCGCTCGTGCCGTGCGAAGGCGCGACCAGCTACCGCTACACCAACCCGCAGACGCAGCACGAATTGCGGCGGCTGGTAAAGGAGGTCGTCGAGCCGCTCGGCCCGGCGTTGATGCAAGTGCCCGACCGCAAGAGCGACGTGGCGTTTCTGGAAAGCTTCGCGTCGCAGATGTTCGCGCGCCGCGGCACCTACGGCTGGGGCAGCGGTTGGTCCGGCGACGGGTATCAGGTGTTGATGTGGGCGCATTTGCAACCCGAGATCGTCTATGACGAGACCATCGCGCAACGCGGCCTCGACGGCTTCCGCGTGCTGGTGATGTTCGACTGCGACGTGCTGACCGCGACGGTTGCGAAGAAGGTGAAGGAGTTTCAGAAGAAGGGCGGCATCATCGTCGGCGACGAGCGGCTTTGCCCGGCCATCAAGCCGGACTTCGTTGTCGAGAGCTATACGCGCACACGCAAGGCGGAGGAAGATTGGGACGCGTTGGTGGATCGGGCTGGCAAGCTGTGCAAAGAATTGGACCGACGTTATGACAGCTACGCAGGTTCCTGCGCGTCGAGTGTTATCCCGCGTTGCCGAAGTTACGGTACTACGGATTATCTTTTCGTGGTGAACGACGCTCGTGAGTTCGGCGACTACGTCGGTCAGCATGGTTTGGTGATGGAAAATGGATTCCCAGTGGTTGCGCAGCTTTGGCTTAAGCGTAAGCGCGGTTACGTCTATGACCTAGTGAACAGCAGGCCCGTCTGGGCAGATAATGAGGGTGAGATTGGCGACCCATGTTTCACGCGGCAATTCGGCCCGTGCGAAGGCGGCGTGTTCATGGTCACCGACCAGCCCATTGCCGATGTGAACATTGAAGCACTCGCCGATGCGAAACTTGGTGCCGCTGCCACCGTCAAGATTGCGGTTGTGGACAAGGATAAGAGACATCTCGATGCCATCATTCCGTTGCGCGTGGATATCCGTGATCCCAGCGGGCGCGAGGCGGAGCGGACCGGCTACTATGGTGCCAAAGACGGGCAGTTGGAATTGAAACTCGACTTTGCCGCCAACGACCAGCCCGGCGACTGGCAAATCCGCGTGCGCGAGTTGGCGTCGGGGCGGACGGAATCAGGCTACCTGCGGGTGAGCAAGCCTTAAGGAATGACGTGACGATATGATTGCGTTGCATCCCGGATTGCTGGTGCGGTTGTTGCCCGCGTTGCTGCTCATCTCAACGCCGATGGCGCGCGCGGGTGAGGAACTGATCCTTTGCGGGTGGGACGAGGTGTTCGCTTTGAAGGTCGGCGAGTCGGACAGGATTTCCACGAACAAAGTCTGGTCGTGGCGGGCCAGGGATTGTCCGAATCTGCCGGAACAGCTCCGGGACAAGTTCGGCAGCACGGACGAGTGCAAGCCGGTGGAGGGTGGCAGGAAAATCCTGATCACGTCCTCCGGTGGCGGCGTGGCGCTGGTGGAGCGCGCGAGTGGCAAGGCGCTGTTTGCGACCTTCGTCGGCAACGCGCATTCGGCGGAGATGCTGCCCCGCGACCGCGTGGTCGTCGCGGCCTCAACGCACGCCGAGGGAAACCGGCTGGTGGTGTTCGACCTGAACCAGCCGGAACAGGCGATCTTCACCACGGAGTTGCAGGCGGCTCACGGCGTGGTGTGGGACGAGAAGCGGCAGGTGTTGTGGGCGCTGGGATTCGAGGAACTGAACGGCTACCGGCTGGCCAACTGGGCCGGCGCACAACCGAAACTCCACATGGCGAGTTCCTATCCGCTGCCGGATTCGTCGGGGCACGATTTGCAGGCCGCGCCGGACTCCGACCTTCTGGTGCTGACCACCGGCTCGCATGTGTACGTGTTCGACCGCGAGCGCCGCGCATTTTTTCCCCACCTGACCTGGGGAGGCAAGGCGGGCGTCAAATGCGTGAGCATCCATCCCAAGACGCGGCAGACCGCCATCATCCAGGCCAGCGACCGCCATTGGTGGAGCGACACCGTGCAATGGCTGACTTTTGAAACCGCGTTGCGATTGCCCGGCGCGCGGCTTTACAAGGCCCGGTGGTGTGTCGCGGAATAAGAGGACGGGCGACTGGAATTGAAAGTCGATTTCGCCGCCAACAATCAGCCCGGTGTCCGGTAGATTCGTGTGCGCGAGATGGCGTAGGGGCTGACGGCGCAAAACTACTGCCGGGTCGCACGACCATGGTGGGACTGATTCTTGCTTGAGTCCATCGAAACGACAAGGTAGTCAGAGTTCCATGATGAAATCCGCGATCATGTGCCTGGCCGGTTTGTTCCTCGGCCATGGTCTCGTCATTGCGGTTGATCCCCCCCGCGCCGCAGACGCGGCTTGGTGGCGCGGACCGCTTTGCGTCTCGGATGTGCAGTTGACGGCGGACGAATTGCGCCGCCTGCGGCCCGAAGGCGCGGCGCGGCTGCTGAAAGGCCTCGGATTCAACGTGCAGGAGCTGGCCTTTCCGGCGCTGCCCGGCTACGAAGGCTCGTTCCTGCGCGCGCCGTGGAGGCCGCAGGACTACCGCGACTTCATCGCCGCCTGCCACGGGCAGGAGATCCGCCTGACGCCGTATCTCAATGTCCACGGCTTTTACGCGGAGTTGCTGAAAGAGCATCCCGACTGGTGCCAGCGGTTGCCCGACGGCCAGCCGGCGTTGCAGGGCAGCGGCCGGTGGGTGCCGCCGTGCTACAACAGCCCGTGGCGCGAGTTCGCCCTCGACAAGATCACCGCGCTGGCGCGCGACTACGCCATTGACGGCGTCTTCCTCGACGGACCGGCGATGTTTTACCGAAGCTGCTACTGCGACCATTGCCGCGCGCGGTTCCGGGAAGCCACAGGCGGCGATCTTCCGAAGTGGGGCGACTGGAAAAATCCGGCGTGGCGGGCGTTTCTGCGGTTTCGCAGCGAGTCGCTCGCGCGATTCGTGTCGGACATCCGCAAGCGCCTGGACGCGGCGCGGCCCGGCGAGCATCTGCTGCTCTACATGAACAACGCCAGTCTGCATCCGTCGTGGATTGACGGGCGGGCGACGCGGATGCTGGCGCCGTTGCTCGACACGCTCGGCAACGAGCGCGCGCTGATGTTCAGCGTGCCGCCGCCGGAGACGCCGCTCTGGGTGCCGGGCGCGGCGGTGAAGATTCTCGAAACCCAGGCGCGCGCCGGCCAGTCCATCCTGCACTACTGCTGCTTCCGCCACCTGCCGTGGGATTATTACGGACTTCCGGCGGAGGAATTCCGGCTCTACGTCGCCGGTGTGATGGCCAACGGCGGCCACCCGCAAATCATGGGCGGCTTGCGCTACCTCGACCCGGCGTTGCAGACCGTCGTGCGCGAGATGAACCAACTCCAGCGCGCGCACCCGGAGGTTTTCTGCGAGAGCCGGTCGGAGGCGAACGTGGCGTTGCTCTGGCCACAGGCGACCGCGGATTTCGGCGGCACGCAAACGCCGATGCTGGCGACCACGCAACGGAGCATCTACGCGAGGCCCGCCGGCGCGCCGCCTCCCACCGCGCCCGGCGGCACGGTGGTGGAAGAGGAATTTTACGGTTGGGCCGAGATGCTGTTTCGCGAGGCGATTCCCTACGACATTCTCGACGAGGCGGCGCTGGAGACCGGCGCGGAAAAGCTGGGCCGCTACCGCGCGATCATCCTGCCGGCGGCGCAATGCCTTTCCGACGCCACCTGCAAGGCGTTGGAGGATTACGTCCGCCGCGGCGGCCATCTCGTTGCCGGCGGCACGTCGTCGTTGTGCGACGAAGGCGACGCGCCGCGCGCGGACTTCGCCCTGGCGCGCTGTTTCGGCGCGTCCTACGCGGGCCGCACCATCGGGCCGCTGCCGATTGACTACATGGAGGTTCAGTCGAAGACGGATGCCGCGCACGGCAAAGATGCGGCGTTGTTGTTGAAAGACATCGAGCACGAAGTCATTCCCGCGCCGCCGAGCGCGGTCGCCGTTCGCGCCACCACCGCCGCGCCGCTCGTCGTCCACATGAAAAAACTCCTGACGCGCTACGAACCCATCGAGCACGACAGCGCCGCGCCACCCGCCGTGCTGCTGAACCGCCTCGACCGCGGCTCGTGCGTGTTTCTGCCGGGAGCGTTCGGCTCGGCGTATTGGCAGCACCACTTCCCCGATTACCGCCGGCTCCTGCGCAACGCGGTGTTATTGCGCGCCGCGCCGCCGGTGGCGCTGGCCTGCGCGCAGGGCGGAGGCTCCGTGTCGTCCGACGCCGTGGAAGTGGCGTGGCGTCGCGCCGCAAACGGCGACTGGCTGCTGCATCTGGTCAACCACACCGCCGCGTCTCGGCCCATCGAGCGCGTGTTGCCGCTGCGCGACGTCGTCGTCTCCCTGCCGGCTTTGGCGGACTCCAAACAACTTCGCGCCCGCGCTCTCGTGTCGGGCGAGGAACTCGCGGTCAACCGGCGGGACCGCGCGCCGTTCGTGCAGTTGCCAACGCTGGGCGCCTACGAAATCATTGTCATCACAACCAAACCATGAGCACCATGAATCCCATGAACACCATCACTCGTCGTCATTTCATCGAACTCGCAGGCCTGGCCGGCGTCGCCACGCTGGCGGGACGTTCCGCGCGGGCCATCGAGCCGATCAAGCGCAGCGGGCCTGCGAAGATGCGGCTCAGCCTGCTGGCGTATTCGTTCCGCGACTACTTCAAAGAAGCCAGCTACGCGCGCAAGACGCAGGCGGACCCGGCCAAACAGATAGACATGTTCCAGTTCGTGGACTATTGCGCCGACCAGGGATGGGAAGGCGCGGAGCTGACGAGCTATTATTTTCCGAAGGACGTCACGGACGAGTATCTGCGGAAAGTGCGCGACCTCGCGGCCAAACGCGGCGTGGCCGTCAGCGGCACGTCGGTCGGCAACACGTTCACGCACCCCAAGGGCGAGAAGCGCGACGAGAACATCGCGCTCACGAAGCTGTGGATTGATCACGCGGTCGTGCTCGGCGCGCCGTTTGTGCGCTGCTTCGCCGGCAGCCTGCCCAAAGGCATGAGCGAAAGCGAGGCGCGCAAGAACTGCATCGAGGCGTTCGAGGAATGTTGCGCCTACGCGGCGGGCAAGCGCGTGTACCTCGCGATGGAAAACCACGGTGGCATTGTCGCCGAGCCGGAGGGTGTGCTGGAGATTGTCCGCGCGATCAAGAGTCCGTGGTTTGGCCTCAACCTCGACACCGGCAACTTCCACACCGAGGACCCATACGGCGACATGGTGAAGTGCGCGCCCTACGCCATCAACATCCACCTCAAGGCCGAGATCAAGCCCAAGGGTGCCAAGCTGGGCGAGCCGTCCGACTTCCCGCGCATCGCGAAGATTTTGCGCGAGGCCAATTACCAGGGCTTCGTCGGCCTCGAATACGAAACGAAGGAAGATCCCTATACCGCCGTGCCGCGTTTGTTGAAGCAGATCAAGACGGCGTTCAAGGCTTGTTGAAGGATGATGCAGAAACAGAATGCGCCATGGCATGACCCACTACCATAATCGTGATTCTGTCTGGGGTGCTTTCGGGCGCTTCATCGGAATCATGCGCCGTCGAGATGCCCATAGTTTACCCTTGTGGGTGCACGCCGGGTGCCTTCTTCTGATTGCCCTCGTCCTGTCGCCGCCCGCGATGGCGGAGCCTGCGCCGGCAAAGGGCGACATTGTCTTCGCGACGGACTTCGAGGGAACCAACGCGCTCGCCGGATGGTCGGGGCCGGCTGCGCTCGCGGCCGGCTGCCAGAGCGACCACTCGCTTTGCGTGGATCGCGCGGCGCTGGTGCAACGGACGCTGCCGGTGGAGCGCTTGCGCGGCTGCGTGCTGGGTTTCTCGGCCATGATCAAGGCCGAGAACGTCTCCGAAAAACCGCAGCCCTATAACGGCGTGAAGTTCATGGCGCCGATCGTCGCGCCCGACGGACGCGAGTGGCCGGCGGCAAAGATCGGCACCGGCTCGTTCGACTGGCAGAGGTTCTCGTTCACCGTGCGCGTGCCTGCTGACGCGACACGGCTTACGCTCTGCCTCGGTCTCGAAGCGGTGACCGGCAAGGTGTGGTTCGACGACGTCCGCATCGTCGTGCGCCGGCTGCCGTTGCCGCCCGCGCCGGCCCGCGTCACGGACGGGCCGGTCTTCAAAGGCCACGACCTGCCGCGGCTGCGCGGCGCGATGATCAGGTCAAACATTGACGAAGCCAGCCTGCGCACGTTCGGGCAGGAGTGGAACGCGAACGTCATCCGCTGGCAGATCACCCGCCATGCGCGGCGCAGCGAAACGTCGTTCACGCCGGCTGATTACGATGCGTGGCTGGAGAGCGAACTGGCGAGGCTCGACGCCGCGCTGCCGCTCTGTGAAAAATACGGGCTGATGGTGGTGGTGGACCTTCACTCGCCGCCGGGCGGACGCGCCACCAGCGGCGGCTATGCCGGCAGTGACAGCGGTTTGTTTGTCGACAAGGCGTGCCAGGAAAAATTTGTCGAGGTCTGGCAGAAGATGGCGCGGCGCTACAAGGACCCGCGCGCCGTCTGGGGTTACGACCTTGCCAACGAGCCGGTCGAGGACGAGCTCGCCGAATCGGCGGCGGACTGGCAGGAACTGGCCGGGCGCGCGGCGCGGGCGGTGCGGGCGATTGACCCCCAGCACGCCATCATCGTCGAGCCGGCGCAAGGGGGGAATCCAGGCGGCCTGAAAGAGCTGCGCCCGCTCGACGTGCCGGGCGTCGTCTATAGCGTCCATATGTATCTGCCGCACGCGTTCACACATCAGGGCGTCCACGGCGAGTGGAAACCGTGCCGCTATCCCGGCGACATCGCCGGCAAGCGTTGGGACAAGGCGGCGTTGGAAGCGGCGCTGCAACCGGTCGTGGAATTTCAACGGCGCTACGGCGCCCATATTTACATCGGCGAGTTTAGCGCCATCCGCTGGGCGCCGGAGGGCAGCGCGTATCGTTACTTGAAGGACCTGATCGAGATCTTCGAGGCACACGGCTGGGATTGGAGCTACCACGCGTTTCGCGAATGGAGCGGCTGGAGCGTCGAGCACGGCGAGGAGCGCGCGAACACACAGCCGGCCGCGACGCCGACGGAACGCGAGAAGCTGCTGCGCGAGTGGTTCGCGAAGAATCGCAAGCCGTCGTGGTATCGCGCGCCGTGATGTCGTCGCGAGGGCGGCGGTTTTTTTGGACACTCGTTTTCGACTTCCCCGCCTTCGGCGGCGGAAAAATCCGGCGCGTCGGGAAGCCAGTGGCCGGGCTTTGGCCTTGAGCGGCACCGGCCGGCAGCCTAGGATGCCGCCGTTTTGGAACGGCTCGGAGGAAACGGGCACGTGAAACTGGCCGGCTTGCGGGCATCGGTCGCGCAGGATGTCGCGGCTGCCTGACCAGCACGACGGCACCCAGACTCCTGTCTGTTTATGCGAAGACTTAAAGAATTCATCCATGAATTGAGCCTCTGGCCTTCGAGGCTGCAAAATCCCCATTGGGATGGCGCCGGCGCCGGCGCGGCGCTCGTGGCGCTGGTGGCGTTGTTCTACGTGGACAAACTGGTGCTGGGTCCGTGGGCGGCCGTCCGCGTCCACGACGTGTTCGACTCGGACTATTCGCGTTACGGGCCTTTGGGGGACATGGTTTTCCGTCAGGGCATGGTCGGGTGGTATCCCAACTATGCCGGAGGCATCCCCGCTTATGTTTGGCACCACACACCGTTGTTCATCCTCTGCCTGCTGGCCAACTTTCTGCCGCTTTGGCTGATTTATGGGGCCGCGTGCATGGGCCTCATGGCGGCCGCGGGCTGGGGGATGTTCCGGTTGTTGAGAGAGCGCATGGGCTTGTCCGCGAGGAACGCTTTTCTTGGCGCGGCTTTCTTCGAGCTCATCACCCAGATCCAGGCCAACAACGCGCCGGAGATGGCGTTCAATTACGCCTTTCCCCTCTTCCATGTCTGGTCGCTCGATGTCTGGGAAAACCGGCGTCGGCCCGGGCGCATCCTCGGGCCTCTTGCGGGCATCGGGGTGATTCTGATGCTGGCCTATCCGATCCTGACGCTGCCGTACTTCGCGCTGCTACAGGTCGCCCTCCTGTTTCTGGACGAGAAGATCAAGCAGGACTGGCGCAAGGTCATCGGAACGTGCCTGTGGCTGGGGGTGATGTGGTTCGGTTTTGTTTTGAGTTGCGTGCCGATTTTCTACGCGCTGCTGGGCTACGCGCCCGAAGTGGCGCGGCACTTTGACGCCTGGCAGCGGCCCGACTTCCATGGCTTCGGTGAATTTCTCGTCACGCTGGGCCGGCAGAGCGCATCCATCTTGTCGCGATCCCTGACCCTTGCGCCATTGATTGCCGCGATGGGTTTGCTGGCGGTTTCGGCTCGGCTGCGAAAATGTTTCTGGATTGCGGCGGCGGCGTTGGTTCTTTCCGCCTTCTTTTATTCGCCACTGGCGAAGATTTTCGCCGGCACGCTGATCGAGAAAATGGACTTGGGCCATTTCATCTGGGTGGTGCCTTTTGCGGCGACGCTCGTGGCGGCGGTAGGCATGGACGAGGTTTTTCGCCACCCGGAACACGAGGCGCGGTATCGGAAGCTGCTGGGACTGGGCGTGGCGCTGTTGATTGCGCTGACGTTCATGGGAGAAGTTTCAAAACGAACGCTCGCCGTCAACCTTTGCCTGGCTGCGCTTTTCCTGACCGCGAGCCGTGACCGATTCGACCGGATGTCGAAAACCTTTGCAACTCTCCCAATCTCCTGCCGAAGAATCGGCGCGGGGCTCGCCGTCGTTACGGTTCTCGTCATTCTGTTCGGCCTCTTTCGGCTGCGCCCATGCGAAGCGCCCAACATCCTGCTTTTTGCCTGGCTGGCATGGTTGTTCTGGAAAACTTCCGCAAGCGAACAAGCCGGCTCATCCGGGTTGGATCGGCGCAGGACTTTGGTGCTGGCGACGATGGGATTGCTGGTTATTTTCTCGGTGCGCATGTTCCGGTTCGGCGGAGATGAGTCGGAAAACAGTCCCTACAAAGTCGCATTGGAGAACTACCCGTTCCTGCGCACGCTCAGGACGCAGGAGACGGGACCGTGGCGTGCCGGCGCCGTGGGCAGCATGTGGCCGGGAATCCTGATCCATTATGGATGGGAAACCGTGGACGCACGCGGGCCGATTTCCAACGGGCGATACAAGGAGTTCTTCAAGCGGATCGTCCAGCCTCAGTTGGCGGAAAAAAAGGACGAGGAATCCTTTGATTCGTATTGGTATGACCTCAGCCTGATGAATGGAAACCGGAAACTGGAATTCAACTGGCCGTTGCTGGCCCTGGCCAACGTGAAATACCTGCTCTCTTCCGAACCGTCGCCTTCGTTGCGGAACGCCTCGGAAAGCGTGAGGACGGTGTCGCTGGACTCGCGCGCGGCGCTCCGCGTCTGGGCCGACAAGGCGGGCGCCGTGCTTCCCATCCTGCAAAAACCCCTGCGGCGGATGACGCCCGCGAAATTTTATTACATCTATACGCTGAAGGAGACCCTGCCGAGAGGCTTCCTGGTCCATCAAGCCGCCGTTCTGAAAAACGACCGGGAGGTTCTGGCGGCTCTTTCGAGCGCGTCCATCGGCGAACTCAAAGACAAAGTTTGTTTCTCGGAAACCGACACGTCCCCGGATGAGGTTCGCGCCCTGATGCTGGGAGAAGACGGCCGTGCCAATCGCTCCTCCGCCGACACCAGCGCGCTCACGCATTATTCGCCCGACAGGATGGAGTTTCGTCTGTCCCTCTCGGCGCCAGCCGCGCTCGTGGTGAGCAACAATTACAACCGCCACTGGAAAGCCACGGTCAACGGCGCGGCTTCCAAAGTCTTCCGGGCCGACCACGCCTTCCAAGCCGTGTTGCTTCCGCAGACGGGGAACTATCAGGTCGTGTTGGAGTATGACGATCCCTGGCTGGGCCTCACTCACCTCGGGATCGTCGCCGGCGTTTTGCTGATAGTTTCGCCTTTGGCTTTCGGTTTGCGACGCGAGCGACAACAAAAAGGAACTCAAAAATGAAACCATACCCTGTGACTCGGTTGGCCAGAATCATTGCACTCGTTGCTTCCATCACGCTGGCCTTGCCGCTGCCGATGGCCGCGAAGCAACTGATGGAAGCGGCCGGCCTCGACATTGGCTCGCAACGTGAGTTATTCGTGGATGACTTTCTCATTGCGTGCGATCCCGGCGTCGAGCTGATGCTGCACAAGCCGGAACCGCGCGAGGTGGTGCTCGTCTGCGACCAGCCGTGGGAGGGCAACACGTCCGCCTACTACTCGATCTTTCGCGACAAGGACCGGTTCCGCGTTTATTACCGCGCCTCGCACTTCGACGAAAAGACGAAGAAACCGACGCATCCGGAGTTCACCTGTTACGCCGAGAGCCGCGACGGCGTGAAGTGGAAGAAGCCAGAACTGGGCCTGTTCGAGTTCGGCGGTTCCAAGCGCAACAACATCATCTGGACCGGCGAGGGCACGCACAATTTCGCGCCGTTCAAGGACGACAATCCCGCCTGCGCGACCGACGCCCGCTACAAGGCGCTGGCCGGCGGCACGACGCCGGTCGATGGCAAGAGCAAGGGTTGCCTGAACGCGCTCAAGTCGCCCGACGGGATTCGCTGGACGCGGATGGCCGACGCCGTCATCACGGCGGGCGCGTTCGATTCGCAGAACATCGCCTTCTGGGACGCCGAGCGCCGCGAGTATCGGGCCTATTGGCGCATCTTTACCGCCGGCTTCACGGACGAGCGCGGCTGGAAACCGGAGGGCGTGCGCGCCATCCGCACGGCGACCTCGAAGGACTTCATCCACTGGGAAAATCAGGCCGACCTCCGGTATGTGGATTCGCCGCCAGAGCATCTCTATACCAACGCGATCCTCCCCTACCCCCGCGCGCCGCATTTGTTCATCGGTTTCCCAACGCGCTTCCAGCCGAAGACCCAGCAGGTGGAGCCGGTCTTCATGAGCAGCCGGGACGGCGTGCTGTTCCATCGTTGGCGCGAGGAACTGATCCCGATCACCGCGCCGAAGGACCGCGACGGCAACCGCAGCAACTACATGACGCGCGGCCTGCTCCAGCTTCCCGGCAACGACCGCGAGCTGTCGGTCTATGCGACGGAGGCTTATTACACCGGCCCCGGCAGCCGCGTGCGCCGTTTCACCTTCCGCACCGACGGCTTCGTCTCCGCGCACGCCGAAGGCGGCGGCACGCTCCTCACCAAGCCGTTTCGGTTCGCCGGATCGAGGCTCCTGCTCAATATCGTGAGCAAGGGCGGGACGCGCGTCGAGTTGCAGGACGCGGACGGCCAGCCGTTGCCCGGCTTTTCGCTCGAGGATTGCGCGCCCATCACCGGCGATTCCATCGAGCGCGTGGTGAAGTGGAAGTCGCGCTCCGACGTGAGCAAGTTCGCCGGCAAGCTCGTGCGACTGCGGTTCGAGTTGAAGGAAGCCGATCTGTATGCGCTGCGGTTCGCGCGATAGAGACGGCGAAAAAGACATCGTTATGAGCAAACATGGACTTGTGGCGCGCCGCGCCTGTTGCTCTCTGCTTGTCCTCGGCGCGCTCTTCGCCCAAAATGCCGCCATGTCGCAGGAACCGACCGACACGCAACGCTGGCTCGAACACGCCCCGCTCGCGCCCGATTTCCACGCTGCCAAGACGCGCAGGGCTTTCGAGAAACAACGCGCCGAGGTGCGCGCCACGCTCTGGCAACTGCTCGGCAAGCTCCCGCCGCGGCCCAGGGTGCCGAAGGTGAAGACGCTCTCGCGCGAGGACCAGGGCGCGTATTGGCTGGAGCGGTTCGAGTTCGACAACGGCGCCGGCGCCACCGTGCCCGGCATGCTGTTGATCCCGAAAAACATTTCCGGCAAGGCGCCCGCGATCCTCTGGAACCACTGGCACGGCGGCGCATACGACCTCGGCAAGACCGCGTTGATGGAGGCGAAATACACGCCCGCCGCCTCTGGCCCGACGTTGGCCGCGCGCGGCTACGTGGTGCTGGCGATTGATTCGTATTGCTTCGGCGAGCGCAACGGCCGCGGCGCGGACGCGTTGAAAGGCAGCGCGGGCGAGATGTCGGCGTCGAAGTTCAACCTCTGGGTCGGCCGTACGCTCTGGGGCATGATCGTCCGCGACGATCTCATGGCGCTGGATTATCTCTGCTCGCGGCCGGAGGTGGACGCGCGGCGCATCGGCGTCACCGGCATCAGCATGGGCGCGACGCGGACGTGGTGGCTCATGGCGCTCGACGACCGCCCGAAGGCCGCCGTCGCCGTCTGTTGTCTCACGCGTTACCGCGACCTCATCGAGGCGCAGGGGATGCATGGGCACGGCATTTATTATTTCGTTCCCGGCATGTTGAACCACTTCGACACCGAGGCGGTCGTCGCTTGCATCGCGCCGCGCGCGTTTCTCTCGCTGGCCGGCGGGGACGACGCCGGCTCGCCGGTGCCGGGCATCCGGAAAATCGAAAGCGCCGCCGGCCCCGCGTGGCGGATCTTCGACAAGGGCGATGATTTTCGCAGCGTGATCTATCCCGGCGTCGGCCACGTCTATACGCCGGAGATGTGGCAGGAAATGCTCGGCTGGTTCGACAGCCGGCTCGCGCTCGAAACATCCGCCAAACCGAAAAAGTGAAACTCATTTATTCCAATGCGGCGAAGCCGCAACCGAACCCGGTGGGGCGAGACTCCGTCGAGCGTGCTTGGGAAGCGGTGGCTCGACGGAGACTCGCCCCACCATTCAAGGATTTTCGCAGACCCCAACACTGAAAGATAAAATATGAAACCTCGTCATCTCATCCCGCTCTCGTGGGCGTTCATGCTCGCGACGCTCAATGCCCAAGCCGCCGAGCCCGCCAAGCCCGCGCCACCGCCGCCCGCGCTCGAATGGCACGACGTGACCCAGTGGGGCGTCGAAGGCCGCGCGTGGCCGGAGATGGAGCGGAAGCGCTGGTTCGACCGCTTCCCCGCCGCCGCCGAGGGCAAGGTGACGCCGATGGTGTGGAACTTGAGCCACGACAGCGCGGGGATGATGGTCCAATTCAAGACCGACGCATCGGCGATCTGGGCGCATTACGTGTTGCGCAGCGAGCGCATCGCCATGCCGCACATGCCGGCCACGGGCGTCAGCGGCGTGGACCTCTACGCCCGTGACGAGCACGGCAAATGGCGCTGGGTAAACGTCACCAAGCCCGACAAAAAGGAAGTCAACCAGGTCATCCAAGCCGACCTCCTGCCCGGCCTGCGCGAATACGCTGCGTATCTGCCGCTCTACAACGGCGTCGAGTCGCTGGAGATCGGCGTGTCCAAGGGCGCGAAGTTCGAAGGCCTGCCGCCGCGCGAGAAGCCCATCGTCTTCTACGGCACGTCCATCACCCACGGCGCATGCGCGTCGCGGCCCGGCATGGTCCACACCGCCATCCTCGGCCGGCGCTTCGACCGGCCCGTGCTGAACATCGGCTTCTCCGGCAACGGCCGGATGGACGCGGCGGTCGGCGAGCTCCTCTGCAAGGTGGACGCCGCGGTGTATGTCATTGACTGCTCGCCCAACATGGGCCCCGCCGACGTGCGGCAGAAGTGCCCGGTGCTGGTGAAGATGCTGCGCGCCGCGCGTCCGCAAACGCCGATCGTGCTCGTCGAGGACCGTCGCATGACCAACTCATGGATTCGCCCCGAGCGGGAGAAATTCCATACCGAAAACCACGCTGCCCTTCACGAATGTTTTGAGGCGCTCAAGAAGGAAGGCGTCGGGAAGCTCTACTACATCCCCGGCGACCACATGCTCGGCGACGACGCCGAAGGCGCGACCGACGGCTCGCATCCCAGCGATCTCGGCTTCATGCGCCAGTCGGACGCGTTCGAGCCGGTGCTGCGCGAGGCGCTAGGTAAATAAACCCAGGTCCGGCGACTCAACCGGATAACCACTCCATGACAAAGCTGTTTCAGTCGAGAAAGGCACTGGTTGCCACAACGACTGTTGGCGCGATTATCTTGCTGGCCTTTGCCTATCAGCAACTCCTCGGCAGCGGTGCCAAGGCGCGGGCTTACTATCACGCCCAAACTGTTCTCGACCCGGAAAAGGACAAGAAGCAACTGTATGAACTCTGGAGAGAGGCAAAAGAAGCAGACTCTAGTTTTGAGTGGAAGACCCCGATCACATTTTACGGCAAAGTGATGGACGAAAATGCCGCACCTGTGGGCGGGGCCAAGATAGAGTTTTGCTGGACTGACATTTCACGCCATGGCACGTCCAAGAAACACGTTCTCAGCGGCGCACAAGGACTTTTCTCGCTCACCGGAGTGCGTGGCAAGGGTTTAACGGTTGGTGTCGAAAAAGAGGGATACCACTCTTTGCGTGAAAACCCTTTCGGTTTTGAGTACTGCGACTATTTTGATTTTCACCGTCCCGATCCCGCGCACCCTGTTGTGTTTCACTTGCTCAAAGCCAACATCGCCGAGCCAATGGTGCATCGGGACTGCGAAGTTCACTTGAAGCTCGACGGATCTCCAGTTTATGTGAATTTATTAACCGGAAAGACCGGTCAGGATGGACAATTGGAAATACAAAAATGGCGGTCCGAAACGTGGTGGAACGACCGGAAACATGGACTCAAGTTTGATTGGCGGGTGCTTCTTCGAATCCCCGATGGCGGTCTGGTTGATGTGGGTAAAGAAACGCCTTTCACGGCTCCCGCTGGCGGCTATTCACCGGAATTTGACATCAACCTGCCAAAGAGCGGCCAGACCTGGGCGACGGCCGTGACGAAGAAAATGTGCTTTGTTTTTGGAAACCCGCCCAAGTATGGGTGGATGAAGTTGGATGCTGACGATTACAGCAGCGTGGTCAACATCGAACTGTGGGTCAATCCCTCCGGCTCCCGGAATCTGGAATTCGACGTGTTTAAGGACATCACCCAGCAGTTCAACAAATAGAAAGCCACGAAACCGCCAGCCAGCCGCCTGCATCCTCGGCTGCATGCGCCAGCCGGGCGTTCCGACTCAAGCCGTCTGGCAAGGCATCGGCGCGGTAACGGATGATGACCGAAACTCCAATGAAGCCGAAGGCTTTGGACTGCTGTAGGAACTACAGCTTCCCGGACTTCGACCGCGGTGCAATCGTGTGAGGAAAGCTGCGATTCTCGCAGCAGTCCAAAGCCTTCGGCTTCATGAAACAAATTTCTCTTGACATTTATAGAGAATTACTCTATAACTCTGCCCGACGATGAAAAGAGAATGCGAAGGGCGGAAGGCAGAGGACAGAAGTCAGAAGTCAGAAGCCAGAAGGCGGAAAACAGGGAGGCAGCCATGAAGAGAAAGGCAGAGGAGGGGCAACATCATGATTTTGTCGCCATGATTCTGTTTCCCCATCCTGACGCCAGCAGTTCCCGCATGAAACAACAGGCCTTGGCCGGACGTTGCAAAACGAACCCAAATGATGATGGCGGCCAAAACCCGAAAACCTCGTTTTTTCATTGGAAAATGAACGACTCGGGTTGGAGAGGTCCCGGTGAGAAAACATGTTTTTACGAAACGAACCCAAATCGAGAAATACAAAATACGTGGTGGCAGGATATTGTGAAAACGCCCGACGGGGAGAAAGACAAAACGAAGCCAAATGAGCCAAACCTGAATACGACCACTAAAAATATCCGACTCAATCCGGCTCAATCCGACCTGATGCAACTGGACCCGACTGAATCCAACCTGATCCGACCCAATCCGACTGAATCCGACCGGACAAATGGGATGAGAGCCGACGAATCGGGTCAAAACGGCCCATTCATAAGACGGCGGAATGACTCACGGGTAGTGGGTCAGTTTGATGTTAGGCTTGGTAGGGCGAGGCGTCCCGCCGAGCCGATACAGTTCATGCCAACAGTGGCGCGGCTCGGCGGGACGCCTCGCCCTACCCATGAAACTGCCGTCGGCATTTGTCTATGCCATGACTTTTCCACAACACCAAGAACCCTCCAATTAGCCCACTACCGACCACGCCGCGCGTTGACCCTCGGCTGTCCGGGTGATAGAACTCGGGCCATGCGCTCGCTCACTTTCTCCTTCCTGCTGGCGGGATGGCTCGCGGCCATCGGCATCGTCTCCACGGCGCGGGCGGCTGCGCCGGTCAACCTCATCACCAACGGCGGCTTCGAAGACGGCACGACCGGCTGGGAGCCGGATGCGAAGCACGAGCTGGTCAACGACCCGAAGCGCGCCCACTCCGGCAATGCGTGTCTCACCGGCGAAGTCACGCGCGACCGGCAGGCGCTCATCCTTCGCCAGCGCGTGCCGGTCAAGGTCGGTTTCCGTTATCACTTCGTGTTCTGGGCGAAGGCCACCAACGAAACCAAGATCGTGCTCCGCGTCATCCATCCCGGCACCGACCCGAAGGCTCCGAGGACCGAGGCGACGCGGCCGTTGGTGGCGGCGTGGGATGAGTTGCCGAACCAGTGGCACAAATACGAGTGCGACGTGCCGGTGAGCACCAGCGGCCTGATGGAGTTGAACATCATCACGCCGTCCTCGAACGGCGCGCCGCCGGGACGCGTCTGGGTGGACGACATCGCGCTCTACGAAACCGAGCTGCCCGTGTCGGAGCTGGTATCGGCGGGCGCCGGCTTCAATGATGAGGCGACGATGGCGCAGGCCGGCGACGGCTCGCTCTATGTCGTGTGGAACAGTTTCCGCGACAACGCCGACACGATGCAGATCGCGCGCTACACCGTCGCGGGCAAGACGTTCAAGAAACTCGGCCAGTGGCAGCCGCTCGGCGGCAAGGGGCTTTATTTGCTCGGCTTCAAGGCGGTCGCGGCCAGCGACAAAATTTTCGTCCTCTACGCCGCGGAGGTGGACAAGAAGTGGGACATCTACGCGCTGCCGTGCGGCGCGGACGGGCCGGGCCAGCCGGTCCGCATCAGCAACGGCGGCGGGGTGAACGTGAAGCCCATGGGCGCGTGGCGCGACGGCACGCTCTGGGCGGCGTGGGAATCCAACGCGAGCGGCTGGCGCGGGATTTGCGCCGCGTCGTTGCGCGACGGCGTCGTCTCGAAGCCGGAGCGCGTCAGCGCGGGCGAGTGTTCGAACTACGATCCGACGGTCGCCGTGCTGCCGGGCGGCGACGTCGCGGTGGCGTGGCACAGTTTCCGGCAGAACAACTACGACGTGTTCCTGCGCCGTCGCAAAGCCGGCGGCGAATGGGGCGCGGAAACGCGGCTGACACGCGCGCCGACGATTGACCGCCATCCGCTGCTGCTGGCGCGCGGCAACGAGCTTTGGTTGATTTATGAAAACGCGATGATGGGCAACCGGCCGGGCGACGAGGGCATCAAGCAGCGGCTGCCCTACAGCATCGGCCAGGCGCAGATGCGGCGGCTCATTATCGCGAAGGTCGGCGACGACGGTTTGCTCGCGCCGGCAAACGAACTGGCGGTCTCGCCGGTGTTCCGCACGCACGCGGAGGCGCCGGCGGCGGTCTTCGACTCGTCGGGCCGGCTCTGGCTCGCGTGCCGCCAGCTCGGCTCGGCGATGGGCAAAAAAGCAAAGTCGCGTTCGTGGAACGTGACGCTGACGTGTTTCGACGGCGCGTCGTGGACCGTGCCGGCGCTGGTCTCGCACCGCCCCGGCATGGACCGCTGGCCCGCCATCGCGCTGGCCGGCGAACGGGTCGTCGTCGCCTACCAATCGGAAGGCAGCCGCATCATGTATAACAGCGAGGAGGACTCGAAGAGCGCCGACAGCCAGGTGTCGCTGGCGAGCGTGCCGGCCAAACCGCCCGCCGTCTCCGTGCCGGAGGCGGAATGGGCGCGGCTCGTCGAGCCGAAGGAGCCGTTCGCGCCGGGCACGGTCCGCGTCGAGCGCGGCGAGGACCGGCCGACGCCTTCGATCGCCTACAACGGCCAGAAGCTCAACCTCTACTTCGGCGACCTGCACGATCACACCGACATCTCGCAATGCAACCGCTGCGGCGACGAGTCGGTGGACGAGAGCTACGCCAACATGCGCGACATCGCCCGGCACGATTTCGCCGCCGCGACCGACCACGGCTACAACATCAATCCCTATCATTGGAACTTCCTCGCCAAGCTCGCGCGCGCCAACTACGACGCGCCGCGGTTCCTGACGTTCCTCGCGGAGGAGTGGACTTCAAACATCAAGCTTGGCGACGACCCGAAGCGTCCCTACGGTTATTACGGGCACCGTAATCTCATCTTCGCCGACCCGTATCTGCCGCGCTGGTGGAACGAGCAGACCAAACAGACGCCCGCGCAGGTCTGGGCAGACCTCCGCAAGATGAACGCCAACTTTGTCCAGATCCCGCACCAGCTCGCCGACACCGGCAACGTGCCGACGGATTGGAACTACACCGACGAGGTCGCGCAGCCCGTGGCGGAGATATTCCAGGGCCGCGGCTCCTATGAATTCAAGGGCGCGCCGCGCGAAGCCCTGCGCACCACGCCGAAAGGCTATTTCATCCAGGACGCCTGGGAGCGCGGCATCGTCATCGGCGCCATGGCCAGCCCCGACCATACCGGCGGCTACGGCAAGGCGTGCGTCTACGCGCCGGAGCTGTCGCGCGAGGCGATTCTCGACGCGTTGCGCGCGCGGCGATGCTACGCGAGCACGGCGGCGAAAATCTTCCTCGATGTGCGCGTCAACGGCCACTTCATGGGCGAGAAACTCGAGACGCCCGCCGGCGCGAAGGTGACCATCGAGGTGAAGGCCGATTGCCCGGCGGACATTGACCGCGTCGAGATTTGCCGCAACAACGAGTTCATCCACTGCAAGACCGGCGAGGGGCGGGTGAGCCAGTTCACATTCGCCGACGCGCATCCGCTGTCCGGGCGTTCCTATTATTATATTCGCGTGACGCAAAAAGACGGCGAGATCGCCTGGAGCAGCCCGGTGTGGTTCGGGACGCCATGAATCGCGCGGGAGGATGCATCGTTTTTTTGTTTTGCGCGGCCATCGTTTCCCTGGCCGGGGAAGCGCGCGAGATTGAAACCCAGGTGTGCGTCGTCGGCGGTGGCAGCGGCGGCGTGAGCGCGGCGTTGGCGGCGGCGCGCGCCGGCGCGCAAGTCGTGCTTGTCGAGCGGATGCCCCGGCTCGGCGGCACGAGCACGTCCGCCTACGTCAGCAGTTGGGAGCCGGGGCCTGGTGATTCCCACGCGCGCGAAATCTACGAACGGCTGCGCAAGATCAACGGCGCGGGCGTGACCAGCCACCAGAACCCCGGCCACAAACGCGGCCCGTTCGGGCTCTGGCTGGTTACGCCGGAGGTGGATTACGAGCAGACGTTGCATCGCGCGGACGCCGACTATGAAAAGTGCCACGGTGTCGCCTTCGATCCCGAAAAGATGAGCCGCGTCATGGCGGAGATGCTGGCCGGAACGGGCCGCTGCCGCGTGCTGCTAAACACGCGATTCGTGTCCGCTGCGAACGACGGCGCCCGCGTCGCGACGATCACCGCGCAATCGGCGGACGGAACGGAACTCCGCATCCGCGCGAAGGTCTTCATTGATTCCACCGGCAACGTGGATCTCTGTCGCGCGGCCGGCTGCGAGATCATGGTGGGCGCGGAGCCGAGGGCGCGGTTTGACGAACCTTCCGCGCCGGAGGAAGCCGGGCGCACGCTCAACGCCATCTCACTCTGCTACCGGATTCACAAAACCGAAAAGCCCGCCACGCCGCCGGAGCCGGCCGGGCCGGTGAAAGGGTTCCCCCACTCCGCCCACGTGACGGCGGTTCCCGGCAGCGACGACTTGATCGTGAACCCGCTCGGCGTGATGCCGGGCGAGACGCTCCTGAGCCTCGGCTACGAGAAGACCTACGAAGCGTGCAAACCGATTGTGGAGGCCCACTGGCGATGGCTTCACGGCAACCCGCTGTTCGCTTTCTACGAGTTCCGCGATTTTGCACCGTCATTGGGCATCCGCGAGAGCTACCGCGTGGTGGGCGAATACGTGCTGACGCAGCGCGATCTGGCCGGCGCGCCGGACCAGCCGAAACCCGCGGACATCATCGCCATCGCCGATCACGCGATGGACATCCATGGCGCCGCCGGCGCGAGCGCGCTGACGCAGGTCAAGGCTCCTTACGGCATTCCGTTTCGCTGCCTGCTGCCGAAGGGCAAGGTGAACCTGCTGGTCGCGTGCCGCGGCGCGAGCTTCAGCCACATCGCCGCGTCGAGCTGCCGGCTCTCGCGAACGATCATCGCCCTCGGCCACGCCGCCGGCCTCGCCGCCGCGCAAGCGGTCCAGAACGGCGTGCCCGTGAGCCGGGTGAACGTGGCGGCCATTCAAGAGGAGCTTCATCTGCCCGTGGCCGCCGCGCCCTCGCGCTGAAGCGACCGGAAAATCCGCTGGCTGAAACTGATGAAAGCGTTTAGGAGATAACGCCGTGAATTGTCCAACGGCGCCACGCCCCGCATCCCCGCCCCCGCCTTCGCCGGCGCACGAGGTAAGCCGCCTTCGCGACGTGACGCCCCGGCAATGGAAGACCGGCATCGCGGCGTGCCTCGGCTGGCTCTTCGACGGGCTGGACATGCACCTCTACACGCTCGTGGCCGCGCCGTTCGTGATGCAACTGCTCCAGGCCGGCGCGGTGACCGACGCGGCGGTGAGGGAGAAGAGCTCGTGGATCCAGGCGGCGTTTCTCATCGGCTGGGCGCTGGGCGGCGGATTTTTCGGCCGCCTCGGCGACCGGATGGGCCGCAGCCGCGCGTTATGCCTGACGATCCTGACGTATGCGGCGTTCACGGGGTTGTCGGCGGTGGCGCAGACGTGGTGGCAGTTGATGATCTTCCGTTTCCTGTCGGCGCTGGGCATCGGCGGCGAGTGGGCGGTCGGCGCGTCGCTGCTGTCGGAGACATGGCCGCGGCGCTGGCGGCCGTGGATCGCGGCGGTGCTGCAAACCAGCGCGAACATCGGCGTGCTCGGCGCGTGCGCGACGGTCTATCTGATGGCCGGCATCAATCCGCGCTACGTGTTCCTCGTCGGCATCCTGCCGGCGTTGCTGACGTCCTGGATCCAGCGCCAGGTGCCGGAGCCGGAGGAATGGAAGGCCGCGAGACAACACGCCGCAAAGGCCGGACCGGGCGTGGCGGATTTGTTCCGCGGCGAGGTGCGGCGGACGACGCTGCTGACGATGATCGTCTGCGCCACTTCGTTGACGGCATGGTGGGCCTTTCTGTTCTGGCACCCGCAGCATTTGCGGAACCTGCCGGAGCTGGCGGCGTGGCCCGCGGCGGCGCGCGACCAGTTGGTGAGCCGGACGTTTTTCTTCGTGATCCTCACGTCGGTCGCCGGCAACTTTTTCGGCGGCGCGCTGGTGAAATGGCTGGGCTACCGGCGCGGCATCCTGCTGATGTTCGTCGGCTTCTTCGTGGCGATGTGCAGCACGTTTCTCCAAACGCCACACTGGCAGGCGCTGGTCTGGTTCTGGTTCCCGGTGACGGGGTTTTTCTCGGGCGTCTTCGGCCTCTTCACGATGTATATGCCACCGCTGTTCCCGACGCTGCTGCGCACGACCGGCGCGGGATTCTCCTACAACATCGGCCGCATCGCGGCGGCGTTCGGCACGGTGTTCTTCGGCCTGTTCTCACAGGTCGGCGATTTCCGGCGGGCGCTGCTCTACGCCAGTTTTCTGTTCGTGCCGGCCATCGCCGTCGCGCTGGTCCTGCCGGAGCCGCGCGAGCTTTACGAGGCCCCGCCGGTGAACGAACCGGCGGATTGACCGAGGGACTTGGAAACTCCGCCAAGTTCTGCTAAAGGTATCCAATTGACAAACCCGATTGACGCAAAGGCACAATTGATTACGACATCTACCGACCTTCAGCACCTCGCCGACGGCGTGCGGCACGCGGCGTGGGTGGCTGTGGACACCGAAGCCGACAGCCGGCATTGCTACTACGAAAAACTCTGTTTGATGCAGGTCAGCCACCCGCAAGGCGACTACCTGGTGGACACACTGGCGGGGATGGAGTTGTCGCCGCTGCTCGCGGCGTTCGGCGGCAAGGAACTGATTTTTCACGGCGCGGATTTCGACCTGCGCATCTTGCGGCGGACGACCGGTTTCGTGCCGGCGGCGGTGTTCGACACCGACATCGCCGCGCGGCTGCTCGGCGTGCAACAGACCGGCTTCGGCGCGCTGGTGGAAAAACATTTTGGCGTCCACCTCGAGAAGGCGTCGCAAAAGGCGGACTGGGCGCGGCGGCCGTTGCCGGAGAAGATGATCAAATACGCCATCGCCGACACGCACTACCTCAAACCGCTCGCCGACATCCTCCGCGCCGAGCTGGTGCGGCTGGGCCGACTCGACTGGCTCCAGCAATGTTGCGCCGACCTTATCGAGCGCAGCGCCGTCACGCGCGAGCGCGACCCGGCGACGGAGTGGCGCGTGAAAGGCTGGGCCATCCTGAGCGGCGCGGGCCTGGCCGTGCTGCGCGAACTGTGGCATTGGCGCGAGAAGGAAGCGCAAGCGGTGGACCGGCCGCCGTTCCACATCCTCAACAACGAGCGCCTCATCCAGATCGCCGATGACGTTTCGTATCGAAAAGATTTCCACCCATTGATCCCGCCGCGCATGTCGCCGCCGCGCCGCCAGCGATTGCTGGACGCGGTGCATCTCGGCCAGCAAGTGCAGCCGGCGGACTACCCATTGATGCCCAAGCACGCGCGCACCAAGCCCGACTGGCAGGCGATGCGCCGCGCCGCCGAAATCAAAAACGTCCGCGACGCCTGCGCGAAGGAATTCGGCATCGACGCGTCGCTTATCGCCAGCCGCGCCACTATCGAGGCCCTCGCGCGCGATCATGATCGCAAGCTCGTCAGCGACCTGTTGATGCCGTGGCAGCGGAAGCTGCTGAAAATGGAGTGATGGCGGATCCGTCAGGGCGCGCGGACAGTGGCACCACTTTTTTTCCGGTTCTTTACTCCCCTCGCTTCAGCATGTAGGCCGTATACAGCTCTTTCGCGAGCACCTTGAACGCGGCGTCCGCCTTCTCGCCGCCGATGTTGGTGGCGATAACGAATCCCGCATCCCGCTTGGGGTCGAACCAGGCTTGCGCCAGGTTCAGGGTGTTGGAGCCTGCGTGCTGGACCAGCGGATCCACGGCCCACTCGACGTTTGGTATGCCCCATCCGAGGGCATACTTGCCCTGGCTCGGCGTGCCGGGCGGGGCATTTGGAACCCTCGCTTCGATCACCGGCGTGTGGAGTTTCTTCAGCGTCTCGGGTCGAACGAGCGCCGGGCCGCGCTTCCCTTCGCCCGCGTTCCAGCCCACCCAACGGGCGAAGTCGAGAATGGACATGTGCGCAAGGCCGGCAGGGCCCAAGGCCATCGGGCCGTCCGCACATGGGCTCGCGAGGAGAGCCTTCAGCTTCCCGTCCACCATGGCGTGTGGCAGGGGCGCGTCCACCTTGCCGACGGAAGCCTGCACCCACAAGCCGGCCGTCGAGAGACCCATCGGATTGAAGATGCGCTCGCGGATCAGTTCCTCCCATGTCTTCCCGGCCACGCGCTCAACCATGGCGCCCACGGTGATGTAGCCCGTGTTCGAGTAGGCAAACTGGGTGCCAGGTTCTGACTTCAGGGGAAACTTGAACGCCTCCCGCAGGAACCAGCAGCGAACCTCGTCTAGGTTCCCCTGTTGGAGATACGCCTTGTCATACAGGGCCCCGATTTGCTCATTGTCACTCGGCAGACCGCTCGAGTGTGAGAGGAGTTGCTCCAGCGTGATGCCGCGGAGCCGGGTATCCATCCCCGCCGCCAGATCGGGGAGCACCTCGGCGATCGTGGAGGTCCAGCGCAGCTTGCCTTCTTCGACCATCATCGCCGCCAGGAGCGCGGTGAACGCCTTGGTGTCCGAGCCGATGTGGAAGCGGTCGTTGAGCGTCACCGGAATGTTGGCGCCAGCCCGCCGGGTGCCCACGGCGCCGGCGGCCACGATCCGGCCATCCCGGACGACGGCCGCCGCAAGGGCCGGCAGATTGTATTTTGCAAGATAGGGCGTGAGGATGGTGTCGAGAGACTTGGAAGTCGCGCTTTGGGCGGTCGCTGTGCTGATCTTGGCGGCCGAGTGGTCGGGCGCGCGAAACAGTGGCTCCAGGGAAACTTCCGTCCACTCCACACGGCCTGGCACTTTGACCCAGACCTTGCGATCCGCCGGCGCGGCTACGACTTGGAAAATGGTCCCGGCATGGGTGGCTCCGCCGTCCTTGATGTCCACGTCCATGATCTTCTTCATCATCACGTCCGGCGTGATGGCGCCCTTGTATTGGGAGGCGAGTTTGAGCAGGTTCCCTTTCCGGATCTCGTTCGCTTCGGGATCCTTCTTCGGGTCCAACGGCGTGATATTCCAGTCCGGAAGCGAAAAGCCATTCGCCGCCGCGACGATTCCATCGGCGTCCTGGTCCCTCCGCTTCGTGTCCCAGAGCGAGCATTCGTAGGAATAGCCGCGGGTTGGATCGGCCACGGTGATGATGGAGCCTATGTCCACGAGTGTGGAACGCATGGCCCGGTCCAGTTCGGCGAGGTTGTGATATTCCTGCAGATACAAGAACAGCGTTGTGAAAATGGAAACGCGGTCCATGGAGAATCCCATGCTGTTCCCGGCATTCAGTTCCATGAACAAGCCGTCGGCATTCATCCCCGTTGCGTTGTAAATCACGCCGGGATAGTTTATCAAGGCCGCGGGGATGCTCCCGTCGTTCGGCTTGAAAACGGCGACGACCGGGCGGGCGAAAGCCAGGAAGGCCGGATCGTCGTCGTCATTTCTTCCGAAGATGACCGGGCCGTTGGTATAAGGACCCCAGACCGCTATGCCGGAACATTTTCCGTAACGCAGCCGGTTGATCTTCGGAAACCATTCGAGCGCGTTGACGAGGAGAATTTTGTCCATGCCGAGGCCGGAGGTTTCCGCCATTCCATACAGGATCTGCTTGTAGCGCTGGGGGTAGCGGTTGAACAAGGCTTGGGCCATCGTTTTCAGTTCGTCTGCGTGCATCCTTCGTTTTTCGTCCGGATTATTCAGAAAGACCTCTCCAATGGTGGTATGCATCGCCTGCAAATCGTCCTTCAACAAGGCCCCGTATTGCCGCCCCATCTGCCGGTAATTACCCGTCAGCACCAGCACACGAACCTCGCCCGCCTTGAAAAGCTTTCCGCCTTGAAAATCAGCAATGTGTTTCAGCGCTGTATTCTTTGTGCCTGCACTCTCTTCAGCAAGGCCGATGTCTGATATCGAAAAGATGAGCGCCGCTGCATACAGTGCGATGTAGAGTCTGTGGTTCATCGGTTAACTCCTCTTTGCCGCTTCATTCCGCCATGGGATGAACAGCCACGCGCTCCTGTCCTCCAAGCCGGGCCGCAGTGTAGTCCGTGCCGGCGTGTCGTCAAGATAACATAAGTTGGCCCGGAGTTGCATCCTCCCGGCGGGTCACTATACTGCGGGCCGCTGTTGACGGAAGAGAGGTTTTGTTTTCGCGGCAATCAACACAACAAACACCGGAGACCAATTCATGTCAGCCACCCTGAAATTCCTCGCCTTCGACCTCGGCGCCGAGAGCGGCCGCGGCGTGATCGGACACTTTGACGGCGCGAAGCTGCGCCTGGAGGACGTGCACCGCTTCCCCAACGGCGGCGTGCGCTGCGGCGACACGCTCTACTGGAACACGTTCCGCCTCTGGTCGGAGATCAAGCACGGCGCCACGCTCGCCGCCAAGCAGCACGGCCCCAACCTCGCCGGCATCGGCATTGACACGTGGGGCGTGGACTTCGGCCTACTCGACTGCAACGGCGAGCTGATCGGCCCGCCGGTCTGCTACCGCGACCCGCGCAACGGCCCCGCCATGGCCGCCGCGCTCCGCAAGGTGCCGCGCAAGGCGATTTACGCCAGCACCGGACTCCAGTTCATGCAGTTCAACACGCTCTTTCAGCTTTACGCGCTCGCCCGCAAAAAATCGCCGCAGCTCGACGGCGCGGCGACGTTCCTGATGATGCCGGACCTTTTCAACTACTGGTTCTCCGGCAAGAAGGTCTGCGAATACAGCATCGCCAGCACCACGCAGTTCCTCGACGCGCGCAAGAAGACGTGGGACGCCGCGCTGCTGAAAAAGCTCGGCATTCCCACGAGCATCCTGCCGAAGATCGTTCCCTCCGGCACCGTGCTCGGCCCGCTGCTCAAGAGCGTGCGCGAGGAAACCGGCCTCGGCCCCGTGCCCGTCATCGCGCCCGGCTGCCACGACACCGCCAGCGCCGTCGCCGCCGTGCCTGCGCGCGGCCGCGACCACGTCTATATCAGCAGCGGCACATGGTCCCTCATGGGCGCGGAACTGGACGCGCCGCTCATCAACGACAAGACCGCCGGCTACAACTTCACCAACGAAGGCGGCGTCTGTGGCACCGTGCGGTTCCTTAAGAACATCATGGGCCTCTGGCTCCTGCAACAATGCCGCCAAGCGTGGAAACGCGCCGGCGAGGAATTCAGCTACCCGCAATTGGACGGGTTGGCTGCGAAGGTCGCGACCCCGGCCCCGATCGTCGAACCGGACCACCACGAGTTTCTCGCGCCCGCCGACATGCCGGCGGCGCTCCGGGCATTCTGCCGGCGCACCGGCCAGACGCTTCCCGACGACAAGGGCGTCGTCGTGCGTTGCGTGTTGCAAAGCCTGGCGCTCAAATACCGCTGGACGCTGGAACGGATCGAGGAATGCCGCGGCCAGCGCGCGCCAGTCGTTCACATCGTCGGGGGCGGTTCCAATAGCGCGCTGTTGAACCAGTTCACTGCTGACGCCACCGGCCGCACGGTCATTGCCGGCCCTATCGAAGGCACTGCCATCGGCAACATCCTCATGCAGGCCATCGCCCGCAAGGAAATCAAGTCCCTCGACGAAGCCCGCGAGGTTGTGCGGCAATCGTTCCCCGTCGTGACTTACGAGCCGTCGAGCGACCGGACTCAGTGGGACGACGCCTACGCCCGTTACCTCGAAGTCAGCAAAGCCGCCACCGCATTTTGAGTATGAATGATGTAGCCCGGATCCCCGATCTGGCGAAATCATCCCTGATTTTGCGTTCTCAAGTAATCATGGACTGCCACAACCGGAATCATTAGGCTTTCGGTGACATGAAACTTGGATACAAGTGCCTATTGGGGATGACGGTGATTTGGGCCATGGCTTTGAGTGCCCACGCGGCGCAGTCCACTCAATATAGCCTTGAAGAACAGCAAGTGATGCAGGAAACAGACGCTTCCACCGTCGTCGGTGGATACAGCGCCTTTACCTACAACCAATTTTCCATCGTCGCCAAGATAGACACGCTGGGCAGCAACCTTTCCGCAGCACCCCTTTTGACCCTTCCCAGCCCCACGGCCGATTTCCCGTCAGGAACCATCACATTCCCCACCGGGCCGTCTTTCTCGCCGACGTGGGCCACCAGCGGCGGCTACAACCGATACCAGTATGGCGACGCGCGCACGACCCAATCCCAGTTGAACGCGTCGTATGGCAGCGGCACCTACACTTTCACCTTGGGCAACGCCACGGTGCAGCCAACGCTTTCCCTGAATCTGGCCAGCCCGGTCCTGCCGCCCACCCCCATGCTCACCAGCGGCGGGACGTGGAGCAGCGGGACTCTGCTGATTGATCCGACCGTCGGGGCCACGCTCACTTTCAACACAAGCGCTTTCAACACGTATACCCAAGGCTTGGGCGGAAAAATCAATTTTATCCTGTTTGACATGAACTCCTACCCAACGCCGCTGGGTTCATCGCCCCAGTCCGTCTATGCGCCCGAGCTGGGCAAAACCGATCCGGCACTGACTTCCTTCACCATCGCCCCGGGGACATTGACCAACGGGGAGGTTTATACGTTGCAGGCCAACTACACCCACATCGAAAGCACGAATACCGCCTCCTTCACCGGCACAGGCATCAGCGGGAATCCCCTGGGCATGACGTATGATACGACGACGACGTTCATCACGATTGAAACTGTTCCGGAACCATCGTCGGCCGTGTTGCTGCTCGGCGGCGCCATCTGTGCGCTGGGCCTTCGGCGGCGGGCGGCTCGCCGGAAGTGATGCGCAAGCAGTGAACTGTGTGCAGTAACACCCGGGGGTGCCGATGCAGCAGAGCTGGTGCAGCGTCCGCCTTCTGATCACATGGCCGCACAGACACCGAGGCCGCGTGACAATGACTGACTCACCCCCTTGTTGAAAAAAATGCCATCCGGTTTCCAACTAAAACACCTCTATAAACAGAGGGTCGCTACACTTATGGAACAGTCTTTCGCCGATTGTTCTCGCCCTGCCACGAAATTCCCCGGGGATCACTGCCGCCTCTTGGTTTGAACACTCGACAAAGCTTCTGCACTTGCGCGACCTGCGCCGGGGTCAGCTCTTTTTCCAGCAGGTCAAGAACTGTTCCGCTGAGACCATGTCTGCCCTGCGCCCTGGCGAGATTCTCCCACTTATAGGCTTCCGCCCAATCCTTCGTCACGCCAGTGCCATTGTAGTAGCAGCGGCCCAGACAAGCCTGAGCTTCGCCATGATTCTGCTCGGCGGCTTTGCGAAACCACTTCACCGCCTCCACCTCGCCCTTCGTCACACCTCGTCCTTCGGCGTAGCACCAGCCCAGATTGAATTGAGCCGTGGCGTCATTCTGCTCGGCGGCCTTGCGATACCACTTCACGGCTTCCACCTCATCCTTCGCCAAGCCAAAGCTGCCCAGAAAGAATGCCTTGCCCAAATCATTCTGGGATTGGGCATTGTCGTTTTCCGCCTTGGCGCGGAGATCGGCAACCAACTCGCAATCCGCGTTGCCTTGTTTGGGGCCAAACAGCCTCCGGAAGAAACTCATGGGATATGCTACCACAGAAACCGTACGGACACTATGGGGCGTTGGCCCCATGGAAACGGGCCATCTCATGCTTCGGTCAACAGCCACCGCGCCCGAAGGGCGCGATCCACCAAGCCGGGATGCAGGACTGCGCCGCTCATGCGACGAGCCTGGACAGGTTTTGCAAGCCGCGTCCCCGACACGCCGAAACCGCCCCAATAATCTTGCAAACTTCCGATTAGCGAGTAAATACCGTCTAAGAGAAACGGTGATCCAATGGGAATCTACGACAGAGATTACATGCGGAAAGGCGATCCTGAAGAGACGATTCGTCAATACGAGAAGGAGCGCATGGCAGCGGAATATGGTGATGGTCATGCCGGGAACGCGGCAGGGGGTAAAAAGGCTGTAATCATTCTGGGCATTATTATTCTCGCGGTCATCGTTTTGGGGGTTCTCTGCTCGCTGTAGATGAAGCCGCCGACCCGGCGGAATCATCCTTCGTCGGGCCGCCTTCCGGCCCCAAGCCCGTGAAGCGGCCCCTCCGCCGGACCGGCCCTGCGACAACAACAATTTTCTCTTGACATAATAGAGAAATTTGCTATATCTTCCGCCCTGCAATGAAGACCGCCGTCATGCGAGCAGAGGCCGTCCCGCCGGAGGCCCCAAAGGGCAGCCGGAAACAATCCACGGATTGCGCGGAAACGCCCCAGACGGCGTCCAGACGCCAGGCGCTGGCGGAACCGATCGTGGCCGGTCTGGCGGGCACGCCGTATCCGGGCCGCCGAAAGTGGCAAAATCGCCCCCCATGCGGGCGGCGGCCGCCGGTGGCGGGGCGATCATTTCCCCCCTCAATCCTATGTGTTCGTTTTTCAAAACGAACCCAAATGATGACCCCGGTTAAAACTGAAAAACGTCATTTTCCGCTGGAAATCGAGTTTTTCGATGTCCAAGGGTGGGCAACTCAAAAAGGTTTTTTACGAAACGAACCCAAATGATTCAGCCCCGCCAATCGGTGTTTCACCGATTACTACAATGTCGAAGGACCGCGCATTTCCAACGGCCTTTTCAATGCCGCCACCACCCTGTCAGCGCGCAGGCTGTGGTTGCGGCCCCTTTGCGATGGGTTTTGTTCGTGGCTTCATCCCGCCCGTCCGCTTGCGCGCGACGGGCTGCTGGTCTAAGTTAGCCGTCAGAATTGCTGGAGGAGGTTGACGATGAATTATCCGTTTTGGGACGAGCCGATGGGTTACGGTGTGTTGATGGCAGTAATCGCCGTCTTCCACGTCTTTGTGTCGCATTTTGCCATCGGCGGCGGGCTGTACATGGTGGTGAGCGAGCGGATCGCGCGCAAGGCCGGGGACACGAAGCGGCTAAAGTTTATTGAGAAGCTGTCGAAGTTCTTCGTGCTGGTGACGCTGGTGGCCGGCGCGCTGACGGGTGTGGGCATCTGGTTTGTGATCGGCCTGATCAATCCGGCCGCCACGGAGGCGCTCATTCATAATTACGTCTGGGGCTGGGCGACGGAGTGGACGTTCTTCGTGGTGGAGATAGCATCGGCCATTCTTTATTTCTACGGCTGGAAGCGGATGGCGGCGCGCGACCACATGATCATCGGGTGGATTTATTTCGTGTTCGCGTGGCTGTCGCTGGTGGTCATCAACGGCATCATCACGTTCATGCTCACGCCGGGGCAATGGCTGGCGACGGGGGATTTCTGGGACGGCTTTTTCAATCCGACCTATTGGCCGTCGCTGGTGATGCGCACGGGCGTGTGCGGGATGCTGGCAGGCCTCTATGCGCTGCTGGTGGCCTCGCGCATCGAGCCGGGCGATTTCAAGGCGCGAATGGTGCGCTACTCGGCGGGTTGGGGCATTGTGGGCCTCGTGGTGACGGCGGTGTGCGAGTATTGGTATTGGAAGGCGATCCCGGCGGCGGTCGTGGAGAAGGCGTTGCAAATCATGCCGACGCCGATTCATTCCATCGAATACTCGGTCTGGCTGGCGATGGGCATCGGCGCGCTGCTGGTGGTGTTCGGCGTGCTCGCGCCGAGGAAGCTCTCGTCCCCGGCGGCGGCGCTGTTAATGGTGCTGGGCCTGGTGTGGTTCGGGTGCTTCGAGTGGTTCCGCGAATCCATCCGCAAGCCCTACGTCATCACTGGCTACATGTATGGCAACGGCGTGGAACTGGCGAAGGCGGATCGTTACAAGAAGGAAGGCTATCTGGCGCAACTGGCGTTCAAGACCGGCGACGACGGGGCGGATTTGTTCCGCCACGCCTGCCGGAGCTGCCACACGCTCGACGGCTACAAGGCGCTCAAGCCGGCGTTCGACGGCACGGATCGCGCGTTCATCGCCGCGATCATCCGCTCGGCGCATTTGCTCAGGGGCAACATGCCGCAGTTCCTGGGCAAACCGGAGGAGGCGGAGAAGATCGCGGATTACCTTTATCAGCGGATGGACAAGCGGCCGCTGGATGAAGTTTACGGACTTCAAGGCGTCGAGCTGGGCCGGAAAGCCTACGCGTTGCGATGCGGCAAGTGCCACGTCCTCGGCGCGGCGAGCGACAAATCGAAGTCGTTTGCGGGCCAATCCGCCGACGACCTGAACAGCATGCTCAACGCAGCCGCCGATATGGGCGAAGGGATGCCCGCTTACACCGGCGGCGCGAAGGAACGCGCCGGGTTGGTGGCGTTCCTGGAACAACTCGGCAAAGGAGTGAAAAAGTGAATCTTCCAGACTACGAATTTTTGTCGGCACCGCTCTGGCTGGTGACGGTGCTGCACCTGCTGACATTCACGCTGCACCTGGTGGCGATGAACTTCCTGCTCGGCGGCGTGATCATCGTGCTGCACGCCGCCGTGCGCCGGCGCTGGGACGATCCGACGCTGGCGAAATTCGCGCGCCTTTTCCCCTCCGCAACGGCGGCGACGGTGACGCTTGGTGTCGCGCCGCTGCTGTTTCTGCAACTGGTCTTTCCACGCCAGATGTATTCGGCGGCGGCGGTGAGCGGCTGGTTCTGGATGGGCGTGATCGCGGCGGTGATCACGGCCTACTACGCGCTCTATCGCGCCGCGTTCAAAGCGCAGGCGACGGGCAAAGTGAGCAAGCTCGCGCTGGCGGTGGCGTTGATCGGATTGCTCTATGTATCGCTGGTTTATAGTTCCGTGTTCTCGATGGCGGAACAGCCGGATCAAATCCACAACCTGTACGCTCGGAACCAGACCGGCCTCGTCTGGAACCCGGCGGCAGGCGACTACGCGCTGCGCTGGCTGCACATGGTGCTCGGCGCGGTGACGGTCGGCGGCTTTTTCGTCGGCCTGATCGGGCGCGACAACGCGGAGGTGTTCGCGACCGGCAAGACGTTTTTCGTCGGCGGCATGGTGGCGGCAGCGATGGCGGGGATGGCTTACCTGCTCTCGCTGCAAGCCTGGCTGTCGGCGTTCATGCGAACGCCCGCCATCTCCGCGCTGGGCGTCGGCATTTTGCTGTCGCTCGGCTCGCTTCATTTCTTCTTCAAGAAAAAATTCTGGCCGGCGGGCGCCATGCTGTTCGTCTCGATGCTGACGATGGTTTTCGCGCGGCACACGGTGCGGCTGCTGAAGCTCGCGCCGCAGTTCGACCCGGCAACGTGGCGCATCGCGCCGCAGTGGTCGCCGTTTCTCATGTTCCTAGTGTGCTTCGTGGTGATGCTGGCCGTGCTGGTCTGGATGCTGCGGATGTTCTTCGGCTCGAAGAAAAGCGCGGCGTAGCCGGCAGAACTTTTCGTGTTCCGCATAAAAGCTGTTGGAGTCTGCGGGGGAAATCGATATAAACACCGCCGCCGTTCAAGGCGCCAAAGCGTGCATCTGGCCGCGCAGCGGCGATGTTGGCAGCGATATGAATCGGAGCGAACTCGAAACCAAGTCGCGCAAGCAGTTGCTGGCGCTGGCAAATCAAGCCGGCGTGAGCAATCCGCGCGCCCTGGCCAAGGCCGCGCTGATTGAATCCCTCCTCGCCGTGCCAACGCCGTCCACCCCGTCGCCGCTGCCGGCGGAACTGCCCGCCAGCTACGGCCACACGCGGCTCACGCTCGTCGAGATCGAGCCGCACTGGGTCCACGCCTACTGGGAAATCACCGTCAAGGACCACGCGAAAGCCGTGAAGCGCTGCGGCACGCAAGCGGAGCAAGCGGCGTGGATGCTGCGCTTCTACGATGTCACCGGCATCCGGTTCGACGGCGTCAATGCGCGCGACACGTTTGACGTGCCCGTGGATCTTTCGGCGGGCAACTGGTATGTCAACCTTTGGGCCGGCGGCAAGTCCTACTGTGCCGAGATCGGTCTGCGCGCGCCCGACGGCGCGTTCGCAGCGGTGAGCCGCTCCGGTGTCGTGGACGTGCCGGCGGACACGGCGTCGCCGCGTCTCGAAACGGAATGGATGAAGGTGGAGGCGGCCTCTGGAAAAACAACGCCGGCGCCGCAGCCGCTGCCGCAACACGCGCCGTCCGCAGCCATCGCAACCGAGACAATTTCTGAGCCGCTACAAGCACCGCCGGAAGACCAGCCAGCGTCCGGGGCCGCGACCGCCGAAACCGCTTCGCCGCCCGCTGTCACCGCCGGGCCGGAAGAATCTCCGCTGCCAACGGTCGCACCGCCGCCGGCCGGTGCTCCAGCGGGATTGAACGACACCGATTTTCGCTACGCCCAGCTTTTGGAGCCACCCGGTCCCGGCGGCAGTCACGACAACCCCGTGACGGCGGATACATTCGCCCCGGCCTCGCAAGATGCCCCGCCGTCCAGCCAGCCTGGGGAGGCGCAGGAGATGTCACCGTCGTCGCACAGCGTGGGGCGTTTCGGCACGAGCAGCGGCGCGTTCGACGCGGCCGGCCCCGCGCCGTCCATCAAGCTGGAGTTGAACGCCGACATCATCATTTACGGCCGCGCCGTGCCGGGCCAAACGGTGGAGGTTTGCGGCCGGCTGGTGAAGGTGAACGCCGACGGCACATTCAGCGTGCGGATGGCATTGCCGCTGGCGGACGGCGACGCGGCCCGCAGCGGATAACAATGCCCCTCGGATACCTCGCGCTGGTTTTGCACGCGCACCTGCCGTTCGTGCGTCATCCCGAGCACGACGAATTCTTGGAAGAGGGCTGGCTCTATGAGGCCATCACCGAAAGTTACATCCCCCTGCTGTGGATGATGGAGGGACTGGCGTCGGACGGCGTGGAATTCCGGCTGACGATGTCGCTGACGCCGACGCTGGTGACGATGCTCAACGACGAATTGCTGCGGCGGCGTTACCTGCGGCATCTGGACCGGCTCTGTGAACTGGCGGAAAAGGAAGTCGAACGCACGCGCCATCTGCCGGAGTTTCACGACACCGCCGTTTTCTATCGCGAGCGGTTTGCGACGGCACGCGAGGACTACTGCCACCGCTGGAAGAAGGACCTCGTGGGCGCGTTCGCGCGGCTGCGGCAAACTGGCAAGCTGGAAATTGTCGCCGGCGCCGCCTCGCACGGATACCTGCCGCTGTTGCGCGTGAATCCGGCGGCGGTGCGCGCGCAGATTTTCCTTGGGGCGCAACATTACACGGAGACGTTCGGCGGCGCGCCGCGAGGTTTCTGGCTGCCGGAGTGCGGTTTTTATCCCGGCCTCGATGAGACGCTGAAGGAAGCGGGCATCCGGTATTTTTTTGTGGAAAGCGCCGCCATCGAGAGCGCGAAGTTCGGCGTGCACGCGCCACTTTATTGTCCGAGCGGCGTGGCGGCGTTCGGGCGCGACCCGGAGGCGTCGAAGCAGGTGTGGAGTTCGGTCGAAGGCTATCCGGGAGACCACGACTACCGGGAGTTTTACCGCGACATCGGCCATGATCTCGACCTCGACTATCTCAAGCCCTGCATCCACCGCGACGGCATTCGCGTCAACACCGGCATCAAGTATCACCGCGTCACCGGCCGCACCGATGGCAAGGAGCCGTATGTGCGGCAGCGGGCGTGGGACAAGGCGGCGGCGCATGCGGACCATTTTTTGCGGAGCCGGCAGGCACAGGCGCAGTCGCTGAACGGGCAGATGGGTCGCAAACCGATTGTCGTCGCGCCCTACGACGCGGAACTGTTTGGCCACTGGTGGTTCGAGGGGCCGGTGTGGCTGAATGATCTTTGCCGCCTGACCGCCGGTGGACAAAAAATTGTGCGGCTGGTCACACCGTCGGAATATCTCGACGAATATCCCGTCAACCAAGTCGAGACACCCGGCGCGTCGAGCTGGGGCTACAAGGGCCACCACGAAGTCTGGCTCAACAGCGCCAACGACTGGATTTATCCCCACCTCCACGCCGCCGCCGACCAGATGAGCGAACTGGCGGAAGTGTTTCCCGCCGCCGATGGCCTGACGCGCCGCGCGCTCGGCCAGGCCGCGCGCGAACTGCTGCTGGCGCAGTCAAGCGACTGGGCGTTCATTATGACGCGCGGCACGATGGTGCCGTATGCGATTCGACGAACGAAGGAACATTTGCTACGGTTCCGCCAACTTTACGACATGCTGAAAGAAGATCGCGTTCACGAAGACGGACTGGGGGAAATGGAAGAGAGGGACAACATTTTTCCCAAACTCGACTACCGCGTCTATCGCGCGGACTACCGTTTTGTTTCGGAACGCGAGCAAGCAACGGCAGCGACCGGTTTGAAAACGAAAGACAAACGATGAAACTCGATCCGATTCCGGAAATCATTGACGGTCTGCCCAACCTTTGCGGTTGGGACAAGGAAGTGGAGGAAGTCACGCGCTCCGGCGGGCCGGTGTATGCGGGCCACACGCCGTTTCAGGTGGACCGGCTCCAGTCGGCGTTTGCGATGGCGCTGCACATGCACCAGCCGCTGATCCTGCAGGACGGCGACCTGACGAGCGCGCCGGTCGTCGGCAACCTCCAATACATGATGGAGCGCCAGCACGTCCACGACATGCACGACGCGCCGGTGTTTGCGTGGTGCTACAGCCGCATCGCCGACTTCATCCGCGAACTGGCCGACGGCGGCTGCCGGCCGCGCATCATGCTCGATTATTCGGGCGAGCTGCTGTTCGGGCTGCGCCAGATGGGCCGCGGCGACATTCTGGACAATCTCAAGACCATCGTTCACAACGACCGCTACTGGCCATGCGCCGAATGGCTCGGCACGATGTGGGGCCACGCCGTCGTGCCCTCGACGCCGGCGCCCGATATCCGCCTCCACATTCGCGCGTGGCAGCACCACTTTGCCGCCATCTTCGGCTGGGAGGCGCTGCGGCGCGTGCGCGGGTTCTCGCCGCCGGAGATGCACCTGCCGAACCATCCCGATCTCGCCTACGAATACGTCCACTCGTTGCGCGAGTGCGGCTACCAATGGCTGCTCGTGCAGGAGCATACCGTCGAGGAAACCGACGGTCAGGGTTTGCGCGAGCGTCATCTGCCGCGCCGGCTCGTCGCCCGCAACTCGCGGGGCGAGGAAACCTCCATCCTTGCGCTGATCAAGACGCAAGGCTCCGACACCAAGCTCGTCGCGCAGATGCAGCCGCTCAGCGAAGCGCGCGGCCAGCAACCACGCGAACTCGCCGGCCGGCGCGTGCCGCCGCTCGTGACGCAGATCGCCGACGGCGAAAACGGCGGCGTGATGATGAACGAGTTCCCGAACAACTACAAACCGGTGTGGCACAGCCTCGGCACCGACGGCGTCGTCGGCATCAATGGCACCGAGTATCTCGAACTGCTCGCGTCGGCCGGCGTGACGGAGAAGGATTTCGCGCCGATTCTGCCGCTGCACCAGCACGCGCTCTGGCAGCGCGTCGGCGACCAGCCCACGCCGGAAAGCGTCGCCAAGGCCATCGAAGAGGCGAAGCGCAGCGATCATCGGTTCAACATGGAAGGCGGCTCGTGGACAAACAACCTGAGCTGGGTGCGCGGTTACGAAAACGTGCTTGACCCGATGAACAAGCTCAGCGTCGCGTTCCACGCGAAGCTCGACGGACGCGCCGTGGATACGCGCAGCCAAGCCTATCGCAGCGCGCTGTTCCACAACCTGGTGACGCAGACCAGTTGCTATCGCTACTGGGGTCAGGGCCGTTGGACCGAATATGCCCGCGAGATCTGCCGCCGCGGCATGGCGGCTTTGAACGGCAGTTTCTGATCGGGGAGCGCAGGCGTCCCGCCTGTCCGGTCCTTGGAAAAATACACCCGTCTCCAGCGCAAAAACTCCGCCACGAATCAACCGCGATAGACACTCAACGTTTCCGCGGCGATGCGGTCCCAAGTGAATGCGCGTTCCACGGCAGCGCGGCCGTTCTGGCCCATCCATTGCGCGCGGTCCCAGTCGCTCAGCAGTTCCGCCATCGAGCCGGTCAGTTCCGGCACCTTCGGCGCGGTCTTCAAGCCGGTGACGCCGTGCCAGACAAACTCGTTCGGCCCGCCGTGATTGGTGGTGACAACGGGCTTGCCGGCGCTCCACGCTTCGAGGATCACCAGCCCGAACGGCTCGTTGCGGCTCGGCACCGCCACCACGTCGGCGGCCTGAAACATCTCCACCAGCCCACGGCCCGTGCGATGCCCCACGAAACGGCAGATCTCATCCACGCGCAGTTCCTTCGCCCGTTGCTGCAAACGCCAGCGCATGTCGCCATCGCCCATGAACACATATCGCGCCTTGGGGTTGGCGCTGCGCAACTCCGGCAACGTCTCCATCAGGATGTCCGGTCCTTTCTGCTGCGTCATGCGTCCGCTGAAGAGCACCATCGGCTCCCACGGGCCGATGCCGATCTGCATCTTGAGCGGCCCCGGATCGAACGGCCCGTCGAAATGGTGATAACTGACGCCGTTGTAGATCACCGCCATCTTCTCGAGCGGCACCTGGTAAATCCACGCCAGCTCGTCGCGCAACGCGCCGGAGACGGTGATGATCTTGGCGGCTTCGTAACAGGCGCGCCACTCCATGTCGCGAATCTGCCGGCAGCGGCCTTCGTAAAACTGGTTGCCGTTCCGGCCATAATCGCTGGAGTGCATCGTCAGCACGAACCGCCGCCCGCGGCCCACTTTGGCCCACTCGCCGGCGGGCGCCGTAAGCCAGTCGTGACTGTGGACGACGTCGAACGGCTCATGGATATAATCTTCCGCCTGCCAGACCGCTTGTATCATCGCGCGGTTCATGTCGAGGATTTCCGCGACGAAATCCTGGTGCCGCGCGTGTGCAACGCGATGGTAGTGGACGCCGTAGATGCGCTCGTAAGCTTGTTGCAACGGGCCGCGGCGGGTGAAGACGTGGACTTCGTGGCCGGCGCGCTCAAGGCCGGCGGCAAGTTCCGTCACGTGTACCGCGAGGCCGCCGACCGCGATCGAGTGCAGCGACTCCCACGCGCAAATGGCGATGCGCATATCGTTTGGGGGTTCCCCGTCTGGATCAGTTCACTTCCAGCACGTTGTTGAGCGATCCGAACTGGTTCGGCGCGGTGCGCACGTTGTTGGGGTCGTTCACCCACTCGCCGTCCACGAGAAACTTGTAATGGTAGATTCCCGGCTTCAACTCCAGAGTAATCTTCCAGACGCTGTCGGTCTTGCGCAACGCCAGCGTCGTCATTTCCCAGGCGTTGAAATCGCCGGCGATGTTCACCTGCGACGCAAACGGCGCGTCGAAACTCATCTCCAGCTTTCGCATCGGCGCGGCTGGTGGAACCGGTTTTGCCGCAGGCGCCGCAACGGGCGCGGCGGGTTTCGGAGCCGGCGTTTGAATGGGCGCGGACGCGACCGTCGTGGCGAGCTTTGACGTGGGCACCGGCTTCACGGCTCCCGCTGCCGCTGCCGCCGCGCTCACGCGCGCGCTGGCTACCGGCGGCAAGGGTGTGGGCGCGGCTTTCTTCGTCTGGCGCCGAACCGGGCGCTTGGCTGCCACGGGCTTATTGAATTCGTTGTCCATCTTTTTTCCTCCCTCAAATTCTATTAAAATGGTGCGGTCGAGAGGAGTCGAACCTCCACGGCCTTGCGGCCACTAGGTCCTGAGCCTAGCGCGTCTGCCATTCCGCCACGACCGCACTCACACGCCGCCACGGTGGCGGCTCGAAATGCGGCGCGAATATAGCGGCCACCCTCCCCCGTGACAACCGGAAACTCCCAAAGTCGCGTAATATGCTGGTTACGGCAAAGTGACGGTGTAAAAAGCTTTGCAACGGCGGCGGTTTTCGCCAGTCTAACCTTTCGTCGTGAAGCATTGGAGATCCATCCGCTCTCTGGTCGGCTCGGCGCTGGCGTTCGCGCTCGCTGGCGGGCGTGCCTTCCCGCAACAACCCGCCGCGTTGCCCGAACACATCAACGACGAAACCTATCGCGCCATCACCCGCGGCCTTCAGTATCTCGGCGAAATGCAGAACCCGACCGGCTCGTGGTTCAACGCCGGCAACATGGGCAGCTACCCGACCGCGATGACCGCGCTGGCCGGCCTTGCGTTGCTGGCCAACGGCAGCACGCCGCGCGAAGGCAAGTTCGCGCCAAACCTCAAGCGCGCCGTCCAATTTCTCCTCGCCGAAGCCGAGACCGGCTCCAACGGCGTCATCTCCAGCGCCATGGAAGGCCGTTCCATGCACGGCCACGGCTTCGCCATGCTCTTCCTCGCCGAGTGCCTCGGCGAAACCGCCGACGAAAAAACCGAGGAGCGCCTGCGCGCCGCGCTCCATCGCGCCGTCGAGCTGACCGCGCGCGCACAGAGCACCGCCGGCGGCTGGATTTACACGCCCGACGGCAACGGCGACGAAGGCTCCGTCACCGTCACGCAAATTCAGGGCCTCCGCGCCTGCCGCAATGCCGGCATCAAGGTCCCGCGCTCCACCATCGAGCGTGCGGTGAAGTATCTTGAACTCTGCCAGAACGCCGACGGCGGCATCAGCTATTCGCTCGCCCAGCGCGGTGGCAGTCGCGCGCCGATCAGCGCCGCCGCCGTCGCCACGCTCTACGCCAGCGGCCGTTACGACAGCCCGATGACCCAGAAGTGCCTCGACTACGTCATCCGCACCATCTCGCCCAACAGCCGCGAAACCTACGGCCACTGGTTCTACGCGCACCTCTACATGGCGCAGGCGATGTATCAGGTCCATGACCGCCGCTGGGATAATTACTTCCTCGCGCTCCGCGACCGGCTTGTCGGCACGCAGAACGCCGACGGCTCTTGGAATGGCGACGGCGTCGGCCCCGTCTATGGCACCGCCATCGCCTGCATCGTCCTGCAACTGCCGTATGACTACGTGCCGATTTTTCAGAGATGAAGTTCGCAGTGAGAAATATAGCCAAGCTGAAAATCAAACACCGGACCAGCTAGGAAATACTTATGAACGATCATCGAGTAGCTATCAATGTTTACCAGTGTTTCATGTTGGCGTGGGTTGCCGCTGCCGCATTTGGGCCGCTCTGGAACCGAAAGCAATCGCGTCCAAAGCACCTAGCGCTTGTCTATCGCGTCAGTCTAGGCGTTTCTTTGGCCATTGGAGTAATAGGAGCGATCCTGTATCTGCTAGGGGAATTTCATGGCACATCTCACGAAGTGGCCGAAGCGATGGGTGGCTGCGGTTTCTTGGGTGCGGGGATCATAGACGGCTTTTCAAAATGCCTCCAATCCACCACAAACACAGTCAGCAATGCAGCCGCCGGTTGAAATCGAACCAGTCGCATCATACCGAACAATTCAAAGGACAACACACATGACAACCGACACCCATCCGCAATCAACCGACCTCGACGCCGCCCGCCACCTCCAAGAGGCCCACGCCAAACTTCGCGCCGAACTCGCGAAGGTCATTGTCGGCCAGGACGAAGTGCTCGACCAGATGCTCATCTGCGTCTTCGCCCGCGGCCACGCCATCCTCGAAGGCGTACCCGGCCTCGCGAAGACGCTGATGGTCTCCACCATCGCGCGCAGCCTCTCGCTCGACTTCGCCCGCATCCAGTTCACGCCCGACCTGATGCCGAGCGACATCACCGGCACCGAGGTCATTCAGGAAGACCGCGCCACCGGCCAGCGCGCGTTCCGGTTCCTGCCCGGCCCGATCTTCGCCAACATCATCCTCGCCGATGAAATCAACCGCACGCCGCCCAAGACCCAGGCCGCGTTGCTGGAGGCGATGCAGGAACATCAAGTCACCGCCGGCGGCAAACGCCACCCGATGAAGGAGCCGTTTTTCGTCCTCGCCACGCAAAACCCAATCGAGCAGGAAGGCACATACCCGCTCCCCGAAGCGCAGCAGGACCGCTTCATGTTCAAGATTTTCGTCCGCTACCCGAAGTGGGACGAGGAACTCCAGATCGTGAAACTCACCACCGCCGGCGAGCAGGTCGCGCCCACGCCGCTGTTGTCCGGCACGGAAATCCTCGCGCTCCAGCAAATCGTCCGCCGCGTGCCCATCGCCGACCATCTGGTCGAATACGCGATGAAACTCGTCCGCCTCACGCGCGTCTCCGAACCGGAGGAAGCCGCCGATTTCGCCAAACAATACGTGAGCTGGGGCGCCGGCCCGCGCGCCACACAGTTCCTCGTGCTCGGCGCCAAGGCCCGCGCGCTGCTCAAAGGCCGCTTCCACGTCGCCGCCGAGGACATCCAGGCCGTCGCCGCACCGGTGTTGCGCCACCGCATCATCACCAACTTCACCGCCAACAGCGAAGGCGTCACGCCTGATGTCATCGTGGAACGACTAATCAAAGAAACGCCCGCCCACGAAAGCGAGGCGATGAAAGAGCCGTCAGTCAAAGCAGCGCTGAAGAGTTAAGAGTTATGAGTGAAGAGTTAAGAGTTGAACGACCTGACATCGCAGAGCGTTCGTTCCGCTATTCGCTGCGGATCATCAAGCTCTATCGCGAGCTCCAGAAAGACGGAACCGGCCGAGTGCTCGGCAAGCAATTGTTGCGCGCCGGCACCTCCATTGGTGCCAACGTCCACGAAGCCCAAGCCGGCCAGAGCCGCGCCGACTTCACCGCCAAGATGTCCATTGCGCACAAGGAAGCTCGCGAAACAATTTACTGGCTTCGCCTCATCCGTGAATCCGATCTCATTCCACCTGTCCGTTTGGCCGACATCTGCAACGAAACCGACCAGTTGATCCGCATTCTTTCCTCCATTCTTCTCTCCACGAAAAGCGGCACACGCCGACGCGCCAGCGAAACTCTTAACTCTTAATTCTTAATTTTTAACTTCTGCCTCGCCCACCATGCCGAATTATCTCGATCCCAAAGTTCTGGCGACCATCCATCGCCTGGACATTCGCGCCCGCTTGGTGGTGGAGGGTTTTATTTCCGGCGAGCATCGCTCTCCGTATCGCGGCTTTTCCGTCGAGTTCGCCGAGCACCGCGAATACGCGCCCGGCGACGACCTCAAACACGTGGACTGGAAGGTCTATTCGAAGACCGACCGCTACTACGTGAAGCAATACGAGGAGGAAACCAATCTCCGCGCCCACATCTTCGTGGACGCCAGCGAGTCCATGAGCTACCGCGGCCAGCACGCGGCGCTCTCCAAATACGACTACGCCGCCACGCTCGCCGCGGCGATGTCGTTCCTCCTGCTCCAGCAACAGGACGCCGCCGGTCTCGCGCTGTTCGACAGCGAACTGCGCCAGTTTCTGCCGCCGAGCGCCAATCCCGCCACGCTCCAGACCATCTGCCACCATCTCGAACAAGCCCAGCCGTCGCGCAAAACGAGCGTCAGCGGCATCTTCCACACCCTTGCCGAGAAAATCCGCAAGCGCGGTTTCATCGTCCTCATCAGCGACCTCTTCGTGCCGCTCGACGATCTCTTCCGCGGCCTCGAGCATTTCCGCCATCGCCGTCACGAGGTCATGCTTCTGCACGTGATGGACGACGACGAACTGCGCTTCCCGTTCGAGGGCAACATCCTTTTCCGCGGCATGGAGGAACTGCCGAGCCTGAAGGTCGAACCGCGCAGCGTCCGTGCCGCCTACCTCAACGCCGTTGGCAACTTCACCGCGCAGGTCAAGCGGCTGGCCGCGCATCACCGGATTGACTACCGGCTGATCAACACCAACGAGAACGTCGGCGCCAACCTCGCCGCGTTCTTGGCGGCAAGGGCGGCGACAGCCAAGCTGGCGGGAACCAAGAGGTGATTTTGGATTTTAGATTTTGGATTTTGGATTGAAGAGGAAACACGATGGACAAAAACGAGTTCAAGCGCCGGACCAAGCAATTTGGATTGCGTGTCATCAAGCTTGCCGGGGTGTTGCCGCGGGATATGCCAGCCCAAGTCATCGGGAAGCAGCTACTGCGAGCCGCCACATCTGTTGGCGCCAATTATCGCGCAGCATGCCGTGGCAAGTCTCTTGCCGATATCATTAACAAACTCGGCATCGTCGAAGAGGAGGCGGATGAATCGGTTTACTGGCTGGAAATGCTGATTGAGGCGGGACTGATGCCAGAGACGCGGTTGAAAGATTTGCTCCGCGAAGCGAATGAGATTGTGGCCATGACGGTTGCCTCCATCAAGACACTGCGCCGTGGCACTGTCTGCCAATCCAAAATCCAAAATCCAAAATCCAAAATCACCGCGTGACGTTCCTCAACACAACCTTGCTCGCGCTCGGCGCCGGCCTCGCCCTCGGCCCGATCATCATCCATTTATTGAATCGCCGCCGCTACCGGATCATTGACTGGGCGGCCGCCGATTTTCTCCTTGAGAGCTTCAAGAAAACCAAACGCCGCATCCGGCTCGAACAATTGCTCCTGCTCGCTATGCGCGTGGCTGGCGTCGGTCTCATGGGTGTGGCGCTGGCCCGCCCGTTCGTGCCCGATCAAAGCCTCGCCGCGCTGCTGGGCACACAGACGCGCGCGGATCACGTCATCGTCCTCGACGACAGCTATTCGATGGCCCAGGTTCTTGGCAGCGGTAGCGCCTTCGCCCGCGCCCGCGACGCCATGGTGCAGCTCACTGACCATGTCCAGCCTGAAGACACCTTTGCCGCCTTGACCACATCCCGCATTGCTGACGAATCCACCGCAATCCAAAATCCAAAATCCAAAATCCAAAATTCGGATTCGTCGCTCCACACTCCACGCTCCACGTCATTCCTCTTTCCGCCCGGTCATCTCACGGACCGTGTGGCTTTCAAACGCGACGCCGCGGCGCTCACGCCTTCCGATTTCTCCACCGACCTCGTGCCGTCGTTGCAGGCCGCACTCGACATCTTTGCCGGTTCCTCCAACCCGGAGAAGCGGCTTTACATCCTCACCGATTGCCGCCGGCGCGACTGGACCGACGAAAACGGTCGCCGCGTCCGCGCGTTGCTGGAGAAGCTCGACAAGAAGGTCACCCGCGCGTTCCTGATGGACTTCGGCGCGGCCGACGCGGCGAATCTTTCCATCACCGAGTTCACCTGCGCCGAAAAGCATGTTGTCCAAAACCTGCGCGCCCGGTTCCGCACCACGATTGTCAATCGCGGCATGCAGCCCGCGCTGAATGTGCCGGTAACGTTCCGGGCCGGCGATGTCGCGCTGCCGCCGCGCATCCTCGACCGGCTTGGTCCCGGCGAGTCGGCGACACTGGACTTTTCCTACGTCTTCCGTTTTGCCCAACACTCCAACACTCCATTACTCCAACACTCCATTTCCACGTCCGCGTCCGTCACGCTCCCCGCCGACGCGCTCGCGCCTGACAACGCCGCCTATCTCGCCTTCGAAGTTCGAGATGGCATGTCGGCGCTCATCGTCAACGGCGCGCCCGACCCGGAACCTTACCTCAACGAGACCGATTACCTCGTCGCGGCGCTCGATCCCGGCGGCAAGGGCCTCGGCGGCTGGCGGCCCACCGTCATCACCGACCGCGAACTGCCCGCCGCGCAGTTCGACAAGTTCGATCTCGTCGCGCTCGCCAACGTCACCGCGATTCCGCAGTCGAAAATTGCCGAACTGGAAACCTACGTCCGCAACGGCGGCGGCCTCTGCGTTTTTCTCGGCGACCGGCTGGACCGGGCATTCTACAACAACGCGCTGTTCAAGGACGGCGCCGGCCTGCTGCCCGGCAAACTCGGCGTGATGGAAGGCGACCCGAACAACGCCGAGAAATCTGTCCGTCTAAAAATCGAGCCGGGCGCACATCCGCTTCAAACCGCGCTCGGCGGCGAACTGGCTGTGTTGCTGGCGGGCGTGCACGTGCGGGCGTTCGTGCCTGTAGCCGCCGACGTAAGGAGGCGGACGCCGTCCGCACCCGAACCTGACCGCCTCCTTACGTCGGCGGCTACGAGCGTTCTCGCTTTCTTCTCGGACCGCGCCAATTCGCCCGCTCTCGTCGAGCGCCGCTTCGGCAACGGCCACGTCCTCATCTTCGCCTCCACCGCCAACGCGCGTTGGCACGACTGGCCGGCCAATCCGAGCTACCCGGTTTTCGTCCAGGAACTTTTCAGCTTCCTTTCGCGCACGCCCGCGCAGGACCGCGCGGCCCGGGTCGGAGCGCCCATCGAGCGCGCCGTCGAGCCGCAGTTCATTGACGGCAGCGTGACGCTGAAGACGCCGCGCTATCCCGAACAACCCGCCGTCCGCCTCACGCCGCGGCCCGTTGGCGAACAGATGAGCGTGAGCTTTGCCGACACCGGTCGCGCGGGCGTTTACGAACTCGCGCTCGAAAACGGCGGCTCGCAACGCCTGGACCGGTTTGCCCGCAACGTGGACCCCGCCGAGGGCGACCTCGCCAAGGCCGACCCCGCCGCCATCGCTGCCGCGCTCGGCGACGCGCCGGTAAAGCTGATGCCCAACCTGGCCACCGCCGAGTTCGACCTGCGCGAACAAAGTCGCGGCAAGGAATTCTGGAAATACGCGCTCATCGCGCTGCTCGTCGTGCTGGCCGTCGAGCAGACGCTGGCGAGGAGGTTTACGCATTATGCATAAACCAGATTCATCCGTGCCAATTGAAGAAGCCTTCGATGAAGTGGCTGCTGGGGAAAAATACAAGCCGTGGGTCGGCGTTGTGTTGTCTTTCTTGATCGATGGAGCTGGCCAATACTTGGGAGGCAGACGAAAAGCTGGCATTGCATGGTTCGTCTTCTTTCATTTCCTTGGCTATGTTTCCTTGTTGCTCCTGGCTTCGCCAACCATTCGCATGGCCTGGCCGAGTCTGATTCTTGTCGCGGTTGGCTTGATCCTGTGGAGCGTCATGCTTTATGGCGCCTACCGACCGATACAAAGAATTCGCCCTGCTGGATGGTTGCTTGTCATCTTTCTCACGATAGCGATTCCAGTCTGTGGGATTACACTGCGGATGTCTCTAGTGCAGGCTTTCACCATGCCGACGCACTCTATGGAACCCACGATCCGTGGCAACAAAAGATCGAAAACGAAAGACATTGAGGGGGAACCGGGAACTTGCGATCGCCTTCTCGTGCAACGATATGCCTATTGGTTCAATCGTCCCAAACGTGGAGACATTGTTTTATTCAAAACCAAAAGTTTGGAAGGAACGAGAGGGGATTACTACCTTAAACGCGTCGTGGCCTTACCCGGCGAGCGGGTTTCGATAAAAGGAGGATGTCTATTCATCAACGCCCTGATGGTTAGCAACCCGTCTGTATTAAGCAGAATCACTTATGTCCATCCGCCTGCCGGTCCCTTCGGACCAAAATATCTCAGGACGGACAACGAGGATTTCGAGGTTTCCAAAGGTCATTATTTTGTTCTTGGTGACAACTCAGCAAACAGCGCTGACAGCAGATATTGGGGACCGGTTCCAAAGGCCAATATCATTGGCAAAGCGACCAAGATTTATTGGCCACCGGAGCGTTTCGGAGTTTTGGAGTAATGACGCAACTTTTTGCCAACCTCTTCGGCCTCGACCCTGCCGCCTTCGCGGGCGCGCGGTGGAGCGATCTCTCCATCCGCTGGGTCGGGTTGCCGACGGCGTCGGCTGGCGGGTGGTGGTCGCTGGCGACGCTGGCGTTGGTGGCGTTTCTGCTCTGGCATGCGGTGCGGGAATACCGACGCGAGGGCGCGGTGATTTCGGCGGGCATGCGACGGCTGTTGACGGCGCTGAGGCTCGGCGCGCTCGGCGTGGCGCTGGCGATTTTGTTTCAGCCGACGCTGGTGATTGATCGCAGCGAGCGGTTAAAGAGCACGGCGTGGTTGCTGGTGGACGATTCGCTGAGCATGGGAGTGGAGGAAAAAGCGGAGGGCGGAAGGCGGAAGACGGAAAGCAGACTGGAGGAAGTGAAATGGCGGATTGCGGAAGGCAGTCTGGGGAATGAAAAGCGGAGTTTGATGGGGGAGCTGGCGAAGAGCCATCAGTTGCGGCTGGCGGCGTTCTCGGATGGCTGGCGGGAACTGGCAACGAATGGTTTTGCGACGTTGAAGCCGCAGGGCGCGGCCACGTCGCTGGCGAATGGGTTGCGGCAGACGATCGAGAACTCGCGCGGCCAGCCGGTGGCGGCGGTGGTGCTCGTCAGCGACGGACAAGCCACCGACGGCGAGACCATGGCGGCGGCGCAGTTTGCCACGCAGCGGGGCGTGCCGGTGTTCACCGTCGGCGTAGGCAATCCGAAAGCGCCACGGAACATCGAGGTCGCGTCGCTCACCGCGAACCCGGTGTTGTTCAAGGACGACGAAGCGGTGTTTACGGTCCGCGTGCTGGCACGAGAGCTGGCGGGAACACCGGTCAAGGTGACGTTGCGGGAAGGTAGCGCCGGCATCCCTGCCGGCGGCATTGGAGAAACTCACACAACGCCGGCAGGGATGCCGGCGCCACAAGAGGGCCGCGTCGTCGCCGAGCAAACAATCAAGCTTCCGCCGAACGACCAACCGCTCGACGTGACGCTCCGCGCGCAGCCGCAGCAACTCGGCACGTTCACATACACGGCCAGCATCGCGCCGTTGCCAGACGAATTGACCGACCGTGACAACTGCGTGTCGTTTGTCGCGCGTGTCATCGCCCAGAAGCCGCGGGTGCTGTTCATCGCCGGCAACGCGGGCAAGGAATACCGCTATCTCAAGAGCCACCTGACGCGCGACACGACGCTCTCGGTGAGTTGCTGGCTCCAGAGCGCCGACGCCGCGTTCAACCAGGAAGGCGACGCGCCGCTGACGACGCTGCCGAAGACGGAGCAGGAGTTGTTCGGCTACGACGTGATCCTCATGCTCGATCCCGACCCGCGCGAGTTCGACGCGGCCTGGGCAAAGCTGCTGACGCGGTTCGTCGGCGATCACGGCGGCGGATTGGCGTTCATCGCGTCGAACAAGTTCACGACGGATTTCCTGCTGGCGCGCGAACTGCAACCCATCGCCGACCTGCTGCCGGTGCAGATCGAGCGCGAGCAACTCTCCGTGGCCGAGGCGCTCAGCCGCGTGAGCCAGCAGGATTGGCCGTGGCTCGTCACGGCGGCCGGATTTGAAAATCCCGTCTTCCAGCTCGACGCGGACGCGGAGCGCAACCATCGCATCTGGGCGGCGATGCCGGGATTCTACTGGGCGCAGCCCGTGCGCGCGCTCAAGCCAGGCGCGACGGCGCTGGCCGTGCACAGCGACCCGCGCCGCCAGACGCGGCAGGGGCCGCAGCCGGTCGTGGCAACACAATTCTATGGGCCGGGCCGCGTGCTCTTCGTGGCGAGCGATTCGACATGGCGCTGGCGCTTCGGCGGTGCGCGCGCGTTTGAACAATTCTGGAGCCAGGCGGTGCGCTACATCACACAAGGCCGGTTGCTCGGCGGCCTCAAACGGCTCGTGTTGACGACCGACCACGACGAATACTCGCTCGGCCAGCGGGTCACGGTGCGAGCGAAGGCGCTCGACGAAAGCTACAAGCCGGTGGCAATCGAAAGATTTGAAGTGCGAGTGAAAACGGGGAGCGAGGGCGAACGGCTCCTTCGCCTCGATCCCGTCGCCGGCGCAGCGGGCGAGTTTGAAGGATCATTGGTGGCGGAACAACTCGGTTTGTGTGAAATCACCGCCAACGTTCCCGGCGGCACCGCGCGCGACGCGATGGCGCTCAAGGCGGTGCGCGTGACGCTGCCGCGGCTGGAGTTCAAAGACACGCGCATGAATGAGCCGTTGCTGCGTCAGATCGCGGCGGTCACCGGCGGCGAGTTCCTGACGCTCGACCGGATCGGCGAATTGCCGAAGCTTCTGCCGAAGCGCGAACAACTTTTGGTCAATGAGCAGACGCAGGACATCTGGGACACGCCGCTGGCGCTGTGCGTGTTTTGCGGGCTGCTCTTCACGGAATGGGCGATAAGGAAATGGAAGAACCTGGCATGATACGGAAAAGTAATCAGTATTCAGTGACCAGTGGCCCAACTCAATTCTGGTTCACTGATTACTGAATACTGATCACTCAATTAGCACCCAATGCACCCTAGACTTCAACACCTCCTCCACTCGCTGCGCCTGCTGCTGCGGCTGCACCTCGCGCTCGGCGGGCTGGCGCGCGTCGGCGCGGCAGCGGTGGCGGTCGCGGCGGGATCGTGGGTGCTGGATTGGTGGCTGCGGATGGATTTTGGTCCGCGCGGCATGATTGGCACGGCGGCGCTGGTCCTCATCGGCGCGGCGACGTGGCGGAACCTGCTGCGACCGTTGAGCCGGCGGCTCGGCCAGGCGGAGCTGGCGTTGACGCTCGAACGAGCTTTTCCGCAATTCGGAGACCGGTTGCTGACAGTCGTGGAAGCGGGAGAAGGCAAGGGGCCACAGGCAAAAGAAACATCTCTCGCGCTGCTGGAACGTGTGGCGGCGGAAGCGGCGGAGATTGCGGCGGGCGTGCGGCCGTCGCGGGCGCTCGATGGCGGCCGGTTCATGCGTTGTCTGGGACTTGGTGTCGGCGTGCTGCTGGTCATCGCCTTGGTGGCGGCGTTCTTTCCTCGGGAGTTGGAGGTGTGGTGGCAGCGGGACGTGCTGCTGCGAAACGTGGACTGGCCGCGCGCCACGATGCTCGAAGTCGCCGGCTTCTCCAATGGCGTTGCCCGTGTCGTGCGCGGTGCGCCGTTCAACATCGTCGTCAGCGCGTCGGGCCGGCGGATTCCGGAGACGGTGAAACTGGTGCTGGATTACGAGCATGCCGGACGGTTCCGCGAGAATCTCGCGCGCTCCGGCGGCAACAAGTTTGCGAAACGGTTCGAGTCGGTTGTCGAAAGTTTCCGAGTGCGCGCGTTTGGCGACGACGGCGAGACGGACGAGCTGCGGGTCGAGGTGGTGGACCCGCCGATGTTGCGCAACGTGCGGATGCGGCTCGTCTATCCGGCCTACACGCGGCAGCCGCCGCGCGAGATCGGGCCGAGCGATGGCGCGGTCGAGGCGGTTGTCGGCACGCGGCTTGAACTGCGCGCCACGAGCACACGACCCCTGCGCTACGCGAAACTCCAGGCTCCAAATCCCAAACTTCAGGGAAGCACCAAAACTCCAACGCCGAGTTCGGTTTTGCCGGAATCGAGCGTTGAGAGCGGGACCAATGTCTCCGCGCGACTCGTCGTGGAGACGAGCGGGCGGGTTCAAATCTCCATCGAAGATCTGGAGGGATTGCGGGCGAACCCGGCGCTCAGCTTCGCGCTCGATGCGCAGCCGGACCGTCCGCCAGTGGCGCGGCTCAAGTTGAGCGGCATCGGCGACAAGATCACGCCGGTGGCGACGCTGCCGCTCACGGCGGAGTCGAGCGACGACTTTGGCGTGGCGGCATTGAGTCTGGCGACGTCCACCAACAACACGACCTGGCAGAGCCAGCCGCTCGCCGGCGCGGTGCTGGGCAACGCCGAGGTCCATTTGGAGACGCGGCTGCTGGTCGAGACAGTGCGGGTTGCCGAAGGCTCGGTGTTGAACCTTCGCGCCGAGGCGACGGATGCGGCGACGCCGCCGGGCCGCGGCACAAGCCAGTCGCTGGCGCTGCGCGTGGTGAGCGCGGCAGAGTTGATGGCGGACCTGAACCGGCGCCAAAAAGAGTATCGCGCCGAGTTCGAGCGGCTGACGCGCAAGCATCGCGAGGCGCTCGATGCGATCCGGGTGATTCGCGAAAACGCAGCAGCCCGGCAGCCGGACCTGATGCAGCTCTCGCTGATTGTGGCCGACGAGCGCGAGGCGGGCAACGGCTGCCAGATGATGTCGGAATTGTTCCGCCGGATTCTCGACGAGATGCAGAACAACCGCGTCAGCACGCCCGCCGAACAGGACCGGCTGCGGATGCGCGTCGTGGAACCGCTGGCCGACGTGAGCCGGCAGTTGCTCGGGCCGGTGGTGACGCAACTCGGCGCGGTGACGCCGAGCGTGAGCGCGCCGCTGGGGCCGGCGTTCGAGCAGGCGCAAACCGCCCACAACCAGATGCGGACGATACTGGCCGAGATGATGCGCGGCGAAACGCTGGCAGATGCCGTTGCGGCGCTACGCGAGATTCTGAAGGACCAGAACCAGCTCAATGAGGCGACACGCAAAGCGCTGGAGGCGGAGTTGCAGCGGCTGCTAAAGTCGCCGTGACCGTGAAGTTTTCACTGAAGGATTGATCATGCGAAAAACAATTTATCTGACAACTGTCTTGCTCGCCGTCGGCGTCTGCATTTTCCAGTTATGCCCGGCGGACGCGGCGGAGCCGGCGGCCACACAGCTCACGTGCATCCTCGGCGCGTTTGACGACGAACTGACGCTGCTGTATCAGGCGCTCACCGACCCCAAGGAGGAAGTGCTCCACGGCATTCACTTCGCCAGCGGCAAAATGAAAGGGCGCAGCGTGATCGTCTGCCGCAGCGGCATTGGCAAGGTCAACGCCGCCATGGTCACGGCGCTGGTCATCGAGCACTATCGGCCCGGCGAGATCATCTTCAGCGGCATCGCCGGCGGGATCAACCCGGACCTGCGCCCGGGCGACATCGTCATGGCGGCAAAAACGGCCCAGCACGATTTCGGCACGCTCACGATCGAAGGCATGCGAGTGGACGGCACAAAAAGCGCCGTCACGTGGCAACGGAATCCCGTTTTTCTGGAACCGGACGCCCGGCTGATGGCGCTGGCGGAAGCGTCCGGCAAACGCATCAAGCTCGCCGACATTGAGACCGGCAAGGGCAAGCGGCATCCGAAAATCATCAAGGGCATCGTCGTGACGGGCGACGTCTTCGTGGCATCACCGGCGAAAGCCGCCGAGTTGCGCAAGACGCTCGGCGCCGATGCGGTGGAGATGGAGGGCGCGGCGGTGGCGCAAGTCTGCCGCGACCTTGGTGTGCCGTGGCTGGTCATCCGCAGCATCAGCGACGGCGCGGACGCGAATGCGCTTCAGGACATTGACTCGTTCACCGCGCTCGCGGCGAAAAATTCCGCGGAGCTGGTGATGGACATTGTTGCCCACTTGGCCGGCCAGGCCGCCCGGGAAACGATCGGTAAGTAGAGGGGGCTAGTTCACCCTCACGCTCAACCCAACTGGTATTGCTTGGCGGCGTTGGCGCCGAGCTGTGCTGCGACGAGTTTCCGCAAGTCAACAGTCGAGCCGATCGTCGCGCCGGTGGCGAGTTTGTCGCCCTCGGCCAGACTTTTCTCGGCGGCCTCCAGCACCAGCGCCGTGTAGAAGCCCAGCGCGATCGGGCTGTTCATCGCTTCGCGTTCTTCGACGGACAGCTTGCCGTTCTGCGACGCGAGAATCTGCTGGTAGAAACGGCCGGGGCTGCTGATGCCGTAGCCGGTCACGCTCTTGTCCTTCTCGAAGTTCTTGAAGAGCGGGTTGACCTCAAAAATGCCGTCGGCGTGAATCTCGCGCAAGCCGGGCTGGTCGAGGTTGAGATCAATCAACCCGTCGGAGCAGATGATGCGGCTGGATTGCACAGTCGTCGCCCAGGCGGTGTTGGGCAACGCCCAGCCGGTGAGGATGTGCGCGATGGCGCCGGTGCTGAACAGAATCTCCGTGTCCACAAGGTCGTAGCCTTTCACCGCGATGGGCTTCAGCGACGGCAGCTTCTGCGAGTAACCGACGGCGCGCACCTGCACGGGCGTGAGGTTGACGATCTTCATCAGTGCGTCCGCCATGTGCACCGTCAGGAACGACGCCGGCGTGTTCTTCTCCGCGAAGTCGGGCGACGCGAAGAAGCGCGGCGTGTGGTTCGGGTCGGCGACCATGAGCTTGTCGAGCATGTAGAACACCGCCGCCTGGAACTGCCCATAGCGGCCGCCTTGGAACCGCGCTTCGGCCTCCTTGATGCGCGGGTCTTCGCGCTTGTGGAAATCCACGCCGAGGAAGCGGCCCGTCTTCTTCGCCGTCTCGATCATCGCGTGCGCGTCCTTGAGCGTCGCGGCGGTCGGCTTCGGCACGACGACGTCGAGGCCCGCGTTCAACGCCGCCACCGTCGGCGCGCAATGCAGATGGTCCGGCGTGTTGATCTGCACCGCGTCCAGCTCGGTCTTCGCGATCAGTTCCTTGTAGTCGCTGAACCGCCGGTTGGCCGGCAGGCCCGCGAGATCGCCAAACCAGTTCCGGTATTGCTCATTCGGGTCGGCAACGGCGCAGATGTCCAACAGCGGCGTGTAGCTGCTGCGGAAGTAGAGGTATTGATAAATTTCGCGGACAACGGAGCCCGCGCCGATGATGCCGAGGCGAAGTTTGGTTTTCATGATTGTGTTGGAAGATGAACAACCCTCATGTTGCCCAAAATCGCAGGAATTCCAATCACGATTTTTTTGGGCGCTGCCTTAATTCGGTGGTATGCTCGCCCCCCTCACAGAGCATCGAAATCCCAACCACTTTCTTTTCGGTTTTTTAGATTGTTCGCCATGTCGATAATAGTATGCAACTTAAAGCTTATAGTGTGACACTATACTATTTTAGTTGACATTTTATATGACTTGGTGGTAGATTCTCCATATGACAGAAGACGAAAAACGCAACCGCAGGGCAGAGTTGATGGTCGCATTTAGTCCCAGTGCACCAACTGATAAATACAGTTTGTTCGCCGGTCGGCAGGAGCAAACAAATCGCGTGTTTAACGCGGTTCTACAGCGCGGACAGCACGCGATCATTTATGGAGAGAGAGGAGTTGGCAAAACCTCGCTTGCAAAAGTGCTGGCTGAAATCCTTTCCTCCGCTGGCATGAAAATCGTTGATTCTGACACCATCAATTGCGATGCGACCGACGATTTTTCTTCGCTTTGGCATAAGGCGCTCAGAGAGGTGTCATTCAAGATTAAAACATCGGCAGTCTATTTTGGGAAAACAGATTCGGATGTGGAAATAAACCTCAACGCGCTGGTTACAGAAAAGATCGCTCCCGATGACGTGCGGCGGGCCTTGTCTACCCTCGATGTGCCAACGGTCATTATTTTTGATGAATTCGACCGCATTCAATCCAAAGAAGCCAAAACCCTAATGGCCGACACCATTAAAAACCTTTCTGACCACAACATTAACACAACGCTTTTGCTCGTGGGCGTAGGCCAGTCTGTTGTTGATCTGGTTGCAGAACACCGTTCGATTGAGCGCGCCCTCGTCGAGGTTCCCATGCCGCGCATGTCGCGAACCGAACTCACCCAAATTATCCACATGGGTCTTGCAAGGATTGGAGGAAAAATCTTAATAGCGCCATCTGTGGTAAACAAGGTTGTCTGGATGTCGCACGGCCTGCCGCATTATACACATTTGTTAGCTCTCGAAGCCGGAAGGGCCGCAATTCAACGCGGCTCGTTAACAATTGAGGACGAAGATTTCGTCTCTGCTGTGGCTACAATAGTGAGCGCCAAACACACGGTCGCTGCACAATATTATTCCTCGGTCTCCAGTTCCTACAAAACAAGCAAGCACAAGATAACCCTGTTGGCCTGCGCCTTGACGCCCATAGACGACCACGGATTCTTTACTGCGGCTGATGTTGCAAAAACATTAGGGCAGCTTCATCAAAGAACCTGCACTGTGTCAGAGATTCAGAAGCATTTGACAGAATTCGTCTCTGAAAAGCGCGGCGGCGTTCTTCACCGTCAAGGCACACAACGTCGCTACAAATACAGGTTTTCCAATCCACTTGTTCAGCCCTACACGATCATTCACTCGTTGTCTGAAAACCTGATTACAGAATCGCAAGTGTGGCTGTTGGATCAGTCGTTTGGTAATTCAAATAAGAGCGTGAAGGTGGGCGCGTAGGTTAATGGAAAACCGCCGTGGCCCTACACCCCAGATTTGCGGATCCGATCCCCGCCGCGTCCACCATCGCAAGCCCACTATACCACATCCACCCAACAATCCTGTTTCAAATTAAGGCTCTGCTTTTTCCGCGACATCGCCCAGCAACCGCGCGACCAGGGCGGTCCAGCCGGTCTGGTGGCTCGCGCCGCAGCCGCGGCCAGTGTCGCCGTGGAAGTATTCGTGAAACAGCAGCAAGTCGCGCCAGTGCGGATCGTCCGCGTAACGGCGCTCGTCGCCGTGGCAGGGACGGCGGCCCCGGGCATCGGGCAGAAAAAGCCCCGCGAGCCGGCGCGCCAGTTCGGAGGCGATTTGCTGGAGATTCAACCGGCGGCCGGAGCCGGTGGGGAATTCCATTTGCAGGCTGTCGCCGCAGAAATGGTTGGCGCGGCGTTGTCATCCCGCGGCAGGTTTTTGCAGGCGCAGGCCGATCTCGGCGAGCCGCCGGCCGAACGCGTGGCAGATGGCGGCTTCCTGCGGGTCCACTCCCCGCTGGCTGTCACCGCCCGCGACGTGGCCGGGACCGTAAGGCGACCCGCCGCCCTGCGTCGTGAACAGTTCCGGGGTCGAATAAGGCACGCCAACGAGGATCATGCCGAGATGCAGCAGCGGCGCCATCAACGTCAGGATGGTCGTCTCCTGCCCGCCATGCAGGCTGCCGGTGGAAACGAACACGCCCGCCGGTTTGCCCTCCAGTTCGCCCTTCAGCCACAGGGTCGTGAGCCGGTCAATCTGGTTCTTCAACTGCGCCGAGACGTTGCCGAAACGCGTCGGTGTCCCGAAGGCGATCGCGCCCGCTTCGCGAAAATCGTCGAGGCTGATCGGTGGCACGTCCTTCTGCATGTCGCGGCCCGCCAGCATGTCCGGCCGCGACTCGATCGTCTCGCGCGGAATCAGTTCGGGCACGGTGCGAATCACCGGCTCCGCCCCGGCCACCGAGCTTACGCCCTCCGCGACGAGCCGGGCCATTTTGTAAACGTTGCCGTAGGTGCTGTAATAAACGATGAGGACTTTCATGGCGTTGTCTCCTGTTGACCGGGCAAACGGAACCTAGCCGGGATTCCGCCCCTGTCAACACAGCCCCCGTGTTCACCTGCCGCCGCCGGAAGGAAGTGAGGATCAACTCCCGGCGACTTACGCGGCCGGCATCGTGCCGGTTTGCTTCAGGAGAAACACCGCCAAAAATTCCACCGCCGCGCGCGCCTCATCCAGCGCGAGCTGCTCCTGGTCGGAGTGCGCGTGGGCCAGCGTGCCGGGGCCGAAGGTCAGCACGGGCATGCCGGGATACTCGGTGGCAAAAAGCCGCGAGTCGCACGACACCGTCCAGCCGAGGATTGGCTCGTCCTTCCAGATGCCGACGTCCTTCGCCGCGCCGATGGCGTTGCGCATCGAGGGCGAATCGGGGTCGCCGTCGAACGCGACGTTGTGCAGCTTCTCGTAGGTGACGCGCACCACGTCCTCGCCGCGCTCCGGCCGGCCGAGCCGCCGCAGATAGGTTTCGGCCCCGCGTTGCGCCGCCTGGCGCATCCGGTCCATGACCTCGCGGATGTCGTGAGTCGGCACGAACCCCTGGCCGCCTTCGAGGACCAGCGCGTCGCCGTATGGCTTGCCGCCCAGCTCCAGCCGCATCGGGCCGCCGGCCACGGCTTCAATCCTCCGCCGCGACTGCGCCAGGCTGCGAACCAGGTGCGCCATCTTCGTGATCGCGCCGTCGCGCTCGCGGATCGCGCCCATGTGGCCGGTCGCGCCGTGCACGGTCACGCGGAAGCCGTTGCCTTCGCGGGCGAAATCATAATGGATCGGCACCATCGGTTTGCCGGTCGCGGCTTCGATAACCTTGCTCTTGTCGCCGTAGAGTCCGGTGTAGGCGGCGAGCCCGGTTTCGAGACAGTCGCGCACGAGCAACTCGGTCTTTGGACTGGGCGCGCCGCCGAACTGGATCGTGAAGTTCACTTCGCCGCAGATGCGGCTCGGATGCTCGCCGAAGGAGCCGATGATGCCGTGACAGGTTTGCACCGGCCGCTGCGGGAAAAGATCGTGGCGGCTTTCGGCGCGGATCGCGGCGCCTTCCTTCTCCATCTCCTCGTTCACGAACGCGGCCATCTCGAACAGCGACGCGTCCCCGGCTTTCTTCAGGTCGGCGCGATACCAGACTGCGCCGCGGTTGGCCGGGTGGAGCTTGAGGTTGGTGATCTCCAGCACCATCATGGTGTCGTAGAGTTTCTTCAAGTCGCGGTCCAACGCGAGCGAGAGCGAACCGTTGCCGCCGGTTTCCTCCTCGACGACGGTCATCACGACGACGTTCTTGTTCCACTTCAGGCCGGCCTTGGCCATGACCTCGGAGAGAACCTTCAGCGCCGCGACCGCGCAAAGGGTCGGCCCCTTGTCGTCGGCCGAGCCGCGGCCGTGGACGAGCTTGCCTTCCGCGCGCGGCGGAAAATACGGCGCCACGACATCCACGTGGCTGTTCACCGCCACCGATTGCCCGCCACCGCCGCCCGCGCCGGGGATGATATACAGCAGGTTGCCGCGGCCGGCGTAGGTTTCCTCCGGCGTCAGGCCGGCCGGCCGCTGCGGCGTCTTGGTGAAGTGCAGCAGCGAGTAATTCGGATGCGACTGAATCGCGGGATTGATCGGCCGCCGCTCGATGCGCGCGCCGGCGAAGCGGACGCCGCCCAGCTCGCGCTCGATGATCCGGAAACAGCCATCCTCCGCCTTGCGCATCACCGACACGTCGGGGTTCGGCGTCGTGTTGAATTTGCAGATCTCAACAATGAGATTTTTCAGATACCGCTCGAACTCCGGCGTGCGCGTGCGGGCGAAAATTTCCGCAAGGATGGGATTTTGTGCCGGCGGCGCGGCGGCTTTTTTTGCCGGCTTGCGGGACTTCGTTTTTTTGGCTGGCATGATGCAATCCTTCCATCCGCGGCGGCGGCGATGGCGGCCGATTATGCGGTCGCGTCCCCGGCCTTGCCTTCCGTCTTGAGCTTGTTCTTGGCGGCCTTGGCCTGCTCGCTCTTCGGCCAGGTCTTGATGACGAACTCAAAGACCTGCTGGCTGAACTGCCGCTCGTGGCCGAGCGCGCTTTCGGCGAAGTGGAAGCCGATATAGAAAAGGTCTTCCGGCTCCAGCAGCTTCTTGTCCTTGGCAAAGCAATCGAGCAGCTTGAACGACGGGTCGCGCAGGAGCGCCGCGAACCCGCGCAGACACGGGTCCTCACCGCGCCGGCCGGGCGAAAGGTCCTTCGTGGAAGTTTTCAGTCCGCTGAAGCTGAGCTGGTAGCGCACCGTCGGGGTAAACAATTCCGTGTTGGCGAGCTGGCGCAGCGCCTGCACGGCGGCGGCGAATTTCTTGCGCTTGCGAAGATCCTCGCCAGCCTCGGCGACCTCGGCGTTGAAGCCGGCGGCGTCCACGTTGCGAAGCAGCCACGTGTAGGCGGGAACGCGCGGATCGTTCTTCTCCAGCAGTTCGAGGCAGCGCGCGGCGAGCTTCTTCTTCTCGTTCTTGGCGAACCGTTCGGCGTGCGGCTTCAGCAACTTGACGACGTTCCACGCGTCGTCGGCGTTGGTGATCTTGCCGAGCTTCTCCAGCAACGGCTGCGCCGCGTCCTCGATACGGCAGAGCGCCTTCGCGGCGATGTCGCGGATCTCCTGGTCGGCGTCGCTCAGCCAGTCGAGCATCGAGCCCACGATCTTCTTGCCCGACTGGTGGCCGAGCTTGCGCACGGCGAAGCGGCGGACCTCGGCGTTCTCGCTCTTGGCGAGCTTCTCCAGATCGCCGACGGTGTTGGCCGGAAACTCCAGCGGCGCGAGGAGCGCGATCGCCGGGCTGACAACGTTCTCGCGATCCTCCTCCTTGAGCAGCGGCAGCACCTTCTTGATCATCGTGTCCAGGCCCGTGCCCTCGCGGCTGAGATTGGCGAGCGACTGCAATGCGTTGCGCCGGACGAACGGCACCTGTTTCGGCTCGATGTACTCCAGCAACAGCGGGCGCGCCGCGGGATTGCCGAGGCTGCCGAGCAGGATCAGGCAGGACGTCGTGGCGCGCATGTCCTTCTTCACGCGCGGCGTTTTGAGGAAACTGGCGATCTGTTTGAACAAATCCTTCCGCTCCTCCTCGTTGGCGTCGCTAATGTGGCGGCGGATCGCGCCACAGATGGCCTTGACCATCTCGAAGTCGGGATCGAACAGGCCGGTCAACAGGAACCGCGTCGCGCCGTCGCTGTGGAGCCGCGCGAAGACGTCCATCAACGCGAGCTTCTGGACCGTCGCGGCCTTCGCCCACACTTTTTCCAGCTCGGCTTCGATGTCCATCTTGAGCTGCGCGAGCGCCTTTGCAGCGGCGTCGCGGAGCGCGGGCGGGGCGTTGAGCAGCAGCGGCAGCAGATACGGGAACGCCGTCTTGTGACGCGTGCGGCCGAGGGCGGTGACGATCTCGCGGGTGAGCGTTTCGTCGGCGTGGCCGAGGGCGGCGCCGAGCGAGCGCACGACGTCGGCGTCGGGCGGCGCGAGTTCGCCGAGCACGACGACGGCGGCAAGGCGGCGGTGCGGAACATCGCTGCCAAGCAGCGCGACGATGGTTTGAAGTTGTTTGTCCATTGTTTTATAGGCTTCACCAACCGGCTTATGGCGTCGAGGAAAAACGTTTGCCGCCGGCCACGGCGTCGGTGACGCGGATTTGGCCGTCTTCCCACGCGAACACGATGAGATCGGCCGGGGCACCCTTCTCCAGCACGCGCGGCGCAAGGCCGAGCAGCCGCGCCGGATGGTCGGTGGCCATCGTCACGGCGTCGGCGAGCGAGACGCCGGCCCACGCCACAACGTTGGAGACGCACTTTTCCAGCGTCGTCGCCGCGCCGAAGAGGTAAGGCGTGCCCGGCAGGCAGATCAAGCCGCCGGGTTTGGCTTCCACCTCCACACGGCCGTAACGATAGATGCCCGGCGGCATGCCGGCGGGCGGCACGGCGTCGGTGACGAGGATCGAGCGCGCGACGCCCTTGGCGCGGATGAAATTCTTCACCACGTAGGGCGGCAGATGGTGGCCGTCCGCGATGAACGTGGCCTTCAAGCGGTCCTCGGCGAGTTGGGCCTGGATGTAATTGGCGTGGCGCGGCAGCACGGCGTGGCTGCCGTTGCCGAGATGCGTGGACACCGTCGCGCCGGCCGCCACGGCATCGGCGATCTGCTGCGCGCTGGCCGCGGTGTGGCCCATCCCGACCACGACGCCCGAGGCGGTGGCTTGCTCGATGAAGCGCGTCATGCCCGGCAGCTCCGGCGCGACAGTGATGAGCCGGATGCGCCCGCCGGCGGCTTCCTGAAACTGCTGGAATTCTTCCCACGATGGCGCTCGCAGCACCTCGCGGAGATGCGCGCCGCGCGGGCCCTCCTCGGCGGAGAGATACGGCCCTTCGACGTGAAAACCCGGCACCGCGCGCGCCAGTTCCGGCCGCCGATCCAGCGCGCGCGACACGGCGCGGAAACACGCGATCATGCGGTCGCGCGTTTCGCTGACGATGGTGACGAGGTATTGCGTGGTGCCGTGGCGGAGTTGCTCCAGCGTGGCGCGGCCCAGATCGTCGGCGGTCAGAGCCGGATTCTGGAAATCCACGGCGGCGAAACCGTTGATGTGGATGTCGAGGAGACCGGGCGCAATGAGAAGCCCGCTATTGCCGGCATCCGGCGTGCGCGCGGGATCAGGCGGCGCCACATCGGTGATAAGGCCGCTGGCGTCGTTGACGAGAACGTCCACGACCTGACCGGTGGCGATGTGTTGGCCTCGAATGAGCATGGCGACTCCTGACGAGCGGCGCACAGCATAGAAAGTAACGGCGGCAATATCCAAACTTTCTTTTTCGCCGCCAACCGGTATCCTGTAACCAATGTCCGCAAGATTTCATGTCGGTGTGTGGGTTGCCGTGTGCGCGTTGCTGGGCGGGTGCGACCGGCCAACACCGCCGCCGGCCTTGCGCGTCGCGATGGTGGTGAAAGTGAAAGGCGACGCCTACTTCGCCGCGTGCGCCCGCGGCGGTCAGGAGGCGGCGAAGGAGCTGGGCGTGCAGTTTTTCCTCGAAGCGCCCATGGACGCCTCCGTGGAGGAGCAGATCGGCGTGGTGGACGGTTTGGTGACGCGCCGGATGGACGCGATCGTGATCGCGCCGCACGAAGCCAAGGCGCTGGCGCCGGCCCTCAAGCGCGCGAGGGAGAACGGCGTGCATGTGATCACGTTCGACACCGACGCCGACCCGAAGCGCAGCGGGCGCGAATGGTTTGTGAAGCCGGCGAGCGACGAGGCGGTGGTGCGCGGCCTGGTTGACAGCCTCGTGTCGTCCGCCGGCCCGAAGGCGCAAATCGCGATCATCGCCAGCACGAGCGCCGCGACGCGCCAACAGCTTTGGATCCAGAAGATGCGGGAATACATCGGCAAGACGTGCCCGATGATGCAACTCAAGGATATTCAGCGTTGTGAAGACGCCAAGGCCGCTTACACCGCGACGCAGCAGGTGTTGAGCAAGAATCCGGAGGTGACCGGCATCGTGGCGTTGACGCCCGACTTGCTCGTGAGCGCGGCGGAAGCAGTGAAATCCGGCGGCCAGCGGCGGTTTGTCACGGGCATCGGCCTGCCCAACAGCGCGCGCCCGTTGGTAAAGGCCGGCATAGTGCCGGCGTTCGTGGCGTGGAATCCGACGGACCTCGGATATCTCGCGGTTCAAGTGGCGGCGCAAACAATCAAGGGTGATTTGCGCGAGGACGCCAGCGAGATCAGTTTCAACCAAACCGAAATCGTTGGCAGCCAGACCCGCGCCGAGACAGTGAACAAACCGATCAAGAACCGCGAAATCCTGCTCGGCGAGCCGATGATCATCACGGCGGAAAAAGTGGACCAATTCAATTTCTGAAGAGCCGTCTCAATCACTGACCGGCTGGCGCATCTCGAACGCCCCCTGAATCAAGCGCACCTCGCGCGGCTCTCCTGCGTCGTCCATGTAAACCTCCACGACATCGAAACGCACCGGGATGCGCGGGTTGCCGAGCAGCCGCAGGTATTCGCCGGCGCAACTGATCAGATGCACGCGCTTCTCGTGGTCCACCGCGCCGGCGGCCGCGCCGAACCGGTCGCTGCCGCGCGTTTTCACTTCCACAAACGCCAGCACCTCGTGGTCGCGCGCCACGAGGTCAATCTCGCCGTGTTTGCCGCGAAACCGGCGGGTGAGGATTCTGTAACCGCGCTGCCGCAGATGACGGGCGGCGGCCCGCTCGCCGCGCTCGCCTTTGACGAGATGCGCCGGCGCGCCGGGCGCCGCTGGATTTCGGAAACGATGCCACCAGCCGGACATGCGGCGAAGGATGCCGCCGGCGGGGCGTCGAATCGAGCAGATTTGAGCGAGACTTTTTGAGTGGACACGCGGCGCGCGTCGTCGTATGAAACGGCCCGACTAGGAGAAGCCCTTATGACATACTTGAAATCAATTATCATGGTTGTGGTTGCTGCTTTTTGTCTGATGGCCGTTGACGCGATGGCTGCCGGCAAACCCAACCCTTACGCGACCAAGGTCGAAAGTCCGTTCAAAGGCGTTGTCACAAACATCGGGCCCAACAACGTGAGCGTGAAGGGCGAAGTCAAGTTGGCGAGTCCTCCGCCGGCGAGCCCCAATGGCAACAACGCCAGCAAAGGCAAAACGCCCCATGAAAACGTTCATTTCTCCGTCAAAGGCGCGAAGCTCACGCGCGATGGCAAGCCGTGCGAACTGAAGGATGTCCAGAAGGGCGATACGGCCTCCGTGGAGTTTACGGTCAAAGCGGACAGCGACAAGCGCACCGTTACCAAGATTGACTTCACCACGGGCGGCGGCGCCGACGACAAGAAGACGGCCGACAAGAAGTAGCCGGAAATTATTCCGCGTCAGGCGTGCTGCGGCTGGGTGTTCAGCGGCGCATCGCGGTTTGGCGTCGCTCCGATAACCATGCGCGTCTGCCTCTCCTACTACACGCTCGGTTATCCGCAGGGCGGCGGTCACGCGTGGGTTTTCCTCAACTGGGCGCTCGGCCTGCGCGCGCTTGGCTGCGACGTGTGGCTGCTGGAGATTGTCGTCCCGTCCGACTCGATGACCCAGATGCGGGCCAATCTCGATTTGCTCCGAAGCCGCCTGGAGCCGTTTGGATTGGACCATTCGATCGCCGTGACCCGCCAGTCCGGTGAGCCGCTGCCGGCGGAGCAATGGAGCGGCTGTCCCGGCCTCGAAGCGGTGGAGGACGCGGACCTGTTGCTGGATTTTCGTTACGATCTCTCGGCGGAACTCATCCGCCGGTTCCGACGCTCGGCGCAGATGGATATTGATCCGGGGCTTCTGCAAACCTGGCTGACGCACAAGCAACTCAACGTGGCGCCGCACGACGTTTACTTCACCATCGGCGAAACCGTCGGCACGCCGGCGGCGAAGTTTCCCGACGCCGGCCTGCCGTGGCAATACACCCCGCCGTGCGTCGCGCTCGACGCCTGGCCGGTGTGTCCCACGCCGGCGGAGGCGCCGTTCACGACGGTGGCGCACTGGTATTCCGGCTCCTGGCTGGTGGAGGCCGACGGCACCACTTACGAAAATACCAAGGGCGCCGCCTGGCAGCCGTATCTGGACGTGGCGCAGCGCGTGAAGACGCCGCTGGAACTGGCCACTGACGCTTGCAGCGATCCCGCCGAGGAAAAAAAGCTTCGCGATCATGGCTGGCGCTTGCGCGACTCGCGGCAGGCGGTCACGACGCCCGCAGACTACCGGCGTTACGTGCAGCAATCCCGCGGCGAGTTCACCTGCGTCAAGCCGTCCTGCGTGCACCTGCAAAACGCGTGGGTCAGCGACCGCAGTCTCTGCTATCTGGCCAGCGGCAAACCGGTGGTCATTGAACACACCGGCCCCAGCCGTCTCCTGCCGGACGCGGCGGGCATGTTCCGGTTCCGCACCCCCGACGAGGCCGTGCGCTGCCTCGAAACCGTCGCCGCCAACTACGACCGCCAGTGCCGGCTCGCCCGCGCGCTGGCGGAGGAACACTTCGACGCGCGCAAGGTCGCCGCGCGCCTGCTCGAACGCGCGCTGGCTTGAGCGAGGAGACGCATGACGCCCCAACGCACACTCGCGATTCTCTCCTACCACAAGATCGGCGCCGGCCCCGGCGGATGGGACACGTGGTATTACATCTCCGAGGCCATTTTTGAGAAACAGTTGGCGTGGCTGCGCGACAACGGCTGGCAGGCGATTGACTGCACGGCGTTCCTGCGCGGCCTGCGGGAGCCGGAGAGCCTGCCGGAGCGCGCGTTGCTGCTGACGTTCGACGACGGCTACCGCACGATGCGCACCGTGGCGATGCCGATCCTCCAGCGCTTCGCCATGCCCGGCATGGTGTTCATGCCGACCGCGTTCATTGGCGGCATGAACACGTTCGACGCCGGCAACGAGCCTGACGAACCGATGGCCGGCTGGGACGATTTGCGCGCACTCGAACAGAGCGGCGTGTCGGTGCAATCGCACGCCGTCAGTCATCCGTCTTTTTCCAAGCTGACACCGGCTCAAATGGAAGAGGAACTCCGCGCGTCGAAGCTCGCGCTCGAAGCGGGCCTGGGCAAACCGGTGGAGGTGTTCGCCTTTCCCTACGGCGACGGCGGCGCGAATCCGGAACTGACCACGGAACTCTTGCGCAAGACCGGCTACGCGGCGGCTTGCCTCTACGGCGGCGGACCGGTAACATTGCCGGCGCACGATCCTTTCCGGCTCACGCGCCCCGCGATGGGGCCAGATACCGATCTGGCCGCCGTGCTGGGCGGTTGACGCGGCCACGTGCCGAAACCAACCGCTGCTGGCGGCGTTGAATACAACAGAGCGACGACAAGGAGAAGACGATCATGAAAACCGTGCGAGTCGCAGTTTTGACGGCAACCGTTCTCGCGTTGGCAGTGGGTGGTCCCGTGGTGGCCGTCGTGTATGCGCGTCCGCCGGCGGCAAACCCGATGCATCTGACCAGCCCGATCCGCGGCACGGTGGAAAACGTGTCGGCCAACAGCGTGACCATCGTCAGCGACAAGGGTCCCAGCGGCACCTTTAGCATCGAACCCGGCACCAAAATCCTGCGCGACGGCAAAGCGATCATGGCCGCGCAAGTTTTCAAGGGCGATTCGGTTCGGATTACTTTCACCGTCGTCAAAGGCCTGATGCTGGCCAACGAAATCATCGTCGGTAGCCCGCCCTCCGATGGCGATTCCAGCGGCGGCAAGAGGAAGAAGAAGAACCAATAGCGCGGACAGTGGACGCGGCCACGCGGCGCAACCAATCGCCACCTGCGGTGTTGAATACCGTGGCGAAAATGCGATGAAGACAAGGACGATGAAACTCACACAGCTTCCGATCTTGGCGGGATTGGTTATCGCGGCGGTCGTCGCCGGTCCTTTGATCGTGCCGGCGCAAGCGGGGCAGCGCAAAGATCCAAACCAGGACAAGCCGGCCACCAACCTGCCCAACTATTCGAATCCGTTTCGCGGCACCGTGGAAAACGTGACGGCCAACAACGTGGTCGTCACCGGAGACAAAGGCCCCTCCGGCACGTTCGTCATCCAAGCCGGCACTAAAATCCTGCGCGACGGCAAACCGATCATGGCCGCGCAAGTTTTCAAGGGCGATGCGATTCAGGTGAGCTTCACTGTTGTCAAAACCACCGGCCTGTTGCTGGCCAGCGAAATCATTGTCGGCACTCTTCCAGCTCCAACCCCCGAAACACCTGCCGACACCGGCGGCAAAAAGAAAAAGAAAAAACAGTAGCGCGTATCGTTGCCCGCGCCGTTACCCGCGTTGGGCGAAACTTCACCAGTGAAGAAACCTGGCATAATCCCCAATGCTTGGGGGTATGGCACAAGACCTATTCGCCAATGCCCCGGGAAAAAATATTTGCCATCCTGCGCTACCGGGACGACACACCACCGTATATGACACTCAGGTCCACCGGCTGGCCGAGCATTTCCTTCCACTTCTTTTCCTGGGCATCGGTAAGCAGGGCCTCCAACTTGAATTCGAGGTCCAGACGGAGCTGCAACGCCTTGACCCGAATCTCATCGGAGTTGGCACCCTTCTGAATTTCTTGCATCAGCGCCTGGTGTTTTTGCTGCGTCTCCTGGGTCGGCACCATGAATTGCGTTCGTTGCTCGTCCGTGATTTGCAGTTCCTTCATGTTCCACGCTGGCCCGAACAGCCCATCCTTTTGCAGCTCCAACTGATGCAGGCGCGTGCGCTGGCCTTCGGTGAGGATTTCCTTCAGCACTGCTGCCATTTCCTCATGCGTCTTCTGGTTGTATTTTCCTCGCTCGCCATTGCTCTTCTGTAAAACCTGCATGGCCTCCGGCAGCAGTGTCCGGAGGTGTTGATCCAGCTTTTCTTTCTGCTCCTGGGTCACCTTCAGTTCCCCCAGAACCTTGGTGCGGAACAACAGGAAGGAGCAGCCGATATTGTGTGCCAGCTTCTCGCGCACCTCCTCGGTAATGTCTTGGGTGGCGTGATGCGTAGCTTCAGTGGGGGCGGTCGGCGATTCAGTACTTTTCCCATCCTGCTCGAGCGCTTCGAGCACGCGATCCAGTTCCGCCTCCGCCTCGACGGTCCTGCCGGTCTCCATGTGGATCAGGGGGCCGACCTTCTCTTCCATTGTCTTGAGAATGGCCGATGGATCGCGTCCGCTGGCCACCCATTTTTTCACACCCTGCCTCACGCGCTCGATCTTATCAGTGATCCTTTGGCTCACGCCGCCTATCAGCTCCAGAAGGGCATCCGCGGTCTGCTCGAGTGCCTGGGGATCCGTGCCTTTCGCTTGTTCCTGCAGTTTTTGCACAAGCGCAATGGCCTTGGCCTTGGCGTCGGGATCGGCCTTCTCCATCCATGCGGGGAGTTCCTTCTGGATTTTCTGAACCATGAGAGGCAGGCGTTCATCGCGAGTCAAAGCTCCGGTCTTCGCGGCTTCGGGCGCCGCTGGTTTGGAATCGGCCGGCGTCGCGCTGCTTTTCCCATCCCTGCTGAGCAGTTCGAGTACGCGATCCAGTTCCGCCTCCGCCTCGACGACCTTGCCCGCTTCGATGAGCGGCTTGAACTTCTCCTCCATCGTCTTGCGTATGTCTGATGTATCGCGCCCACTGGCCGTCCATTTGTTCGCGCCCTGCATCACGCGCTGGAGCTTTTCAGTGAGACGTTTTTGGGTGTCGTCCGAGGACGGGCTGGAGGACTGGCTGGAGGGTGGCGTCTGCGGCGGTTTGTTTTCAGCACCGTCGACGCTCATGCCCATCATGTTCAGAATGGCATCCGCGGTCTCCTCGAGTGCCTGGGGGTCCTTGCCTTTGGCTTGTTCCTGCAGTGTTTGCATGAGCGCCATGGCTTTGGCCTTGGCGTTGGGGTCGGCCTTCTCCATCCAGGCTGGCAGTTCCTCCTGGATCTTGTGCACCTTGAGAGGCAGGCGTTCCTCGCGAGTCAAGGCTCCGGTCTTCGCGGTTTCGGGTCGCGGCCCACCTTGTGGAGCATCGAGTTCAACCTTGAATGGCGCGCCGATCAGCTCCTTCCACTTGGCCTTTTGCACTTCGGTTAAGAGTTGCATGAGCTTCTCGTCGCCGCTCTTGCGAAGCTCTTGCATCTTGGCGTCCATCTTGCCCCGGTCCCTGTCCGCGGCCTTGATGAATGCCTCGCGCTCCACGACCATCTCCTGTGTTATCGACTTGAACTTCTCTTCTTGATCATCGGTGAGCTTCAAGGCAGCGGCCACCACCCCATCCTTGGCATCCACTGACTGATGAATGCCGTCGTTTTGAAGCATGATCTCCTGGAACCGTTTGATCTGTTCGGACTTCAGGATTTCGGTAATGGTCCTTTCGCCTTCCACCGATGCTTTCGCGAGCTTCTTGGCCCGCTCTTTCGGGTCGAGGTCACGCAACCTCTGATAACTCTCTCTCCGTTCGGCCTCATACGCCTCGAGCTTCTTGATTTGGTCGTCGGACAGTTGCAACTCCTGCTGCACCGACGTTTGCTTGAACAGCTCGAATCCGCTGATTAACCCTTGGCGGAAGTCCCGGGCGCCCGGCTGCCTGGCCTTCGATGCTTTGGCAGGGGCAGCCGACGACTCCGTGCTTTTTCCGTCCTTGTTGATTTGTTCGAGCAGACGATCCAGTTCCGCCCCGGCCTCGCTGACTTTGCCCGCGTCCAGAAGAGGCACGATCTTCTCATGCATCGTCTTGTGGATGTCCGCTGGATCGCGCCCGCTTTCCACCATCTGTCGCACGGCCTGCGTCAAGCGCTGGATTTTTTCTGAAAGCTGCGCGCGCGCGTCCGGGGACGTGCTCGTGGGCGGGCTGGAGGGCGGCGTCTGCGGCGGTTTGTTTTCGCTACTCGGGCCGGTAGCCGGTGTGCTCGTGGAAGGCTGGGCGCTCACACCCATCAGCTCCAGAATGGAATCCGCAGTCTGTTCGAGTGCCTGGGGATCTTTGCCTTTTACTTGCTGCTGTAGTTTTTGCATGAGCGCAGTGGCCTTGGCCTTGGTGTCGGGGTCGGCTTTCTGCATCCAGGCGGGGAGTTCCTTCTGGATCTTATGCACCTTGAGAGGCAGACGCTCCATGATGCTCATTGTTTCCTTCGCTTCGATCAGCGGCTCGCCCCTGAGAAACTTGCGATAGGCCTGCAGGGCTTCTTCGCCTTCGGTGGCGACGCGGAAACCCATGGTCTTGTGGGCTTCGCCGCCGATTCCCCAGGAGAAGATGTCCACCAACGTGCCGCCGTGGTTGAACATCTTCGCCAGGTAAGTCTCCATGTTCATCCCGGTCTGGCCAGGGCCGCTCGAGGGCTGCATATTCGTCCCCTCGCACGAGGCCCAGCCCATTTGATTATTCTTGGTCAGCAGCTCGTAAATGTCGTCGAAGAGGCCCGGTTGCGGGTAGGTCGAGAAACCGGGCCGGCGGTTTTTCCCGAAGGCCACCGACGGCGGCGTATAGTGATTGTGCTGCGAATACGCGGTGTCCTTGTCGTGCTTCATGTAGGTGACCTCCTTGCTGTCGCCCATCCCGAAAGCGCGGCGCGAGAGGAACGCGATGTGGGAGTAGATTTTCTGCGGCGGAATACCGGCCTCGACGAGTCCGGTCGTCCATAGCTCGATGAATTCCTGGGTGACGGTTTCCAGTTCGCTGGCCATGTCCTTTGGCGGGTGTTCGCGGCTGAAACCCCGGTTGAGCAGCGCGCGATAGCCGAGATACTTGCCCGTCTTCAAATCCGATCCCATCTGGGTCTCCCAGCCGGAAATGACGCCTACGAACATCTCCGGCCTCTTGAGATGCTCCAGCTTCTTGACCCCCGCAGCGATGGCTTTGCCGATGAGGGCCGCGCGCTGCCGCACCTCGTGCTGAATCGCCTTGCTGTTGAAACACATCTGCGGCGCAACTTCCATGGGCGTCTTTCCATAGTTCAACCGTCGGCCCGTGCAGGGCGTCCCGTCCCAGTCCACGGCCTCCACGTTCTTCGGATCGCTCCACAGGTCCTTGCGGCCGGACCACAAGATGCAATCGTCAATATGGAAACCGACAGCCATGTCGGTCTCCATGGCCAGATCAAAGGCGCGTTCAATAAACCGGGTGATTTCGGCGTCGGTCTGGTCAAAAGTGAGCGGCCCCAGCATGAATGCCAGCCGGGTCTGCCGGTCGCCGACGATCCCGATCCGCTGCTTGATGTCCAACACGTAGTCGCGCAGCGCCGCCGTGCCCGGCGTGAGGGGTTCCCTCATCCCGTTGTTCAGAGCCTGGGCGTCTTTCGGATCAGTGCTGTAGTTGGTGAAGATCTGGAAGGCCAGATACCTGGTCTCCTTCTCCGGCTCGGCGTTCACGTTGCTGACGAAAACGAAGCCGAGAAGGCAGAGCAGGAGGATTGTGGTTTGTGTTTTTGTTTTCATGGGATGAATGGAAGGGGGGATGTGGGTTTGGAAATTCAAGGCGCGGGCTAGAGGCGTTTTTCTTCGAGGTCGTAAACGTCGAACCAGCGGTAAACGGGGCGGCCCTTCGGCACGAATTGCGCGATGTAGTCCTCCAGAAATTCCTGGCGCTCGGCCGGCAGTTCTCCCACACGCATCTCGCGCATCCGATTATTCCACTGGATGACCTCCGCGCGCGGGCGCTTTCGCGCGTGGAGTTGAATCCACCCCGCCACTTCCTCGTCCGTTGCGCCGGTGGCGACGAAATCGCGGAACTGGTTCCCGTCAATTTCTGCGAAGGTGAAGAAGTGCGAGTCGAGGAAGCAGCCGAACTTGTATTCGCCGAGCGTGCCGTTGAGGTGGGCGCGGCATTTATCGAGCGTTCGCGCGGCAATCACGTAACCCGCCAGCGTTTCGCGCGGGCTGCGCGGATATTCTATGGAGAGATCCCGAGCAAGCAGTTTGAGTTTCTCAGCGTTCATATTCTCTGCGGTCTTCAGGTTTCCTTCACTCGGATGGGCTTTCCTTTCATCCCTTCATCTTACACGGTGCAGTTTGCTTCTTAGTTGTTCCCGCTCTTCATCATCGCCAGCACGTCGTCAGCGGCCTTGTCCACTTCCTGCCATTTCTTTTCTTTGACGAGCGATTTCACCTTCTGCATCAGCGCCATCGCCTCCGCCTGTTTGCCGGTCTTTTGCATCCAAGCCGGAAGCTCGGATTGAATCCGGTGCATCTTGGCTTCCAGCAATTCGACCGAGAATCCGGTGGGGTCGGACTCGGTCAGCACCTCGCCACGGAGGAACTTGCCGTAGGCTGCCAGCGGCTCCAGATCTTCCGCAGCACGGCGGAAGAAATGGTTGCGCATGGCCTCGCCGCCGATGCCCCAGGCGAAAATGTTCACCATCACCGCGCCATGGTTGAACATGCGTCCGAGATACGTCTCCATGGTGATTCCGCTGGACAAGCCGCTGCCGGGCGCAACGTTCGTGCCCTCGGCGGAGATCCATGCGGGTAAGCCGTGCGCGGCGATGTGCCTCCAGATTTGCTTGAACGCCAAGGACGAGGGATAAGTGGAGAATCCCGGACGATAGCCGGCATCGAACGCGACCTCCGGCAGCGCGAAGGTGGACACGGTCTCGGTCTTCTCCTTGTGATCAAGCCCCTGGGCAGTGAAGGCGATGTGGCAGTAGATTTTTTCGCGCGGAACGCCCGGCTCGTGCAGTGATTTCGCCCACAGTTGGATGAACTCCTTGACGACCAGCACGCGCTCTTGGTCCGCGTCCTTGGGCGGATTGCTCTCGCTGAAGCCGCGATGGCTCAGTGCGCGAAAGCCAAGCGGGCGATCCGTTTCAAAGTCACGTCCAATGCGCGTTTCCGATCCCGCAATGACGCCAGCGAAGAGATGCTCCTTGCCGACGGCCCGAAGCGCGTCGAGGCCTTTTTTCACTTCCGCCCCGATGAGGGTGCCGCGTTCCTTGACCGTCGCAATGATGGCGGGCGCGTTGAAACACATTTGTGGATCGAACTTGCTGGGTGTGCTCCCCCAATCAATGCGCCTGCCCGTGTTCGGGATTTGCTTCCAGTCTGCGGTCTCGATGTTCTCAGGATTGGACATGAGGTCCGTGCGTTTGCCCCAATACATCGAATCATCGAGGTGAAAAGCCACGGCCACGTCGTTCTCCAGGGCGACCGCAAAAGCTTCATGGATGAGTCGGCGCGTCTCGTCGTCCGACTCGTCGAACCGAAGGTGCGTCGGTGCGAAAGCCAGTTTGTATCTGGCATCGCCCGTCGTTCCGATTGCCTTGACGATCTCTCGAACAAACGTCTCCATCTGCGCCTTGGTGGGCGCACTGGGTGGGTTCTCGGAGAATGCCATGGGGCCGACCGCACCAGGAACGGTCATGAGTTGGAAAGTTAAATACTTGGTTTCAGCCGGAGCATTTGGCGATTGGGCGCTCGCGGTGCCCAGCAATGCGGAGCCGAGCAGACTGAGGAGGAGAGTTTCAATTTTGGTTTTCATAGTGTGATGGAATGGGAATATTGTGGTTTGGGAGTTAGTGCGCGGCACGCTCTCACTTTGCATCCTGCTTGAGTTGTTCGAGCACGCGATCTAGCACAGCCTCAACTTCAAAGACCTTGTCCGCTTCCATGAGCGGCTTGACCTTCTCTTCCATCGTCTTGCCGATCACCGACGGATCGCGCCCGCTGTCCGCCCATTTTTGAGCGCCTGCCTTCACTCGCTCGACCTTTGCAGAGATCCGTTTGCCGGTCTCTTCCTCGAGTTTCGTGAAAGCGGCGTGATCCTTCGCGATCTCGAATGAGAGCTCGCGCATCCTGGACTGTTGTTCCGGCGTCAGCAGATTCTTCACCGCGACCGCCGCGCCAACGTGGAGATGCTTCACCTCGCGTTCGGCATCCAGGACCTTGTCGAGCTGCGCGAGGAGCGGCGCCTCAGCCACCCGTTCCTGTTTCGTCAGCGCCGCGAGCGCGGCGGTTTCGCGTTCCAGCTTCACCCGCAATTCATCGGAACGTGGCTGCGTCTTCTCCACATGGGCGCGGACTGCCTCCAGTTGATCCGGGGTCAGAGCGATTCGGCCTTGCGCCAGGAGCACGAGTTCCGGTGGGAAAAACGCCCCTGTGAACGGGTCGGCGGCTTTCTTGGAATGATCCGCCGCGAAGAGCGGACACAACGAAGTAAGGAGGGCAAAGAAAGCGATGAGGAGTTTCATAGTGTGTGTTGATGTGGGGTTGGATTGCATTGCCGATGGGATCATCAGGGTATGCGCGGTTGATCGAGCAGCGAAGCGGTGGGTGACGCCCACGCTGGGAACAATGAGGGCGGCTCGACTGAAAGCCGCGCGATGGCGCTTTCTGTTGCAGAGATGGCGGCAACGATGTCCGGACGCACTCGCACCGAGTTGCGATGTTTCGGCAGCATCGAGAACACGATCAAAGCCGCACATGCCGCTGTAGCAGCGAGCCAACCCCAGTAGCGCGGTGACAACCGGGCGGATGGTCTCGGGAAGAATGCCGTTATCCTGCCGGTCTCGTTCTCAGTGATCGCCGCCGTCTCTGCCGCCGCGCCGAGGGCCGCGTCCAGATTCATGTAGTCGAGATACAAGGCGCGCAACTCCGCATCGTCGTTCAGCGCCGCTTGCAATGCGGCGATCTCTTCCGGCGTGGCATCGCCAGTCATGCAACGCTGGATTTGTTCATGCCAATCGGCGTTCATGCGAGTTCCTCCTGTGAGACCGTGCGCCGCACACATTCCAGCAGCGCCTGCCGGATGCGGTGAAGCATCTTGTAAAGCGACATCGCCGTCTGCCCGCGCTGCGCGGCGAGTTCATCCATGCGCGTGCCCTTCGTGTAGGCCGTGAGCACCAGTTCGCGCTGACGCTCCGGCAGTTTTTGCAGGCATGTTTCCAGCGCTTCGCGTTGCGCTTCATGCCGCTGCCCCGCCGCTTCAGCCTCATCGGCGAGCCTGCCCACGAGTTCGTCATCGAACACATGCCGGTCTCGCGCCCGATCCCGCAGACATGCCAGCGCCTCATAACGAGCAACACCGAAGGCCCACTTCCGAAAATCCCGCGTGGCGTCGAATTTCGCAAACTTCTGCCACAACACCACTGCCACCTTCTGCATGACTTCCGAGGCGTCGCCACGCGAAGGCAGCAGCAACCGAACAAACGTGCGCAACGCCATCTCATGCTCCGCAAAGAGGCGAAGGAACTGGTCGTGATGCTGGTCGTTCAAGTCGGGCATACGGGCTGTCACCGGTTATCTCCAAAAAAACGCGCCAGTTGCCGAAAAATCTTCTGGCATGTCATGTGCGTGCCGCATTCGCGAGAACCAATTCAAAAGAGTCAAAGCAGCCGGTTAATCTCAAACCGTGGATAGTCGCGGGTAGCCTGCGTCCGCATAAGCCGCCAGCCATAGCCCATCGAACAAGATGACAAATTTTTGAGAGGCGGCCGTTCGCCGGTCAATCCCCATTGGTCTTCCGCGCGACGCGGTGTGCAAAGCGGTCCACCCGAATCACGCACAGGCGGTGCGAGCCGCGGGCGATCTGTTCGCGTTCGTCATGCGCCTCCAGTTGGAAGGAAACGGCATTCCTCTCAGAGACGAGAACGCGAGCCCGGCACGTAACCGTCTGCCCCACCGGTGTCGGCGCCAGATGGCGGACTTGGATTTCCGTTCCCACGGTGCTCTCGCCCGGCTCGAGCAAGGGCAGGACCGCCGCCCGGGCGGCGTGCTCCAGGAACCAGATCAGCCAGGGAGTGGAAAGCACCGCGGGCATGCTCCCCTCGGCAAAATCAATCGCATGGCGCGGCTCGACGACGAACCGTACTTCACCGAGCGTGCCGGATTTAGGCAGATTTTTCATTGATGGCCACCTTGGATTAGTGTGATTCCTGTAATGCGATTACCAAGGAGTGCTCACACCTCACCAAATAACCAGCGGTGTGCCGGTCATCTCCTTCCACCGCGTTCTCTGTGCGTCGCTCAGGAGGGCCTCGATCTTGCCTTGGCAATCCAGACGCAGCTTGGTCACTTTGGCCAGGATCTCTTGCGGATTTCCGCCGGACCGGGACTCTTGTATCAGAGGTGTGACCACCTTCTGCATTTCCTGAATGAGCGTTATGAATTGCTGCCGCTGCTCGTCCGTGATGTTTAGCTCTTTCACGATGTCGGGCTGGAGCATGATCATTGGCATGTCATACTGCAGTTTCAGTTCCCCGAACCTCTTGAGCTGTTCTGGCGTGAGGATCTCTTTCAGGAACACCTCAAGTTGTTGGTAGGACTTCTGGCGCAGGGACTGCATCGCCTGTTTCCGCTCCGCGCCATCTAGTTTCAGGACCTTCATAGTTTCCTGGACATAGCCAGTCAAGGTCTCCCGCAGCTTGTGCTTCTGGTCATCCGAAAGCTTCAAATCCTCCTGCACCTTGTCGCGTGAAACAAAAAAGGGGCCGCCGAGCTCGTGCAAAAAGTGCGCGCGGGCCTCCTCGTCTGGAGTCCCGGGGGCCTTGGGGGTGGCCGTGTCCGTCTTCGCTTCGGTGGGGATGTCCTGGGCGGCACCCTGTGCGCTCCCGCCGATCATCTTCAGAATGGAATCCGCTGTCTTCCCAGCCTCTTCGAAGTTGCTGGCTTTCAGATGTTGTTGCAGTTGTTGCATGAGCGCGGTGGCCTTGTCCTTCCTGTCGGCGTCGGACCCGATCCATGCGGGCAGCCCGCTCTGGATTTTTTGAATCTTGGAAGGCAGGCTTCCCGCGACGGTTGACGGCTCCGCCTTCGATTCACCCGGTGAACCGCCCTTCATCAGCGCCAGCAACTCATCGGCCACATGATCGGCCTCCTGAAATTTGTGTTCTTTGGCGAGCGAAGTCAGTTTTTGCACCAAGGGCATCGCTTTCGCCTGTTGTCCCGATTTTTGGACCCAGCCCGATAGCTCCGCTTGAATCCGATGCATCTTGTCTTGAAAAGCAGACCCCGAGAATCCATGGGCGGTGGATTCCACCAGTTTTTCTCCGCGCAAAAACTTCGCGTACGCTCCCAACGCTTCGGGATTCTCCGTGGCCTTGCGGAAGAAATTGTTGCGCTGGGCCTCGCCGCCAATGCCCCAGGAAAACACATTCACCAGCACGCCGCCGTGGTTGAACGTCCGCCCCAGATAAGTCTCCATCGTCGGCTCGCCGGGCATGCTCGTGGGGGAGACGTTGGTGCCCTCGGCGGAAATCCAGCCGGGCGAGCCGTGTGCGGCCAGCGCGGCATGAACCTCCTCGAAGGTTCGCCCCTCCGGGTAGGTGGAAAACCCCGGGCGATACGCCGAACTGAAAGCCACCTCGGGCGGGGCGAAAGCGACTTTTTCCGCATAGGATTCCCTGGCGTCCGCCTTGCGCAGCCCCTGGTCCGTGAAAGCGATGTGGCAAAAGATTTTCTCGCGCGGAGCGCCCGCCGCGCGCAGCGAATTGCACCAGAGTTCGATCCACTCCTTCACCACGCTCACGCGCTCGGCGTCGAGGTCCTTGGGCGGATTCTTTTCGCTGAAGCCGCGGTGAGCCAGCGCGCGAAATCCCAGGCGGCGATTGGTTCCAAATTCCGGGCTGATCTGGGTCTCCGATCCGGCGATGACCGCCGCGAACAGGTGCTCCTTCCCTTGCGATTTCAAAACCGCCAGCTCGCGCTTGATCTCCGCGCCGATCAGCCCCGCGCGGTCTTTTGCCGCCGCCACGATGGCCGGCGCGTTGTAGCACATCTGCGGCGGAAACTCCGTCGGCTTCACCCCCCAAGCCAGGCTTCGGGCTGCGTTCGGGATTTGTTTCCAGTCCGCCGTCTCGATGTTGTCGGGATTGGAGAGCAGGTCCTTGCGATTTCCCCAGCTCATCGAATCGTCAATGTGCAGGGCCACGGCCACGTCGTTTTCCCGCGCGACCACAAACGCGTCGCGGATCCACTGGCGTATCTCTTCGTCGGGCATGTCGAAACAGAACGGCCCGACGGCGAAACCCAGCTTGTGCCGGGCGTCTCCCGTCGTGCCGACGGCCTTGACCACGCTTTGCACAAACTCCGCCATCTGCTCCTTGCTGAGCGCCAAGTGGCCGGGCAACGACTGAATGCCCGGATACCCAAGCATGCGGGGCCAGACCTGAAAGAGCAGATATTGGGTCTCAGCGAAATCTTTCGACGATTGTGCGCTCGCGTCGCCGAAAAAGGCGGCACCGAGAAAACAGACCAGGATCCATAAGTTTTTCACACCTGTAGATACCGGCCAAGCCGTCGTGTAGTTACAGAAACTTGAAGTGGGCCAGTTCCGCCGATTTTACTGACCGCTGGCCGCCTTCACGACGGGCACGATGAGCCGCGAGGGATGCGCCGCGTCGCAATAGATGGTGTTCGTTTGCTTCACCTTCGCGCCCGAGTCGGACCACGGCTGGCCGGTGCCGGGGTTCACGTCGAAACGCGGATAGTTGCTGGAGGTGACGGTGGCGCGGATGCAATGACCTTTGTTGAAGATGATGCTCGTGGACCAGCAGTCCACGGTGACTTCCTCGATCTTGCCCGGCGTGAGCGGCTCGGGTTTCTCGGCCGAATCGCGATAGCGCAAACGCAGGATGCCCTCGGCGATGAGATAGCTTTTCCCATCGGGATACACGTCGCACAAGCGCACGGAGAGATCGGTGTCCACGGCGGAGGAGGCGTTGAACACTTTCGCCTTCACGCGACCGGTGACTTCGACCGGCTCGCCGAGCGGCGCGCTGGTAAACAAGACCACGTCGCTGCGGTCCTCGATCTTGTTTTGGTTCATCGGGCCGCGCGCGATGGTGAGGTTGTTGCCGCCGAGGGTGGGACAGGGATTCGCGGGGTCGAAGGTGAACTCGACGTGGGCACCGCCGCCGGCCGGTTTCTCGAAAGTTAGTTTGCCGTCGCGCGTGAAGTAAGCGTCCGTTTCCTTCGCGGGCACGGGCCAGTCGTCGGCATGCCGCCATTCGTTGCCGGGCGCGCCGGGCGTGCTCGTGTCGCCCATGACGTAGTAGGCGACGGCGGGTTCCTTTTCGACGCCATTGTCCGCGCCGCGCAGGTAGTGATCGAACCAGCGGTTCGCGCTGTAAGATTCCAAAACCTGGTTCGCCTTGGGGAAAGTCATTTCACCCGCGGGCATTTTGCCGATGCCGTGCGTCCACGGCCCCATGATGAGCTTCTGCGCGCCGCGCGCGCCATTCGCGCCGGAATGCTGGCGGCCCACGAACTCGTTGATCGTCGCCTGCGCAAACATGTCGAACCATCCGCCGACGTGCACGGCGGGCACGTTCATCTGCACGAACTTTAGCGACGTGTCGAACGTCCGCCAGTAGTCGTCGTAGTTTGGATGCGCGCGAATGATATCCATCGCGCGTGGATCGAACTTGTTCCCGGTCGTCCAGCTCTCCGTATCGGCCTTGCGGAACGCGCCACCGATGTAGCTCGCATCCGAATACAAGCTTGCCGCGGCCACGGTCAGGTATTGCGCAGTCAAGCCATCGGGCACCGCGCCGGCGAGGAGGTTTTGCGTAATGCCGCCCGCGGAACCGCCGAGGGTGCCGATATGGCCGTTGCACCATTTTTGTTTCTTGAGCCACTCGATAGTGTCCACGCCATCCTGATGCTCGCCCCAGCCGCAACCGACGAACGGAAGGTTTTCACCCTCCGAGTCGAAGCGCCCGCGCATGTCCTGCATCACGAACACAACCCCGTTTTGCGCGTAGCCGGCGCCGCCCTGCCCCATCTTCACACGGCCATACGGCGTGCGCGAGAGGATGACCGGAAACTGCCCGTCGCCCTTTGGCATGTAAATGTCCGTCGCCAGATGAACGCCGTCCCTCATGGCGACCCGGACGGTTTGGGCCTTCGGAGACCCGGCCCTGGCGGCCGAAACCGTCCGCGTCTTTGAAGACTCGATGGACGTTTGGGCGAGTTGTTTGACCCGAGCGACGGCGGGAGTCCACTCGGCCAGGTCAATCCTGCCGTCATGATTTGCATCAATCGCGTGAAAGAACCTTTTCAGCCGCCCGGCCCATTGCTCGCCGTGCTTTTCCCCGACGAAAGCAATCATCGCCTCCTGCTCTTGCGGCGAGAGAGCCTGGTCATGGTCGGCGTCGAACCGCTGCGCCAGTGAATCAAGCTGGTTCGCCGCCGGAGCCATCTCCCGAAACACCCGATCCGATTTCTCCGGGGTTGAGCCGGCGTCCTGGGCAGCGCAACTGCCCGCGCGAACCAATGCCCCCACAACCAGAAGGGTGAACCAAAACATCTTTCCCCACCGAAACCGCGATTGTTGTTTCATGATTTGTTACGTCTAAGAATGATTTTCTTCTTATACCGGACAAACGCCGGAAGGTTACTTCACAGGCGTTTCGTCGCGGCCCGCCGCCGCGCCTCACGCTCAACCGCACGCTTCCAGCATTGCGCCCAGTACTTTGTCGGAGTCGAAATATTCCTCCGCGATGCGCCGCGCCGCCGCCGCGTGGCGCGCGTAGTCGCGGTTGATCCGCTCCATGCCCTCGACGGCACTCTCAACGCCGTCGAACACCACCAACCCTTCGCCCGTCGGCAGCCAATCGCTGAAGCCCGTTTCCTGCGCGAGCACCGGCCGGCCGCTGGCAAGATAGAGCTGGCTGCGGTCGCTGAACGAGCCGGTGCGTCCGGCGATGTAGCCGTTTTTGGTGATGCCCAGCTCGCCGCGCGACCCGGTGATGTAATCATGGTAGGCGTCGAGCGTTTGCGTTTTGGCGACCGAGTTGGTCAACCGCCAGCCGTGCGCGCGCAATTTCTCTTCCGGCGCGTTGTTCGACACGGCCAGCTCGATGGGCGAGGACGCGCGCTTCGGCAAGTCCCACAGTTTCTCGAATTCGATGTCCTTTTGGCCGTAAGCGCGGCCGTTAAACTCGACGGACTTGTAGCTGGTCCAGTTCATCACCGTCGTGAACGGCGCGTCCGCGGGCGGCGGCGGAGCGACGCGCCAGAAATCCAGATACGTCGGCAGCGGCATCTTGCGCCACGCGATGCCGCCGGTCGGAATGTCGCACTTCGGCCCGCCGATGAACAATCCGCACGTGAAAAACAGGTCGTGCGGCGCGTAAAGGCTCCGCAGATACTCGTCGCCGCGCTCCAACCGCACCTGCGTGAAAACCGGATCGGTGTCAATCGCCACCTTCCGTCGGACCTGCGCATACATCGGCCGCACCGGATTCACCGTCCCGACGTTGATGAACAAATCCGCGTCGCGGCAAAGCCGGTCGAGTTGCGACTCGGTGAGACCGTAAAACTTGTTCTCGAACTGACTGTAGTAGCACCAGCGTTCCGGCAAACCGAAACGCGCGAGAATCTCCTCCACGTAACGCCGCCCGTAGCTGCTGTCGACGTCGGTGACCCGCCGCACCGGGTCGAAAGGCATGAGATACTCGCCGCTGTCTTCCAGGAACCACACGTCGTGGCCGAGCTTCTTCAGTCCCAGCAAAAAATTCAGATGGCCCCACGACATGCCCGCCAACGGATAGGCAACCATGTAGCCGGCAATGATGATTTTCATAGTCGAAGTTTTTAGCTTTCAGCCGTCAGCAGTCGGCCAGCAGTTTCTTCAGAACCTTGCCGGCGTCGAAAAATTCTGCGGCAACCTCGCGCGCGGCGCGGCAATGCGCGGCGTAGTCGCGCTCGGCGGTCGCGAGGCCGGCGGCCGCTTCCTCCAGCGTCGTGAACGCAAACAGGCCGCGGCCGGACGGATAAAACCTGCTCCAGCCCGTGTCCTGCACCACGGCCGGCTTGCCGGCGGCCAGGTAGCACGCCGTCCGGCAACTGAACCAGCCGCTGCGCGTCGCCACATACGCCTGCTTGGCCACGCTCCATTCGCCGCGCGAACGCAGGATGTAATCGCGATACATTTCCGCGTTGCCCGACACCGCGTGGCCTTCCACCAACCGCCAGCCGTTTGCATCCAAAGTCTCGCGCGGCGCGCGTCCGCTCACTGCCAGTTCCAACGGCACGCCGGCCCTTCGCGGCAGCTCCATGAATTTTTCAAACTCACGGTCCTTTGCGCCGAGCGCGCAACCCGCGATCTCCGGCGGACGCTCGTCTATCTTCCAACTCATCACCGTCGTCCACGCCGGATTTTGGATTTCGGGTTTTGGATTTTTCCACTCGTCGAGAACAACCGGCTGCCGCGTCGGCCGCCATGCAAACTCGTCCGTCGGGATGGGGCAATCCAGCTGGCCGATGTTTTCGCCGAAGGTGAAAAACCGGTCGTGGAGCCGCATGCATTCGAGCGAGTAAGCCTCGTTCGGCCCCGGCCAGCCCTCCAGCACGCGCCGGATTTTCGCCTGCGTGTAGGCAGGGTCACTGTCGAGATAGACCTTGCAGCGCGCTTTTTGATATGCCTCGCGCGGCCAGAGTGAACCGGAGATGTTCAGGACGAGGTCCGCGCCGGCGCACCAGTCGGCGACTTCGGTTTCGCTGCGGCCCCAGTAGCGATCCTTCGGGTCGCGGAGCGACCAGTTGTCGCCGATGCCAAACAGCCGCATCACGCCGGCGAGATACTCGACGTTGTGGCTCGCGTCATCGGTGTAGGTTTGGTTGACGGCATCGTAAAGCCAATGGCCGGTGTCTTCGAGGTAGAGCACGTCGTGGCCGAGCCTCTGAAGGCCGGCGGCGTATTGGGCGTAGTCCCACGCCACGCCGCCGAGCGGATAGGTTGCGATGAGGCCGCCTACGACGATGCGCATGGGAGAAAAAGCGAAGTGTTGGGGTGTTGGAGTGATGGAGTCATGGAGTAACGGAGTAATGGAGTGATGGGGCAATGGAGTAACGGAGCAGCGAACCAAGGGCACGCAAGCTGGCAAACCATCCCAGCCATACTCCAATACTCCATGACTCCATCACTCCAACACCTCATCACTCCATTCCTCCAGTTCTTCATTTCCTCTGCCGTTCCACGAGCCGCGCGTAGTAGCCGCCTCGCGCCATCAACTCGTCGTGCGAGCCAAACTCGGCCACCGCGCCGTGATGCAGCACGGCAATCTGGTGGCTGTCGCGGACCGTCGTGAGCCGGTGCGCGATGATCACCACCGCGCGGTCCTTCATCAGCCGCGCCAGCGCGTCCACGATCGCCGCCTCGCTCTCGGCATCGAGCGCGCTCGTCGGCTCGTCCATCGCCAGCACCGGCGCGTCCTTCAGGAAGGCTCGGGCGATGGCAATGCGCTGGCGTTCGCCGCCGCTGAGCCGCGCGCCACCTTCGCCAATGAACGTGTCGTAGCCGCGCTCCAGCTTTGAAATGAACGCGTGCGCGTTGGCCGCCTGCGCGGCGGCGACGACCTGCTCGCGCGTCGCGCCGGGTCGGCCGTAGGCGATGTTCTCGGCGGCCGTCGCCGGCATGATGATGGCGTCCTGCAACACGAGGCCCACGTTTTCCCGCAGGCTCCGGCTGGTGATGCCGCGCACGTCATGCCCGTCGAGCAGGACCGCGCCGCTCGTCGGGTCGTAAAACCGCAGCAGCAGATTCAGGAGCGTGGTCTTGCCAACGCCGCTCGGCCCGATCACCGCCAGCCGTTGTCCCGGCGCAACATGGAGGCTGATGTCGCGCAACACTTCCTTGCCCGGCTCGTAGGAAAAACTGACGTTGCGAATCTCCACCTCGCCGCGCGCGCGCCCGAGGTCCTTCGCTCCGGGCGCGTCCTGGATATCCTCCGGCTGGTCGAGAACCTCCAGCACGCGCTGCACGCCGGCGGCGGCCTCCTGAAGCGTCCCGCCCACCGTGCTGAGTTGCGACAGCGGTTCATACAACATGCCGAGGTAGGCCAGAAACACGATGAGCACGCCAACCGAGAGCTGGCCGTTGAGCACGCGCAGCCCGCCGAGCCAGGTGATCGCGGCAGTGCCCGCGCCGATGACCAGCGCGATGCCGAGCCAGTAAAGGATTTCGACGCGATGCTGCGCGAGCCGGACGGTGACGGTGGCGTTGCTGCGCGTCGAGAACTTCCGCTCCTCCTCGTCCTCGCAAACGTAGGCGCGCACCAGCGGCAGCGCCGACATCACCTGATGCACCTGCGAGGTGAGCGCGCTCTCGGCCTCGTGCGTTCGCAGCGAGCGCTGCGTCATCCGTTTGGAAAAAACCTGCATCACCGCCACCAGCGCCGGCATGACCAGCAGCGAAGCCAGTGTCAACGCGACGTTCATCTGCAACATCACCACCGTCATGCTGGCGAGCGTGAGCAGGGAGATCAGCGCCGTCACCATGCCGTGGTGGAAATACGTTTGAAATGCGAACGTGTCACCGGTGACGCGATAGATGACGTCGCCGAGCGTGCCGCGCGTGTGGAACCGCATCGGCAGCCGTTGCAGCCGCCGGAACAAATCGTGCCGAACGCGCGCCGCGCCGCGAAGGCCGACGGCGATGAGCAGGTAGTTCTGCACCGAGCCGATGAGTGCGCCAAGCACGTGCAGGCCGAACAACGTTGCCGCCATCCAGCCGACCAGCTTTGCCGCGTCCGGCGGGCGTTTGTCCAGCGCGTCGTCAATGATGACCTTCAGCGGCCACGGTTTGAACAGGCTGGCGCCGATGCCGAGCAACACCAGCAGGAAGATAACGGCCGTGAGCGGCCAATCCTTGACGAAGTAACTGAAGACTCGCCGGAGGTATTTCATGCCGCTTCCGTTTACGGACCGCCGACGGGGCGTGGCGGCGCGGCAACGGCTGGGGCGCGGGCCGGCATGGAAACGAATCCCAGATTCTGCGCCACGGAGGCGATCAGCGTGCCGACCAGCCGTTGCAGGCGTTGCGCGCGGCGGTTGATGAGATGGCTCGCCAGCGGAATCAGCAGCAGCAGCAGATACGCGAGATGATTGAGATGATACATCGGGAATTTCCGCAACAGCGCGAGCAGCGCGACATCGAGCGCGGTGAACAGCGCAAAGGAGACGCGCGCGATCAACGGCCAGCGGTAGCTCAGCCGCACGCGGATGAGCCTCTTGTTGCCGCCGTGGTTTTCGCTCGCAGTCTGCACGCGGGCTTTGCTCCACCGCTCGCCATAGACTTCCAGGTCCCACGGGTCGTAGGCGCCGCCGCACCGATGCCGCCAGCCGTCGCGTTTCAACTGGGCGAAGAGCGCGTCAAGCAACTGCAACCGGTCGGTGCCGTCCTCGCTCCAGAGCTGGAATTCCGCGTTCTGGCCGACGTGCTGCACGGCGGTCGGCAGCGCCTCCGCCCGCGCCAGCGCCGCCAGCGGCGAGTTGTGCCGGCGCATCCGGCCTTCGTAGCGTTCGGCGCCGCGGACGATCGGTTGCAGGAAATACAGCAGCGCCACCAGCGGCCGCGACCAGAAGCACCGGTTCCTTTTGGACAAATCCGCCTGATACGCGGCGATGCCGCTGGCTGCGACACTCGCCAGGAACGCCGCCAGCGGCAGCGGCCACAAGGACGGGACCAGCAGCGCCAGCACCACCAGCGGGAATGTCACCAACGCGTGATATTCGATGCTGGTCAACAGGCTGAACAATCCCGACGGCCGCGGCGTGTAGAGCGTCTGGAACAGCGCCGAGCCAAACACGCCGTGATAGATGATCGGCCGGCTGATCTGGATGCCTTCGCGCGCCGTGCTGTAGATGACGCCATGCCAGATCGAGGCGCCGAGTGAATTGAAATACTCCGGGTGCTTGTTGCGCAACAGCGCCTCGGCCTCGCCGTAGCCGCGCTGCTGGTTTAAATACGCCTTGGCCGTGCAGCGGCGGTAGTGCCAGACAAACGCCGACGGCGAGAACGCGATCTTGTAGCCGTGCTGCATCAGCCGCCAGCACACGTCCACGTCGTCGCCGGCCTTGCGGAAGATCGGATCGAACCCGCCGATGGCCTCCAGCGCCCATTTCCAAAACGCCATGTTGCAGCCGGGGATGTGCTCCGCCGTGTGGTCGTCGAGCAGCACGTGACACGGTGTGCCGGGCGACGCCGACACCGCCGCGGCAATCCAGTTGTCTTCCGGCGGCAGGTAATTCGGCCCGCCGATGCCGGCGGCGTCGGTCTTGAGCAGGTCGCCGACGAGATAGTGGAGCCAGTCCTCGTCCGCGCGGCAGTCGGAATCGGTGAACGCCACGATGTCGCCCGTGGCGGCAAGGATGCCGGCGTTGCGCGCATAGGACAGGCCCCAGTTCTCCTGTCGGATGTAGCGGATATTCGGAAACTGCGCGGCGATCTGCGGCGAGCCGTCGGTCGAGCCGTCGTCGACGAGAATGACTTCGCAGTTGGGATAGTTCAGTTTGCTGAGCGACTCAAGGCAGGCGCGCAGTGTGCGGCCGCCATTGTAGCTCGCCACCACCACCGACACACGCGGCGGCGGGACGTGGCCCGGCAGCACAAAGTGTGGAGCCTGTGTGAACCGCTCGCGCACCGCCTCGAACGCCGGCTTCGGCTGCCGCTCGCGGTCCGTCAGACCGAACGCCCAGTTCTCAATCTGGTAGCCACCCGTGAACCAGTCGTCGGTGAACGCGAAGAGGATCGTGCCAGCCAAACCGCTGCGGAAAACCGTCTCGACGTGCCACGACAAAATCTCCGCCTGCTGCTGCGCGCCCTCGCGAAAACTGTCGATGCCGAACTCGCCGAGCATCAGCGGCTTGTCGCCGGCGAGAATTTGCAGGCGAGAGAGATAGTTCTCAAACGCGCGCCGGTCGTGCAAATAGACGTTGAAGCAAACGAAGTCGAGCAGCCGCGGCCGCAGGAATTCCGTCGGCGGATAGTTCGCAAACGTGAACAGCCGCATCGGGTCAATCTCCTTGCCGGCCTCCACCAACGAGTCAATGAACTCCTCCACCCGCGCCGCGCCATACCAGCGGACGATGTCGGGCGGGATTTCGTTCACCACGCTGAACGCAAACACCGCCGGATGCCCGCGCGCGTCACGCACCGCGCGCTCCACCGCCTCGCGCGCCTCGCGCATCGCCACCGGATCGTCGAGCCAGCAGGTGTGCTTGCGCCAAGGGATGTCTATGAAAACCTTCAGTCCTTCCTCGCCGGCCAGATTCAGCAACCACAGCGGCGGCGGGTGATAGACGCGGATGACGTTCGCGCCGAGTTGGCGCAGCTGCTTGAAATCCGCCCGCGTCCGCTCCCGCGACGGATACGGCTCGCCCGCTTCGTTCGTCGCGAACGGGCCGTAGGTGCAACCCTTCACGTAAAATTTCCGCTCGCCAGCGCGGAAAAACCGCCCGTCAACCGTCACCGCGCCGCCGGCAACAACCGGCGCCGCTTCAGGCGACACAACAGGCGGAACAGTGGAGTTTTCGGTTGTCACGGATTGCCAACGTTTGAATCACTGGCAATCTATCGGAACGCCCCGCCAAGGTCAATCAGCGGGCGGCGGCTCAGGCCACGCGCAGCCAGAGCCGGCGCGAGCGCGGGCCGTCAAACTCGCAGAAATACACCGCCTGCCAGGTGCCAAGCGCCAGGTCGCCGTTGCGAATGAAAACCTGTGCGGAGCTGCCGACCAACGACGCCTTCACGTGCGCGGCGGCGTTGCCCTCGCCGTGTCGGTAGTCGGGCGACCGCCACGGCACGGCGCGCTCCAGCGCCAGCAGAAGGTCGTGGACCACGTCGGGGTCGGCGTTTTCCTGGATCGTGATGCCGGCGGTGGTGTGCGGCACAAACAGCGTCACCATGCCGTCGCGGACGCCGGCCGCACGGACCTCGCGGCGGACCAGTTCCGTCACGTCCACCAACTCGGCGTGCGCGCGGGTGCTGACAGGGATCTCCTTCATCGGCTGCGGACTGTAGCAAATTGGAAGGCGCGATGGAAGCCGTCGTGTGCGTGACTCGGAGGATGGTTGCTGTTATAAATTTCGCCCATTCAACCGATGGTTTTGCCGACGAACGGCCATCGGCTTTTTGAGGACGACCCTATGAAATATTTCATCGCGCTGGCTCTGGCTGTGGCGACGAACATCGGATGCGCTGCGGGCGCCGAGCTGGTTTACAACGGATCGTTTGAACAGGCCGGCAAAACCGGCGACACTCCCGACGGCTGGGCCGCCACCGGCGACCGCGCCGTCCAGCAGCGGCTGACGTTCGACACCGGCCGCGACGGGCGGCGCTGCGCGAAACTCGAATGTACCGCCTTCACCGGCGAGGGAGCGGCCCACCACGCGATGATCGCCCAGAGCGGCCGCGTCGCCGTGCGCCACGGCCAGTGGTATCGGCTGACGTTCTGGGCGAAGGGCGAGGGCATCAAGGACAACTTCGTGGACGTTGCGTTGACCAACACGAGGCCGTGGGACAACGCCGGCTTGTCGGAAGCGTTCACCATCCGTCCGAAGTGGCAGCGGTTCGAGTTTTTGTTTCAGCCGAAATTCGATCTGCCCGCCGCCACGAGCCGGTTGCAGTTCTGGTTCCGGAGCGCTGGCACGCTCTGGCTCAGCGACGTATCGCTCACCGAGTCCGCGACCGGCCAGGAATGGTTTCCGCAGATCGCGACCGAAGGCGTGAAGAACTTCGTGCCGAACAGCAGCTTCGAGTGCGGCGCGGCGAACTGGGGCGGTTTCTCCCCGCGCATCAGCGGCGGATGGGTCGGCAACCTGTACCAGCTCGAAGGCGAACTGGACGGCGCCGTCGCAAGCCACGGCGGCCACAGCCTTAAGATCGCGCTTTCGCCGAAGACGCTGCCGGTGCACTGGTTCGACTACTACGATCCGGTCCGCCAGCCCGTCCGGTGCGTGCTTGCCGCCAACCGCGGCTGGTTCCACGTGACGCCCGGGGAAAAGCTGACGCTGTCGGCGTTCATGCGCGCGGACAGCGACGGCGTCGTGGCGCAATTGGCCGTCGTGGAAGCGCCCAGCCGCGCGCGGCAGCAGGCGGTGACCGTCGGCAAGGAATGGAAACGGTTCGAGTTCACCTTCACGCCACGCCAGTCGTTTCTCTTCATCGCCGCCGGCCTCGACCTCGAGGAATCAAAGCGCGACGCCGCGACGCTCTGGCTCGACGCGATCCAGCTTGAGCGCGGCGACCACGCCACCGACTACGCGCCGCGCGCGCCGGTGGAATCCTTCATCGAGACCCCCGCGGAGGGCAACACGTTCACCAAACCCGGTGCCGGCGCGACACTGACGGTGCGCGCGTTCAACGACAGTAGCAGCGAGCAAACCGTCCGCGGCAAACTCGCGGTGACGGACTTTTTTGATAAAACGGCCTTCGAGAGCCAGCCGGCGATCAAGCTGGCGGCGCATCAGTCGGGCGCGCTCACGCTCGGCGGCGTCTGCAAAGGCCGGCAAGGATTTTTCCGCGCCACGTGGAAACCCGAAAACGAGAGCACCCGCGCTTCGCCAAATACGCTTCGCATGGCGATCATCGAGCCGACGCCGAAGTCGGCGACGGATTCGCCGCTGGCGTTCAACCACGCCTATCCGTGGCAATTCATCGTAAAGCTGGCCCGGCAGGCCGGCATCGTCTGGTGGCGCGACTGGTCGGCGAAATGGCAGACCTGCGAGCCGGAAAAGGGCAAATTCGACTGGAGTACCGCCGACGCGCAGATCCAACGCGTGCTCGAACTCGACAGCGAGGTGGACGTGATGATTCCGTTCCCGTCCGCGCTCTGGAACGCGATGTCGGACCCGGAGAAGATCGCGAAGGAAGCCGGCAAGAACAGCTATCTCGCGACGCGCATGCCGGTGGCGTTCGCGCCGAAGGACGCCGATGATTTTGGACGGTTCGCCGCCGACGTGGTGAAGCACTACCGCGCCGCCAGGCCACGGGCGGTGACGACCTACCAGTTGCTCAACGAATCAGTCTATACCAGCTACTCGTTGCCGCAGCGGTTCGGCTACTCGGTGGACGATTACATCCGGCTCGCTGGCATCGCGTATCGCGCGATGAAAGCCGCCGACCCGAAGTGCCGCATCGTCGCCAGTTGTGGCGCGAATCCCGCCTCGATGTTCACGCAAACCTTTATCGAGAAAGGTGGCCTGCAATTCGCTGACGTGCTCGACGTGCACATGTATGACCCGACCATGCCCGCCGAAACCTACGAGGCAACCTTCAGCAAGATCGAGGACCTCATGCGCGCCCATGGCGGGCTAAAACCGATCTGGATGACCGAGTGGGGTTGCTATGCCGACGATGATCCGCCGTCGGTGCCGTGGCTTGCCGGCGACGCCTCGATGAACCGCTCCCGCTGGCCCAGCGAGCGCGCCGCCACCGAACACATCGTGAAGTTCACAGCGGTGACGTTCGCCCACGGGATGCGGAAGATTTTCTTCCACGCCGGCACGTGCGGCCCGATCAACGGTTCCGACGCCGGCGGCGTGCTCTTTGAATACGGCGGCGCGCCGCGCAAGATGCTGCCCGGCGTCGCCGCGCTGACGCACCTGTTCGGCGTGCCGGAGGAATGCGTGAAGAAGATCATCCAAGACGATCTTCGCGCCTACGTTTTCCGCTCGAAGGGCCGCGCCGTCGCCATCGCGTGGTGCGGCGAAAACCAGCGCCGGGCGCTGGCGCTGGCCAGAGGCGTGCGCGCTTGCGACATCATGGGCAATCCACTGCCGCCCGGCGATGCGGCGCTGACCGACTCGCCGATTTACCTGACCGGCGGAAACGCCGATTCCATCGTCGCGTCGCTCGGCGGCACAAAAGGGCCGTAGGTCAAACACAACATTGGACACGTCATGCACTCACCCATCCGGAAACGCCTTTTCATTCTCACGCTGGCTGCCTTCTCCGCGGCCGTGCTGGCCGCCCCGCCGGTGACGCAGGAACCGTCCAGCGACAATCTCCCGAATCGCCCCAAAGTGCCCGGCACGTTGCGGCTCCACCTGCGTGAGCGCAAGGAAACAACGCCCGGCGGCAAGGAGTTCAAGGTCGTCGAGCGAACGGCGGACTGGGAGGTTTCCAAGACCGCCATCATCATTGTGGACATGTGGGACGGCCACTTTTGCCGGTCGGCGGCGCAGCGGCTCGGCGTGCTCGTACCGCGCATGAACGCCGCCGTCACTGCGGCGCGCAGCCTCGGCGTCCAGGTCATCCACGCGCCGAGCGGCGTGACCTACCTGTATGCCGACACGCCGCACCGCAAACGGATGCAGCAGGCACCGGCGACGAAGATGCCGGCCAATTGGAACCCGAAGAAATGGTGCGACCTCGACCCGTCGCGCGAACCGTCGTTGCCGGTGGACACGAACAAGTGTTCCAGCGACGACCCCATCGTCGGCGCGGAGGTGCAGCAGTTCACGCGCCAGCATCCCGGCCTCGACATCATCGGCTACGACGGCGTCAGCGACAACGCGCAGGAAATCTTCAACTTCTGCGAAGCCAACGGCATCACCAACATCGTCATCATGGGCGTCCACACCAACATGTGCATCCTGGGCCGGCCGTTCGGCATTCGCGCGATGGTCAAGCTCGGCCGCAACGTCGTGCTTGCGCGCGACCTGACCGACGCGATGTATGACCCGCGCCAGCCGCCGTTCGTCAGCCACGCGCGCGGCACGGAACTGGTCATCGAGCACATCGAGAAATACTGGTGTCCCACCATCCTTTCCGACGACCTCACGCAGGTCGTGCCGGGATCGGCCGGGCCGTGAACTTCGCTGCATGAAACCGATGGCCGTGTTCTGTCTGGCAGTGGTGTGTTGGACGACGAACCTCCTCGCCGGGGTGCGCACGGAAGACGTGTCGTTTCGGGCAACTTGCGACGGCACGGAACAAAAGTATGTCATGGTGTTTCCAGACGGCTTTTCCGCAGACAAACCCTGCTCCGTGCTCATCGCGCTGCACGGCCACGGCTCGGACCGCTGGCAGTTCGTGAAAGACCCTCGCGGCGAGTGCCGCGCCGCGCGGGACGTGGCCGCCGCGCACGGCATGCTGTTCGTCTCGCCCGACTATCGCGCGAAAACGTCGTGGATGGGGCCGAAAGCCGAAGCGGACGTGTTGCAGATCATCGCCGAACTAAAGCGCAGTCATCGCGCCAGCCGGATTATCCTCTGCGGCGGCTCCATGGGCGGCACCGGCGCGCTCACGTTCACGGCGCTGCATCCCGATCTTGTGGACGGCGTCGTCGCGCTCAACGGCACCGCGAACCTCGTTGAGTTTTCCGGTTTCCCCGACGCCATCGCCGCGTCCTTCGGCGGCACGAGAGCGGAGGCGCCGGACGAATACCGCCGGCGGAGCGCGGATCTCTGGCCGGACCGGTTCACGATGCCCGTCGCCGCAACCACGGGCGGCAAAGACCGCGTGGTGCCGCCCGACAACGTGCGGCGGTTGCTGGACGCGGTGAAAATCAAAAACGCCAACGTCCTACTGGTTCACCGTCCCGAAGCCGGGCACAGCACCAGCTACGAAGACTCGAAAACCGCCATCGAGTTTGTGATTTCCAAAATTCCAAAGTAAAAACGACCATCGCATTGTGGTATGATCCGGCCCCGTCGCACTTCACAAGAGATGTCAGGATAATGTCCAAGTTCCGCAATGAATTTATGAAGACACGAATCGCTCTGCTGACACTCGTTGCCCTGCTGCTGGTTTCGCCAACCGTACTCCCCGCCGCCGACGCGCCGCTGCATTCGGCGCTCGCGCTGCTCAAGCCCGTCGCCGCGAACGTGTCCTACACCGACCCGGCGGACCCGCGTCAGAAGCTGGACATCTACGCGCCGGAGGGCGCGAAGAACCTGCCGGTGGTCTTCTGGATTCACGGCGGCGGCTGGCAGGCGGGCGACAAGACCGGCGTCCAACTCAAGCCGCAGGCCTTCGTGGACAAGGGCTTTGTTTTCGTCTCCACCGATTACCGCCTGCTGCCCAGCGTGGACATGGTCACCATCTTTCACGACGTCGCCAAGTCCCTCGGCTGGGTTCACGCGAACATCGCGAAGCACGGAGGCGACGCTTCGCGCATTTTCGTCATGGGCCATTCCGCCGGCGCGCAGCTCGCCGCGCTGATGTGCACCGACGACCGCTACCTCAAGGCCGAGGGCGTGCCCTTCTCGGCGCTCAAGGGCTGCGTGCCCGTGGACGGCGACACCTACGACGTGCCGGCGATCATTGAGACCGCCGAGACGCGGTTGCGCGTGCATGGCCTGCCGATGCCGAAGTACGGGCACCGGCTGAAGTTCGGCAACGACCCGGCGCTGCACCGCGACTACTCCGCCGTCACGCACGTGGCGAAAGGCAAGGGCATCCCGCCGTTCCTGATTCTTCACGTCGCCGATCATCCCGACACGACCGCGCAGGCGCAACGCCTCGGGAACGTGCTGAAAAACGCTGGCGTGCCTGTCAAAGTCTTCGGCGCCAGGGAGACCAACCACATCAAGCTCAACGCGAACCTCGGCCTGCCGGACGATCCCGCGACGAAGGTGTTGTTCGAGTTCGTGGGTGACTGCCTCAAGAAGTAGATTTTGCCATAACCATGAAAACCTTATTTCCGTTTTCTCTCGCGCTGCTCGCGATCCTTCGCGGCCAGTCCTTCGCCGCCGACGCGCCGCTCATCTTCAACGATCCCAAGCCCCAGCGATACGAACTGACGGCGCGGGCCAGCCAGATTGACCCGCGTGCGCAGCCGCATCCGGAGATTGATTTCGTTTTCGAGAAGGGCGGCAAGCCCGCCGACATCGAGAACGCGTCGGTGGACACGCGCGTCAAGCCACAGGGCAGGCTAGTCATCTGGCTCATGGGCCACAGCGCGCCGCTGTTCGAGCGCGTGAACAGCTACGGGCTGCACGCCATCCGCGTGCATTACGCCAACGGCTGGTTCGGCAAGTTCGGCAACCAGTCGCCCGGCGATGACGGCCTGTTCCTCGGCAAAATCCGGCTCGAAGCCGCCACGGGCGAGGATTTCAGCCCCGTCGTGGAGATCCCCAAGCCCGACGGCATGATGGAGCGCGCGTTGCAGTTCGTGAAATGGCTCGCCAAGGAAAATCCGCCGGGCCGCTGGGAGTATTTTCTCACCCCCGACCGGCGGGCATTGCGCTGGGATCACGTGATAATCTCCGGCAGCTCGCACGGCTCGACCACGGCGGCGCGGTTTGCGAAATATCAGCGCGTGGACCGCGTGGTGATGTTCTGCGGGCCGCGCGACCAGCTTGAGACGTGGCAGGCGCTGCCCTCCGCCACGCCGACGAACCGTTACTTCGCTTTCAGCCACGTCCTCGACGGCGGCTGGACGGGCCATCACTACGACCGCTCGTGGGAATTGCTCGGCCTGCATCAGTTCGGCCCGATCGTGAACGTGGACAAGGCCGCGCCGCCCTACGGCAACACCCGCCGTCTCATTACCGACGCCGACGTGAAGAACGATGACAAGCGCGCGCACAGTTCCGTCGTCCCCGGCGGCGCCGCGGTGAAGGACGCCTCCGGCAAGTTCATTCACGAAGATGTCTGGCGCTACCTCTTCACTCATCCCGTCGAGCAAGTCGGCAAGCCCGTGCCACACGATCCAAATACTCCGATGGATTTGCGGGCGGCCTCCAAACAACCCGCGAAGACCAATAAGTAAACCTGGCCACAAAGCGCGGCTGCCGCTTATCGTACGCGCCCTTGTTTATGGCAGCACATCTTGCCATGTAGCTTGCCATTTTTCATGGCATGCCTCATAGTGGGATCGTGAAGACAATGGTTTCTATGGACCGGTTTGGGCGAGTGGTTCTGCCGAAAGGAATCCGCCAGTCGCTCAACGCGCCGCGTTCGGCCCTTTTTGAGGCAGAAGTGCTGGGCAACCGGCTGGAACTGACACTCGCTGAAACGCCGACAAGGCTGCGCCGCAAGGGCAAGCTGCTGGTGCTGCCCAAGCAAGGCGTCGCCGCGGATGCCGTCAAGGCCGTGCAAGACACCCGCGCTGACCGGCTATGATCGAGTTCTTCGACACGACGGTGTTGGTGGCCGCGATGGTGGAGGACGAGAAACACCACGAAGCCTGCGCGCATGCGCTCGAGCGCGCCGAAGACGGCGTCGCCTCCGTTCATTCCCTCGCCGAATGCTACGCCACGCTCACCGGCGGTCGTTTGTCGGTCCAACTCTCTCCCGCTGACGCCGCTCGCTTGGTCCAACACAACGTCGCCAACCGTCTGTCATTGGTAAGCCTGTCCGCTGCGGAATATGCCAGGCTTCTCGATGCCGCGGGTCCTGTCGGCGCGCGCGGCGGGGCGATCTACGACTTGTTGCTGCTGGCGTGCGCCCGCAAAGCCAAAGCGGAGAAAGTCCACACCCTCAACCGCCGGCACTTCATGGCGCTCGCCCCGGACCTGACGGAGAAAATCGTGACGCCATAGGGTGTATGCCGGTCTGTGCGCCCTTGAAGAACCGCAAACAGCGTCAATCCGCGCTTTCATTTTTCATTCGCGGCGGACATTATCATGCTGCCATGAACAACCGATTCTTCCGACATCCCTTTTCCCTTGCGGCCTTGGTCATTGCAGCGTTGACGGGTCTGTGGGGCATTGCACAGTCCAGCCGCGCCGCCGACGCGCCGGCTGCAAAGATTCCTGTCATTCTCGACACGGACATCGGCGATGACATTGATGACACATGGGCGTTGGGACTGCTCCTGAAATCGCCCGAACTCGACTTGAAGCTCGTGGTGGGCGATTACGGCAAGCCGGAGTATCGCGCGCGGTTGCTGGCGAAATTTCTGGAGCGCGCCGGCCGTACCGACGTCGCGGTGGGCGTGGGATTCGACAACGGCGTCAAAGGCGAGGGCGGGCAGGCCGCGTGGATCAAGGATTACAGCCTCAAATCGTATCCGGGCAAGGTCCACGCCGACGGTGTGCAGGCGTTGATTGACACGATCATGAAGTCGGACCGGCTGATGACGCTCATCTGCATCGGGCCGCTGCCGAACATCGCCGAGGCGCTCCGGCGCGAGCCGCGCATTGCCGAGCGCGCCCGTTTCGTGGGCATGCACGGCAGCGTGCGCGTCGGCTACGGCGGCAACTCGAAGATCTCCGCGGAGTGGAACGTCAAGGCCAACCCGAAGGCCTGCCAGAAGGCTTTCACCGTGCCATGGGAAATGACGATCACGCCGCTGGACACCTGCGGGCTGGTGCACCTGACCGGCGAGAAGTATCGCAAGGTCCGCGACTCGAAAGCGCCGGTGGCCACCGCCGTCATCGAGAACTACCGCCTTTGGGCCGATGTGCACAAGAAGCCGGGCCAGCCGAGCGCGGCCGAGTCGCACAGCAGCACGCTGTTCGACACCGTGGCGGTTTACCTGGCGTTCGCGCAACAGCTCTGCACAATGGAAACCATCGGCCTGCGCGTGACCGACGACGGTTTCACGCGGATCGAGCCGGGCGCGAAACCGGTCTGCGTCGCGGTGAGTTGGAAGGACCTGGGCGCCTACGAGGATTTGCTGGTCGAGCGTCTCACGACGCCGTGATGTTCCGCGGGCGCGCCGACGGCCATTGATTTCGTCCGTGCAATCCGCCGGATTCGTGGTGAAATAGCGGGCATGAAGACGCCTGCCGGCTGGTTCTCCGTTCTCTGCGCCCTTGGCATTTCCTGCAGCGTCTCCCTGGCCGCCGATGCGCCGGGGTTTGACATCCAACTCGACACGATCTGTTCCGGCTTCGACAAGAAAACCTGCTGGGTGCATCCGCGCGCGGGGGCGATTCCCGGCAACCCACCGGGCGTCGTGTTGACGATGCAGAAGTTGCTCCTCACGGGCAGCGACGTGTTTTTTCCCCTCAACGAAATGCGCACGGACGACCTTGGCAAAACATGGTCTGGACCGTTGGAGCACGCGGCAACACTGGGCCGGCGCGAAGAGCCGGATGGGATTATTGTTGGCGCGTGCGATTTCTGGCCCAAGTGGCACGCCAAGTCCGGCAAGCTGCTCGGCATTGGCCATACGGTGCGTTACCAAAACAACCGCGTGATGCCGCATCGAAAGCGCGAGACATGCTACTCGGTTTATGACCCGCAAAAACGCGTGTGGTCGGCGTGGGACACGCTCGCCATGTCGGATGCGAAGATGTTCTACAACGCCGGCGCCGGCTGCGTGCAGCGCCTTGACCGGCCCAACGGCGATATTTTGCTGCCGATCTATTTCATGGGCGAAGGGGAGAAGTTCGAGAAGGTGACGGTGCTGCGGTGCGCGTTCGATGGCGCGAAGCTGACGATGATCGAACACGGCAACGTGCTGACCGTGGACACCGACCGCGGCCTGGGCGAGCCGTCGCTCACGCGTTTCCGCGGGCGTTACTACCTCACGCTGCGCCATGACAAAGCGGGCTACGTCGCCACGAGCGACGACGGGTTGCATTTCACTGAGCCTAGGAAGTGGACGTGGGAGGACGGCAGCGACCTCGGAAACTACAACACGCAGCAGCATTGGGTGACGCACGATGACGCGCTGTTCCTTGTCTATACGCGGCGCGGCGCGAACAACGACCACATCATGCGCCATCGCGCACCGCTGTTCATCGGGCAGGTGGACCCGGAGAAGCTGTGCGTTATCCGCGCCACGGAACGGGTGCTGGTGCCGCAGCGCGGCGCGCGGCTGGGCAACTTCGGCGTCACGGAGGTCAGCGAGAACGAAACATGGGTGACCGTCGCCGAGTGGATGCAGACTACACCGCCGAATCCCTACGACTACACCGTTTGCATGAAATACGGCGCTGACAACGCCGTCTTCGCCGCGCGCATCAAGTGGAAAACGCCGAACAAGAGCTGGAATCAGCGTTAGAGAGACTCGTGAGAGGTATCCGGGATGACTCGAAGCCAGATCATAAAAGGACAACGGCTGAAGGCCTTGGGCGTCGCCTGCGTGGCGGGTCTCCACGGTTCGTTGTCCATGATGGCGTGCATGGTGGCTTGCTGCCGGGCAGACGATGGTGCTGCCGGGGTGGCGCTGCTGCCGCAAGGCGACGCGCCGACGGCGATTGTGAGCCGTCATTTTCCGGATCGCGTGCATGAGTTTGTCTGGCGAAACTGGAACGCGGTCGAGCCGGCAAAGCTGGCGAAGATACTGGGCGCGCCAACGCGAGAGATCGTTGCGTTGGCGTCGGCGATGGGATTGCCGCGCGAGGCTGTCGTGCCGCCGGAGATGCGCGAGCGCGGCTACGTCACCCTGATCCGGCGGAACTGGCACCTGCTGCCTTATGAGCAGTTGCTGGAACTGCTGGAGATGACGCCGGAGCGGCTGGCCGTCACGCTGCGCGAGGATGACTTCCTCTGGGTCAAGCTGGGCCAGTTGAAACCGAAGTGCGAGCCGCTCCGCTACCATCCGCCCGACGAGGCGGCACGGCGACGCGAGGCGGAGATTCGCCACGTGGTCGAGACGGACTTTGGCGGGGCGATTCGTCGTCAGGGAGAACCGCGTTTCGATTTCGTGCGGAAGCTCGGCAGGCCGTATCGCGCTGCGCTGCCGGTGTCCGAAAACGATCCATCCCAATCCCTGCGGATCGTTTACTCCTACGTCTCGGTGTTTGGCGATCCGTTGCTCAATCCGAAACTGAATCCCTATCCTGATGGTCTGTTGAAGCGGCTCTCCGCCGTGGGAATCAACGGTGTCTGGCTGCACGCCGTTCTGCGCGATCTGGCGCCGGGCGGCACGACGTTTCCCGAGTTTGGCGTGAATCACGAGCGGCGGCTGGCGGCTCTTCGCACGCTGGTTGAGCGGGCCGGGAAATACGGCATCCGTATCTATCTCTACATCAATGAGCCGCGCGCGATGCCGGCGTCTTTTTTCGACAAACGCAGCGACATGGCCGGCGTTCGCGAGAAGGAGTTCACGGCGATGTGCACCTCGCATCCCGATGTGCGCCGATGGATGGGCGATGCCCTGGCGCATGTGTTCCGTGAAGTGCCCGGCTTGGGCGGAGTTTACACCATCACCGCGTCCGAGAATCTGACGAATTGCGCATCCCACGGCGGCTGGCGGGCCTGCGCGCAGTGCAAGGGCCGCAGCGACGCGGACATCATCGCCGAGGTCGTTGCCGTGATCGAAGAAGGCGTCCATCGCGGCAATCCCAAAGCCAGCGTGCTCGTGTCCGACTGGGGTTGGCGGGGACACGGCGAAGCGCCGGACATCATCGCGCGGCTGCCGAAATCCGTCTGCCTCATGTCGGTGAGCGAATGGGGCCTGCCGATCGAACGTGGCGGCATCAAGACCACCGTGGGCGAATACTCGATCTCCGCCGTGGGGCCGGGTCCGCGTGCGCAGAAAGAATGGAGCGCCGCGCACCAGGCCGGGCTGAAGACCGGCACGGAGATCCAGTTCAACAACACCTGCGAGATCGCCAGCCTGCCCTATCTGCCCGTCATGGATCTTGTGGCGGAGCATTGTCGCAATCTCGCGCCCGTCAGACTCGATGCCATGCTCATCGGCTGGACGCAGGGCGGGTATCCATCGCCCAACTTTGAGCTGGCCCGGCGGATGAGCCGCACAACCGCGCCGGAGACCGCCGCCGTGCTTGATGCGTTGGCGTGCGATCGCTTCGGCTCCGAGGGTGGTCCTCATGCACGCAAGGCATGGACTCTCATGAGCGACGCCTTCCGGCAGTATCCGTTTTACATCAGCGTGGTCTACACATCCCCCGTCCAGATGGGCCCGGCCAATGCGCTGTATTCCGTGAAGACCGGCTACAAGGCCACGATGTGGGGTCTTCCCTACGACGATCTGAACCGATGGCGCGGCCCCTATCCGCCCGAAGTGTTCGCGGCGCAGTTCGAAAAAGTGGCCGCGGGATGGCGGTCCGGTCTTGCCGAGCTGAAGCTGGCCGTGGACAAAGCGCCGCAGGATCGCCGCGGCGAAGCTCAGGCTGACCTGAGGCTCGCCCGCGCAGCCGCTGTCAATTTTCAATCCGTCGCCAACCAAACGCGATGGGTCATCGCTCGTGACGCATTGGCCGCGAAACCCGGCAATCTCACGCCCGAAGAACGCGCTCGTCTTCATGACGAAATCAAACGCTGCCTCGAAGCCGAGATTGCCCTCGCCCGCGAACTTTTCACGCTCGTGCAGGAGGATTCGCGCATCGGCTTTGAACCCACGTGCCAATACTTCTACCTGCCGCTCGATCTGGTTGAGAAAGCGATCAATTGCCGCTGGTTGTTGGAGTACTTCAACAGGTGAACCTGCCGGTCGAACGCCTCACGGCGCGTGAAGCGGTGCGAGTGCGTTGACGGTCTCCAATTTCGTCCGTGCAATCCGTTCAATTTGTGGTGAAATAGCGGGCATGAAGACGCCTGCCTGCTGCTCCCGCCGGGATTTCATCCGTCAAACCGCTGCTGCTGCCATCGCGTTGCCGGCGGCGACATCCGTGACCCGCGCCCAGGCCGCCGAACGCGCGGCGGCAATGGATATCGGCTCCCGGCGCGAGTTGTTCGTGGATGATTTCCTCATTGAGCGGCTCGCAGGCAAGGCGGAGTTGCGCCTGCATCATCCGGAGCCGCGGGAGATCGCGCTGGTGCACGACGCGCCGTGGGAGGGCAGCGGCAGCGGTTACCACAGCGTTTTTCAGGACGGCAAGCTCTACCGGATGTATTACAAGGCGTGGCAACTGGACGTGCAGCCGCCGGGCACGGTCAAGACCAACTCGCACCCGCTCTACTGCTGCTACGCCGAGAGCGACGACGGCATTCGCTGGCGCAAACCGGAGCTGGGTTTGTTCGAGTTCAAAGGCTCGAAGAAAAACAACATCGCGATGGCGCCGGGCAGGATCGGCGAGGCGAATCCCGATCCCGGTCATCCGGCCGTGTTCAAGGACGGGAACCCGGACGCTCCTGCCGACGCGCGCTACAAGGCCATCGTCCGCTCCGAGAAACCGCACGGCGTGCTGGCGTTCAAGTCGCCCGACGGCATCCACTGGACGCCGATGAGCGGGAAGCCGGTGATCACCGAGGGCGCGTTCGATTCGCAAAACCTCGCGTTCTGGGACCCGATGCGCGGCGAGTATCGCGCTTATTGGCGCATCTTCACCGCCGGCGTCGCGAACGGAACGACGTGGAAACCGTCCGGCGTCCGCGCCATCCGCACGGCGACCTCGAAGGATTTTCTGAACTGGGGACCGCACGCGGATCTGAAGTATGTGGACTCGCCGCCGGAGCATCTCTACACGAACCAGATCAAACCCTACCCTCGCGCGCCACATATCTTCATCGGTTTTCCGACGCGCTACACCGAGCGCGGATGGTCGGACTCAATGCGTTCGCTACCGGAATTGCAGAACCGCGAGTGGCGTGCGAAGGCGAGCTTGCGTTACGGCACGGCGATCACGGAAGGCCTGCTCATGGCCAGCCGCGACGGCGTGACGTTCAAGCGATGGAACGAAGGGTTTTTGCGCCCCGGCATCGAACGCGAGGGCACGTGGAATTACGGCCATCAATACATCGCCTGGCATCTGGTCGAAACAAAGTCTGCGCTCGAAGGCGCGCCGGACGAGCTCTCGCTGTACGCCGTCGAGAGCTACTGGACCGGCAACAGCAGCGCGCTCCGGCGTTACACGCTACGCCTCGACGGCTTCGTCTCCGTGAATGCGCCGATGAGCGGCGGCGAACTCGTCACCAGGCCGCTGACGTTCAAGGGCGGCAAGCTCATGATGAACTTCGCGACCTCCGCCGCCGGCGACGTTCGCGTCGAAATCCAAAGCGCCGCCGGCAAACCGCTCGACCACTACACGCTTGATGATTGTCCGCCGATCTTTGGCGACGCCATCGAGCGCGTCGTGACGTGGAAGAACGGCGGCGATGTGAGCGCGCTGGCGGGCCAGCCGGTGCGGCTGCGGTTCGTGCTGAGAGACGCCGACCTGTTCGCGATCCAATTTTGTTGAAGCGGACGCGCGGACGGCGCAGCGCGCCGTCCCCCTCAATTCCAGTTTTCGCGTTGAACGGCGGCTGAAAGTGGCCTTCGAGTTTCCGCCGCTCACTTCTTGCGGAAGCGCATCAGGTAGTTTTGTTTCAGGAACTCCGGCGTTTCCTCACGTTTGAAGCCGGCGTCTTCGATCTCGCGTGCCACTTCCTCCTGGCTGGCGCGAACGTGATGAAGAATCCACTCAGGGCTTTTTCCCGGTTCGCGCCGGTAATCCACAACGACCAGCGCGCCATTCGGCCGCAGCGCCCGCCGGATCGAGGCCAGCACGCTGCGCGGATACTCGAAGTGGTGATAGACGTCGCTGCAAAAGGCCAGGTCCACCGAATTCTCCGGCAGTTCCACCGAGCGATCGGTGCCGAGGACGGTCTGGATGTTCTTGAGGCCGGCCTCCGCCGCGCGATCGTTGATGTGTGCGAGAAAGTCCTTCACGATGTCCACCGAACAAACCTTGCCCTTCGGTCCCACCGCGTTGGCCATGAGCATCGTGAACAGGCCCGTGCCCGCGCCGATGTCCGCCACGCGCTGGCCGGGCTCGAGATGCAGCGCCTCTATGATTTTCTCGCGCTGGTCGAAAACCTCGCGGCCGGGTTTTTCGAACTTGGCGACCCACTTCGAGACATCGAGGTTGGGCTTGAGATATTCCGTGTTGATGCCGGGCTTGACGCTCGTTTCCCCGGCTGCCGGCGTCTGGGCGCACAGCGGCAAGTGGAGCGCAATGAAAAGGGCGGTGGCAGCGACCATGAACGGCAGGAACAACGACCGGATGCGACGCGAGTGTTTCATACAGCGCGAAAAGTATCCGGCCGCAACCCATATGTCGAGCCGCCGAGCGGCACGCTTGCCCGTAACTTTTTGGCCGCGGCGCCGGTAGTATCTGCTGATGACCATGCGACTCTTTCTTCTGGCGGCGCTGGCCGGCACGATGTGTGGGTCCGCAGCGGCGACCGAGCCGCCGGCGCACGGCTGGCTCCAGGACGGCCCGATCTACGAGACGCACCCCTGTTACCACGGTGGCAGCTTTCGCGGCATCACCGATCGCCTGCCGCAGATCGCCGCCCTCGGCGTCAAAACGATCTACCTCATGCCGGTCTGGGAACAGCCGTATGATTACGGCGACCAGCCGGAGCGGCGTTACCGCAATATTTACAAGGTGAAGGATTTCCGGTCGCTCGATCCGTTCTACGGGCCGCCGTCGGACCTGCTCGCGTTGGTGGACGCGGCGCACGCGCGCGGCATGAAGGTCCTGTTTGACCTCGTGCCGTCGCACACGTGGAAAGGTTGCGCGCTCTACGACCAGCAGCCGTTTCACAAGATGCCGCTCGCGAAACTCCAGGAGATTGCCAAAACGCGCAACCTCACGCTCGATTACAAGACGCAGGGCGGCGAGCGGTTCGTGTACTACCACCTGGTCGAGCGCGACAACGGGGCGGGCCGCATGGTGAAGGCGGCGGAGATCGCGGGCGTCATCGTCGGCGACGACGTCATCCTCTACCAGTTCCCGAACATGTGGGGCGTCGCCGTGGATTACATCAACGAGGCGGCCATCCGCTATTTTGCCGACGGCGCGGCGTGGTGCGTGAAGGAGTTCGGCATTGATGGCTGGCGCGTGGACGCGCCCGTGAGCAACTGGAACCACCGCCTGATCCGCGAGGACCATTCCGCCCGCGCGCTGCTGACCCGCGTCCGAGAAGCCATCGTCGCGGTCAAACCCGACGCCGTGCTCATCTCCGAGAGCGTGGACTTGCTTCGCTGGAAACCCGGCGGCCAACGCGACCTGCTTTCAGACGAGATGTGCGACGCCTCCTACAACTACGACTTCGAGCGCGCGTTCTTCGGCGTGCTGCAAGGGAAACAGCCGGCGCGCATGCTGATAGACACCGCGGCCAACGAGCCGGTCCGCAACGGCCGACAGCGGCTCTACTTCACCGAGACGCACGACAGCCCGCGCGACGCCTCCGTCAACCCCAAGGTCAGCCGCCCCGCCGCCGTGCTGGTCGCGACGCTGCCGGGCGTGCCGATGATCCAGGCCGGACAGGAGATCGGCGCGACGCAGACCTACGGCTATCCCGTGAACTGGGCCGCGGGCAACGCGGAGCTGGAGGAATTCTTCCGCAAGATGTTCCGCCTGCGAAACGCCAGCGACACGCTCAAGTTCGGCTCGGTGAAAAACGCCTGGAAGTCCGGCGACGACGCGTGCGTTTATGTCCGCGTCCACAACGGCGAGTGCATCCTCGTCGCGGTAAACCTCAGCGACAAGCCGGCCGCCTGCATCGCCGACCTGCCGCTCGATTCGCCCGGCACGCTCACCGATTCGTTCGGCGCCGGCTCTGTCGAAGCACCCGATCCTCACAATGTTCCGGTCTCACTTTCTGCCTTCGGAGCGCGCGTGATGGTGTTCAACCGGAAAAAATGACGCTGGCGGACGCCAAGGTGGGAAAAGCGAAAACGATCAACCCTCGCTCGCGCGCCTTCCAAGCGTGGTTCAAACCGCCTGCAACCGGTGGCGGAGGCGCGTGTAGCGGGCGGCGGTGTTGTTGTTGCGGACGGCGATGGAGAGGGCCTTCCTGGAGCCGATCAGCACGACGAGCTTCCGCGCGCGGGTGATGGCGGTGTAGAGGAGGTTGCGCTGAAGCATGACGTAGTGCTGGGTCAGCACGGGGACGATGACGGCGGGATATTCGCTGCCCTGGCTTTTGTGGATGCTGATGCAGTAGGCGGGCAACAGTTCATCGAGATCGGTGAAATCGTAGATCACGGCGCGGTCGTCCATCGTGACCGTCAACGTCTGCTCGACGGGGTCAATCGCCGCGATGCGGCCGAGGTCGCCGTTGAAGACGTCCTTGTCGTAGTTGTTCCGGATCTGCATCACCTTGTCGCGGACGCGATAGACGCGGCCGTAACGCTCGACCTGCTGCTCGTTCAGCTTCAACGAAAACTTCGCGCCGACCGGGTTGACCGCTCCCTGAAGCTGGCGGTTGATGTTCTCGACGCCGCAGACGCCGCGGTGCATCGGCGCGAGCACCTGAATGTCGTCAATCGGGTCGAAACCGAACCGCTTCGGGATGCGATCGCTCACCAGCGCGATGATCGTCTGGAGAACTTTCTCCGGGTCGTCCTGCTCGATGAAGTAGAAATCCTGCAGTCCGCCACTCTGTGGCGGGCCGGCCGCAACGGAGTCGCGGGTTGCTTCCGGCATCTGGCCGGAGTTGACGAGGTGGGCGTTGACAACGATGTGGCTGGCTTTGTCCTGACGGTAAATCTCTGTGAGCCGCACGGTGCGGCCGACGCCGCTCTCGATGATGTCGCGCAGGACGTTGCCGGGGCCGACCGACGGCAACTGGTCCACGTCGCCAACGAGCACCAGCGACGCCGACGCGGGCACGGCCTTCATGAGCTGGCAGGCCAGAGGCAGATCGAGCATCGAGGCTTCGTCCACGATGAGCAGATCGCCATTGAGCGCCTTGCGTTCGTTGTGGACGAAGCCGTGCGTGGCGGCATCGTATTTGAGCAGGCGGTGGATGGTCTGCGCCGTCGCGCCGGTGCTCTCGCTGAGGCGCTTGGCGGCGCGGCCGGTCGGCGAGGCGAGCAGAACGCGGCAGTCCTTCGCGCCGAGGATTTTGACGATGGCGCGGGTGATGGTGGTCTTGCCGACGCCGGGACCGCCGGTGATGACGGTGAGCTTGGAGGTGAGCGCGGCCTTGATCGCCTCGCGCTGCGCCGCCGCGAGCGCAATGTCATTTTTCTCCTCGAACCATTTCAACGCGAGGTCGAGTTTGATCTCCGGCAGGCCGAGCGGCGCTTGCGTCAGCGCCTTCAGCCGCGCGGCCAGATCGGTTTCGGCGCGCAACATGCGGCTCAGGAAGACCAGGTCGTCCTCAATGCCGATGTCGTGGCCGGCGGCGAGCGCGAGGATTTCCACCTTCACCTTGTCATCGCCCACGGTCAGCAGCGCGGCGGTCTGCTGGCAAAGCTCCTCGTGCGGGCAGCAGGTGTGGCCTTCGTCGGTCAGCTCTTCGAGCACGTGCAGGATGCCGGCACGGATGCGGCGCGGCGAGTCCGCCGGCACGCCCATGTGGGCGGCGATGGCGTCGGCGGTCTTGAAGCCGATGCCGTGGATGTCGCGCGCGAGCTGGTAGGGATTGGCTTTGACGACCTGCATTGCGTCGTTGCCGTATTGCTTGTAGATCTTCGCCGCCTGCGAGCTGCTGATGCCGTAGCTTTGCAGGAAGATCATGATGTCGCGGATGGCCTTCTGCTCGACCCACGCGGACCGGATGCGCCGCGCGCGCTCCGGCCCGATGCCGTCCACCTCGCGCAATTTCCCGGAAAACTGGTCAATGACCTCCAGCGTCCGGTCGCCAAAATGGTTGACGATGCGGTCGGCGAACTTCGGCCCGATGCCCTTGATGAGGCCGCTGCCGAGATATTTTTTGATGCCGGTGGCGGTGGCCGGCAGCACGCTCTCGAACGCCTCGACCTGGAACTGGCGGCCGAACTGCTTGTGCGTCGTCCAGCGGCCGGTGAGCTTGAGGATTTCGCCGCACTGGACGGCGGCGAGGTTGCCGACGACGGTGACCGGCTCGCGGCGGTTTTCCGGCTGCAACGACGCCACCGTGTAGTGGTTCTCCTCGTTGACGTAGAGAATCCGCTCCAGTGTGCCGGTGATTGATTCCTGTGACGCGTCCGCAGCCATCGCCCCGACTGTAGCGGAGTCGCCGATGCCGCACAAGCCGGCGGAGCGCCGGGCGCAACCCGGTGGTTGTTCTAGGCAGTTCAAAATCCAACAACGCCAACTAGAGGCGGGGGAGTCCGCTCTTGTCCCAAATGAAACCAACCTCGTTGAGCAAACGTTCTTGTTCTGGGTTGAGTCTGCCGTGTTTCTTCCAGTACCGTTGAGTGCCTACCCAAGCACCTAACGTGGGGTTCTTCGGATGTTTAATCGGCACGTCACAATTTCCATGAGTGGCTTTGAACTTCACCAGTTCGGCATAACGCGCTTTCCATGGTTGCACCGGTTGTCTAGGCCCCGCCGCCCGCCAAATGAATCCAATCCCTTCCAGCATCTTGACTTGATCGGGGTGCAGCATCCCTTGCTTCTTGGATTGGCGTTGCCTACCCACCCAGTTGCCTAGTTCGCGATTCTCTTTCCATACGCTCGGGACATTGCAATCTCCATGAATTTCCTTATAGCGAAGAAGTTCATCAAACCGCGATTTCCACGTAGAACTCATGCCGTGTTCGTCAATTTCACGCGGCGATACCCAAGCAAAGCCGATTGCATCCAACCTTGCTATGCGGTCGGCAGAGAGACTTCCGCTGTTCCGCTGAGTTCGCATCGTATTCAGAAAGCGACCGAGCTTCGGGTTCTCTCGATAGACAGTCGAAATATCACAATGACCATGCTTGGACTTGAAAGCGGCAACTTCTGCGAAACGCTCTTCCCAAGTGCCAACATCGCGACTTTTCCAAGTGAATCCTAGTTCAGAGAGCAACTGAATCTCGTCTTTCAACATCGCGCCACTTTTTTGACGCTGCCGCTGAGCGCTAATCCAATTAGCAAGTTTTGGATTTTCTTTCCATTTTGCAGGCACATCAATGTCACCGTGTTCCGCGTAATACTTCTTGAGCTGTTCATACATCTCACGCCACCTCATCGCATTTGCTTCGCTTTTCCAATTGAAGCCAATCCCGTCCAACATTGCTTTTCGTCTTGGTTCCAGTTTGCCCCGCGATTGATGCCAGCGCAGCAGTTTAACCCAATTGAGTAGGTCGTCATCGTCCCCCTCTTTGAATCCTATCTCGCAGTGACCATATTCAGCCTTGAACTTTTTAAGTTTCTCGAAGTTCTCCATCCACCGCCCCTCGATGGCATCCCAGCGGAAACCAAGCTTGTTGAGGAGGATTTCCTGCTTCGTAGTCAGAGGACCAATGGCTTGGCCTCTTCCCTTGAGAGTTCCATTCTTTCGCTGCCTTTGTTTCCACACCCAACTCGCCAGCTTTTTATTTGAGTGTGTTCTCGGCACGTGAGGATTGCCATGCTCGCGCGTGTATTTCTCCAGCTCCCAGTACCACTTCATCCAAGTCTCGTCGGTCTTCACTTGCTGGTAATTCCAGATAAATTCAAGGTCCTCCAATTGTTGAACCCGTTTTTCACTCAGAAGGCCTTTGCTTCGATGAACGCGCTGCGAGACAACCCATCTTGCGAGTGGTAGGTCTCCCCCATAAGTGCTGGGATTGCAGTGGCCCTCTCGTTCTTTGAAAGCTTTGAGTTTACCAAACCAAATATCCCAAGAGGAGCACAGATTGTCCAAGCATCGGGTCGCAACCGCGCTCCGAAGATTCTCCAAGGACAGCCGCAGTCCGCCAAAGTCTATGCGGTCAGCGAAACCGCTGTCGTCAAATCCTTTCCGCTGCCCTTTCTGTTCTCCCATGTGGCGAATCATCTCCGCCAAGACTTCATCCTGTTCTTGAAGCGATTGGAGCACGTCCCAGACCTCGTCGAAGTCCGCCCGGCTGACCGCATCCTCGATGCTCTCGCCGGCGGCCAACTCCACATAGAGGGGCACAAGCACGTATCCGATCACCTTCCCCGGCGAACGCCGCATGGCTCGGCCGGTTGCCTGCACGATGTCCACGCGGCTCCGCCTCGGTGAAAGAAATGCGACCATGTCCACCGCCGGGACATCCACGCCCTCGGTCAGACAGCGCGCATTGGACATCACGGCGCGAGTCGCTCCACGAAATTCGTGCATGACCCGCTCGCGTTTGGCCGTCGGCATTTCGCCGTTGACGTGATAGCTCCTAAAGTCAGGCAAATGTGTCCGAATTCCCTCGCTTCCGTCGGCGACAAAGGAGGCGGCAGATTTTACCGTCTTATGGAAAGTGAAGATTTTTCCAACCCCGTATTTTTGGACGGCATCGCGGAGAGCAATCTGGTTGGCCACCTGTCTGGCGCGGATGGCATCTCCGTTGACGAGCACCTCGCCGTGGCTGAGAAGTTCGTTCGTGACCATCTCGGAGGTGATGACGGATATGATGACCTTGTAGCCGCAGATGATGTCGCGGCGCGCTGCCTCGCCGAACGTAAGGGTATAGGCCTGCGGACCGTAAACAGCCGGGTTGTCCATCGAGAAGACGAGTTGTGCTTCGCCATCCTGGTCTCGCTGCTGCGGGTTGTAGTGGCGCGGGGTTGCGGTGAGAAAAAGACGTTTGCGGATCGGAAGATTTGCATCGTCCAAGGCGAACGCATAGTTTCGTCCTTCACGCCCTGCCGTCTTGTGGGCCTCGTCGAATACCCCAAAGTCGAACATCTCGCCCGGCTTCATCGCATGGCCGACCACTGAGGCAGATTGGTAGGTCGAGAAGACGACCTTTGTTCCGTCGAACGGAACGTCAAGAAACTGGCGGACAACGTCCGAATCCGTTGAGACCTCGAAATCCAAGTCCGATTGTTGGGTTGTCAGCGCGTCAATGTTTTCCTTAACCGTGGGGTCGGAACATACGCAGAGGTAAGCGAGCTTGGGCAACCTCGTTTCGCGCAGCCATTCATGGAGGGTCTGGCGGACAAGGGCCAAGGACGGGAGCAGGACAAGGATTTTCGATGCTTGCAACCGCTCCGCCGTCCAGAGGGCAACGAGAGTCTTCCCGGTCCCGCAAGCCATGATTGCAGAGACGCGGTCATGGTCTTGGAGGGCAGGAAGCAAGGCGGACAACGCCTCTGTTTGATGAGGCAGCGGGTCTTTCTTTGGCGCTTCAAAAGCCGACTCCGCCAGCCACGCCTCGATTGCGCGAAAATCTTCGACTTCAAGCCTGTCGAGATCAGAGCCGCGAATGCAGAAAAAACCTCGCCGCTCGTTCAGAACGGATGGCAGTTCATCGCAGTTAGTGACGAGTACGCGGCTGTGTATCTGCGGACTGTCTGCTAACCCCATGAAGGTGGACAGCTCGCGCCATGTGAGCGACTGACGAGCACTGCGGAATTTGACCTGATAAGCGTTGTAGTTGCCAAGTAGCGTCTGGAAAACGCCGTCCACACCGTAGTCTTGTTCCGACAAGCCAAGTTTTTGAAGAACCTCCAAAGGCACTGCGGCTTGAGGCCAGACTTTTGCGGCGTCGTGCTTGCGCTGCGTTGCCAGATACGCCTCGGCGAAGACCTCGAAACTGTCGCCCTTTCGCTTATCGTCATCAAAGGCGGCGATGCGCTTTTCCAACTCCTCGAAGCTGCTCAAGCCGGAATACAGACCCGCTTTGAATAGTTCTTTGGCCTTGGAATGGAGTGGTCTGCTCATTTATCAGCACAAGCTGCGCCAAACCTCTTGCGGCGGATTATGCCAACCACGACCGTTTCCGGCAATGCGCAAACGATGAACAAGCAGAGGGTTGCCGTTTTTCGACGGACGCGCGGTATCATTTTCGGATTCAGTTTCGCGCCGGCATCGGTAAACTTGGCGGATGGCCGAATTGCCGGAATATTTCAACTTTGTCCGCGATGTGATGGACCGCTGGGCGTCAGAGTGCCCGGAGGCGTCCGCGCTGTGGGTCGTGGACCATCCCGGCGGCAACGAGCAGAAGTTTTCCTTCCGCCAACTGGCCGGGAATTCCCGCCGCGCCGCGTCGTTTTTCGCGCGGCTGGGCATCCGCCGTGGCGACCGGGTTCTCGTCATCCTTCCGCGCGTGCCGCAATGGTGGATGGCGATGCTGGGCCTGATCCGGCTCGGCGCGGTGCCGATCCCCGGCACGACGCTGTTGACCGCCAAGGACATCCGATTCCGCGCGGAATCCGCCGAGGCCAGCGCGATTATCACCGATGGCGACGGCGCGGCGAAGACGGAGGATTTTCATGGAGTCCGGATTCTGGTAAACGCGGCGAATGCCGCGCCTGTGCCGGACGGTTGGAAAGATTTCGACGCCGGGTTGCGCGAGGCCGATCCCGCTTTCGACCCGCCGCCGACGCGAAGCGACGAACCGGGCATCATTTATTTCACCAGCGGCACGACCGGCCATCCAAAGATGGTGGTGCACACGCACGCCAGCTACGGTCTCGGCCATCGCGTCACCGGCGAGTTGTGGCTCGACCTGAAGCCGGGCGACGTGTTGTGGACCATCTCGGACACCGGCTGGGCCAAGGCGGCGTGGTCGAGCTTTTTCGGACCGTGGCAGATGGGCGCCTGCATTTTTACAGTGGGCACGGCCGGAAAATTCGGGCCGGTCTGCGCGCTGCAAACGCTCGCGCAGTATCCGATCACGACGTGGTGCGCGCCGCCGACGGCGTTGCGGATGATCATGCGCGAGGATTTGTCAAAGTGGCAATTTCCGCATCTGCGGCATTGTGTCAGCGCCGGCGAGCCGTTGAACGCCGAAGTGGTGAACGTCTGGAAAGCCGCGACCGGCCTGACCATCTACGAAGGCTATGGCCAGACCGAGTCGGTCGTGCTGGTCGGCAACTTCCGGTCGCTCGGCCACGCGGTGCGCCCGGGCTGGATGGGCCGCGCCACGCCAGGTTTCGAACTGGCGGTGCTGGACGAGCGGCTGTGCGAAGTCCCGGACGGCGAAGAAGGCGAGCTGGCGGTGCGCGTCGTTCCGCGCAGGCCGGTCGGCTTGTTCAGCGAATACTGGCGCAATCCCAAGGAGAACGCCGGGCGTTTTCGCGGCGACTGGTATCTCACCCACGACCGCGTCGTCCGCGACGCGGAGGGTTATTACCGGTTCGTGGGCCGGGCCGACGATGTGATCAAGAGTTCCGGCTATCGCATCGGCCCGTTCGAAGTCGAGAGCGCGCTGATCGAGCATCCGGCGGTGTTGGAGGCCGGCGTCGTCGGTGTCCCGGACGGCGTGCGCGGACAGATCGTCAAAGCGTTCGTGGTCCTGCGCCAGACATTTGTCGCCAGCGACACCCTTCGGGCCGAGTTGCAGGATCACTGCAAGCGGGTGACGGCGCCCTACAAATATCCCCGCGAGGTGGAGTTCGTCGCGTCGTTGCCAAAAACCATCAGCGGCAAGACGCGCCACGCGGAACTCCGGCGGCGGGCTTAAGCGGGCTTGCCGGATTCTCCATGAAAAAAGCCGGCTGCGAACCAGGCAACTTGCTTCCTGGGATGGTGTTAAATCTGTAACCCATGAAAACGCTGGTTTCCGTGCTGCTGTTCCTCACCACAGCCTTCTCGGTTCAAGCACAGGCGGTGTTTCTCGAAGTCGAATTGATGGGCAGTCCGATGCAGGACACGCGGCAGTCAACCGATGACGCCTACGAGAAAACCATCCACCGGTCCAAGAACATCCAGATCATGCTCCGCAACATGGACACCAAACCCTGCAGCTTTGTTGTGAACTGGCAGTTTCTGGCGAAGAGTATCGAGGATGGGAGCACCAAGACTTACGACAAGGGGAGCAAGAGGGTGCCCTTGAAGGCCGGACAGTCCACCGTATTCAAAGTGGATTCAAAGGAAGTGCAGGATGTGAGAACGCATTATTCCGATGGGAGCTACTCCCACACGGGGGACAAGACAACCGGGTATCTGGTTCTGGTCAGAGCAGGCAAGAAACTCGTTGCCGTTGATGCGTCCGATGCGCTGTTGAAGAGGCAATACCAAGATCAAATCGATGCGGACAGGTTGAAGCCCGGGAAATAGCCGGTCGTTACCAAAACCATCAGCGGCAAGACGCGCCACGCGAAACTCCGGCAGCGGGTGTAATAGTCAGGCGTTTTTCCATTTTGATATGGGGAATGCCAACCTCGATGAATTCACGGCCGGTTTTTGAATAGCCGAGCTTCTCGTAAAAACCGGCGGCGGACATTCGGGCATGCATGGAAAAATGAACGAACCCTTGTCCCGCCAGATGGTTCTCAAGGCATAGGATGATTCTCCGTCCGCAACCTTGCCCCTGATGCCCGCCGTCAACCGCCATCTGACGAATCTTCGCTTCCGTGGGGGAAAGAGCGACGGCGATGACACAAGCAACGAGTGCGCCCTCATCAAACAGGCCGAAATGCATTTGCCGCCTCTCCTGGCTGAGATCTTCATCCTGGAGGCACAAGCCGATGGGCGCGCGCAATACCTTGTCACGAAGCTCGCACTCTTTGCGGAAATCGTCCGATCCAAATTCTATTTCAAGGAAGGTCATGGCGATGGAGGATTATGGCAATGCAGAACCTCATGTCCCCTGATCTTGCCCGTCCGCGCCCGACGCCGTCAATCACAGCCCACGCCGCAGACTCGTCAGAACGCCAACCCGCCGGGCCGTCACCGCTCGCGCGAAATGCGCAACGTCCAGCGGCCCACGTGCCAGAGCAGCCGCGCCGGCGCAAAAAACACCTGCTGGATGTTGGAGTAAACGTCGGCGCTCAGATACCGCAACGTCACGCGCGGACCGTGGGCGCGCGGTTCTTCGAGCCGCATGGCCCACGCCACCGCCACCAGCCGCATCACGAACGTCAGCAGGAACAACACACCGTGATACGTCAGCGGCCAGCCGAAGATGGTGGTATGCCAGTCGCGCAACGTCTGCGCAATGATACCGCCGACCAATCCGCTGACCGTGCCGGCGATGCCGACGACGAAGTTGTTGATCGCCACGCAGGCGCTGCTTTGCCGCCGGCCGCCGCGCGAGCTGCTCATCGCCAGCAGCAGGCTGAAGTTGGCGAGATCGAGACCGGGCCACGCCGCCGTCGCCACGATCACCGCGATGTAGCCGGCCACCCAGTGTTCGCGCGTGACGAAAATCCACGCCGCGCCGCTGAACGCGAAGATCAATCCCGCCACCAGCAGCACCGGCTTGCGTCCCGCCTTGTCAATGATCCGGCCCCAGAGCGGATACGACACCGCCCAGACGCCGAGTTGCATCACCATCCACATCAGGTTCGCCTTCGTGTTCGAGAGATGCATGACATCGAACAGATAGAGCCACACGAACTGCGAGACGTAGGCGATGCTGAACGTCAGCGCGGCGTTGAAGCCGAGCAGCCGGCGAAAATTCCGGTCGCGCAGCGGCTCGCGCACCAGCCGCCAGAGGTTCACGTTGGCGTTTGCCCGCGTCGCCGTGGCATCCGGCACCGCGGTGAACATCAGGTAATCCACCGTGCCAGCGATTCCCGCCAGCGCCAGCACCACCGAGCCGGTTCGCATCAGCATCTCCAGGCTCGCGGCCTGCGCGAGGTCCAGCGCGTAGCCCGCGGCCAGCGTCGCGCACACGGCGGAGACCTGGCCGACCTGGTTCCGCTGCGCAAAATACCGGCCGCGGATTCTTGCCGGCACCAGGTCCGCCATCCACGACACCCACGCCGGGCCGGAAAGATGCCCGGCGAAATAAGAAGTTGTGCTCAGCACCATTAGCGCCGGCCACCACCACGCGCCCGGCAACACCCACGGAATCAGCGCCACCCCGATCCACAGCGTCCGGTGGCACACGCCCGCCGCGACAAAGAGGGTCTTGCGGTGGCCGAACCGCTCGATGAAAAAGCTCGCCGGCAACTGCGCCAGTGCGCCGATGAACGGCAGCGCCGCAAACACGCCGAACCAGAACTGCGGCAGGCCCAGCATTTTCGCGTAGCGCGTCATTGCTGCGCCCTGCACGGTGAACATCCACGCCGCGCCAAACGCCCACGCGGTTGTCACCAGTCGCAGCGCCCGCCGCGTCGCGCTTTCGCGGTCGTCGTCGCCGGGGCGCGCCGCCGCCTCCGGCGTCGCGCCGGTTGTCACGATGGTTACGGGCAGGTCGTGTTTCATCCTCGAAAAACCAAACATTCTCCGACCACTTCCGCCTTCGCACAAGTGGAAAAGTGTGATCCCTCTGAAACGGGCGTGACCGCTGACCACAACCGCCTGCCAACCGCCGTTTTTCCCCGGAATAGACCTTTTCGTTTACTGCGCTATCGCTGCGCTAGCGCAGTCCATTGAAAAACGCATGTTTTGACTCCCGAAAAACACGCGTTTTTGGCTGGTTTTTCACTGCGCTAGCGCAGTGATTTTTCTTGCCAAAAAATCCCCCTGTGTCATTGCTGCGCCAGTTCTTTGAAAATGGAGTAATGGGTTGATGGAGGGATGGAGTATTGAAAGGACTGGCGTCTGCTGGCGTTCGGAGTTTCGCCTTCTTCAGGCGGCTTTTGTTTGCGCCCGGACCGGCTGAAGATCAAAACATCCCGTCAGCGGCATAATGGCTGTTCAATCTCTCCGCCTCCTTACGTCGGCGGCTACGCATCGTCGCCGGTCGCTTCAATCCGGGAAATGAAGTTGGGTCGGCAAGGACGTCGACGCGACGACAAATGTACAAAACGAACCCAAATGATAATCAAGGTCAAAACCGGAAAACATTGTTTTTCCTCGGAAAATGAACATTTTGAGTTGGAGAGGTCTTGTTGATGAACCATTTTTTTACGAAACGAACCCAAATAGACAAATGCAAGATGCGTGGTGGCAAGATATTGTGAAAACCGCCCGCAGGGAGAAAAACAAAACGAACCCAAACAGAGCATTTGAAAACGCAAGGCTTTGCGCCACTGGCGGATGCCGTTGAGAAACCCAACACCACGAAACCAGCCAAAGTGGGTCAGAGTGAATCCGACCTCAAAAAAATATCCGACTCAATCCGACTCGATCCGGGTCAGTCCGACTCAATCGGGCCAATATGAGAAGGCAAAACCATGGGGAATATGATTACAGGGAGCCTGCGCTTTCTGTGGAAAATGATGGACAGCATCGGAGCGAACAAAGAAACTTACTGCATCAGGAGCCACGACGATGAATGAGCCACACCCACCTTTCGCCGGCGTCATTTTCGACATGGACGGCGTGCTCTGCCTGTCGGAGCCGTTCATCGCCGAGGCCGGCTGCCGGATGTTTGCCGAGGCCCACGGCGTCGCGGTGCGGCCGGAGGATTTTGTGCCGTTCGTCGGCACCGGCGAGGACCGCTTCCTGGGCGGCGTCGCGGAAAAATACGGCGTCACGCTCTCCATGCCGCGCGACAAGGAGCGCACCTACGCCATCTATCTTGAGATCATCCGGGGCCGGCTCCAGCCGTTGCCGGGCGTGCGCGAGTTCATCGCCGGCTGCCGGCGGCGCGGCCTGCGGCTCGCCGTGGCGACGAGCGCCGACCGCGTGAAAATGGACGGCAACCTGCGCGAGATCGGCCTGCCGGCTGAAACCTTCGACGCCTGCGTCACCGGCAGCGAGATCGTCCACAAGAAACCCAACCCGGAAATTTTTCTGCGCGCCGCTGAAAAGCTGGCGCTGCCGCCGACGCGCTGCCTCGTCATCGAGGACGCGCCGAACGGCGTCGCCGCGGGCAAGGCCGCTGGCAGCCGCTGCCTCGGCCTGACCACCAGCTTCGACAACGCCACGCTCACGAAGGCCGGCGCGGACTGGATCGCGCCCGACCTGGCGCGCGTGCCCGCGACCCTGTTTGAAGCCTGATGTTGAAACCGGAGCGACGCAACCGCGTTTCCGGCGAAGGAATGATTCGCTGGCCGAAAACCGGACTGTTGTTTATAGTCGCCGCCCGAATCGAGAGAACCCAATCATGAACACATCCACCAAGATCAGTCGTCGTTCCGCCATTACTTCCATCGCCGCCGCCGCGGGCGCGCTGGCCGGCGCGCGCGCAGGCGTCGCGCAGGAGGGCGCCGCGCCGAAGCTCAAGGGCCGCATTCATCATTCGGTCTGCAAGTGGTGTTACAAGATGCCACTGGAAGACCTGTGCCGCGAGGCGAAGGCGATGGGCATCGAGTCCATTGACCTGATGGGTCCGAAGGACTGGCCGGTCCTCAAAAAATACGGGCTGACCTGCGCGATGGCCAGCGGCGCGGGCATGGGCATCGCCGAGGGTTTCAACCACGTCGAGAACCACGACAAACTGGTCGAGAGTTTCACGCAGATCGTTCCGCAGGTGGCCGACGCGGGACTGACCAATCTGATCTGCATGTCCGGCAACCGCAAAGGTCTCGACGACGAGAAGGGTCTCGAGAACTGCGTCGTGGGCTTCAAGCGGCTGATGAAGCTGGCCGAGGAGAAAAAGGTGACGCTGGTGATGGAGTTGCTCAACAGCAAGGTGAACCACAAGGATTACCAGTGCGACCACACGGCGTGGGGCGTGGAGGTGGTCAAACGCGTCGGCTCGGAGCGGTTGAAGCTGCTCTACGACATCTACCACATGCAAATCATGGAGGGTGACGTCTGCCACACCATCCAGGACAACATCCAATACATCGCCCACTTCCATACCGGCGGCGTGCCCGGCCGCAACGAGATTGACGACACGCAGGAACTGAACTATCGGCACATTTGCGAGGTGATTGCCGCGACTGGTTTCAAGGGTTTCGTCGCGCAGGAGTTCCTCCCGAAGCGCGACCCGATGACGTCGCTACGGCAGGCGGTCCAGATTTGCGACGTGTAGCCCCGTGCCCGCCGGCGCGAACGCGCCGGCGGTCCGCTCGTCGTTCAATAAACGATGAGCGCGGGAACGATGTCGTTGGCCAGCGGGCTGCCGAGACCGGTGACTTCATCGAAACCGGTTAAGTCGGAGTAGCCGCCGTTGCTGCCCATCGTCACGTCACGGAAGTAGAGATCCAGCGTGGACGGGCTGCCGAGGTAATACAGCGGCGTGTCGGCCGCGTTCAACGCGGCAGCGCGGCTGGCATTGGCCAGCGCGATCAGCGCGGCCCACTGTGGCGAGCCGGCGCTAGTGCCGCCGACCTGGAACCAGCCCTTGATGCCGTAATACGAAGTGCTGTCATAGACGGGAAACCCAGTGTTCGGGTCGGCGTCGTAGCTCACGTCGGGAACCATGCGCTTGCCGGAAGTCTGCCACACCTGCTGGAACCCCGGCTCGGCCACATAGGCGCTGGTGCCGCCGCCGCTGCCGGACCAGCCGGTTTCGGAGAGCACGTTGCCGGTGCCGTCGAGCTGGAGCGTGGTGCCGCCAACGCCCACCACGTAGGGGGAAACCGCCGGCCACTGCACGCCAGCGCCGTTGTCGCCGGAGGAAGCGAGGAAGGTGACGCCCGTCTTGTTGAAGTGGTAGTCGTAGCTCGACTCGCCGGAGAATTCCGACGCACCCCAGCTCATGGAAACTTGATGGGCGCCCAGTTTCACCGCGTAGTCCACCGCGCCGAGCAGATTGTTGAGGCTGGCGGTCTTCGCCACCACCAGCAGGATCGTCGCCTGCGGCGCGACGGCGTGCGCCCACTCCACGTCAAGCGACGTCTCCAACGCCCATCCGCCGTTCGCCGTGGAAGGTTTCCCTTGCGGGTAATAGATTTTAACGGTCGTCGCCGGCAAACCGAACTGTTTGCAAAATGCGTTGAGGTCGTTCTGGATCGTCGGGCTGCCGTAGGCGTCCACGATGGCGATATTCTGGCCCGCGCCGGTGCTGGTGAACTGGTCAAAACCATAGGCGTGGCGGATTTGCGCCGGCGTGTAGCCCGTAGGCCCGGACGTCGCTGCGAAACGGATGTGGAACGGCGGCCGTGCTTCGTCATCCATCGAATGGCGGCGCCCGATGTTCGGACCCTGTCCCAACGCGGTTGAGGCGGCAACGGCAAAGACCAAAAGCGAGAAGGCGGTGTGGCTGCTCGTCTTCATAATTCTCTTTCCTCCCGATAACTTGTTATCTCCGCAGTCTCGGATGCGACTGCGGAAACCTCGCACCACTCCGGCTTCCTGTAAAGCCGGAGTCGGCTAGGGAAAAAACCTACGAAGAAAAGACTTCGCCCCATCCGCGGACACCCGCCCGCGGGCGGTGGCGATCAGGGGATCGTCTCGTTCGTCAGCGAGGTCAGGGTCTGCCACATCTTTTGAGGCGTGCCGCACTTCAGCAACGCGTTGCGGGCCTTGGCCGTGCGGAACGTGCCGACCAGTCCCGCCAGCAACCGCAAATAAAACGCGCTCGCTGCCGTGGGGATCACGATGAAGAAAACAATTTTCGTCAACTCGCCGGCGGACGCGCCGAACTTCAGGCCGTCTTCCTTCAGCCCCAATGCGAACGTGAGGCTGCCGCCTTCCACGTTGCGCACGTGCGGAAACGCCAGGCCGTTCTCCACCGCCGTGCTGACCATGGACTCGCGCCGCATCGCCAGTTCGACGAGATTGACGCCGTCTTCAATGAATCCTTGCACCTTCATCAATTCCGCCAGTTCCTTGACGGCGTCCTCGCGGTTGCTGGCGGCCAGATTGGGCAGCATCAGCGCCGCATCGGAAAACCGCGCGATGCCGGAGGGTAGTGCGACCCGCGCACCCGGCACCTTCTCCGGCCGCCGCGGCTGTCCATCCTGGTAATACAGAAACCGGTCGCAGTGCGGGCACGCGTGAATCTGCTCCGACTTGCGCACAGCTTGCACCAGCGCCACGGGCACCGCCAGACCGCAGCCGGCGCAGAGGTTGTTGCGGGCAATGGGCACGACCACCAGCGGCAAGCGTTGCTGCATCCGCTGGTAGCGGGTCCCGATATCCTCCGGCAGCTTCTCAAATAGCTTGCCGATGGATTCCTCCAACTGCGTCAGCCGCGCCTCAGGGTTCGAGGCCTTCTGCTCGGACAAGGCAAAGTTCAATTCCTGCAACTGGATCAACTGATTCAAGATATGTTTCATGGCAATACAAACGTTTCGGTTGGACGCAAGCTTACGTCAATTTCTACGCCAGATGAAACAGAAATCGCATTTTCCGCTCGCACCGGCGGCGGCCCGGAACCACACTCCACTCTAACCTCTTATGAGACACATCGCTATTATGTTGTCGTTGGTGTGCGCGCTGGCCGCCACGCCGCTCTGCAAGGCCGCAACCATCAGCGCCGCAGACGAATCGGCGCGCGTGGTGCTGCGCAACAACCGCCTCACGCTCGCGCTCGGCAAGGCCGAGAAAGGCGCCATCGTCTCGCTCGTGGACAATGCGAGCGGCCAAGAATTTGCTACAGCGCAAACCGCGCCGCAGCTTTTCACGCTGACGTTCTCGAGGAAAGACGACCCGGCGGGCAAATCCATCGGGTTTTCCAGCCGGGATTCGAAATCGGTGAAATTCAGCCTGTCCGCGCCGGACCGGCGGCGCGTCGTCACGCTCGACTTCGACGGCATCGCCGGCCAGCCCATCCACGTCACCTGCATCGCCACCATCGCCGAAGCCGATCCGTTGGTGCGCTGGCGGATGTCGGCGGAGTTCCCGGAGTCGCTCGTGCTGGAAGAAATCCAATTTCCGCTCTGCGTGCTGCGCGCGCCTCTCGGCGAAAGCGTCGCCGACGACGCGGCGGTGCTGGGATTGACAAAGGGCGGCGTCATCCGCCGGCCAGGCGAGCGGCCGGTGGGATCGCGCGTCCAGGGCAACCAGCCGGGCAGTCTCGCCGCGCAGTTCGCCTGCTACTACGACAACCGCGCCGGCTTCTATACCGCCGCATACGATGGCTGCGGCACGCCGAAGTCTCTGGCGATGCATCGCGTGAAAGAAGGCGTCGAAATGTTCTGGAGCCCCCATTATTTCGCCTCAAAAAAGTTCGCGCTCGATTTCGACGTGGTGATGACCACTTTCGCCGGCGGCGACCCGGGCGCGCCGGCGGACTGGCGCGACGCCGCCGACATCTACAAACAATGGGCGCTTACGCAGCCGTGGTGCGCGCGCCGCTACGGGGATCGGGACGACGTGCCGGATTGGATGAAGACCGGGCCGGCGATGGTCCGCTTCGGCCGCGAGTGGCTCGCCAGGCCGGCGCACATCGAAAAGTGGCTGCGCGACTACTGGCAGAAATATTTCGCCGGCCCGTCGCTCATCACCGCCTACTGGGGCTGGGAAAAAATCGGCTCGTGGGTGACGCCGGACTATTTCCCGTTGTATCCGAGCGACGAGCAGTTCACCGCGCTGGTGGCGGCATCGCGCAAACTCGGCTGTCACGCGTTCCCGTGGCCGTCGGGCTACCACTGGACGCTGACTTATCGCAAACAGGCCGATGGCAGCTTCGAGTGGGACGACCGGAAACATTTCGACGAAGTCGCGCGCGCGCATGCCGTGCATCTGCGCGACGGCAAGCTCTACGTCCGCACGCCGTCCTGGCTGGCCGGCGGCGACACGGCGTGCCTTTGTCCCGGCGATCCGTGGACGCTCGCGTGGTGGAACAACGACGTGTGCCTGCCGCTCGCGCGGCGCGGCGCGGAGTTGATCCAGGTGGACCAGGTCGTCGGCGGCAATTTCCCGCATTGCTACGATCGCGCCCACGGCCATCCGCCGGGGCCGGGGCCGTGGATGACGGAAGTGTTTGAGCGGCAACTGCGCACGATGGCCGCCGCGTGCCGCGCCGTCGAGCGCGACGCAGTCGTCTGTTTCGAGGAGCCGAACGAGCGGTTCAATCATCTCGTCGGCATTCAGGATTACCGCGACTGCGAAACGCCGCACGAGCCGGCGTCGGTATTCAACTACCTTTACCACGAATTCCTGCCGACGTTTCAGAGCAATCCGCACGCGGGCGACAGGGTCATGACCGCGCATTGTTTCGCCGACGGTCAGATACCGCACCTGATCCCGTCGCTGCTTGGCGGGCCGGCGCTCTTTAATGGCGACTTCGAGGAATGGAACGGCGCCTCGTTCTCAGGCTGGTCGCAGGTCCGCGAGTATAACGGTCGCGTGTGGAACGGGAGGTTTTTTCGCGACGAATCGGTAAAACACGGCGGCGCGGCGAGCCTTCGCCTGGAAAATGCCGCGGACACCGACATGGTGCAGGTTTCTCAAAACGTCACCGTCGGTGACGGCCTGAGCGTGGGCAAAACATACCGTCTCAGCGCGTGGTTGAAGACCGGCGACATGGCAAAACCGAACGCCGTCGGTTTCGCCGTCTTCAAACCGGAACTGAAGAGCACCGGCGCCGGCGGCCGGCTCGTGTTTCCGGCGGCTGGCGAGGACTGGACGCGCCGCTCGGCGGAGTTCACGGTGCCAGAAGGAGCGACGATGCTTCGCATTATGATCAACGTCGAAGGCAGGGCGAAAGCGTGGGTGGACGGCATGACGCTGGAGGAGGTTCTGCCCAACGGCGCGACGCGCGTCGCGATGCGTCCCGAAACGCCGCCCGACTACAAGCTGATGAAGCGATGGGTGGAGCTTTATCACGGCGAAGGTCGACCTTATCTCCAGTTTGGCCGGATGCTTCATCCGCCGAGGCCGATGGCTGACACCATCACATGGCACGGCAAGCCGATGTGCGCCGTCCAGCACAATGCCTGGCGTGCGCCCGACGGCAGCGAGGCCGTCATCGCCGTCAACGCCACGCTCGCGAAACAAACCGCCACGCTGGAGTGGAAAGGCCGTGAGCACCGCCTCGCGCTCGAACCCGGCGACGCGGTGTTGATCAAGTAAGCGGGGCCAACGCCGCCGCGGTCAGCGCACCAGCCGCAGGTCGGCCCAATCGGCGCGGTCGCCGGTGTCTTCGTCGCGGGCGAAATCCACCAGCAGTTCCATCCGTTCCACGCCGGCAACAGGGACGCGCAGTGATTTCGGATTGTCGACGCCGCTCATCGTGGCGCGGAACAATTCCCGGCCGTCGCCGCGCACGACGAACTGCACGCGACCGGGCCTGCCGTCGTCGTCGTCGAGGCCGATGACGCCGGTGAACAGGGAAAACTTTTTATCGAGCTGGTAGGCCAGCGATGATCGCGAGTGGACGCCGAGGCCGCGCTCGAACGTCCGGCCGTGCAGCGTCAACGGCTGGCCCGAAACGCTCGCGTCGCGCCGCCACGGAAAACGCGCGCCAAACCAGCCCGCTTCGACCACGGCCACCGGCTCCAATTCGCTCACGCACACGCTGCGTCCCCAAAGCGCGTCCACGACGGCCACGCTGTCGAGCGGCACTGTGACCGCGCCGAGCGACGGCGCATCGAGGGTCACCGAGTCCGGCGTCAGCGAGCGCAACTCGCCGACCAAGCGCGAACCGTCACGGCCGCCGACAGCGGCAAGTTTCTCGCGCGGCGTCGCGGGCGGCTGGCTGGCGGCGAGCACGAGCGCGCCGGCGACAGCGATCGGAACCTCGCGTTCGTTCTCCTGCCAGCGGAACACGACGCGCTTTTCATCGAGCGATTGCAGCACGCCGTCAAGCCGCACCCACTCGCCCGCCTTGCGCACAAACAGCGCGTCCTGCCGCAAATGACTGGCGGCGGTCTGCTGGATTTCGCGCCGCGTCATCTCCGAGATCGCGCCCGGCGGCGCGAACCAGACGACGGAAGCGGCGCTCAGCGGCAACTCGGCGAGGCCGGTAAGCGGCGTTTCCACCATCAGCCGGTCGTCGCGCAACCGCAGCCGCTCGGTGCGGAGCAAGTCGCCCGCGGCGGTTTGCACGAGGAAACCAAGCCGCCAGCGGTTGGGCGGCGGCGGGTCGGCGAGTTGAAGTTCTTCGATGGACGCGACGGCGAGCGATGAAAACGCGGCCGGTTCGACGGCGCGCTCGGCGCCGTCGCGCAGCCGGACGGTGGCGGCGCGGCTGGATGAGGTAAGCGTGAGGGCCAATGCCAGGAGGGCGGTGGCGATCAAACGCAGAGACGCAAAAGACGCAGCGCGTTGCAGGATCTCTGCGCGCCTCTGTGTTCTCTGCGCCCCTGCGTTGAGCTCCACACGCGGCTTCTCCAAAACGCTCTCTCTCATCGCGTTCCCGCCGGCGGTTTGGCAGTGGAGAGTTGCTTGAAATACTCCGTGAGAATCTGCTCGTAGCGGTCGGGAAACTTGTCCTTCAGCGTTTGCAAAAACTTCTCGCGCTCCTCCGGCGGCAGTTTGCCCCACGCGTCGGAATCGTTGCCGCCGTAAATCTTGTGGAGCTTGGCGGCCTCAGCGGCAGCGCCGGACGGCAACGTGGAGGCCGCCGCGGGACTGGACGGTTGTTTGTTGCCTTGCGCCGGCTGCTGCTGGCCAGCCTCGGGCTGTTTTCCCGGCTGCTTGCGCCGCAGTTGCGGCATGGCCGAGGCTTGCGCCTGCGCCTGCTGGGCTTGGGCGATCAATTCATTGAGGCTGCGGATGATCTTGGTTTGCACGATTTGCGTCGGCTTGCCGGTAACTGTCTGGCCAAGCTGCTCCTCGACGGTGTGCATGTCACCGACGACCGGCGAGAGTGGATTTTTGGCGTCCTGCAGCGCCTTGGCCATGTAGTCCTTCACCGGGTCGGTGGCGGTCGGGTCGGCGGGAACGGCGGCGGGTCGGGGCGCGGAAAGTTCGGCCCACTTCTTGCGGAGCGCGTCGGTGGTCTGGCCGACTTCCTTTTCGCGCTGGCTGAGTTGTTTGGCGGCGGCGGCTTCCTGCGGCGTGGGTTTCTCGCGGCCGGCGCGGTCGTCGTCGAGGGAGCGGGTGCCGCGGTTGACGCGGTCCTGCAACATGCGCAGCATCTTCAACTCGGCCGCCGGCGGCAACAGCATGGACTTGGACCCGCCACCGCCACCACCGCCTCCCGCGGCTCCGGCTGCCGCGCGCCGGGCCTCCTCCTCCTGCAACGCTTCGAGCAGCTCCTGGAAATTCATCTCGGCCAGCTTCTGCGCCTCCTGGACCGGCGCGCCGGTCTGGACTTTTTTCAGCCGTGCGTCGGCGTCGTGAAGCAGACCGGCGGTTTGTTGCAACACCTGGCCGAAGACGGCGGTGGTGCCATCGTCGCGGAGCTTCTTCTGGAGCGCTTCGCTGCGGTCGGCGAGCGCGGCTTCGTCGGCGGCAAGACCGGCGGCCTTGAGCGCGGCTTCGCGCGGCGGCGATTTCTTCGGCGGAATCTGTTTGTCGAGCGCGGCGGTGGCGGCGGTGACGGTCTTTTGTTTTTCGAGCATCGCTTTAAGGCCGGCCTTGAGTTCCGCGCGCATCCGCTCCGTCTGCGCGGCCTTCTCGGCTTCGAGCCGCGACTGCATCTGGCCGATGGCGGCCTGGAGTTCGTCGAGGGCCTGTTTTTGGTGGGCGTTGGCGTCGGCGGTCTTGCGATTGCCGAGAGCCTGCTCGGCCTTCTGCATTTCTGCGGCGGCACGGTCGAGCGCCTTGGGGTCCACGGTGTCGGGAGGAAACTTTTCGGGCTGCTGGGAATCGGCGGCGGTCTTCTCCGTGTCGCCGCGCGTGGCGGCCTGCTCGCCCTTCTGCTTGTCGAGCGCGGCGGGATCGGCGTGTTTGCCTTCGGCCTCGCTCTTCATGGCGTCGCCGGATTGCTGTTCGAGCTTCTGCTGGCGTTCGACGAGTTTCTGGAGCGCGTCGCGCAACTGCTGGAGGTTGGCGAGCCGCTTCTGCAACTCCTCCCACGACAGCTCCTGGCCTTGCAGCAACTGAAGCACGCGCTGGAGCTGCTCGACCACTCGCGTCTGGCGCTCCGTGGCGGTCTTGGTCTTGCTCGCCAGCAGCGACTGGATGACCTCCTGCAACTCCGACAACACCACGCCGTCGCGCGAAGCCTTGAGCGCGGCCTGGACGCGCGCGGCGCTGTCGGCATCGCTGGCGGCGAGCAGTTCGCCGAGCCGCGCGAGCTGCTGCTCGATCTCCTCGTAACGCTCGCGCAGGTGCTGCTGTTTGTAGGCGAGTTCGCGCGACGAGGCCGGCTCGGCGAAGGCGCAGACCGGCGAACGCGCGACGAAGACCATGGCGGCGGCGAGCGCCAGCCAATGCGTGATGCGTGAAGCGTGGAACGTGAAGCGTAATGGACAATGCGTCATGGTCGTCACGGTTTGGCTTTCGCAGCAACGGCCTCGAACCTTTTCAACCGGTCGGCCAGATCGAGGGTTTCCGGCTCCAATGCGACGGCCTGTTTCTGGAATTCGACGGCGCGCACGGGCTGACCGAGGCGGAGGTGAACCTCCGCCAGCGTGTCGAGGTAAGCGGCGGTGTCGGGCCGGAGTTCCAGCGATTTGTGCGAACACTTCAAGGCCTCCTGGAGGCTGGTCTCAGTGTTGGCGAGCAGCCAGGCGAGGTTGTTGTAGCCTTCGGCCTCGTCGGGCATCTCGGCGACTTGGCCGCGGTAAAACTCGCTGGAGGACTTGACCAGTTCCGCCGCCTCCTGCGCCGCGCCGCGCTTGCGGAGCAGTTCCACCAGCGCGATGACGGCGTCGGGATGATTGGGCGAGAGCTTGAGGGTTTCGCGCAACGCCTTTTCCTGCTCCGCGAACCGGCCGGTTTTGCCATCGCGTTCCGCCTCGATCAGCAACAGGCGGCACTTGATGGTGTTGATTTCGTCGGTGATGACTCCGCCAGCGCCGGTCCGTTCTTGAGACGCTTCGTAAAGATGCATGGCGGTTTCCAGTTGTTCCGCTTCCTTGTCGGGCTGGCGGCGATGGGAGCAAATGTCGGCCAGCCGCAGTCGCGCCGTGACTTCAAACGCGCGGTCGCTGTCCTTGCGCCCGGTCAGCTCCAGCACGCGTTGAAACTCGCCGGCGGCGCAGTCCAGCCAGTGCCGTTGCATGAGGTAGAAGCCGACGAAAAGATGCTGCTCCGGGTCCTGCGGCGACAGCGAGCGCGCCGTCGCGATGTAATCCTTCTCCATCGGCTCCTCGCCGCGGGCGGCGGCGGCGCGGGCCAGCACGTAGAGGGCGCGCGGGTCGTCGGCCAGCCAGCCGGCGCAGCGTTTCCATTCCGCCTCGACGCGCTGCGGCTGATGGTGCTCCACCAGCCATGCCAGCAGGTTCAGCGCGGCGTTCGGGTCTTTCGTGTCGTCGGCGACCTGCCGCCAGCAATTCTCGACGGCGTCGAACCGCTTTTGCGCCTGATACAACGCCGCCATCTCCAGGGTGACGTCGTTGAGCAAAACGGCGTCCTCGTCCACGCCGGCTTTCCGCCGCTGGCGCGCCATCGTCCAGGCTTGCTCCATCCGCTCGATGGCGCGGTCCGGCTGCGCCCACGCCAGCAAGCGCAGCGTCGCCGGCCGCGGCGGCAGATGCGCGGCGAGGATCGTGTCGCGGCACTTCGAAATCCACGGCCGCAGCCGCAGGGCAAACCCCCAGGCCAGTTTTTCGTCCGGCTCGTAGGCGGTCAGACGCAGCAACGCGGGCGCGGATTTCTCGATCGGCAACGCCGCCAGCCGGTAACCGACCTGCGTGCGACTCTCGCTTTGCGACTGATTGTAGTTCTGGAGCGCCTTGATCACCTCCGGCGAATCGTCAGCGCTGGTCAGCGGCAGGTTCGTGAGCAACTTGCGCACCTGCGGCTGCGCGGCCGGCGGCGCGGTCACGAGGGCGCGCACCAGCGCGTCGGCCGCAGTCACGCCGTAGCGAGACAGTTTCTGCATCGCCAGATCGCGCAGCACGGCGGAATCGGCGGCGAGGTTCTGGATCTGCCACTCGATGTCGTGGGCGACGGCGTCCGTGTCGGTCCCGTCGGCCCTCGCAAGAGCCACGAACGCCAGCGCGGAAAGGATGATGAGAATCCGTTTCACCGTCGGCCAAGGATAAACGATACGCGGGCAGGCTGCAACGCCGCTGCGCGCAAGAAGTCTGGCGCAGCACGGCGATATCGAGTAGGAAGAGACGTTATGTTCAAGCCGCTGATTGATTGGTATATGTCCACGCTCGGATCGGGCGGTTACCCGCTTGTGGCGCTGCTGATGGCCATCGAAAGCTCCATCGTCCCGCTGCCGAGCGAGCTTGTCATCCCGCCGGCCGCCCATCTGGCGTGGACGAAGGGCATGCAATTCCTCGGCTTTCATTTCACCGGCTGGCCGGCGCAGATCGGCCTCGTCATCGCGGGAGCCCTCGGCTCCTGGGTTGGCGCAACGGTGATGTATTGGGCGGCGCGGCGGCTGGGTCGGCCCCTAGTGCTTCGCTACGGCAAATGCATCTTCATCTCACCTGAAAAAGTCCACGGTGCCGAACGCTGGGCCGCGCACTACGGCTCCATGGGTATTTTTATTTCACGGCTGTTGCCGGTCGTGCGCCACCTCATCGGCATCCCGGCCGGTATCGTCGAGATGAACTACGCGAAGTTTTCGATCTACACGTTGCTCGGCTCGGCCCTTTGGAGCGCCGTGCTCTGCTACGTCGGCGTCGTCGCAGGCCAGGATGAAAAACTGATGGCAGGAGAATTCCATCGTATTGCGACGTGGCTGGCCGGGGCGGCCGTGGTGCTCGGCGGCATCTACTACGTCTTCGTCCACCGGCACATGAAGGGCAGTCACAACAGCAGCCCGCCGCCGCAGCCATGAACCGGCGTCGTTTTCTCGGGGTCTGCGCAGCGGGTTTTGTTGCCGGCCGTGCCCGCTCCGCTCCGACTGCTCGTGCGCCGGAATGCCTGGCCGATCAGGTGAAGCAACTTTGCCGCGATTATATCTCCGGTTTTGGAAGCCCGGCCACCCAGGTTTGTTACCACCATCGTCTGAATGGCCCACGTGGACTGGCCGCGTTGGAAAAGCCGGAGCAAATTGCCAACGGTCTGGTCAACGGCCAACCCAAACCCTTCGGCTACGGTTCCGGCATCCAGGATGTGCCTCTGGAGAACGGCCAGTTCCTAATCGCGCTGTGTGATGCGTATGAGGCGACGCGCAACGAGGAACTCGCAAAGATGGCACAGTGGATCTTCGCCGGCCTGAAACGCGTGGCCGCCGTCAGCCCTGAGTCGGGCTTTGTGCCGCGCGGGCCCCATCCCGATGGCAAGAGTTACTATCCCGATTCCTCGCGAGACCAGCATTGCGCTTATATCGAGGCACTGTGGCGTTACCGGCGGTGCCCGCTCGCGACGGCGGAGGACAAAACGTTCGTCGCCAGCATGCTCGTCAAGATCGCGGGCCGCATGGAGCGCAACGACTGGGTCCTCAAGGTAGAGGACAACAGCCGCCAGGCCCACGTCGGCTATACGTGGAAACAGTTTACACTTTTCGGCGCGTGTTCGCTTATGGGCTGCCTCGCCGCCGTGAAGGAGGCGGCCGGCGGCAAACACTGGTCGGAGCTTTACGAACAGCTCGGCAGGGAAAAAGACAACCTGCGCTGGAAACTCCTGTCGGCCGACACTCCAGAGAAGTGCCGACCATTTACTCTCTACAGCAACCAATTCTTCACGTCGTTGGCGCTCATCGGCCGCGTGGAGGGGGACTCGACACGGGCCGCCGCTGTCCGCGCTCTCATGCAGACAATGGCCAAGCGCGCATTGTTGACGAACGTGTTTGACGAAACCTGCTGGCGGCGGCTCGACTGGGCGGGTGAATCCGTGACGCCGGAAATCGAAAAAGCGCTGGCGTCATTCGGCCTCTCCGTCCGGAAACCGGCGACGGTGTCCGACCTTTTTGCGAAGTTCGACCCGCGCCAGTTTGAGACGCGGGACAGGTTCGTGACGGCGATCAACGAGAAGCTTCTCTTTGGCATTCCGACCGTGGCGTTTCACAAAGCGCTGCTGTCAGAAGATACAGCGTTGGTTGGCGGAGTTGCCCCACACGTGCACCGCATGGTTCGCCTGATGGTGGACCACGGCGGCCACTACGACCGGGGCGAGAACTTCAACCGCGCGGTCATCCTCGGCCTGCACCTGTTGGCGCTGGAAATGCGCCATTCTCCATAGGTGCAGCTACGGCAGCTTCTCCGCCAGCACCTTGTCCGCCTGCTTCTTGCGGAATGCCTTCAGCTTCTCGCGCAATTCAGGGCGCGAGTTGGCGAGGATGGCGATGGCCAGCAACGCCGCGTTTTTCGCGCCGGCGGAGCCGATCGCCAGCGTGCCAACCGGAATGCCGCCGGGCATTTGAACTGTCGAGAGCAACGAGTCCAGCCCGCCAAGCGACTTGGTCTCCATGGGCACACCGAGCACCGGCAACAACGTGTGCGCCGCCGCCACGCCCGCGAGATGAGCCGCGCCGCCCGCCGCGGCGATGACGACCTCGACGCCGCGCTTCTCGGCGGTGGAGACGAACTCGGTGACGAGTCCCGGCGTGCGATGCGCCGACATGACGCGGCACTCGTGCGGCACGTCGAACTCGGCCAGCGTGTCGGCCGCGTTTTTCATGACGTCCCAGTCCGACTTGCTGCCCATGATGACGACCACCAGAGGATTCGATTCGGTTTTCATGCTCGTGTTGTTAACTCCGTGGTTTTCGCATTCCGCACTGCGTATTGCGTAATCATTTCTTCCAGATCACAGATCGCTCGACGAATTCGCAATACGGAATACGCACTACTTTTTCTTCGCCGCCAGCCGGTTGGCGATGAGCGCCGCCGTCGCGCCGGCGCCGAAACCGTTGTCAATGTTCACCACCGTCAGGCCGGGCGCGCAGCTTTGGAGCATCGTCATGAGCGCCCCTTCGCCACGGCCGCCGTAGCCGTAGCCGGTCGAGACCGGCACGCCGATCACCGGCGCGTGCAACAGCCCGCGCACGACCGCCGGCAACGCGCCTTCCATGCCGGCGCAGACGACGGCGCAGGCGATGTCCGCGTCGTGCATCTGCTGGAGCGGCTCGATGAGCCGGTGAATGCCGGCGATGCCGACATCGTAAAACCGCAGCACCTTGCATCCCATCACCTCGGCCGTCACCCGTGCTTCTTCTGCGACACGCACGTCCGCGGTGCCGGCGGCAACGACGGCGATGCAACCGCCGGTGTGTTTCGGCGCGAAGCCGTGCCGCCGCGCGACCAGCGTTCGCGCCAGCGAATGATAATCCAGATGGAAACGCCTGCCGAGTTTGCGCCGGACAAGCGCCGCGCACTCGTCGGTCACGTGCGTGGCCAGCGTCTGGCCCGCCGCTTCCGCGAGCCGCGCCACGATGGCGACGACCTGCTCGCGGGTCTTGTTGCCCGCGAACACCGCTTCCGGGATGCCGGTGCGTTCGTGCCGCTTCACGTCCAGCCTGGCAAAATGGCCGACGGTCTCGACGGCGTGCAACCGCGCCGCGCTTCCGGTGATTTTCCTGTGTCTGGCGGTTTTCAAAACACGACATTCATGCCAACAAATCCGCTCCCCCACAAGCGCCAAGAATGTGTCTTCTCACGCCGCACGCAGTTTCCGAGTGACGCCGCTGGAGGGTGCGGGTAGACTCCGCGACCAAATGCAATGGAGCCATAGAGTAATGAAGCGCTGCGGCATCCACCGGAGCCGTCTCTGCCTCCGGCTGGCGGGTCTGGCCTTGTTCGCCACGATGGCGGCTGCGCAAGAAGCTCCGACGATCAATCTCTCGACCAACAACTGCATCGTGCGGTTCGCGGTGCCCGTAGGCGGCAAACCCGTCCAGGGCTCGCCGACACAAATCGCCGGCTGGATACGGTTCAATCGGGCCGGGGATTTGAACTCGCTGCAAGGCATGGTCGTGATCAACGTCGCGGATCTGACCACGAACGACGAAGACCGCGACCAGAAGATGCGCGACGTTTGTCTCGAAGCCGGCCGGTTCCCCAAAATCAAGTTCACGCTGGAGCGATGCCGGATCACGGAAAGCCAGGCCGTTCTCCTGACAGGCCCGCTCACCATCCGCGACGTTACACGCCTGTGCGTCATCGGCGCGCAATACACCGAGGATGCGGACCGCTATCATTTGATGGGCGGCACCGAAACGAAATGGACCGACTTCGGCGTGCACGATCCCTCGACCTTTTTCACCAAGGTGAAACCCGCCTTGAAACTGCACATCGAACTGTGGTTGCCGATCCGATAGCCGCCGGGCCGCGCCACAGCGGCGTCGCTCACAACAAACAGTCCTCCCAACCGGACTAAAGCCTGCCCACTTCGACTACGCGGCCTTCGTCGGCGGCAATTCCAATGGCTTCGATCAGCGCGATGGTCTTGAGGTTCTCGCGGCCGCCGAAACGCGGCTCGACGCCCTCCTTGATGTAGCGGAGCCAGCCGTCGAGCAGAATCGCCTCCGGTTGCGGGCCGGCGTCCCACGTGATGATTTCCGGCTCCTTCACGTCCTTCTTGCAGATGGCGATTTTCTTGTCCTTGTTCAACTCGACCAGCGACGCCTGCTCGCAGTCCACGCGCAAACCCATCTCCGCCCCGAAGACCGCGAACGAGCACGAGTAGGCGCACGTCGCGCCGCTCTCAAACTCCAGCCACGCGTGAACGCCCGCGCCGTGCTGGTAGGGACTCCACGGCGGGTTGAACGACATCGCCGACACGCGCTTGACCTCCTCGCCGAAAATCGCGCGCACCGTGTCGAAGTCATGGACGCCGCGTTCCCACAGGTAGGAATGATGCACGCCGCCGGAGTGATGCACCTTCGGCCGCCAGCCGAACTTGATCATCAAGCCGTTGGCGGCGCGGCCGTATTTCCGCTCGGCGACCAGCCGCGCGAACGTCGCGTTGCCGCCGTTATAAAGCGCGTTCTGCCCGACGCAAACTTTCACGCCATGCTTGTCGGCCTCGGCGACGACCTCGCGCGCCTCGGCGAGCGTCATCGTCAGCGGTTTCTCGACGAACACGTGTTTGCCGACGCGGATGGCGGCGAGGCATTGCGCGTGGTGCAGGTGCGGCGGCGTGATGACGATCACCGCGTCGGCTTCCACCTTGGCCAGCGCGTCCTCCAGCCGCGCGAAACACTGCGCCTCGCCGATCTTCAGGTTCAGCGAGCGGGCGGCGGCGATGTTCTCCGGTTTCACGTCGACAAACGCCACCGACTCGAAATCCTGGCGGGTGGCGAACAGTTTGAGCGGCCATGCGCCACGGCCGCCGACACCGACATGGATGCAGCGAAGTTTCATGCGTTGCATTATGCCGAGCCGGGGCGGGGCGACAAGCCTTTTGCGAAGCCGGCGGCGCGGTCCGCCGCGGCGGCCGATTCACTCGGCCAGCATTTCGTCCAGCACCCGCAACGCCTCCGCCGGCGAGGTGGCAAACTGGATCCACTTCATGTCGCTCTCCTCGATGTGCATGTGCTGGCGCAGCGCGGCGATCACGGGCGGCCAGGAGTCGCCCAGCAACACCAGCGGACGCGTCGTGAGGGCGTTCAGCAAAAACTCGTTCCAGACGACGGCGACCTCGGCCACCGTGCCCATGCCGCCGCGCAAGGCAATGAAGCCGACAGATTGGCGGATGAGCCGCCGCAGCCGCTCGTAAATGTCCGGCGCGGGAACGGCGCGGGAGAGAAACTCGTTCGGCGACGCGGCGGTCTTCGCCAGCGTGATGCCGAGCACTTCGCCGCCGGTTTCGCGCACGCCGCGGCTGACGGCTTCCATCACGCCGCCGTAGCCGCCGCACACGACCGTGAAACCGCGGCCGGCCAGCAGCCGGCCAAGCTTGATGCCCTCGCGGTATTCCGCCGCGTCCGGCGCGCAACGCGAGCCGCCAAAAACGGTGATGAGTTGTCTCACAATAATAAGCTCTCAGTTTCCAGCTATCAGCCGTCAACTTTTTGACCGGGCTGTCGCGCCGGTTTGTTCGTCGTGACCGCCGTCATGTCTTCGCCGCAATATAACGACATACCCGGCGCCGGCGTCAAATGGAACTCGATGAATACAGGCGGCCACCCGCTATCTATTCCGTCGTGCGAACAATCCGATACCGGCCCGGGGTGATGTCGAACGTGCCGTCGGTTGTTTTGCCGGCTTCCTTTGTGGTGTCGGCGAGGTTTTGAATCATCAGCTTCCCTTCCCAACCCGGCAGATGGAGCGTGAGTCGGTGCCGTGTCTGGGTGTCGAAACTGCACGCGGGTTTCCACGGCGGACGACCCCGGCCCTGCCAGAGCGGCCGCAAATACGAGACGTCCGGCAGAATCCGCACATCCACATGATCGCCTTCGACCTGCACAAAATACGCGCCGCTTCCTTCGTAACTCGCCAGCGGCGAACGGCCGCATCCCACGATCTCGTGCACGTGCGTTCCAATCGGCAACGGCGGTTTTTCGAACGAGCCGGAGTAGATCAGCGACTGCTCGTCGCTGAAGACGCTGAGGTTGCGGTCGAACGAGATCGCCCAATGGCCGCGCGTCATCTCCGTTTTGGCCTCCGTGTCGTACTCCACATGGCGCGGCATCTCGCCGAAGGCGCGCATGGCCACGCGAAAGCTGACGGCCTTTTGCGGCGAGCCTTCTAGGTTCAGATAATGCGAACCGGTGCAATACGAGGCCGCTGGCGTGAGGGAGTATTGCCAGACCATCGCCATCTGCGAGCCGAGCGCGCGGAACAGCCGGGCCATGGCCGGATACAGGTAGCCCGTCGTGTTATAGAACGTCTCGAACTCGTAGGTGACCTTCGCCTTGTGCGCGAACCGCTCGCCCAGCAGCCAGCGCAACTGCTCATACTTGGCGTAGCAGTCGCGCAGGTAGGGCAGATAGTTCCGGCCGCTCAGGTCCATCGGGTGGTTCCAATAAGGATTCGGCACGTCGCGCTGGCCGGGGTAGCAGCAGAAGGAAACGGCGTCCACCGAACTGTCGGCCAGCGCCTGGAACACGTCCTCATGTTCGAGGATCATCTGCGGCCAGTTGAGGTTCCACACGACCGGTTTGCGCGAGCCGGTGCCGCGAATCGCCTTCGCCAGCCGGTCCACCACCCGGCGGACCAGTTCGTAACGATAGGTGCGGAAGCAGGCCGACTGGTTTTCCTTGATGCCCCGCGCGGCGCACCACTGGTCGAACGCTTCGCGATACCTGGCACACGCTGGATCGCCCGCGATGTCCGGGTAGCTCAGGTAACGCGGCTCGTTGATCACCTCGAACACCGCGATGGCGGGTTCGTCGCGAAAGGCCTGGCTGGTGTAGCGGTTGCGGTGGTTGAGCAGGGCCTGGATGTAACGCTCCAGGCGCGTCACGAACGGCTCGTCGAACAGCCATTTACGAATATCCTGCCCCGCCATGAACGAGTCGTGGCAGTAGTAGGTGTTCATGTCGTTGGCCAGCGTCATGTAGATGTAAATCCCGCGCTGCCGGCACTGGGCGACCAGATGATCGAGTACGTCCAAAAAGAGCGTGTCGCGCAGGTTGCCTTCGGCGTCCGTGAAATCCGACGGCAGCAGATGCGCCCGGATGACCTGGGCGCCCATCAGCTCCAACTGGTCGAGATTCTGTTCGGTGATTTTTTTCAGCGCCTCCGCCTCCAGCGGCACGCCGGAGGGCTTCAGGCGGCCGTTGTATTCCCACGAGAGAGCCGTCTGCATGTTGACGCCCCATAAGGCCACCTCGCCGCCATCTTTGTAGTGCAACACGCCATCGCGGCAAATAATCGGACGAAGGGGTTTGGGTGTCCCGACCGCACCGTAGATGCCCCTTGTTAACGATAATTTACCATCCGCTTTTGGCCGGGATACCTCAAACGCCGTACGCAGGTAGTCCGGCGGATCGGCGACAACGCGCAGATTCACGTCATCCAGATAGCTCGTGCCCGGAGCCGATGTGTAAAGCTCACCCGTCGCGCCCGCGAACCACTCCAGCCGCACTTGCTCGTTGTCGTAGGAGTTGAACGCAAAGCGAACCTCCGTCCATTGCCCGCCGTCCTCGCAGACAATCATGCCGAGAGGTTTCCAGTCCATCCGCGCCACCGCCAGGATCGGCCACAGTTTCCCCTCCCAGCGCACAAAGGCCGACACTTCGTAAATCGTGTTCTTGCGAACCGGCACGGTCTGGTCGGCGTGTACGTTGGCTTTCGAGTCGCCGGTGCGATGGTAGCGCAAACCACGCGTCCCATTTCGTCCCGCGTCGTCGCTGATCTTGATCTCGATGTCTGGCGCCGTCAGACCATGAACAATCCACCCGCCCGGCTCTTGGGTCCGGACCAGCCGCAGGTCCGCGCGATCGAAATCGCCGTCGGCGACCAGATTCGGCTCAGCCGAACCTGCGCCGGCAGTCGCGACTCCGGATAGAAGCAACAGCATTGCAGCCGCGAAAGTGAGGCCGAAGCGGTGGATAAAAGAACGTGCTGGAAAACAGTTCATTACTTGTTATCGCATCGTGGTGGCGTTTACTTCGCCGTTTCGAACGGGATGTCCACTTCGATGTCTTCGTCGGCGGGCACGCCGATGCCTTCGGCATAGAGCCAGTTGGTCGGCTGCGTGTAGGTCAGCGCGTGAATCTTCGATGAGCATCGGCGGCCGTCGGCCAGTTCCAATTCAATCCAAAATCGGCGCGCCTTGAAACTGTCGCCGGCCGGGTTGCGAATCTTGAACCGGTTGACGCCGCCGAGCGTCGCGATCGCCGCCGCCGGCAGCGCGACCGAAACATCCGCGCTCCAAATTCCTTTGCGCTCGTCGCCGCCAGCGGCGGGCAGTTCGCCAATCCGGACGCCGTTGAGTTCGCCGAGCGAAATGTATTTGCCACCGTGATCAAGACCAATGCCCTGGAAATGCAGCCAGCCGCGCCGCGCCGCGCGCAGATCGGCCGCGCGCAGGTTCGCGACCGGATGCGGTCCCGGCTCGTGCCGCAACTGCGCGGCGTGATCCAGCAGCTTCGTCACCAACAACGGCTCGCGGCTCTCGATGCACATGTTGGCCCAGCACGCCCAGTCGCCGCTGGAGTTGTCCGCCGGGCCAACGTCGCAAATGAGTTTGATGCGGACCGGCCGTCCGGCCCAGCGCGACAGATCGGCGTCGAGCGCCGTCCAACCGTGCTCGGCCCATTGTTTTTCGACCACGATGGTTTCCTGGCAGTCGGCATCAACGACGGCGACGCGGAATAAGATGCCGTCGCCGCGGTCGCTGCCGTCGCGTTTGCCGATGTCGCAACGAAACGCCGCCACCGGTTCGCGCGGCAACGTCACCGGCGCGTAGAGGGCGAAGGAATAACCGGTGCCGCTTTTGTAAGGCGGGTGCATGAAAAGGCCCGGCTTCACCGCATCACCGCAGCTCATGTGCGCGTCCCAATGCACGCTCGCGCCGGACGCGACGTTGAGGCCGCTCTCCGGCTGCTTCCGCACCCGCTGGCCGCTATCGTATCTTTCCGGCAGCACTGCCGCCGGCACGATGGATTTCTCGGTGAGCAGCCACCACTTCTGCTCGTGGCGGAGGTCGCCGACCGCGATGCGCAGCGGCAACACGCACGCCTCTTCGTGATCGGGCTTTTTGAAATCGAAGGCGAGCGTCGCGCGCCGTTCCGGCGTCAGTTCGACGGTTTGCGTCGCGCCGCCAAGCGTGACCTCGGCGCGCGCCGGCTCCGCCTGATGCGGCGTGATCTCAAGTTGAAACCTGCCATCGAGCGACAGCGTCGCGTCAGCCAGCGGCACGACGGTAAAATCAATCCACGCACCCTCGAACTGTTGCCACAGCCGCACGCCCGGTTTCGCGTCGGCCGGCGCCTGGAACTCATGGCGTTCCTTGCCGACGATGACGGCGCGCTCGCCGGCAACGACCTTGTCTCGACCGCATTTCAGCGTCACGGCCGGCGCTGCTGCCTGCGCAACGATGTAGCTGAACGCGTTGGTCTGAGGCTGGACATAAACCAAACCGCGGCTGAACCGAGTTTCGGCTGGGCCGATTTCTTTGCCGTCCTTGTCGAGTGCCGTTGCCGTGGCAGCCTTGCTGTCGAGCGACACGCCGAACGACGCGCACTTGCCGACGGGAATGACCTCAAGCGAACCATCGTCACGTTTGTGAGCGATCAGCTTGCCGTCGCTCGCGGCCTTCGCGAAACGCGTGAACGTGCCGCGCCCGTCGGCGTAAACGTAAGCCGGCGACTCCACATAGTCGGCGCGATGACCATCCACGAACGCGCTGAAGGCCAGCAGTTTGCTGTCGGCGCTTTTCGCAAACCAGCCGTTCGGCGGCAATTCCGCGTCGGCGGTTTTCCACGTCTCGCTTGGATGGCCGTTGACGACGACGCGCAGGCCGTTGGCGTAGCGCGTGGCGACTTGCGAACGGCGGAATACATCGCTCGCGACGGCGGCGGAGACACCGAGTAACCGACCGCGCTCGTCGGCGTAGCAAATGTCGGCAGCGGTTTGCTGCGCGTAGGCGGCGTGGATTTGCTGGAGGTTAAAGTAACTGCGCACGGCGTTTTCCGTGCCGCCTTCCGTCACGAGAAAACCGGTGTGGCCGAACGCGAGCGTTGCGGCGAGGAAACGGTCGAGATGCGCATCGCGTTCAGCCGGCGTCTTGCCGGGATTTTCCTCGCGGCCGTAAAACATGCCGGGGTTGCCCATGCCGAAGTTGCAGCAAAGCGGATGCAGTTTGCGCAGGTCGAAGTCCACCAGCCACGGGTTCACCGGCAGATGCGCGGCCTGGTCTTGACCGTAGTTGCCGTCGGTGAGGCCGCAGTAGAACCAGTGGTGATTGCCCTCGCTATAGACCGGGCCGTTCCACGTCGCCTTTTGGTGGAGCATGATCTCGCCGTAAGCGTAGAACGTCGCCGCGAATGTCCCCGCGCCCGGCACGCGCGCGTCGAAGTCGCAATAGGCCCACGGCGTCACCGCCGTGTGCACGTCGCAGTAGGCCGTCGAAAGATGAAACTTCCGCTGGATGATCGGCGCGAGCTGCGCCTCATACTCGACGGCGCGCGCGGGTTTCGGGTTGTAGCAACGCGCCCACGCGGTGCGCCAGTCGCCATTGGACAGGCGCGTGACCATGTCCTCGTTCCAAAACTCATTCACCGGGGCGAAGTCGGTGTAGTTGTTGTAAATGCCGTAGCGAAAACCGAGCGTCTGGATCTTGCGTGAGTATTCGGCCTGGCTCTCGTCGCCGCCCCGCTTCGGCGCGGCGCGTGTACGGAACGTGAAACTTTCGCCGCCGTCGCGCCAGCCGGTTTCGTGGTCGGTGATGACCACCTTCGTCATGCCGTAGCGGGCGATGTCCTTCCAGAAAGCATAATCGTGCTCACGGTCGGTCGCGCCGTGCGCGCGCCAGAGCCGTTCGCCGGCGACGCGCATCCACGGCGACTTCGGGTTCGGAATGTTCGGCAGCACCTCCTCGAACTGCGGCGAGACGGTGAGGAACAATCGCTCGAAGCAATCGTTGCGTTTGCCGTCGGTTTTCGGCTCGTAGCGTGTGCCGCCGTTGTAAATGACGCCATCGGAGGCAACATCGTTGACCGCCCAGAGCAACGAGGCGTTGGAGCGGTAGTAGTCGGGCAGGCCGAATATGAAGAGCGCCTTCTCCGGCGCGCCAGCGACCAGCACCGCCGGCCGCGGCCCGCCGTAGCTCATGTAAGGCAGCGTCACGAGACGCGGATTGTCGACGCCAACCGCCTTGCCGAACCGAACCTCGCCGACTTCGCCGCCGAGGCACTTCACATCCACCACCAGCGACTTCTGCCAGAGCCGGAAGGTGTAGCTGACCTCGGCGCTGCGCCCGCCGAGCCGGCAACGCCAGCGCGAGACAACAGTGTCGCCGCCGCGCTCGCAACCGAGCGGTTCGATTTTCTCCGGCGCGAGCGATTTGCCTGTTTCGGTTGAGGAGAAGAAGACGCCACCGTCCGCCATCGGTTGAAACCATTCGCCCCTTCCAGCCCATCGCGCGGTCACATCTCCGAGCGTGCCGGTCTTCGGCTCGTAGCGGTATTCCAGCGTGCCGTCCTTGCCGCGATAGCGGAACACGAACGCTTCTCCATCCTTCGTCAACGTGGTCTTGAAACTCCTGGCAAGGTTGTCCGGCAGGATCGTTTCCTCGCGTGTCGGGAACGGGAGCCTGCCGGGGCCGGTATTTGTGCCGACGCCCTGACCGGGAAACATCTCGATGCCGCGTTTGCGGCGTGGCTCAAACGTCAGCGGCTTCAACTCCTCTTTATAAATGGCGAGGTTGCTGAGATAGAGCGTGCGGTCGTCCTTGTTGCGCCCGTTGATGATCTGGATGCCCTCAAACGTCGCGCCGCCCTTGAGCAAATCGAGTTGTTCGGCCGTGAGCTTGTGGTGCATCACCCACCATTCCCTCCAGCGCACGGTGCTCATCGCGACGCGCACCTCCGCGCCGCCTTTGCCGCGCAGCAACACGGCGATCTCCACCGGCGGCGTGCCCTTGTCGGTCACCCATGCCCAATTATTGCCATAAACCCAGAAGTTGATGCAATCGAACGACTGCGGCACGGCGATCGGCTGCGGCGGGCGGAGTGTGACGCGCGGCAGTTTGCCGTCGGCGCGATAAACGAGCTTGCCGACGTGCTTGCCCCAAAGCTGTTGCTCGCGGGAGAGTGTGAATGTCGCGACGGCATCCTTCGTCTCGACTTTCCAGCCGTCGAGATTCTCGAAGTCCACCAGCGGCGGATGCGTGTCGGCGGTGCGGTTGGCCCACACCATCTCGTAGGGCCGTTCGCCAACGGTTTCCTCCGCGGCGACGGAGAGCGCCATGCATAGGAACAGCAGACTCAGGAAACAGATGATTGTTTTCATAAAAAGCTCATTTCACCTCGCTGTGTTCCGTGCTCACAACCAATCCTTGTTCATCCAAAAGGTTGAGGTAGAAGACCGTCGCGCCGGCCGGGATCGTGGCGGTGACTTTGTGTTTCGCGGCGTCAAGCTCCGCCGTTGCCGTTTCCCATTTCCGCTGCTTCCATACGCCGGTGTCTTTCGTGAAATTCAATTCGGCCTTGGCGATGGGTTGGCGCGACTCGTATCTGGCCCAGGCTGTGTCGCCGTCGCGTCCTTGCGCGGCAATGCGCGCGAGCGACGGGCCGTTTTGAAGGATACTGTCGGCGAACGCGCGGATTTCCTCCGGCCCTTCGCCGGCGGGGCCATGGCCGTGCGGCATGCGGACACGGATGCAAAGTGTGCGTTTGCCGGACGGCAGGCGGTAGGATTTCTGGAGCGAGTCGAACGGGTAGGCGAAGTCGTTGGTGCCGGTGACCCAGAGCATCGGCATCTTCGCTCGCGGCAGATAGCTCGACGGGTCCCAGAGCCGCAGCCATTGGGCAGCCTTCTCCTGACCCATCTGCTCGAAGGTTTTCACCCACGTCGAATTGTCGCCAAGAAAACCGCAGCCGTAGACCGGCACGGCGAACCGGAACCGACTGTCCACACCGGCGATGATGCACGTGAGGTAGCCGCCCCACGAAATGCCCGTGAGGCCAATGCGCGTCGCGTCCACGTCCGGCATCGAGCGCAATAGCGAGTGCGCAAGGATCGCGTCAGCGACTGCGTGATACGTCCACTGGTCTTCGGTCGGCTCGTTTATTTGATCGAATCCGCCCCATCCCGACGGGCCGCCGTGCTCCTGGCGCGGCCGTTTGTTGTGTGCGCCGCCCGGAACACAGCCGCAGGTGTCCATCGAGATGGCCGCGTAGCCACGGTCGTTCCATCGCTTCACCCAACTGGCGAACGCCGTACCGCCGCCGCCGTGGACGAGCACCATGCCGGGCACTTTCTCGCCGCGCTTGTGCTCCGGCATGCCGACGAAGGCGAACACGCGCGTCGGCTGGCCGTGCCACGGCAGGCCGTCGAAAAAGATCGCGCGCACGCCGTTGGTCTCATAGCCGGGTGCGGGATAAGTCGCCGGCGCCTGGGACAACGCCTTCAGGTCCCATGGAACGGCGGCGGGTTTTTCGGCGACGGCGGCAAAGGCGGTCGCCGCAGTGAATACGAGAAACAAACCGAGTGAATGACGAGTTTGGTGGTTCATGGCAGCAAACGCTTGATGACACGCGAGCCGGCGGAGTTCAAACCAAAAAGCGACCACGCCGGTTTCATAGCGTCCCCAAAGTGGCGTGAGGTTCCAAGCTCGCGCAGCGGTTTTTTTGCCGTGAGGGGCAAGCTTGGAAGCTCACCCCACTTATGGGGCGTTTGCGATGGCTGACCTATTACTGGCGTAAACGCTTATCGTATGACGGATTCTATCGGCTGGGTTCAATCGAAAGCGTGTTGGCGGGAACATCGGCTGAAGTCTCGGAGACCTTGCCGACGCGGCTCAGGTCGTTGTCGCGCAAGACCACGCGCCGCGTCGCGCTTCCCTCCAGACTCAGCAACATGCCGCCGGGCGCGTCGGGGCGGCTTCCGCGAAGCAGAAAGTTCCTCGTTTGAACCAGCCGGATGAGCGGCGCGGCACCGGCGGCAAACGGCGCGTCCAGCTTGTCGAGCGTCACGTTTTCGGCGTCATCGCACATGAAAGCGTGGCGCAGGTCCGGTTGGTCGGCGCGCAACTGCACGTTGCGGAAGCTCAGGCCGCTCACATGCCGGCAGTAAAAGCCCCAGGCGGGCAGTGTGCCGAACATCTTGCATTCGGGATATTTTTCCGCCCGCTCGGGCACCGGCTTCGCGAGCGCGTCCCTGCCTTCGCCGCCTTCGAAACCGAGTTGGATGTTCTCCAGCGTGACGTTGCGCACCGGATGATCCGGGATGCCGGCGATGGCGCAACCGAGCGTCGAGCAACCGCGCGCGGTGATGTTGCGGAGGGTGACGTTTTGCAGAGTGCCGACGCCGGGCTTGGCCGTGGCCGGCTTGTAGATGCGGGCGCGGTTGCCGAGCCGGATGAAAATCGGCGCGCTGACACCTTCGATGGCGACGTCGCTGATGCTTACGCCGTCCATCGTGCCGCCGTCCACGATCTCCAACGCGATGCCCGCCAGCCCGCGTTGTTTGCCGTAGATGACCTTCGAGCGCTTGGGCGAGCTGACGGTGCAGTGACTGATTTTGATATTCCGGAAACCGCCGCCGGTCTCGGTGCCCATCTTGAGGCCATTGCAATGGCTGCTGACCTTGCAATCGCTGATGGTGACGTTCTCGCACGGCCGGTCGGAGCCGCTCTTGAGGCAGAGCGCGTCGTCGTCGGAATCAATGTCGCAGCCGGTGATGGTCACGTCGCGGCAACTGTCCACGTCGAGGCCGTCGTTGTTGAAGCCGGCATGGTTGAAGACGGTGATGCCGCGCAGCGTGACGCGGTCGCAGTCGCGGTAGTGCTGTGCCCAACTGCCGGTGCTCTCGATGTGGATGCCCTCGACCAGCACGTCGCGGCAACTGCTGAGAAGAATCGCCTTCGGCCGCCTGCTTTTCGGGTCGCGCCAGACGGAGCCGTTGCCATAAATCTTGCCGCTGCCGCGGATGGCGATGTGCTCCAGTTTGTCGCCGACAATGAGGTCATGGACGACCGGCGCGGCGTCGGGCGGGCCGTCGGCTTTGTGATGCAGGTAATCGTTGCAGTTGGTGCTGCCGAGGAGCGTGCAGCCCGCGTCGAGTTGGAGCGTGACGTGGCTGCGCAGGAAGATGGTGCCCGTCAGCCATGAGCCCGCCGGCAACCGGACCGTGCCGCCGCCGTTGGAAGCGCACTGCTCGATGGCTTTCTGGATGGCCGCCGTGCAGAGCGTGGCGCCGTCAGGTTTCGCACCGAAGCGGCACGGATCGAAAACGGCGTCGGCGCCATGCAGCACGGCCAGTGGCATCAGCACGCCAAAGAAAATCAAAAGCCTGGCTTTCATAACAGTTCCTCTTTTTTGCAGACGCGGGATGCGGCAGAGAGCCGCCGGTGGAGGCGGCGGCAAAAATGGAGGTCCAAGGTCGCCCCAAGGCATCATGACGCAAGCCCGGTTTGTGCAGTGAACCGTTGGCGCAATTCTCCGACGGTGTCGAAAATTGCGTTGACCTGCGCGTCGGTGACCGTGTTGTCCATGTTGATGCAGCAAACGCCGGTCAGCCACGGGTTCGCCGATTGGGCAACCAGACGGAGGATCGTCGCGCGAATTTCCTCCGGCGTCTGGCGCGTGATGCCGACCGGGTCGAGACGAATGTTCAGGAAGGTGTGGGGCAGATGCTCGCGGATGTGCGCAACGTCGCCACCCCATCCCACGTCGAGGAAATCGAGGTGCGGCAGTCTCGCGTAGCTCGCAGCGAAACGGTGCGGGTCGCGGCCGCAATGATGGATGCCGAATGGCCGGTGCCGCCGGCTCCACGCGGCGTCCACCGGCAGCACGAACCGCTCGTAGTCGGCCGCGGAGATCATCGTGTTGGAACATTCCGAATGCAGATACACCGGCCGGCGGAAGTGGCGGACGTTGCGGTTGACAGAAACGGAACTGCTGCCGGTCTCGGATTCGACGCAGGCGACGAACCGCTCGATGGCTGCCGCCATGTTGCGGAACGCTGCCGCGACCCGCTCCGGCGCGTCGGCCATGTCGAGGAACAATTCCTGCCCGCGCAGATCGAGCGCGAGGTTCAGGATGCCTGCCCAGCCGATGTCGCCGAGCAGGTAGCCGTAGCGTGTCTTCAACGCGTCGCGCAATCGCTCGAACCGCTTGAACGCCGCGCTGCGAAACGGCGTTTCGGGGTCCACCTCGAGCTGTTCGCGGTTTGCAGGCACGATATCGGGCGGTGCATCGGCCCGGTAGCGGATTTCGCAGCCGAACATCTCCGACACCAGGTAACCGGCGGCGTTGTGCACCGCACCGATGACCGGCAGATCGCGGTCGCGGTCAGCGCCAAGTCCGTGACGGCCGAAGCGTTCGTGCAGCACCGCCTCCATGCGCCGTTCGCTCTCGACGCGTTTGGCCGGATGATAGAAGAAATCCTCGTCGAAGCTGATGCCCGCGTGCGCGTGCCACCACGATGGATGCAGCACGATGTCCGCCGGCAGCGGTTCGGACTGAATGAACGGATTCTTGTAATAAGCTGTCATTCAGACAAGGCCACGGCTTGAACCATCTTAAACCACGACTTTGGTGTTTCCTCCTCTTTCGAGGTTGATGTCCATGTTAGGTTTGTTGGTTTTCCATGCTCCCGCGGTGAAGTCGGGTACATCAATGGAGTTCGAGCGATTCAGGACCGACCATTCACTGAGCGGGACGACCGAGCTCCATGCAGCCGCGTCATAAACATCCTGGTCGAGGGGCAGTCCGTTGCGCAAACAATCAATCAGCCGCCAGTCTTCCAGCAGGTCGGAGCCGCCGTGGCCCGCCTTGGTCTGGCGGGCGAGTTCACTCAATTGGCGCGTGATTTTCGGCGTATATTTTTCCGTCAGGGACTTGAATTCGTCCGGCGACACCCACTCGTGTTTTCCCACAGCCAGTCGCGGCGGCGGCGGATCGTAGAGCGCGGCTCCCCGGGTGCCGTAGATGCCGTGGAAAAGGTTATGCGGCGACGGCGACGTGGCATCATGCTGGAGCATGATGGTGCGACCCATGGTCGTCCGAAGGGTGGTGACACTCATGTTGCCCCGGTAGCTCTTTTCGGCAAACGGCTTGAAAAACTCGTCCGTAGCCGCCAGCTCGCGCGCCTTCGCGTTCATCATGAAGTCCTTGCTCTCGACGGACACGAGGAACTCGAATTTGTCGCCGCGGTTGATGCTCATCACCTGACTGACCGGGCCAAGACCGTGCGTGGGGTAGATGTTGCCCCGCCGGGCGGCGTATTGCTTGAGCCACCACATGTCCCAATACAATTTCTTGGAGAAGTTGTTCTGCATCTTGCTGGTGTTGTAGGCGCAGTCGCCATGCACCACCTCCCCGAAGAACCCCTGCCTCGCCATGTTCAACGTCATCAACTGAAAGGGCAAATAACTGTCATTTTCCATCATTATGCAATGCTTCCGGGTCCGCTCGGCGGTTTCCACCAGCCGCCAGCACTCCTCGATGGTCCCGGCTGCCGGCACCTCGGACGCCACGTGTTTGCCGTGCTCCATCGCATAGACGGCCATCTTGGCGTGCATATACCAGGGCGTGGTGATCATGACCAAATCAATGTCGTCACGCTCACACACCTTCTTCCAATCTTCCGGCCCGGTGAACACGTCCGGGTTGTGTGTCGTGCCGGCCAGTTTTTTCTTCGCGGCCTCCGTCTTCTCCGGCCGAATGTCGCAAAGGGCCTTGATCTCCGTCCCCTCGATGAGACTCATGAGGGATAGATGAGCCGGACCGCGCTGTCCCAAACCGATGATGGCGATCCGCACTTTTTCCAGAGGAGGCGCGGCGAAACCCGACATGTTGAAACGCTGGACGTGGGCCCTCTCCAGTTGCCGGCTTACCTGCGCGGTGTCCTTCTTGTCTTGAGAGTCCGCTTGCGGTGTCCCGCCGTGGAGCAGACTGCTGCCAGCAATTCCCAAGCCTGTCAGGCCAGTTGTCCGGATGAAGTTTCTTCGGTTGGTTTTCATAGAGGCCGGGCTTCGATGCTAGGCTTCCCGCCCCAGCGCATCAAGCCGCGAGTGCGCCGCGCCGGCGCGCCAAGCACTGTTATCTTATCCGCGATGAACCGCCGCCGGAAGACTTGTCCCCCGCCATGAAGGGCGGTTCAAGGTTGCCGTTTCAGATACTTGTCAAAAAAGCCAAGCACCAGCGGGCGCAGGTCTTGTTGCTTGGGCTGGAGATGGAAGGTGTGCGGCGCGCCCTCCACGATGACGAGTTCGTGCGGCGTGCCGGCCTTCGCCAGCGCGGCGGCAAAATCCTTCGACTGCTGCACGTCCACCGTTTTGTCGGCGGTGCCGTGGAGGATCAGGAGGGGCGGATCGTTCTTGTCGGCGTAGGTGGCGGGCGAGGCAGCGCGATAAAGTTCGGGCGCGTCGGCGCGCTTTTTCCGGAACATTGAGATGTCATGCCAGGCCAGCAAATCCGCCGGGCCGTAAAGATCCACCGCCGCCTGAATTCGGCAGGAGAATTCACCGTAAGGCCCCTTCGGATCGAGGCCGTCCTTCGCATCCGTCAACGCCAGCATCGCCGTCAGATGCCCGCCCGCCGAGCCGCCGATGGCGCCGATGTGGTCGGGGTCGAGTTGAAACCGCGCGGCGTTCTTGCGCAGCCAGCGCACGGCGGTTTTGCAATCGTGAAGGTTCTGCGGCCAGGTCACGGCGTTGTTGTCTTTGGAGGCGAGCATATAGTTGATGCTCATGCAGACATAACCATGCTGCGCCAGCGTGGTGCCGATGTTGATTTCCCTTGCCGCGCCCTTGTCGCCGCCGGACCAGCCGCCGCCGTGGATGATGACCACGCCGGGACAACTCCGGCCCTTGGGAACGTCCGCCGGCAGGTAGAGATCGGCTTTCTCCTGACGATCGGCGCCGAGGTAATCCACGTCCTTTTCGATGCGGACATCTTCCGGCGCGGCCTGCGCCAATTGGAATGCGAACGCGCAGAGCGCGACGGCGATAAATGCGGCGCGGTTCATAACTTCCTTTCGTGACGATTGGAAACTCGAACGTTTCAGCCGAGACTAACGGTTCTCCTCAAACTATTCCACAGTGATTGAGGAAGACTTGTTGCCCAATCGGATCTGGTGGGTTCCCGGTTCTGCCATGCGGCAGGTGAAAGAGACCTCGATGGACTTCCCGGCGGCGGCTCGCGCCCAGACGAACCGCGACTCGATGGCCTTCCCGTCCGCGCAAAGCGTGATCCTGCCGCCGTCAAGGAATGTGTTGAGAACGCGAGCCGTGACGGTGAACGGTTCATTGGGCCGGACGCGCGGCTTGGAGATGCGCAGGCTGGCGCATTCCAACGCGCCGTCCACATTCCAGCCGCCGACTTCCAGCGCGGGCTTTTTGCCGGCCAGGTCGCGCGTAGCGATGCGCGCAGCCAACTCGCGCGTCTCGCCGGGGACGAGGCTGAAATAGTTGTCGTCCCAGAAAACGGGGAGGATTTCTTCACCGCCGACGCCCTTGGTCAACGCGAGTTGGATGAAAAACGCGATGTGGCTTGTCGGGTTGGTGATTTTCACTCGCACGAGTTTGTCGGCGCCAGCGCTTTCAACGCTCGCGGTGGCGTTCAGCTTCACGAGCGGCAGTTTCTGAAGCGCCTTGTAGTCGCTCGCGCCCTGGCCAGGCAGCCAGTAGAAGTTGTTGGAGACAGGCCGGCCGGCGGCGTCCTTGAGTTGCAGTTTCACGAAAACAAACGGCGCGAGGTTGGTCAGGCCGGTGATGGCGAACGTTTCGCGGAACGCGTTGGCGGGCGCGTCGAGTCGGGCGGTGCGCTGCCAGAGCGGCTTGGCGTCGGAATCGAAGACACTCGCACTCACTTCGAGGCCGGGCTGCGCTTGCTCGCGGCAATTGATGACGCTCACGGCGAAATCAATCGGGTCCATCTGCACGTGGAGCGGCTCGCAGGCGCGCTTGATGAAGAACTGGCTCACCATCGGTTTGTGGAAGTAATCGAAGTTCTGCCACTGCACGTCGGGGTAGCTGGAATTGATTTTCCACTCTGTGAAGCCGCTGGTGATGTCCCACATCCGGTGGTTGACTGCTTCGTAGAACGCGCGGTGTTGGTCGGCGGTGATGAGGTGGCCCTTCCAGCAGTAATCCGCGACGCTCTCCGGCTCGCCGTGCAGCCGACGGAGCGCCACGTCGTAGGGTTTGTAGTAGTGGTTCGCGCCGTGGTGCGCCCAATCCGCCGTGAGTGGGAACGGCGTGCCGTTGGTGCCGCGCGCGCCGAGTTCGGGCAAGAATTTCGCCAGGCTGCTCATCGGCGGCAACGATGCTGAGCCGCTCTCCATCTTGAACATCCAGCTCCGGTCCTCGCGCACCCAGCGGAAGTATTGCGCCGGCTCCTGCCAGCCGTAGGACTTGTTGCCGAGGTCGTTCATGCCGGTGGGCAGCTCCGGCCGGAAGTGCGCGAACCGCTCCGCCTTCGCGGTCGCTTCGTCCTTGATGAAGTCGGGGAAGTAAGCCGACGGAATCCGGAACCGCGTGTCGTCGAGTGCGACGACCTGCCGCCGCCACATTTCGTAAACCGGCGCGCAGGTCCAGCCTTCGTTCATGGACATATACATCACGAGACTGGGGTGATTGCGGTAACGCTTTAGCACGTCCACGGTGCATCGCTCCAACAAGCCGGTGTCTTCGGGACGGCCCGGTTTCGTCATCCAACTGCACGCGTAGAAACAGTTGCCAAACAGCACGCCATGCCGGTCGCAGGCGTCGAGAAACACGTCCGGCGGGTTCGGGATGTCCTCGAAGTAGATGAGGTTCATGTTCGCGTCGGCGAAGTAGCGAATCTCGTTCTCGATCCGCCGCGCGTCCCAGTCGAACATCAGCTCCGGCTGGATGTAGCCGCCGCGGCAGAAAATCTTCCGGCCATTGACGAGCACGCGCCGACCGTGCCAGCCGTCGAGCGTGTGCATTTCGGTGGTGATCTGGCGGACGCCAAACTTCACCGTTTGCTCCGTGGCGACCGCGCCGTCGCTTTCGAACCTCAACACGAGATCGTAGAGAGGCTGCTCGCCGTGATTCACCGGCCACCAGAGCCGCGGGTGTTGCATCACCGGCTTCGGCTCCACACGGACGAGTTTGGTCTCGTTCGGCGCGAGTTCCACCGGCTGCTCGAAGCTGGCGTCGGCGCCGGCGACGCGCCCGCGCAATATGCCGCGCAACGGCGACGCGCCGGCGTTGAAGAGTTCCGCCGACACCGCGAGCGTGGCGCGGCTCGTGTCCGGCAACGGCAGTTCGGTAACGACAAACGGATGGCGGATGTCCACGGGGCCGGTCCATTCGAGGAAAACCTCCTGACAGATGCCCATATTGCGGTCGGGCACGGTCATCATGCAGTCGTAGCCCTGGGTCTCGATCTCGGTGACGTCGCGCTCGATTTCCTTGTGCTCGCCGCGGGAACGCCCGAACACGTCCAATTGCGCATCCGGCTCGCCCGGATGATCCACCGGATGAATCCGCACGGCGAGCGCGTTGCGGCCGGGCCGCGCGTGCGCGGTGATGTCGAACCGAAACCGCTGAAACATGCCGGCCATCGTGTCGCGGTCGGCGATGCGAACGCCGTTGAGCCACACGTCGGCGCGGTAGTTGATGCAGTTGAAGTTGAGCCACAAATGCCGCCCTGGTTCGATGGCCGGCAGCGTGAACTCCGTGCGATACCAATACGGATCGCGCCACGGGTTCCGCTTGTCCGGCAGATAGCTGAACTTCGCAAGGTCGTTCTTGCGGTTGAACTCGTCGGACGAATCGGGAATCCGGTAACAGTCCAGTCCGAAGCGCGGGTCGGGATAAACGCCGTTCTTCACCAGCGCGCTCAGCACCGTGGACGGCACGCTTGTCTTGAACCACTGCCGCGGCGCGTAGCCCACGGTCGAGATGTGCTCGCCGTCCTCCGGCACGAGCACGGACGATTTCACCTGCCAGCCGTCGACGAGCAGTTGGCCCTGGGCGGATCGCGTTTTATCTGCCGCGCCGGCCACAAGACAGGCGCCGGCGAGGAAAAGAAACAGGATAGTTTTGGCGATGAGTTTCATGGTTATTGTTCCGATTCCTATTTGACCTTGACGATGAGACCACGGTTGGCCACTTCCAGACGATGTTCGCCGGGGTTGGACAGAGTTAATGTGAAATCAACCTCGGCCACGCGGTCGCCGCGCGCCCAAGCCCATTGGGTATCGCTGCGCTGGCCGTCCACGAAAAGAGCGATACGGCTGCCGTCGAGGAATGTGTTCGCAACGGTCGCGGTGACCGTGAACGGCTCGCCTGACTTGACGGTAGTCTTCGATGCGGCCAGTTTCGTGCAACGACAATCGGTCTCGATGTTCCATCCACCGACCTCCACGAGGGGTGTTGCGCCGTGAAGGTCTTCGGTTGCAAAGACGGCGTCCACAGTCTTGGACTCGCCTGGCAGGAGGCTGAAGTAGTTGTCGGACCAATACGCCGGCAGCACTTCGTCCCCCTGTCGCCCGCGAGTCAACGCCAACTGGATAAAGAACGCCAGTTGGCCGGTCAGATTGTGCAGCCGGACATGCGCTGCCCGCTGGCCGCCACGGCGCTCGATTTGATGCGACACGTTCAGTTTCACCTGCGGCAACTGTTGTAACGTGCTGAAGTCGGCGGTGTTTGTCGCCGACAGCGGAGTGAATCCCCCTTTCGACAGCGCGTTGAGGTCGGTGTGAATATCGGCATAGGGCTTCGACGAGAGCCAATAGAAGTTTTCCGAGGCTGGTTTGCCATCACGGCTCAACTGGAGTTTTACGAAATAGACTGGTGTCAGATCGGCGAGCGGTGGAATGGCAAACACATCCCGGTAGGTGTTCGCGTCCACGCTGCCGGTCGCGCGATTCTCCCAGCGCAGCTTCATGCGGCTGTCGAAAACGCTGGCCTGCACATCGAGATTTGGCGCGGGCTGGAGGCGGCGGTTGACGATCGTGACTGTTCCGTCGAGCGGGCTGAGTTGGACGTGCAGCGGTTCGAAGGCAGACTTGTAGTAGTAGGAGCTCACCATCAGCTTGAGATGCCAGTCGTAGATTTGCCAGCCGACGCTCGGCCAGCAGGAGTTGAGTTTCCATTGCCAGACGCCGCTGGTGATGTCCCACATCCGGTGGTTGACGGCCTCGGACCAAGCGCGATGCCGCTCGGCGCTCAGGAGCTGGGCTTTCCAGCAGTAGTCCACGACGTTATGGGGAGGACCGTAGAGCAGCCGGATCGCCGGGTCGAAGTCCTTGATGTAGTGCGAGGCGTCATGATGCGCCCACGCGGCATCGAGCAAGTTCGTCTCGGCGCCGGGACCACGTTGCTTGAACAGATCAGGAATGAACTTGTTGAGGTTGTTGACCGGCGGCAGTGAAGCGATGGAGGTCTCCGTGTTGAACATCCATTTCTTGCCGTCTCGAACCCGTTGGTAATAACCGGGCGGGCTTATCTCCCAGAACGTCCCGGCATCGTGCAAACCGGTCGGGAGGTCTTGCTCGATCCACGGCGCCTTCACCCGCACGTCAATGGTGGGGACAAACAAGCGCGTCTTGTCCAGCGCCAGCACGTCTTTGCGCCAAGTCTGGTAGATGTCTTTGCTGGGCATCCCTTCACCGACGCAACTGTAGAGCACCACGCTCGGATGATTGCGATGGCGCTTGATCACGTCCACGCCGCACCGCGCCAACAAATCGTGATCCAGCGGCCAGTTCGTCTCGGGCGCGACCCAGTAGGTGCCGTAGAAACTCATCCAGAACATCAAGCCGAGCCGATCGCACGCGTCAAGGAACTCGTCGCTTGGAACAGGCAGGTCTTCAACGGTAACAGTGTTCAGGTTCGCTTCGGTCAAGTAGCGAACCTCGGTCTCCATGCGGCGTGCTGGCATGTCGAACAGAAGCTCCGGCTGGAGCCAGCCGCCTTGCGAGAACACCTTCTGCCCATTGATGAGCACCCGCAAGCCGTGATGATCGCCGAGCTTGTGCAGTTCCTTGCCGACTGCGCGGACGCCGAAGGTGATCGTTTGCTCCGTGACCGCCGCGCCATCGCTTTCGAACTTCAACGCCAGATCATAGAGATGTTGTTCGCCGTAATTCTTCGGCCACCACAGGCGCGGCTGCGGCATCACCGGTTTGGGCTCCACGCTCACGAGCTTCGTCTCGCCCGGCGCGAGTTCCACCGGCTGCTCGAAACGCACCTCCGTATCCGTGACGCGTCCGTGCAGCACGCCGCGCACCGGCGCCGCGCTGGCATTCACGAGTTCCGCCGACACCGTCAGCGTCGCGCGGCTCGTGTCCGGCAGCGGCAGGTCGGTCGCCACGAACGGATCACGGATGTCCACCGGGCCGGTCCAGTCCAGAAACACGTCCTGCCAGATGCCCATGTTGCGGTCGGGGATCGGCGGCATGCAGTCGTAGCCCACGGCCACGGCATAGGTGACGTCCTTCTGAATCTCCTTCTTGAAATAACTCCGGCTCGGTCCCAACGGCTTCAGTTGCGTGTCCGGCTCGCCCGGATGATCCACCGGATGGATTTTGACCGCCAAGCAGTTCTTGCCCGGCCGTGCGCAGTCGGTGATGTCGAACCGGAAGCGCCGATAAATGCCGACCATATTCTTCGGGTCGGCAACCCGTTTCCCGTTGAGCCACACCCCGGCACGGTAGTTGATCCCCTTGAAGTTCAGCCACAAATGCCGTCCCGGCGCAATAGCTGGCAGCGCGAACTCCGTGCGATACCAATACGGGTCGCGCCAGGGATTCCGTTTGTCGGGTAGGTAGCTAAATTTCGCAAGATCGTGCTTGCGGTTGAATTCGTCCGACGAATCTGGAATCAGGAAGATGTTCATCCCAATGCGCGGGTCGGGGTAAACGCCGTTCTTCACCAGCGCGCTCAGCACCGTGGACGGCACGCTCGTTTTGAACCACTGCCGGGGCTTGTAGCCCACGGTCGAGATGCGCTCGCCGTCCTCCGGCACAAGCACGGACGATTGCACTTGCCAGCCGTCGGCGAGCAGTTGGCGCTGACCGGGTTGAGCCTTGTCCGCCGCGATAACCACGGTGGCGCAAGCCAGCGCAAGCGCCGTAACAAGCAGGAGGTTGGGTGAGTTCATGGCGGCGCCTCCTAAGGTTCAGGTTTGCCCGACAGCCAGAACTGTATGCCGGGAGCGTTGTGAAAATGCCAGTTGAAACGGCCAGCCATCGAGTCGGGCAGCGCCTTGCCGAGGTAGGCGAGCGAAAGCGTGCGGAACCACGTAGGGAACATGCCGCTCGCATCCTTGCCGGCGGCCATCAACGGATGACCGTAGGAGAACGCCGTGCCGCGTATCCACACGAAGCCGCCGTCGTCGTTCTGCATCGCCAACACATGCGGCTCAGCCCGTCGCAGCGCGGCGAGGATGTCGTCACGCCGCTGGGTGCCCGGCGACAGCAACCGCGCAAGTGGGTCAATGGAATCAATGTCCTCGCACGCGCTGCTGGCCGGCCCGTGCACGCCGCAGCCAAACCCGCCATCCGCCTGCTGCGTGCGCAACACTTGCATCACCGCCGCCCCGGCATGAGGGATCGGCGCGCGGTCGTAGAAAAACAGCAGCCAGAAATGATACGCGCCCATCACGGTGCGCGAGAGGCCCTTCGGTGCGTTCACATCGATGCTGCCCCAAAGCCCTGTTTCCGGGTTCATGTGATGCCGGGCAAGCCAGTCGAGCATCAGCCGCATCGCCGCGGCGGCGCGCGGGTGCTTTTGGAAATCGCGCGCATACTGCAATAACGTGCCAAGGTTCAACACCTCGTTGCCTACGAAATCCACCCTGCTCCAATCGCGGGCCTCCAGCCACGCGATGAGACGCGCCTCGTCGTAGAACGGCTCCAACATGCGCAGCGGCTTCGACGCGACCGCACCCAGGCAGGTCAACGCCGTGAGCACGTGACACGTGAGGTGCCGGCGACCGCACCATTCCGGGTCGTCCTTGTACCAGCCTGCGCCGAAGATGCGCGGATCGCGATACAAGCCATCGTCGTCCTGATGCGACTGGAAATACGCGACCCATTCGCGGCGCTCGGCGCGGGTGAGTGTGTCGAGGTCGCGGTAAAGGCCGCGTGTCATGGCGGCATAGGTGGAACTGTAGAGCGTCGGTTCGGCCATGCCGTCGGCGTAGCGATAGCGCCCGAACGGCTGGTCGCGAAACCTCATGCTCTCGACATGCCGCAGCGTCGCGTCGCGGACTCGCTGGATGGTTTTTGTCTGCGCGCTGCGAACCGGCACTGCCCGCAAGAACAGGCCCGAAGCCGCCACTCGAAGAATGTCGCGTCTCGAAATCATGGTTTTAGTTCCACTGCCGCGCGACTGCACAACACAAGCGGCGAGTCGGCCAGCGGAAGGTTCTCGAACTTCGCCTGTCCGGACTGTGCATCGCGAGGCAGTGCGTAAACATTGCCGTCCAGCAAATCCACCAGAACCGGCTGCTGGATGGCGGCACCGGGCATTGTCACGGTGACGCGCTCGGGCCGGAACTTTGTCTCCATCGGCACGCCCAGCCAATAGACGATTGCCGGCTGGCCGCTCGGTTTGTGTTTCAGCAAACAGGTCTTGATCGTCTCCGTCTTCGGAGCTGTCGGCGCACCGTTGGCGGTGATCTCGAAGCCGGGCGGCGGCGCGTCGGGCGCGGGTTCAAAGCGGTTGTCGAGCAGACTCGACAGATGCGCGAAGGCATCGGCGGCGGGCTTGCGGTCCCACGAACCGTGCCGGTAAAGCCCCTTGCGGTTGATGCCCATCCTGCCTTTGTTCGGGCCGGCTTCGAGTTGCGCCGGATAGTCGTGGAGCACGAAGTAAATCGAGACCGGCATTCCCAGCCGCGCGTCGCACAGCAGCCGGCGCAGAAGCCATTTGGCATGTTTGGTCTCGTCCCATGGGCCGCCGAATCCCCATCCGCCCGTGTCCGCGCTCGACGGAAACCCGCACTCGCTTTGCCAGACCGCGGCCGATTTTCCGCGCGCGCGCAGCAGGTTCTGGATGGCCCGGATGGCGCTGTCGTGCGCCTCCGGCAACTCGCCATACGGATGCACCGACCAGTGGCGGAAATTCCCCGCACCCTCGCCCGACAGAAAACCGTCCAGATAATCCAGCGGAACATTCGCGGTGGCTCCGGCCAGAATCACCGCGTCGCGCTGCGCGCGCTTGATCACCGCGGCCACATCCCTGACCATGCGGCCGTAGTCCTTGACCGTCGTCGGAGTCGCCCAAAACCATTCGCCGTTCGGCTCGTTCCAGATTTCCCAGAACTTCACTTGCGTCCGGTATCGGCGCACCATCGCCTCGACGAACCGATGCCACGCCGGGCGGACTTCGGGATCGTCCAGCAGCTTGGCAGCGTCGGCCAGCGGCCGGTTGTTCGAGTCCGGCTTGGTCTGCATGTAGAGCCGATTGCCACCGTAAATCTGGATCACCGGCGCGATCTTGCGCCTGACCAAACCGTTGATCACATCGTCCAGCCGATGCGCCGGCGTGTTCCAATCATATTTCCCCTTCTCCTGCTCGATGCGATTCCAGTCCGGCACCAGCAACGCCCATTTCGCACCGACGGCGCTAAGATGATCCAGCCGCTGCTCCACGCTCAACGGGTGCTCGTCCGCGATCCAACAACACGACACGCCCCAACGCGAGCCGCCGATCTCTTCCGATCTCCGCACCCGCAACTGGCCGAGGCATTGCAGCCCTGATTCGCGCGCCGGTCCCGCCGCCGGTTCGGGCCGCGAGACATCCGCGGCCGCCACCGGATTCATCAACGCAACGGCGAGCGCACTCGCCGGGAGGATGGAGCTGAGTTGGTTCATGATGGCATCAATCCATCGGTTTCGATTCGCTGGCTACTGCCGTTTCCTGGCTTCCATGTAGAGCGCGGGAAGTTGGTCGGCGCGCACGGCGACGTAATCGGAGCCGAGGGCCTTTTCGATTTCGACAAGCGCGCGCATGTCCACCAGCCAGTTGGACAGGGAGATGTGGAGAAACGCGGGACGCTTGCGCGGGGTGAATTGCCGGATGTCCTGGACAACGTCGGCGACGGTGCGCGTGAACTTCTCCGGCGTGTCGAGCGGGCCGCTTTTGCCCAGCACGGCGCGGAAGAGTGGGACGCCGTTGATCTCGCTGGTTGCGTTCTCGGCGGTGGTGCTCTCGAAACGGTGGTAGTTGCCATAGATGGCCTTGATGCCCGGCAATGTCGTGAAATGCGCGAGGGTGGCCGGCGGCATCTGTTTGAACGCCTCGAAGGTGGTCAGGAGCGAGAGATCCATGAGTTTGAAATAGCGCCCCGACATCTCCATGAAGCGATCCCACACCGCTCCTTGTTCCGCCGTGGGGAGCGTCACCGCGTAATCCACTTCGCGGATGTAGCCGATACCGGTCAGGGCATTGACGAAGACATCGTTGGATGTGGCGTGCCGGTAGAAATAATCAAGGATGTCCGGGATCAGGTCGTAGGCGGTCGGGCCGAGCTGCCAGCCCACGGGCACCTTGCCGTGATCGGGTTGGTTCCAGAGGTCGCGATAGACCTGCCGCCAGAAATTCGGCCCATCGCCGTCGGTACGGGTGAACGTGTAATAGACCTTGTCGGCCAGCGGCGGCGGCGCGACGGTCTTTTGGCGAAAGGTCGCCGAAGTGCCCGAATGGACCGAGAGGTTGCCCACGCCGCGCGCATAGCCGTCCCATGCCGAGCAAACTTGAAACTTGGCGCATTGGCTGATGAGGTCCATGCCCGAATAGGGACCATTTTCTCCACAGCCCTCTTCTCCGGCCAGCCCGTGGTCCCACCATCCCATGCAAGGGATGTTCGGCGGGAGCTTCTGGAACAGATCGCGGGCGAACTGCGCTTCCTCCGCCGGCGATGCGGTTCGGCTGCGCTCGGCGTCCTTGGGATGCGAGACCCACACCAGCGGCACCTGGAACTCCACGAAGTAATCGCGAAGCTCGAACTGGCCGGGATCGTAATTCGCGCACGCCTGGCGCGACATTTGCGAGCCGTAGCGCAAGTAGAACCATCGGTAGGCTTCGATGTTCTTCTTCCACTTCCCGCGAAGGTCCATCGCCACTTTCAGATCGCCAAACTCCTTCGACAAACGCGGCGTGACCGGCAGCCATCCTTCGACGGCGGCCAGCATCGTCGCCACGTTGACACTGCCGGGCAGGTCCGGGTCGGTGATGACCAGGCCTTTCGCGGTCGGAAGAAACCGTTCATAAATTTCCTTCGGCCCGACCCAGCGAATCTCTTTCACATCTCCCCGTTCGCGCAACCAATCGAGCCAGAGTTCGTCGAAGCGGTCATACGCGAGAAAGATCCGCGGCTGCTTGCGGTTGACGAGTCCCTGGAGGCACGCCAGCGGCAGCCGCTCCTCTGAGTCCTTGCCCAGGTCTTGAATCCGTACGGCCCAGATCGTCTTTGCCGGCGACGGTGATTTGGGGCAAACGGTTTGATCGGATGCTTGCAGCACGCGCGGCAGCATCAGGACGCACAAGGCGCCGATGCCGATTCGCGCGCTCCGTTTCAAAAATTCCCGACGACTATGATTCATGATTGGTCTCCTGGGTGGATTAACAATCGGGCCTCAACAACCTCAGGCTCGGGCCGCACAGGCTGGCCCATTGGCTGATTTCGTCGGCAACGTGGCCGTAGCCGGCCATCCAGTGATGACCGATGCCCTCGGTAAAAATCCATTCGATAAGGCGCGGCGTCGGCTGCGGGAAGCGCACGCGCAGCGGGTTGCCGGGAAAGACCATCGTCGTCGGGACCGCCTCGCCTTCGAGCAACGCCAACTGATAACCGTCGCCGCGCGGCAACAGGCTCACCAATGTCACCGGGCCGGGTTTGGCGGGGAAGGTCGCGCACACGCCCTGGTCCATCAGCCGCACGGGGCCGAGCGTGATGTCGCCGGGCCGTTCGGCGAGGCTGAACGAACCGGAGCCGCAATGCGTGAAGACCACCGTGCCGTCCTCCAGCGGTTCGAGCCAGTCGGTGTTGTGCGTGGGCTGGCCCGTCAACCGCGCGAGCAAGAGCTGGCCGACCGCGCCGTTGACATCGCCTTCGCAACCGAGCGGAACGCCTTCGTCCGCCAGCAACGACGCGGCGAGGCAAACGCGGCCCATCAGGTGCGGATAGCAGCCGAGCGTCAGCATATCGAGCCGGTGTTTGTCCACAAGTTCCCTGACGGCGACATAAACCTTGAGCGAGTCGAGGCCGTCGGCAGCGGAAACTTTGCAGCAGCCGCTTCGCTGGACGACCGCCTGCCAGCGCGCGCGAACATCGTCGTCGGGAATCGCCTTCGCGCGGTCGAGCAGGCGCGGCATGTCGAGCGGGACGATGCGCGGGCCGATGGATTTCTTGAGGCCGATTTCGTTGGCGGAGACTTCGGTCATGCCCGCCACGCGACAACCGCCAAAGCCGATGCGCGCGCGGCGCAGTTGGCAGGCGAGCGCGGCGGCGCGCAGAAAGACGGATGCTTGCCTCCCGGCCTCTGGCGATTCCAGCGGGCCATAGACGCAGCGGTGAGGGACGCCCAGTTGCTTCAGGTAGGCCGCCAACTGTTGCGTGCCGCACAACGCGCCGGTCTCCATGCCCGGCAGCGACCAGAGAAGCGCCGGCACGCGGCATTCCTCCAACAGGTCCAGCACCAGGTAATCCTCAAACCAACTCGTGGCGGCAAGCGCGACCGCATGAACGCGCTGCCCGGCCATGCCCTGTCCCGCGGCAACCGACTTCTCCGGCGTGTCCACCGGACCAAGCGCGATGACCTCGCAGCCGGCGTCTTTCAGGCGGCGCGCCAGTTCGTCCGCTGCGGCCGGCGCGCGGTTTGCGCCGACCTCCAACGGATTGCACAACGAACCCACCGCTACACGAGGAACCAGTTTGGTTGTCAGCGTTGTCATGACTCGCTCCTGTTACACGGCTCGGAATTCCTTCCACGCTTCAATCATCGCCTCGACGCCCGCCCACGGCGTGTCCGGGAAAATCGCGTCCACCGGATGCAGGATGAAGCGGCGCGTCGGCCCGAGGACCTCGATGGCGCGGCGCACTTCATCACGAATCCGCCGTGCGTCGCCGGAAGCGAGGCTGAGGGCGTTAGTGCCGCCCGCCAGCGTCATGCCGCCGGCGAGAAGCTCGCGCGCCTTCTCCAATGGAAGCCTGTCCTGGATCGGGTCCGCGAAGTAGAGAAGATCCACGCCTGCGTCGGCGAGGCGCGCCCCCAACGTCGCGACGCCCGTTGTCATCACGTAAGCGAACTTCTTGCCGTGGCGATGGGCCAACGCCGTGAGTTGCTTCAGTCGTGGAGCCACGAGTTGGTCGAACAACTCCGGCGACCAGAAATCGGTCGAGGAATACCAGCCGCGCTGGCAGACCATGTCCACGCCGGGTGTGACCGCCGCCAGTTCCGTGCGGGCGAAGTCGGTTTCGAAGATGATGTCGAGAAGGCGGTGAAAGGCGTCCGGTGCGTCCATCGCCATCAGCACCGCGTTCTCCGCGCCCGTGAACCACACCGCCGCGTCCATGCCGAACGCAGTCCAGACTTGCACGAGCAAGCCCTTCGAGTCAGCAAAGGTCTTCATGCGCGCCATGCGGTCGGCGAACCATCGGCGTTGCGCATCGTCGGGCGGCGCGAACAGGTGACGGATCGCCGGCACATGGGCCGGTTCGCTCACGAGATGCCGCACCGCGCGCGGGATGTTCAGGTCTTCGATGGGTGGAACGTGGTTGGGCTGCACCGGCCAACCTTCCGGGTCCGGCTCGGTTTTGCGGACGGCGTGCCGCACCGGGCCGGCCGGCGTCTGGTAGTCGCGCGCCATGACGGGATAGCGGGTGTCGCCATCCCGTGCGCCGGGCGGAAGCGCCGAGTCGGTCTGCGTCACCGCCGGGTCCTGGCTCCAGGGCACGGAGACATCCAGCACGTCGTCCACGCCAAGCGAGCGCCACGCCTCGGCGCGCTGGAACTCGTCGTCGAGTTCCCACGGTTGCGGCAGGGTGTGGATGTGTTCGAGCCGTTTCGAATACCAGAACCGCACGTCGCGCCCGGCGGTCTCCCAGCGCAATTGTGGCGGCGCGCGAAAACCGAAACACCACGTCGTCAACGGCACATGGTCGGCCGGCCGGCCTTCGAGGGCGGCGAGGAGACGTTCACGCGAGGTCATATGGAATCAGGTTTCCCGAAAATCGAATTGCAGCGGCCGCTCACGAAAGCCGCGCGTCTTGCATGCGGAATACACCAGGCCCGCGAACAGCCACAAGCCGCCCACGATCTTGGCGCGACTGGGCAAGCCGATCCAAAAGATCAGGCACATCAAGAACCCGCCGGCGGGCAGCACGGCATCCAAAAGCACATGACGCCGGTGATTCTGCGGCGGACGGACATAGTAGCTCCAGATGACGGACAGATTGACGCCCATGAAACCAATAAAGGCGCCGAAGTTCAGCAGATCGCAGGCTTGGTCGAACGGAACGAAAACCGTGCCCAGGAAAGCCAGCACCCCGACAAAAATGATATTGCGCGAAGGGTTCTGACGCTTCGGACTCAGAAAACCAAAGAGCGATTTCGGAAGGACATTGTCGCGGCCCATGCCGTAGAGCAACCGCGCCGCGTTGACTTGCACACTGAACCCGGAGCCGAATTGGCTGATGCTCATCACCACCAGGAACGTCGTGAACAGAACCGGCCCACCCACCATGCGCATCACGTCGAGATACGAGCTGTTCGGATCCGCGAGCTTCCAGTCCGGCAAAACCAAGTGCAGGAAATAAAGTTCCACCGCGCTCAAGATTCCAGTGATGACGACAACGAGGACCGTGGACAATACCATGTCGCGTTTCGGATTCACCGAATCCTCCGCCAGCGTCGTCAGACCGTCGAAACCGATGTAGTTCATCGCGGCCAGCGAGATGCCGGCCAGCAAGGCGCGGGATTCGAAGGTGGCTGGATTATACATCGGCGTGAACGAGAAGACGCCGGCCCACCCCGCTTTGAGGAAGAGGTAGCGGATGGCCAGCGTGATGAATGCCACCACGGCCAGGCTGGCCACCGCCAGCAGCACCATGTTCACGTGAACCGTGGCGCGGATGCCGCGCAGATTCAGTGCCGTCATGCCGGCGACGATCAAAAACGTCAGCAGCAAGAACGGCGCTGAGGGAATCAGGCGCTGGATGGCCAGCGCCGGGATGATGGCGCTGATCAGCGGGATGATCAGGTAATCGAGAAACATGGACCAGCCGGCCAAGAAACCCAGATGCGGACTCAAGGCGCGGCCGACATAGGTGTAGGCCGATCCGGCCATCGGGTAGAGCCTCGCCATCCGCCCGTAGCTGACGGCGGTGATCGTCATGACCGCCATCGCGATCAGAATCGTCGTGACGGAGTGGTTGTTGGAACGCTGCTCGAGCAGTCCAAAGATGGGGACGGGCGCGACGACCTGCATGATCATCATGCCATACACGAGCAAGTCCCGAAGACTCAGAACACGCTTCAGCCGCTGGGAATCGGAGTTGTTCATGTCATGGAGCGGTTCAGGGCGCCGGCACGGCGCGCATCGCGTTGGAGGGTTCAACTCGTCATGGCTGCCTTGAGTCGTTCAATACGACGCTGGGTAATAAACCGTGATCAGCCGCGCCTCCTCGCCGCCGAGCGCATAGCCCCGGTGCGTGGTGCCCTTCGTCACATAGAATGCATCGCCGGTGCGCAGCGTGCGTTTCTCCTTTCCTTTCACATCCAGCGCGAGCGTTCCGGCCAGCACGTAGCCGGCGATATCACAGTTGAGCTTCTCAAACTCCGGCTTCTGCTTGGAGGGCCGGATGTGCTCGTCAAACATTTCCACCTGCACGCCCGGCCGCTTGCCCAGCAGAATCGTGTAGGTCCGTTCCGGATCGCTGACCACCCGCATTTGTTCGCGCGCGAACACCGGCCCCTCGCCGCCCGCCTCCTTGTCGGCAAAGAACTCCGCCATGCTTGTTCCCAGCGCCGCCAGCACCTTCTGCAGCGTCGTCAGACTGAGCGAACTGACGCCCCGCTCCGCATACGAGATCATGGCTGCCGAAACCTCTGCCTTCCGCGCCAGCTCGCGCATGGACAGCCCATACCGCTTGCGCAGACTCTGAATGCGGACGCCGACATCCTTGGCTGAGGATGGATTGAACATGCGTTCAGTATTCTGATGTTGCGTTCATGTGTCAATACCCAATCCAGAGGACAGACGAGGAAGCGTCTGTCACTTCGGCTCAGGCCGGCGCCCAAGGCGTCTTTGCGCAGATGACGAGCCTAGCCGCGTACACTAATTGCGACCGAATTGTGAACCGACAGCGTTGCTGGCGATGAGGTTTATGGATGATCAGCCTCGCCTGCCAGCGGATGTTCGCGCGCGCCTTCGGCTTCCTTGATCGGCCAGCTCGCGCGCAGTGGATCGCGGTAAGGGCCGATCTTCTCAACGGGAATCGGTTTGAAACCGAGCTTGAACGCGGGCGAGTTCTTCCTCAGCCGGTAGTCATCTTTCGTGGCGTTGACGAAGAGCGGATCGGCCACGAGCGAGTGTTTGTCCACGCCGAGCGCCTGCCACGATTCCCATTCGTCCATGGGCGTTGCCTCGCGCAACGTTACGTCGTCCACCCAGATCGTGCCGGCGGGCTGGCGCACATCGAGCCGGATGCGAAACGATTTCATCTGCTCCTTGTAGTCGCGGTCACCCGGCGCGGGAAACTTGAAGACGACCTCGTATTCCTTCCAGTCCGTGCCCGCGTTCGCGGCCGTATCTTTCGCCCAGAAATAAACTTTGTCCATGTAGGACTGCGCCATCAACACAAACTTCGTCTCCGGCTCGGCGGCGCGGATGCGCGCGGTGAGGCGGTAGAACTGGCCGGTTCTCCCCGTTATGTCGCCACTGACGAAATTGGGCGAAAGCTCGCGGCCCTTCGAGTCTTTCGTCGTGCCGCGGCCTTCGATGCGGAGCGACTGCCTGCCGGCAAACTTCACATTGGTGTCGAGCGCGGCCTCCGACTCGCCGGGCCGCACCTGCCAGTTCCAACCGGCCGGCGCCTTGCCCGGCTCGCCTTCCTCGAAGCCCGCATTGGGCGCGAGGTTTGGCCCGGTGGATTCCCTTACCTTCTGCTGACCCGTGAGCAACGGCTGGCCGTAGTGCCAGTAGAGGTTGTTGTCATATTCGTTGTGATCGAACGGCACGTTGCCCATGCGCAGCAGTTTTGCGTCCGGTTCGTGATACGCGACGATGTTCCGCTCAAAAACGTTGCCGGTCATGATCTTGCCGTCGGGCAGCACGGCCTTGGTCGGATGAAGGTCCATATGCCTCATGTTTTTCCACGCCGGCTGGTTCGCCACCGACTCGTAGCCTTGGATCATCGTCGGCAGGTGGGTGGTCCAGTAGCGATGCTTTTCGATCCAGCCGCTGTATTCGAACTGGTACAGCCGACCTTCGACGAAGACGTTGTTCTCAATGACGTTGTCGCGGCCGTTGTGGAGGTGGATGCACGCCCGCGAGCAGCGCGCGACGACGTTGCCGATGACGTCCACGCCGCCGGTGTTGTCGTCGAGATAAACGCCCCACGAGAAATGCGGCGAGTGCCAGACACCCTTGTCGTCGTGGCCGTAGCCGAGCATGTCGTGGAAATAGTTGTAGCGGATAACCGAGCCGCGCGAGCCGATCCAGTCGCGCCCGCCGGTATAAACCGCGCCGGTGTCCTCGGTCTCCAGGTTCATGTGGCGGATGTGGTTGTATTCGATGACGAGGTTGTTGCCGCCGAACATGACGCCCATGCGCGGGCCGTCGTGGATGAGGTTGTGCGAGGCGCGGTTGCCGCAACCATTCATGCTGATGCCAACGCCCTGTTTGTAGAAGACGCCGATGTGGTGGATGTAATTGTTGTCGGCGTAGTTGTTCGCAGGCGTGAGCGTGATGCGGTCGCCGCCGCCGATCGAGACGCCGTGGCTGCCAGTCTCGTAGATGTCGCAGCCAGCGACACCGTTGTCCTTGCCGCCGCTGATGGAGACGCCGCTGCCATTGTAGTCGCCGACATTGCGGATGACGCTGGCGGCGATGACGCAGTTGGTGGTGTCCTTGAGTGTGATGGCGGTGCCGTCGCAGCACTCGAAGGTGAACCCGCGAAATGTCACGTTGGCTGTGCCGGGAGCGAGTTCGAGAATGGTGCGCAGCGTCGGGGCGTAAACGGTGCGCCCCTTCAACGTCGCGGGCGGCCAGAAGTAGAGCGTCTTCTCCTTCCGGTCGAGATACCACTCGCCCGGCGCGTCGAGTTCCTCCAGCAGCCCTTGGACGTAGTAGCGGTCGAAGGTGCGGATCGGATAGGAGCAATCGCCCGCGAGCGTGATCGTGCGCTTCTCGCGGTCCATCGTCTTGATGCGAACAATGTTGTTCCACCAGTTGAAGCGCGGGAAAATGAAGACTTCACCTTCCTCCGGCCGCGCCCATTGACGCGCGTCGGCGGGTTTGTACTGCAGCGTGCGCCGGTCCTCACCAGGACGCTCGGCATACATCGGCCACGGCTTGCCGTCGGCGTAGGCCCAGCCGCCGCCGTAGGGGTTTTTCGGATCGAAGTTCGGGTAGCGCGCGAGGTGCATCCGTTTGCCGTCGAAGAAAAGCTGGCGAAAAACGTTCGTCACGCCCTGCGCGCCGGCGTCGGCTTTCAGGATTTCGCCCTTCCACGGCGTGAAACCGCCGACTTGTTTTCCGCCGATGACGACGGGTTTCTCATTCTTGTAAGCGCGCCAAACCACCGGCGCGTCGGCGGCGCCGCTGTCGTCCGGACCAATCTTGAGCGTCTGTGGCAGCGCATACAAGCCGCCGCGGACGAGCACTTCGATTTTGGATCCCGGATTTTGGATTTTGGATTGGCGAACTGCGTCGCGCGCCCGTTCGAGCGTGGCGAACGGCTTCGACTTCGTGCCGGCATCGGCGTCGTTGCCGGCCGGCGACACAAAAAAATCGGCGGCGTGAAGAACGGCTAGCGATGCCAGCAGCAGCGGAACGGTGAGGAGGGCCTTGGTCTTCGTCATACGCAGATCAAACCCGCGGACGCTCCGTTTTTCAACTGCGGATTTCAACCTGAACTACCCAGGTTGTGCCGGCAGGGATGCCGGCGCTAGGGCACGTCTTCCAAATACACGCCGTCCTTGCGCAACTGCGCTTGGAGTTGGTGGACGTCCAGCTTGGCCATGTCCACGCCGGCGTTGAGCGCAAGCGCGGCGCAGGTACCGACGCCCTGGCCCATCACCATGCAGTGCGTCTGCACGCGGACCGACGAATGGCCTTCGTGCGTCGAGGAGGCACAGCGGCCGACGACGGCGAGGTTCGGCAGCGTCGTGTTGAGGCACATGCCAAGCGGGATGTGGTAACTCTGACCGACCGGCACCATCATCTCTGGCTTCTGGTCGGCCCACGTGGTGTGGCCGCTGCCTTTGGGATCGTGGATGTCAATCATCCAGACGCCGTGGCCAATGGCGTCGGGCTGCTTGACGGCCTTGACGACCATGTGCGCGTCGAGCGTTTTCAATCCGTGGACGCGCCGCGATTCGCGGATGCCGAGGCTGAAGCCGGTCTGCACGACCCTGGCGTCCTCGAAGCCGGGCATCTCCTTGCGCCACAGTTCCACATACTGATGCACCTGCCGGCGCGCTTTCGCCGTCAATCGCGTCAATTCCTCCTCGTGGAGCGCATTGCCGGCCACGGGGCACATGTTGTAGGACACATCGGGCGGGCGGGCGCTGTGCAGGTAGCCGCGCGCGGCGACTTCCAGAAACTGCGGGAACTTTCCTTCGTCGCGCAGTTTCTTCATGAGGTTAAAGACGCGGTCGGCGTCCTGATGATGGGCATTGACGATTTCGGGCGCCACGTCGCTGAGCCGGAACATCATCGTCATGCCCTGCACGAGGCCGTCGCCAACCCGGCCGTATTCAAACGGCAGGCCCGCCTTGGCGGCGATGTCGCCGTCGCCGGTGGCGTCAATCACAATTCGCGCCAGGATCGCCCGCGTGCCTTCCTTGGTCTCCACCACCACGCCGCGGATTCTTCCGCCCTCGACGACCGGCTCCCCTGCCACCAGATAGCAGAACGTCCGTACGCCGGATTCGTCGAGCATGTCCTGATAAACGACCTTCATCCCTTCGGGATCGAACCAGTGGGTCTCAAACGCCCTCGGAAAATTCTTCACCTGTTCGATCCAGCCGCATTTGCGGGCGCGCTCGGCGGCTTCCTCGACCAAGCCGTTGATCACCACCTTCGTCCGGTCGCTGCGGTGCCAGCCATTGACGAGCGCGGCAGTCGCCATGCCGCCGACGCACGGCCAGCGCTCGATTAGAATCACCTTCGCCCCATGCCGCGCCGCGCTGCACGCCGCGGTGATGCCCGCCGTGCCGCCGCCGCAAACCAGCACGTCAGTCTCGGCGAGCACGGGCACTTTGCGCTCGGGAACGACGACAACGCCGGACTGCGCGCCGTCCGTGTTTGCGGCCTGAGTGACCGCTGCGAATGCGCCGAGGCCGCTGCTGGCGGCGGTGAAGATGAATCTGCGTCGGGTGGTTTTCATGGTCATCAAGGATTGAACAGTCGTTGCATCACGATCGGATCATCTTCGCCATCGGAGTTAATCAGAACCACCGGCGCGTTGGCGGCGCCGCTGTCTTCCGCGCCGGCGAAAAAACGACCGGCTCGGCGGCATGGAGAGTGACCAGAGTTGACAACAGCGGGGCGATGAGCGGGAAGGTCTTGGTCTTCATGACGCGCCCATCAAATCCGCAGCAAACGCAGTTTTCAACTGCGGATTTCAATCCGAAAATCAAAGTCGGGCCGGCAAGGATGCCGGCGCTAGGGCACGTCTTCCAGATACACGCCGTCCTTGCGCAACTGCGCTTGGAGTTGGTGGACGTCCAGCTTGGCCATGTCCACGCCGGCGTTGAGCGCAAGCGCGGCGCAGGTGCCGACGCCCTGGCCCATGACCATGCAGTGCGATTGGAGCCGCACGGAAGCGAGACCTTCGTGGGTGGTTGACGCGCAGCGGCCGACGACGGCGAGGTTGGGAATCTTTGCGTTGAGGCACATGCCCAGAGGGATGTGGTAGCTGTCACCAGCGGGCGGCATCAGCTCCTTCTTCTGGTCGGTCCAGGTCGTGTAACCGGTGCCTTTCGGGTCGTGGATGTCTATCATCCAGAAACCGTGGCCGATGGCGTCGGGTTGCTTGGCCGCCTTGACCACCATCGTCCCGTCGAGCGTCTTCAGCCCGCGGATGCGGCGCGATTCGCGCACGCCGAGGGCATAGCCCATCTGGGTCACTTTCGCTTTCTCAAAGCCGGGCATCTCGCGACGCCAGAGGTCCACGATCTGGAACACGTGTTCGCGCGACTCCATCGAGAGCCGCGTCAAATCCTCCTCGGGGATCGGATTGCCGGACGCGGGAACCATGTTAAAGGGGACATGGTTGACCCCGCTATGCAGGACGTGTTTGGCGCCGCCTTCGTTGAACTGCGGGAACTTGCCCGCGTCGCGCAGTTCCTGCATGTGCTTGAAGACGCGCTCGCGGACCTCCGGCTTCGCGGCACGGACGGTGGCCTGGTCCACGTCATGCAACGAATAGATCATCGTCATGCCCTGCACGCGGCCGTCGCCCTCGCGGCCGAGATCGAACGGCACGCCGGCGTTGGCCGCCACGTCGCCGTCGCCGGTGGCGTCTATGAAGATTTTGCCGCACACCGCTTTGCGCCCGGTCTTGGTGTCCACGAGCATGGCGCGGATGCGGCCTTCGGCGACGATGGACTCGATGGCTGTCACGTTGCAGATTGTGCGCACACCGCGGTCGCCAAGCATTTTCCAGAAGACGACGCGCATGCCTTCGGGATCGAACCAGTGCGTCTCGGGCCGCTTGGGATAGTCCGCGTAGCGGTGCATAAACTCACCCCCGCGCTCAATCGCCTCCTGGGCGAAACCGTAGATGACCTGTTTCCTGCGGTCGCTGGTGTGCCAGATGTTGACGAGCGCGTTGGTGGCCATGCCGCCGAGGCTCGGCCAGCGTTCCAGCAGGATGACCTTCGCGCCTTGCCGCGCCGCGCAACACGCCGTCGAGATGCCTGCCATGCCGCCGCCGCAAACAACCACGTCGGCTTCGGCGAGCACGGGCACTTTGCGTTCGGGAATGACAACAACGCCGGACTGCGCGCCGGCCGTGTTTGCAGCCTGAGTGGCCGCAGTGAATGCGCCGAGACCGCTGCTGGCGGCGGTGAAAATGAATCTGCGTCGGGTGGTTTTCATGGTCATCAAGGGGTGAACAACCGTTGGACTACAATCGGATCATCTTTGCCGTCGGAGTTAATCAGAACCACCGGATCCGCGACAAGTGCATCGGCGAGTTCCGCGGCGGCCGTGGGCGAGTCGAGTTTCGCGCGCCAGACGAGATCGAATTGAAACTCCATCACACCGTGCTCGTCGGCGACAAAGTTCGTATACCAGAAGTTGTTGAAGAGCATCGCCAGCAACCGCTCCGGATGCGCGGGCGGCGTCTGGCAACGCGTCCAGATTTGCGGGCTGTCGAAGCTGGCCAGCGGCGCGTCGCGGCTCACCCAGAGCCAGTGGCCGTCCGGCGCGGCGTAATCGGCCCAGCCGTCGAGCGCGAAGTGGTCACGGCAGGCGCCGGGAAGTTGCTCCTTGAATGGCGTAAACGGCACGCCGCCGTTGCTCAGGCGCGGGAGCGTCCCCTTGCACGGCAGCGTGAAGTCCGCGTAGAAAACTTCCGGCGCTTCGGACGAGAGGCGGTTGAAGCGCAGCGTAACACGGGCGCGCGGCTCGTGCTTCCAGAGTTCCAGCCGGCGCTGCGCCCATTCGAGACGCGGATGCTTCAACCACTGCACATAAACCCGCGTGAACGGTGTTTCCTCGACGGTCGCCTTGCCCTCCGGCGCGGCCGGGACGGTTTCGATGTGTTTCTTCCGCAGTTCGTCGCCACGAGCGGAACTGCCGGCGGCGCAAATGTCCTTGAGCACCCAGCGCGGCGCGAACGCGTTCACCTTCACGGCGGAGAACCCGCCGATTCCGCCGACGAACAGCGGCTTGTTCATGCCCGCCCACTGCGCGGACACGGGCCAGCCTTGATCGTCGAGTTGGACCGTCGGGCCACCGCCTGGCGCAGACCCGGCGCTGGCGGGCTGTTTCTCCAGACGCAACCGCACGAAGCTGTCGGGCCCGAGATTCTCGATCCAGAACTTCGCGGTCTGGTTCGGCACGTTGTCGGGGAACGTCGCCGCCGTGTTCTCGCGCGTGAGTTCGCCCGGATTGTGCGGCGCAGTCCATGAGCGAATGCCGTTCTCAAAGAGCAGCGGCAGCCGCGCGCCTGTGGACGGGTTCAGCAGCGAGTGGTAGTCGTTTCGCAAACAGGTGGACGGCATTCGCACCCAGCCGCTGAACGGCCGGTGCGATGGGTTCGCCACGAACAATCCCTCGCCCTCGCGCAGCAACCGCGAGCGTGCGCGCTGCGAAAGCAGCCACTCGGCCTGGCCCATGGGACGCCACGCAAGCATCGCCTTCTCAGCCCACTGCGCCTGCGTGTCGAGGCTCCACGGCAATGCCACGCTCCAGCTCGATCCCCACGTGTGCTCGTCGAAAAGGCAGAGGTCCTTGTAGAGCGAATGCGCCTTGCGAGCGCCGATGTCAGGCATCGGCCCCCACAGTGGCGATTGCGCGGCGGCGAGCAACCGCTTGGCGGCGCGGCTGGCGGCAACCTCGCGCGGGCCGGAGGCGGCGCCGTTGGCCCACCAGTCGGTGAAGTCGCCTTCATGCTCCGGCACGTTGTCGCCAACCGCCTTCTCCATCGCCTGCATCGCCTTCGTCGCGGTGGTGAAGACCAGTTCCGGTTTCAGACCGAGCTTGTTCCACGCGGCGACAAACTCGGGCAGCGCCAGGAACGGCAGATCGTTGTCCATGCGCCAGTGGTTCGTTATCGAGATCGTCAACACGTCATGCTTGTAACCGCCTCGCTTGAGACCCTCGATCTGCCGAAGGCACTGTGCGTGTGCCGCGCGCAACGACGCCTCGTCGGTGCGGAAAAAATCCCCCGCGCGCGGCGGCCGGTAGCGCGTGTCCGACGCGAACGGCACCGGCCCGCGCCGCCATTGGGCGCTCTCGAAGAAATCGTAGCCGTTGGGATAGGTCAGGTTCAGATAGACGAACAGCCGCCGACCGTCGGGCATCTTCCACCAGAACGCCGACGGCCGGAAGAACGGCGGGCCGCCGCTGTCGCTGTTGATGCTCATGCAAAGCCGCGTGATGCCGCGGTCGAGCAGCGCCATGGCGCCGGCGCGCGGGAAGCCGTTCACGTCGCTTTGAAGCGCGACGGCCGGCTTGAACTGCCGCCACAATGCTTCGGGTACCCAGTGCAGCATCGTCTGCCACTGCGCCGCGTTTTGAAACGGCGTCTGGTTGCACGGCAGCGCGGCGACATCGAGTTGGCCGCTGCGCAACGCCTTCAAAAACTCTTTGCGCCGCTCCGCCGATGCCGCCTCCCACCAATCGTCCACGGTGACGAGCGATTCGCACGTCCAGTGGAATCTCCGCTCCGCCGGCTTCGACATCGTCGCCAGCACGCCATCGATCGCGATGTCGAGGTAGCGCCGTTGCAACTCGCGGCACACGCCCGGCATGTCGGTGAACCCGACATCGGTGTGGGAGAAGTGGATGATGTAGATGCTCTTGATTGCCGGTTGCGTCGGCACGGGTTCCGCGCCGGGAACGCTTGCGGTCATGATGGCGGCCGCCGCCGATGCCAGAACAAGTTGTCGGAGTGTTTTCATCTGGATCATGGAACTCGCTTCTTTTCCGCCTTGAACTCGACGTTGTCGAGGTAGAACACGGTCGGCACGTTTGCCGGCGACATCACAACGACGCAGTTGAGCGTTTTGAACTGCGGCGCGCAGGCGAGGTTGGCGAAACACTGCGGCGCAGCGCCCGGCAACCGCACGGTGAGGTCGTAGGTGCCGGTGGCTTTCGGGCCGAGGTTGCAGGCAATGTCGAAGCGCACCCACTTGCCGACCGGCAGTTGGAGCAGGCGTTTGTTATTCGCGGAAAGCCAGCCTTGCGCGTCCACGGAGAGCCGCGGGCCGATGTTGTATTTGTAGGGATCGTCGCGCCACTCATAAGCAAACTGCGCGCCCTGTTCGATGCGCAGATCGAAGCCGGCGCACAGACGGCCATCGGTTATTTCCAACTGATAGGCGATGAACGGGAAGTAGGAGGGCTTCTTACCCGCGCCATCGGTGATTTTGAGGCTGTGCTTGCCGGACGCGGCGGTTTCGTCGGTCACGGCCACGGAATTCACCCCCGGCTCGACGCCAACGGCCGCGCCGCGCTCGGATTCGCCCACGGCGTAGTCTTCGTAGGTACGAAGCACGGGCTGCTGCGGAGCCAGCGACCGCGCCGGCCGATAGTCCGCCGGCTCGCGCAACACTTTCATCTCCGGCCGCGGCCAGGTGCGGCGGTCGGGACTGGCGTAGTTGCCGGCGCCGCTGAGATCGATTGGCTTGAAACCGAGCTTCAGCGCCGGCGAATCGGCCCTGAGCCGGTAGTCGCGCGCGGCGGCGTTGGCGAACTTCGGGTCCGCCAGCAACGACCCGCCGTCCTGGCCCAACGCGAGCCACTCGTTCCAGTTCTCCTGCTTCGCGCCGCGCGGGATGCCGGCGATGCGCGGCAGGCCGCTCGCGCAGTAGACGAGGTTGCTGGAGAAACGGCAGATGTTGTTGGTGATCTGGCGGACCGTGTAGAGGCTCGCCGCGCCGCCGTCGTAGCTGATGATGTTGCGCTCACAACGATGGCCGGACATCGGATACTTCGGCCACGGGTTGAACTGGACCTGGTTCTGTTTGCCGTCGACGAAGATGTTGTTCTCGACGGTGTTGTCGAGGCCGGCGTTGAGCATGAAGCCGCCCAGCACGGTGTTCCAGACGACGTTGTCGTGGACGCTCCAGCCGCTGCACGCGAGGTCGAGATAGATGCCCCACGAGAAAATCGGGAAAACGAACCTGCCCGCGGGCGACCGCCCGTAGCCGCCGGAATCGTGAAGCAGGTTGTGATGGATGGAGTTGCCGCTGTTGAAACGGCGATTGCGGTCGAGCTGTTCCTCGATGGAAAACCGCCAGTCCAACGCGGTCGCCGCCTCGATGAGGCTCGTGTCGCAAGTGGTCAGGCTGGTGTGGTGGCCGATGTTCCAGGCGATCTCGCAATCGTTGCCGACGTCCATGCCGATGGCGTAGCGCGGGCCGTCGTGGATCTGGTTGTGCGTCACCTTGCAGCGCGAGCAACGGTGCATATAGACGCCGCCGCAACGGTTGTGGATGTGCCCCCAGCCGAAATCCCAGATGTAATTATTGTCCACGACGTGGTCGCTGACGCGGCTGTGGTCGGTGCTCGTGCCGATGATGCTGACGCCGTCGCCGAGCGTCTGCGTCATGTCGCAGCCGGCGACGCGGCAGGAGTGCGTGTCGTCGCCAATATAAACGCCCGTGCCGACGTTGCGCAGGTCACACGCCGCCACCGCGCAGTTGCGCGCGGCCTTCAGGTCAATCGCCTTGCCGCGGCAATCGCGCAGCGCGAGGCCCGCGATGCGGACGTTCTCGACGAACTTCCCCGTCTTCACGTCGCCCTGCAGGACGAAGAGCGAATCGAGCGCCGGCACGATGACGGAATCGCGCTTCGAAATGGCCGACGGCGGCCAGAAGTAGACCGTCTTGCTGTCCGGGTCCACATACCACTCGCCCGGCGCGTCGAGCTCCTCCAGCAAGCCGCACACATAATAAGGACAGCCCGGCGCGAGCACATAAACGCCGCGCGCCGCCTCGATGACGCGGTTCGCCGCGTCCACGCTCTTCAGCGCCGCCCATGTCTGCTCGTAGTTCAGCGAGTCGTGAAACACCATCGTCGCCCGCTCCGGATGCGTCCACTTGGCCGGGTCGAGTTCGCCGGCGCGGTAGCCGAACTTCGTCTTTGTGCCCGGCTCGACGAGCCGCTCGTTGAACAGCACGCCGCCGATGCGCGGATGTTTCGGGTCGAAGTTCGGCACGCGCGCCAGCGGCTGGCGCCGGCCCTTGAAGTAGAGCTCCTGGAACTTGCAATCGGGCAGGTCGAGCTTGCCGAGATCGCTCTGCAACACCTTGCCGCGCCACGGCCGCCACTCGCTCACCGTCCGCCCGCCGCTGATGACGACCTCCTCGCCCTTCGCCGCCTCGATGCTCAACCCCGAATCCTGCGGTTCCAGCGTCAGCGGTTGCTTCAAATAATAAATGCCGCCGCGAACGAAGATTTGGAGATTGGAAATTGGAGATTGGAAATTAGTAATTGGAGACTGGATTCCGCCTTCCGCCCTCTGACTTCTGACTCCTGACTCCTGACTTCTCTCCCCTGCCTTCTGCCTTCCGCCCTCTGCCTCCTGCTTTCCGCCTTCTGCCTTCTGCCTTCTGGCTTCTGACTCCTGACTTCTTTCCCTTCTCGCCTCGTCCCTCGCCCTTTCCAGCGTCGCGAACGGCTTCGCCTTCGTGCCAGGGTTGGCATCGTCACCGTTGGGTGCGACGTAAAACTCAGCGGCGTGAAGCATGGCCAGAGGAGCCAGCACGAGGGCGGTGAAGATGAAGAGTCGTCGAGCGGTGGTCATCATGATTTGTCAGTCGTTCTATTTGCCCACGCCGCGCTGCATCAGGGCCTTGAGTTCTTCCAGATGCTTCTCATACACGCTGCGGGGGGTGGCGTCGTGTCGTTTGCAGAGTGACGCGGCCATGCCGACCACTTCACCCATCATGCCTCCCGTGCGCATCACGCGCACGGTGCCCAGCGCCACGTGGGTGACGCTGATGTTCCGCCCAGCCATCAGGAGGTTCCCGATGTTGCGCGAATACAGGCAGCGGTAGGGTATCGGGTAAGGCTGGATCTTGATATGCCGGGCCTCCGACAGGAACGCCTCGCAGGCGCACATGGGTTTCTTCGGGTAGTGCAGGTCAATGCTCCACGTGGTCGTGACGGAGGCATCGGGGAATGGCCGGGCCTCCACGATGTCCTGCTGGCGCAGAATGACATCGCCGAGCAACCGCCGCGACTCGCGCTTGCCGCCGATGTAGGCCACCCACTTAAGCCGTTGACAGGCAAACTCGTCCTTGAATTTGGGATGGTTCTTCAGGACCGCCCAGTTGCCGTAAACGACGCGCAGGCCGTAGTCGCGAATCTGCTCGATCTCGGTGATGTGATTGCGCATGGCGCCCGTCTCCCAGTCCCAATCGCCGCGGGTGGTTTTCACGCAAGTCTTCTCGTTGAGCGGCAACGCCCATGGACATTCCGGAAAGCTGGAAGGTGTCGCGTCCTTTTCCGCATACCATTGGACCGACGTGCCCATCACCAGTTCATCCTTCGCCTCCGGCGCGGTTGTCTCCCCGAACTCGTCCCGGGACTCCCGTCCATAGGCAAAGTCCGCTCCGGCCAGAGCGCCAATGACGCCATCCCCGGTGCAATCGGCCACCAATCCCGCCCGGAGCTTCCGTTTCGCGCCTGTCCGGACATCCTCCGCGATCACGGCGGCAATGCGATTCCCGTTCATCTCCACGCCATTGGCGCGGGTGCTGAGGAAGAGCGTGAGGTTCTTTTCCGCCCGGACCACGGCGAGTTTCTTCTCATCCTCGTAGTTCGATGCCGGGCCGGCATTGTGGATTTTCTTTTCGGGATGGGCCTGGATGATGGCCAAGACTTCCCGGCTGCGCGGCAGATTGGGGGCCTGCTTTGCCTGGTAAAGGTTCCAGTGGCCGATGGCCCCCCACTCATCCACCAGATCGCCAAGATGCGGATATGGCTGCTGGTGGATCAGGCCGGAGAGGCCGACGCGCACCTCGGAGCTGTTGTTGCCGCCGAGCACGGGCCGGTCGTGGATCAAGGCCACTTTGCAGCCCAGCCGCGCCGCGCTGACGGCCGCGCAGCAACCGGCGGCGCCGCCACCGACGACCACGAGATCAAACTCCCCCCCATCGAGTGGCGCCTCCGGGAGACCGCGAAGCCTGTGGCGCAGCGACGCGAGTGTGGCGGGATCATTGGGCGGAGCGCCCTCGCCCGCCGTGAAAAGCAGCGCATCGCAGCGTCCCGCAAAACCGGTGAGATCGTGCAGCGCCAGCGTCGCCGATCTCTGTGGAATCTCTACCCGTCCTCCCTCCTGCCAATGCCAGCCCGATCCTTCGGTGCCGAAAACCGTTTTGACGGGCTGGCCGTTGATCAGAACCTGGAACATGCCCGGCGTGCCGGTCACCTTCATGTCGGGCGGCGTGTCGTCTGTCTTCCATGGGGCGGTCCAATCCCGGGTGCGAACCCAGAGGCGATAGGTTCCTGCGGCGGGAAACTCAACGGTCGTCGTGGCATCCGTCACGGGCACGCCCAGACCATGGGCCAGAAGATAAGGAGAGCCCATTTGATCCATGGATTGCTGATCAATCACCCATCCTCCAAGCTGCGAGAAGCTCTCGGCCTCGACGAGCACATCGCGAGCCGGTTCCCCCCGGACAACGGGGGAAAGGCTTGCCAGTACGAAGATGGCGAAGCCGATGAATTTCTTCATACGCGCAGCCTGCCACCGCCCGCCGTCCCCGCGCCACAAGAAAATCCTCGGCACGCGCTTTTCGTCCATTGCGCAATAAAATCTCCGTGACCCGTTGGCTACTCGGCGATATTCTCGCGGCATGAACCGACTGGTTTTCGGCGGCAATCTGGAAAGGCTGCCCGATCCCAACCACTGTCCCATACTCTAAGAATGAAGGATGCATATTACGCCGTCCTCGAACGGCTTGTTGAAGACGCCAGGCGATACCGCAGGTCTGGGTTTGGGACGGTTGATCCAGAAGAGGCTACGAAGCACAACCTGATTGAGCCACTCCTGGAGTCGCTTGGCTACGGCCGCGACAACATCAAGAAGGAGTTCCACATCCTCGGCGATCAGGTGGACTACCTGTTAGAGCAACACACCAAGCCCTTGCTTTTCATGGAAGCCAAGAGCCTGCTGGACAGCTCGCCGAACCTTTTCAACACCCACAAGCAGCAGGTTTTTCGCTACATCCGCAACTACCGCGTCAGCCCGGAGCAGACGCGCATGGAACGCCCGGTCACGTGGATCGTCCTCACGAACTTCCGCGAGTTCCACTTTATCCGCGTCAACGAAGAAACCCCGTCGTTTTCCTTCAAAGTTGACGAGTTGATCGCCCGCCGCGATGAACTCTGGGAACTGCTGGCGCTGGAGAACGTTGAGGCGCACCGCATTGAGGAGCTTTACGACCAGACCCACAAAGCCGATCTCGACAAGCGATTCCTTGCCGACCTCAAGCGATGGCGTCTTATCATTGCCAATGGCTTCGCGCTCCAGAACCCCGGCGTCAGCCTCCCCGACCTCACCAAGGCCAGCCAGCAGTTGCTCGACCGCTTCCTGTTTTGCCGCATGTTGGAAACCGACCGGCTGATCGAATACAACAAACTCGCCCGCCAGTTCATGCATTACGAGGCCTTCTACGGCGAGCGGCCCACCAAGCCCTTTTGCGAAGCGCTCAAGGAATCCCTCTTTGCCGAAATCAAACGCGACTTCAACACCGAGTTGTTCCTCCGTCCGCAACTCTGTGACCAACTCGCGATTGACAATGCCTATCTCTCCATCGTCATCGGCCACGAGCCAATGTCGCCGGAGGTTGCCGCGCAATGCGGCCTCGACCAGGGCCAGGGCGAGTTGTTCCCCTTTAAGCACCTTTACGGCTACGACTTCAGCCGCATGTCGGGCGACATCATGGGCGCGGTCTATGAACGCTTCCTTGCTCACAAGCTCAGCGCCGCCGACCGCCGCGTCACCATCGAGGAGACCGACGAACTGCGTAAGAAAGAGGGCATCTATTACACGCCCCGCTACATCGTGGACTACATCATCGCCCACACCGTCTCCGAGAAAATCAAACCCATCCTCGGCGAGGCGAAGGCGTTGCTGGCCTACATGAACTTCAAGGGCGCCCACGCCAAGATTCGCGAACTCCAGCACGTCAAGGTCCTCGACCCCGCGATGGGGTCCGGCTCCTTCCTCTTGCGCGCCTTCGACGCCTTCGTTGCCGCCTATGCCGAATACAACGCTGAGTGCGAGCGGCTCACCCGCGAACGCGGCCAGAACTCCGGCATGCTTTTCGAGGCTCCCGCTGAGATTCCCGAGGCCGTGGACCATATCGGCATGCACGTCGCCAGCGAGAATATCTTCGGCGTGGACCTCGACGATTCCGCCGTCGAGGTCGCCAAGCTCAACATCTGGATGCGCCTGATGATCGCCGAGAAGGATTTCATCCGCGAAACGCTGCGCACCCGGCGTAATGGCGCCAAAGCATTGAGCCTGCTTCCGACTCTCGCGAACAACCTTAAACGCGGTGACTCGCTTATTGACGACCCCGCCGTCGCCGGCGACACCGCCTTCGACTGGCACAAGCAGTTCCCAGACATCATGGCCCGCGGCGGCTTCGACTGCGTCATCGGTAACCCGCCGTATCGGATGCTCCAACCGCACAACACAACTAACGACCTTCTGAACTATCTACGGGGTAACTACGTTGCAGCGGAATTCAAGATCGACTTATTTCACCTGTTTCTCCAACGCGGCGTATCATTGCTGAATGCCCGTGGACGGTTTGGCTACATCATTCCGACGACGCTCCTCAACAACGTTTATGCTGAAACCTTGCGGCGCTGGATTATGGATCGTTGCTGTATCGAACAAATAGCCGTCGCACGAGAAATGGTGTTTCAAGACGCCGATGTGCATACGTCCATCCTCCTGTTGAGAGCGGAAGCTGACACACAGAAACGCTCGGCAAACAAGGTTCGAGTCACGACAGAGCTTGGAGAGCCATTCCGCGAAACAGAGAGTTCTTATTCGCAAGTTTCACAGGAAAGTTTTCGGGTCGTTACCGGCTGTGTATGGAACATCCTAATCACAGAGAAGAACGCGGGATTGATCGCGAGACTGATGAAAGATTTTGAGCCGCTCGAAAGGGTAGCCACACTAAACCGCGGACTGATCACGGGAGATCGGGACAAATATTTTTCTGAGACTAAAAAATCTTCTGCTTATGTCCCGATTTTGGAAGGTGCAGACGTGCAGCGCTATTACAGCTTGCAGCCGTCGCAATTCGTCCTGTTTGAAAGGCCTGAAACGGCTGGTGGTTGCTGGGACGCGGAGGTTCACCTGGCGCCTCACAAGATAGCTGTGCGCCAAATATGCCAAGAACCAACAGCAAGTTTGATCCGGTCGCCAATTGCTGTGACAGGAAATCTTTTCACAGTGCGAGCCAAGAGTCTCAAGGATGAGCTTTACCTCTTGGGGATCATCAATTCACAACTGACCGGTTTCTTTTGGCGCACGATGTTCGCTGACTTCAAAACCTCGTTTCCACAAGTGACCATTGCGAGTCTTTCGCAACTGCCAATCAAGAAACTGAATCCGAAATCCAAAAAGGAAATAGGTCTTGGTCAGGGAATCATCAGTTGTGTCGAGCGAATCGCAAATGCTCACAAGGGAAGACAAGATTCCTCTATCGTCTTGCATTGCGAGGTTGCCCACCGTCAGCGCGAGGCGTGTCCGCTTGGCTTCTATTTGCAGCCAGATTACACGACGGCGGTGCGGGGCGAGACGTTGATTGACGACGTGCAACGCGAAGGCTTCGTGCATGGAATCCGCGTCGAGTCCAACCGGAACACCATCGCAATTGCCGCCGACGTGAGCGACGACGCCGATTCTGCGCCCCGCGGGATGCCGATTGCGCGGTTGACGTTTGCCGACGAGACGTTGCAACGGTTCATCTATGCAATGTGGCAGCGGTTTCTGGAGGAGAACGCCCGCAAGAAGAAATGGACCGCCGGCAAGAAGCCGAAGCCGGTCTATGATCTGATCGTCCATGAGCTGACACCGCTGGTGTTCTTCCAGCAAACTCCCGGTGATAATCTGCGCGAAATCCGCGCCGTGGCGAAAGCCGTGGCCGCCGAAGCCGGCACGTTCGATCTGGCCGCCTTGGAAACGGAGATCACCACGACCGACGTGGAGATTGACGATCTGGTTTATAAGCTCTACGGCCTGACGGCGGAGGAACGCCAAGTCGTGGAGGATGCCAGCCGCCGCTAGTCGCTTTCGCGCTGTCCCTGGAAAAAACAGGCGCCTTTTCGCGGGTCGGGAAGCACGAGCTATGGCGCGTGCCGCCGTTTGGGCGGCTCTGGCAAAAAAACGCGGCAGGGGCAGGGCCGGGCGTTCAATTCTCCTACTGTTTTGCGGCGATGTCGCCGAGATAGTTCCCGTAGGTCGGCAGCAGGCTGCCGTCCCAGCCCCTCCCCCCTCTCCAAGCCTGCCGCGTCCCGCCTGCCGCCAGCCGGCGCGGCCGCGCCACAGGTAGAGAAATTAGCTTGCATTATGAGAGAATTATGCTATAGTATCCCTCAGAAAAAAGGACGGGTGTTTTGAATGATGAGCAGGAAACCCAAACCGGGCCGGCGCGGCCCGGGCTGCGGCCGGTCTCGAACCGCCAAAGACGGGTCGTTTATATAGATGGCAGGGTGTTTATACCCTTCGTTCTTTGACAAAGCTTTTTGCCGCGCCGCCTGCGGGCGCCGGGGTCGGCAAGGAAAGGCCCGGCTGGGCTGATCCGACCGAATCCGACTCAATCCGAGTCCGTTCAAGTCAGTCCAAGCCAGTCAAACCAAATTCGGAATGCGGAGTGCGGAACGGGGCGGCGGTGCGCCCTACCGGCTTCGCGCGGCTCCGGCTCAATCCGGCTCGATCCGACTACTTTTGTCACACCCAAGGGGATTGCGGCAGGAAGAAGACAGGATTTGCAGGATTCACAGGACGGCTTGCGTTTCACGCTCAACGCTCGACGCTTCACGCTTCACGCCCCGTCATCCAGTCTGTTTTGCCTTTCGTGTGTTTGGCGTTTTTAGCGGGCCATCCGATCCATGTTTTTACCAAACGAACCCAAATGCCAGGAATAAGGTGTGTGTTTGCAGGTGGTTGCAAAATACCGCGTTATGCGAAATTACGAAACGAACCCAAATGATTGATTCGCCCAAAACCTGAAAGTCGCGTTTTCGAACAGGAAAATGGACTTTTCGATCACAACCGGCCCTCGTAATGACACGCGTTTTTGCGAAACGAACCCAAATGATTCACGGCAAATAACTCAATTCCAACATGTTATGAAATAACCATCATGCGAATCTTGCGAAACGAACCCAAATGACAGGTTCCTCCCTGTTTCCAGCGGCTGCCTTCGGGCTTTGCCGGACGGCGTTGCAGGATGATCTTGGGAAGGTGCCGGCAACGGCCGGTTCCTGATCACTGCGAAGCCAACTCGCCGATATAATTGCCGTAGGTCAGCAGCAGGACGGCGCCGATCAGGACCGCGAGCGCGATGCCGATGGTGCGATGCGTGAGGCGGCGGCATTGGCGCCATTCGCGGAACATGATGCCAACCAGGTTGCTGATGAGCACCAGCATGATCATGTGGATGGCCCAGCTCGTGAACTTGTAGTGGCCCATTCGCACGTGGCCGAGGTTGTAGAAGAAGAACTGGCCATACCAGAACAGGCCCGTCACCACCGCCATCGCCCAGTTCAACGGCAGACTCGCCTTCTCCGAACCCGCTGGCAGCTCGACCAGTTCGCCGAGCGTCTTGTGCCGCGCGTGGAGCCAGAGGCAGTAGATCGAGGTCGTCAGGAACGCGCCGGTGTTGGAGAAGATATAGACGACGTTGCCGCGCCAGACGCCCGCGCCGTGCGCGCTGGCCACGTCGGCAATCGGCTCGCCCGATTCCAATGCGAAGCCATACACCGCCGAGAGCACACCCGCCAGCAGCGAGAGCAGCAGGCCTTTGGTCAGCGAGAAATGGCCGGTGAGCTGTTGGGCGCTGAGGTCGCGCTCCTTCAACCGCCCCGCCCAGCCCGCGCCGGCAATGCCGAGCGTGCCGATGACGATGCCTGCGACGATCCACTCCGCGCCCGGCTTGCTGAGCGTCGTGCCGAGCGTGCCTTTGACCAGTGGCGGGATGAGCGTGCCGAGCACGCTGGAGAGTCCGACGGCGATGGCATACGTCAGCGAGAAACCGATGTGGCGGATGGAGATGCCGAACGCCGTGCCGCCGATGCCGTAGGCCGCGCCCAGTCCGAACGACGCGAGCATCGCGCTCGTCGGCGCCTCGCGCAGCACCGCGCCGAGTTCGGGGATCGTCAGCCACGCGCCGAGCAACGGCAGCAGAAACCAGCAGAACGACGCCTGCGTGAGCCAGTAGCTTTGCCACGACCAGCCGCGCACGCGTTTCTCCGGCGTGTAGCACGTCGCGGCAAACGTCGCGCCGACCGCGTGCATCGCCACGCCGAGGAGAGGATTGGGGGAGATGGGGTTCATAGGTTTGATTTACAGAATTATGGCTACAAAATTATGTTTACAGAATCATCGAAATGATTTTGTGAGAGTGAAAGAAGTCTTTGCGGAGGCCATTGGCCGCACTGTAGCGGCGGTCTCCGACCGCCGAATCCTTGGGTTCTGCAATTATTCGGCGGTCGG
>CAIQCK010000089.1 GCA_903870275.1 uncultured bacterium | reverse complement strand
CGGTCACGCAGCTTGGCCAGCACCTGATTCTTGGTCTGTTTGTCCATGTCGGGATGCATCCGGTTTGGGTAACACCCTTTTTGAGGCAACGACCAGATTCCTCATCCAGTTCCCCCCCGCTTCGGTAACAATCTTTTTGAGGCAAAGCGCCTTCGGACGGCGCGGTCGGCGGGCGCGAATTGTCCTTGCGCGCGGCGGTCCTTGGGCGGAGAATAGGTGCAGTTATGAGTATGCGATGTGTTATGGCGGGTATGGTGGTGGGGATTATCTGCGTGTGTCAGACGGCCAGCGCGCAGCAGTTGCCCGTCGGCATACCGTCGGTCAGGACGATCACTCCGGGCAGCCTTTACCACAGCCAGCCGTCCACTTACAACTCCGGCAATGGCGTGACGTTCACCCAACCCAGCGCGACGGCCAACCGCGGCTCCGCGCCGCTGCCCAAGAGCACCGCCGCCGCACAGACTCAAAACAACGCCACGCCGTCTACCACGTCGCAAACATCCTCTCAACCCGGTCAACCCGGCGGGAATCCACTGCCGCTCACGGCGCCGTTGCAGCAGTCGCTTTCGACGACCGGCCCTCAAGCGGCGCCGCAAGCCTCGCCGTTCGGATCAGCGGCTGCCACGCCATTTGGAACAACAGCGGCCTCGCCATTTGGGAAGCCGTTGCAACAGCCGTTCGGTGCCACCGGTCCGCAGACAAAGACGCTTCTGGCGTCGCCGGCCGTGACGTTCCCCATCGCACCGATTGCGCTGCCGGCGCAACAGCCGCCGGCCGGCACGGTCGGATCCCAATTCGTGCCGTTGTCATCCTCGCCGCTCTCGATGCCGCTCAGCAAGCCTCTGAGCACTCCGTTGCAGCAGTCACTCACTGCGGCGACGCCACCGCCCGCGAAGCCAGCATCGGCGGCAACGGCGACATCACCGCAATCCCCGTCGACCTCGTCATCGCCATCTCAGCCGGCGGCCAAACCGTAGCCGTCGCGTTTCATCCGATGCACGAAATCACGCCCGGACATGGCGTTTCCCCTCGCGGCACGCTTGCATCAAACAGTTTGCGCGACTATCGAATCATGACCGACGTGCCGCTGCTCAACGTCGTCTTCGAAGACGACCGGCTGCTGGTCGTGAACAAACCCGCCAATTTGGTCTGCCATCCATCGAAGAACGGCCCGCTCTCCAGCCTCGTGGGCCGCGTGCGCGCCTATCTCGGTCGGCCTGAGGCGTTCATGGTGAACCGGCTCGACCGTGAGACGAGCGGTCTGATGCTGATCACCAAGGACGCGCCAATGGCGGCGCAACTGCACCGGGCGTTCCTGAAGAAACAGGTCACCAAAGAATACGTCGCCATCGTTCACGGTCAGCCCAATGGCGAGCACGGCGTTGTGGACGCGCCGATTGGGTTCGCGAGCGGCCGCGAGGTCGCCATCAAACGAGGCGTCGAGCCGGACGGCCAGCACGCGCAAACGGAGTGGTGGGTGGAGCAACGGGTGCCGCGATTCACCATGTTGCGCGTGCGTTTGCACACGGGGCGGGCGCACCAGATTCGCGTGCATCTGGCGCACATCGGTCATCCGGTCGTCGGCGACAAAATCTACGGCGGCGACGAGCGGCTGTATCTGAAATTCATCGAGACCGGGGTGACACCGGCGTTGCTGGAAAAGTTGCTGCTGGCCCGCCAGGCACTGCACGCGGCGCGGCTCGTCGTGCCATATGGCCAGCCGGAGCCGGTGGAGTGGCGCGCACCGCTGCCGGAGGATTTGGCGCAGTTCTGGAAAAGCGTCACGGCTTCGTGACGGCTGGTTGGATGACGGCCCGCAGGGGCTGGTTCATCTCCACGAGCGCGTCGTCGAAGCTCTCGCCGGCGGCATGGAACCACAGGATAAACTCATCGTCCAGCGGCGCGCCCGGCGTCAGGCGCAACGGCGGCCCGGCGGCGGAATGCAGTTCGTAACGCGCCGTCCCGTCCGCCTGGATGTCCAGGGCCTTCGGCGCGCGTTTCCAAAAATCTTTCACCGCAAACAACATCGCGGCGGCGTCACTGCGGAAATCAATCCAGCCCGGATGTTGGCGGTCGGAGATGAGCCGCGCCGAAACCACCGGTTGTTCCAGCCGTCGCGTGTCGCCGGGCGCGAGCGTGTGCGCGCTGCCGGCCATTCCGAGGACGATGGATTTCCGGAGATGCGCGGCCGGGCGAACGGCCAGCCAGACGCATTTAACGACCGTGGTTTCGGCGCCGGGCGCAGTTTCAAGGCGCGTCGTCACCCGCACGGCCGGTTGACCGGCGATGACCGAGAAGCGTTGGGTGTAGCGAAACAGTTTGGCGCCGTCGCGCAACAAACAACCGTCGCGCCGCGCCGTGGCGCAGACGGGGCCATCTTCCTCGACGACCTCGCGCTCCGGAGGCGCGGCAACGAATTGCTCTGTGCTGGCCGCTTCAACCGTGAGCGGGCCGAGATGGTCGCCGATGCGGTAAAGCATCTTGCCAACGCACAGCAGAAGTATGCCGTCCTCCGTTGTGATGCGCGCCGCGGCTGGCTGGCGGGTCGTGGATCTGCCGGTGGTGAGCGTCCACGTTTTGCTTTCGCCCGGCTCGGTGTCCGTGGTGAAAACCGCGCGGACCGCTTTCAGCGAACCGTCCGGCCAGTGGGCCGGCGCGCTGATCTGGGCCGCCATGGAGAGTCGGTCGTAGCCGGTGACGCGAAGCTGGCCCGGATCGTTCGACGCGCCCGCGGACAACGGCAGTTCCGCCGCCACCAGCGCGTGGTGACGCGATACCGCCGTGTCGTTCGTCACCGTGAACGCCACATTCAGAGCCGCCGCCAGAAGCAGACTGACCATGCGAGCAAGCTAGGGGAGGGCCGAGAAGGTTTCAAGACTGGCGTGGAACGCTGTCGGAACTCCATGAGAATGTCCCCCTTGTAACTCGATAGAAATGTCCCCTTTGGGACGGGGTTGCGGTAGCAACTTCGGTCACAAGATGGAGACATTAACGATGAGTCGGAAGGAACGGGATCGGTTGACGATCATGATCGGAATCAAACGCCAGAAGCTGACGGTGGTGCAGGCTGCGGGCTTGATGGGCTTGGGCTACCGCCAGAGCAAGCGTGTGTGGCGGCGTTATCAAGCCGAAGGCGACGCGGGCTTGGTGCATCGGCTGCGGGGCAAGCCCAGTGCGCGGCGCAAACCGCCCGCACTGCGGGCGCAGGTGATGGCGCGTTGTGCAGAGGAGCGTTACGCGGATTTCGGCCCGACGCTGATGGCCGAGCATCTGGATCGGGAAGGGCTGAAGCTCGATCATGAGACGCTGCGGCGCTGGCTGCTGGCCACGGGCCAGCGCACGGTGCGCCGCCGCCGGCAAAAGCACCGGCAATGGCGCCAGCGCCAGCCGTGTTTTGGGGCGATGGTGCAACTG
>CAIQCK010000088.1 GCA_903870275.1 uncultured bacterium | reverse complement strand
CGGGGGCGTCTGGGCACGGCTGCGCCACCGCGCCGGGCAGCGGACGCGATTCGAGGAAACGCAGGGCGTTTTGGGCGAGTCGAAGCTGAAGATGAGCACCGCCGGCCTGGATTACATGACGGAGATCTTGCGGGCCGTCGGCGACGATATTGTGGTGAAGGGGAAACTGACCGAGGAGATGCGCAAGGAATTGATCCGGGTCTTCGGCGCGGACTCGGACGGGGTGGCCGTGGAGTTGGTGACGCTGGAGAAGTGGCGCCAAAACAATCCGGACAAGCTGAAAGCGGCGGCGTTGAAGTCGATGTATGGGGAGGCAGCGTCGGGGTTTATCGCGGAGCGGCTGGAGCTTTACGGGCATCTGCGGGCGGCGATGGAGACGCGGGAGGCGAGGGAAGAGGAAGAGATGCGCCGGGCGTCGGTGCTGCCGTCGGGGGAATCGGTGGAGCGAATCCTGCGATATGAGAGCGCGCTGGACCGGCAATTGTTCCGGCTGCTGCGGCAACTGGAGCGGTGGCAGCGGATGCGGATGGCGGGGAAAATGCCGAAGCCGGCGACAGAGGAAGATGCTGCGACGATGAAGTGGGATGCGTTGGAAGAACGCGAGCCGGATGAATGTGGGAGGGGTCTCAGCGCCCTGGCCGCCGGAGCGTCGGGCGAGTGGGCGGATGAAGATCGTCTGGCGGATGTTGACCCGAGTTCGGACGTTCGCGGTCGGGGCGCTGAGGCCCCTCCTGTATTCAGGAAGCCATCCGGCCGTTCGAGGGAGCCGGGATTGGGCGGAAAGGCTGTGGTCGGGAACCGGAGCAAGCGGCGAGAAAGGGCGGCCACCGACTCACGTCGGCGGCTACGGGCGGCGGAGCCGGACGAAGCAGCCGCGTCACGGAATGACGCGGCTGCGATAACGAAGCCAAATGATGGCGACCGCCCGGACGTGGAAACGGCGATTTCCAATGGAAAAATGGATGTTTCGGGTGGCAACCGTCCCGCGGACACAACGCAAATTTGCGAAACGAAGCCAAATGCTGAGGGGCTGGCATCTGCGAAAACGGATGGCAACCCGGAGGTTTTTTTGAAAATCACACAACGATGATGGACGGCCAGACTGATTGGATTGTTGCCGGTAGGGCGCGACCGCCGGGCGCGCCGGGGCTACATCTTCGACTTGAACGGGCCGAAGATTTTCGTGACCCGATGACTCTCAGAGGTGTCGTCCACGATCACCACGCGATACTCGCCGCCGCCGGGCGAGACCCTCAGGACGATGTGACCGTGGCCGCTGGCCATGCGGTCAATGCCTTTGATGTCCTCCCGCGCCTGGGGATGGACGTCGGTGGCGAACACGTCGCGCGGGCCGGGATAGAGCTTCTCCGAATACAAACGCTCCCACACGCCGGGCGTGGGATGGTGCGCGTCCCACACGGAAATCGTCCAGACCCGGGCGCGCAACGTGGACACGAAAAACTCGTTCATGGTGTCCACGTAGCCGTGATGATCGAGGATGGCGGCGTCCACCGGGCCGACGACCTTGGCCACAGGCGTTTCGATGTCATACCAGTCCGGCTTGTTGGGCCGGATGCCGGGCTGGTCGCCGCCGTTGAAAAACCGGAAACCGCCGTAGCGCAAACGGAAGGAAATGCTGAACACGTTTTCATCCGGCCATTGCTTGCGGGGAAGGGTGTCGAGCGAGGGTATGCGATGTTCGGTGGCCGTGCCCTGGCCGGTCCAGATTTCGCCGTTCATGCCCACGTTTTGAAACTCGAACTGCGGATATTTTTTCGGCTCGCGGCACAACACCACCTGATCGTTGCGGCCCGGCACGAAGCGTTCGGGTTTCACGCTGTTGTTGTCCGCCTGCCACTTCACAAAGGCGCGGTAGTTTTTGATGAACGCGCTTTCCATGGGCGCGGGGTAGTTGTAGTCGGGCCAGCCGCGGTCGAGCAGTTTGCCGATGCGCAGTTTTTCGCCGACCCACGTGATGCCCGTCAGTTGGTAGGTGCCGGAGTGCGACAGGGGCATGGTGTTGGTGAACCCGCCCATGTGGTCCTCGTGGAAGTGGGTCAGCAGCGCGTAGTCGAGCGCCGGTTTCGGGTTGTGGCGCAACGCGTGGCAGATGTAGCGCACGATCCACTCGCCGCCCGGGTGCGAACCATCGGGACGGTCGGGCGTGTGCTTGGGCGTTTTGCGTTCCAACTCGCCCGCGTCCACGAGCAACGTCGTGCCGTCGGGAAAAATGTAGAGGCCGGCGTTGCCGCGGCCGGTGCTGATCTGGTGAATGTCCATCATCCCCGGACGCCATGCCTCGATCTCGCGGTCCACAACGTCTTCGGCGCGCAGGGCCACGGCGGCGACGGCGACAAGGGCGGCCAGCAGGACGCGCGGAATTATGTTACTCGACTCATCCAACCGTGCGGCGCGTTTCATATTTGTGTCCTCGATGTTTGGAGCTTGCGCGTAGCGTAGGTCGTGGCCGCAGGCTGTTCAAGGAGCAAAGCGGACGCAGCGGAGGCGGCAGATGCGGGGAATCTTCCCGGCGCGGCCGGTGATCGTGTAGTCGAGAACGCGCTTGTTCATCCACAGACGGGAAGGAGGAGGGGGGAAGAAGTTTCTCTTTAACGGACTGCAGGAGCGGCGTAGGATTCGCCGTGTTCAACCAGGAGGCTGAAAAAGCTGAATGAATGTCATGCGAGAGAAGCGGGTTTCCGCCGTTTTGCTGTGGCTTCTCATGATCGTTTCATCTGCGGAAACGGCCTGCCGCGCCGCGTGCGAAATACCGGTTTCCGGGTTTGTCGACTTGGCGGCGAAGATTACCTTTCCTGTCCTGCTGATGTCCTGGGTTTATGCCGATGCCGAGTCGCGGCACCGCAAGCTATGCTACGACTACGACACGTTTCTTTTCTTTGCATGGCCGCTGGTGGTGCCGTGCTACCTGTTCCAAACGCGCGGCGTCCGTGCTTTCCTCACCCTGTTGTGTTTCGTTGGAATGTATTTGGTTGCGGCACTCGTTGCCGGTGGAGTCTATTGGGTTGTGTCGTCAGCAACTCGTTGAAAATGGAAGTCCGCGCGCTCGCCTAAGAGTTTCACCGCCGCTCGATTGACCCACCCGGTGATTTTGCAGTTGAGGGCGCGCTTTTTCGCCCAGTGGACGAAGGGGGTGTTGTGAGAGCTTTTGAAATGGCGACATCTTCGGCATTCGGCCTTGGCCGGATGCGCGTGACGTTTTCCGACAGGACAACACCCCGCCGCTTCGCGGGTGACTAGGAACTGGCCGACATGGGCGTCGATGTCGCAATTCCCTGTGCCGCCATCGTGCTCTGGATGTTGTTGAAAGTGCTCGATGTTCTCGTGCCGACAGCCTTGACGACGAGAATGGCCGTGATGCCGATCAGCGCCAGCACCAGCCCATACTCCACAAGAGATTGTCCGCCTTGTTTCGTTTTTGGGTTTCGCATTTTGTTTCCTCGTCACGCGCTGCGGCTCAAGTTACCCGCGAATCATATAAAAGCCGCCGCAGTCATGTCAACTCAGGACAAACCCGAAGCGGTCTATCGGGGAATCCCCGATGGTGTCGGGACGATTGCGGACGGCTCGCCGCCGCTAATCTGGTTGCAACACTCCGGCTGGCAGGGTTTAAGATGCGCACCGGGCGAAACGGATGAATACACTGATTACTGGCGGCGCCGGATTTGTCGGATCGCATCTGGCGGAGGCGCTCGTGGCTCGCGGTCACCGCGTGACGGCGCTCGACAATCTTTCCACCGGCGACGCGGCGAACGTCGCCTCGTTGAAGGCCGATTCCCGTTTCAAACTGGTCGTCGGCGACGTGACGGAGCGCGGGACGCTGCTTCCCCTGGTGGAGGAGTGCGATGTTGTTTTTCATCTGGCGGCGGCGGTGGGCGTGCGGCTCGTCGTCGAAAGCCCGGTGCGCACCATCGAGACCAACCTCAAAGGCACCGAGGCGGTGCTCGAAGCGGCGGCGCGCGCGGGCCGGAAAGTGCTGCTGACGTCCACCAGCGAGGTCTATGGCCGCGGCGGGAAAGCCGCGTTCCGAGAGGATGACGATTTGCTCATCGGTCCTCCGACGAAAAGCCGATGGTCCTACGCCTGCTCGAAACTGATGGACGAATTCCTTGCGCTCGCGTTTTGGAAGGAGCGCAAGCTGCCGGTGGTCATCGCGCGGTTGTTCAACACCGCCGGGCCGCGCCAGACCGGCCGCTACGGCATGGTTATCCCGGGATTCGTGCGGCAGGCGTTGCGCGGCGAAGACATCACCGTCTTTGGCAGCGGCAAACAGCGGCGCGCCTTCGGCTGCGTCAGCGACGTGGTCGGCGCGCTCATCGCGCTGATGGAACGCGACGACACGAGCGGCGAGGTCTTCAACGTCGGCAACGACGTCGGGATCAGTATCGAGGACCTCGCGCGGCTCGTCAAATCCATGACGGCCAGCCGCAGCGAGATCGTCCATGTTCCCTACGATCAAGCCTACGAGGCCGGCTTCGAGGACATGGAACGGCGTGTGCCGGACCTGAGGAAAATCCGCCGCTGGATCGGTTACGAGCCTCGGCACCAACTCCGGGATATTCTGGAGCGCGTCATCGCCCACGCGCGCGCGGCGCGTCCCTCGCCATGAACCGGTACGTTTTGGAACAGAGGGCCGCGGTGAAAACGCTCTTCAGTTCGGTGCGAGAGCAGGTGACGGCGATTGCCGCCGTCGCGATCCTGTTGCGGCTCGCGTGGTGCCTGACGCTGCCCAACAGTTTCTTCTGGGGCGATGAGAAAGAATACAGCGCCATCGCGAGCCAATTCCTCGACCGCGGCTTCTATTCGATGGACGGCATCCACCCGACGGCGTATCGCGCGCCGGGGCAGGTGTTGCTTCTGGCCGTGCTTTACGCCTTCAACGGCGTCAGTTCGCTGCCGGTGCGCATTTGTCAATCCCTGCTCTGGGGCGTGGCGGTCTGGCTGGCCTTCCGCGTGGCGATGGAGATGGGCGCGGCACGGCGCGCGGCGGTCTGGACGGCGGCGGCCGTGGCGTTGTATCCGGCTTACATCTATGCGGCGGGGGCGTTGTTCCCCATGACGCTGTTCACACTGGCGCTGTTGGCGGGAACTTTGGGTTTGATGCGCGCGTATAATGGCGCGGGCGTGCCGGCGGCCGCCTTGGCGGGCGCGGGCCTGGGCGTGAGCACACTGACGATTCCTTATCTCCTGCCGGCAATCCTGCTGACGCCGTTTTGGCTGGGCCGGACGCGATGGCGCGAGGCGCTCGCCGTGGTGTCCGTGGCGCTGGTCATCATCGCGCCGTGGCCGTTGCGCAACTGGGTCTCGATGGGCGCGCCGGTGATTGGCACACAGCAATGGCTCAACGTCTGGTATGGAAACAACGCCGACGCCACCGCGACGAGCGGAAGCAATTTGTTTCTCCAGGACAAGTCCCTCAGTGACCGCTACATAATGACCCGCGCCCGTGATGAGGTGGCCGCCGACCGCCTCCTGCGCGACGAGGCCTTGCGCTACATCCGCGAACATCCCGGCCGCACCGCGTGGCTCTGGTGCCGCAAGGCCGTCAACTTCTTCCGCCTTTGGCCGGCGCCTTTGAGTTGCAACGCCCACACCGGCTGGCCCTCCTTGCTCCTTGGCGGCCTCAGCTTCGGCCCTGTGCTGTTGTTGTCGCTGCTCGGCTGGTGGCACGGGGTGCTCGACCGCCGCCGCGCCGCCATCATCCTCATTTACTTCGCGACCTTCACCGCCGTCGCCGCCGTCACTATCTCGAAAGACCGCTTCCGCATGCCGCTGGATGTCTATCTGATGATTTTCGCCGCCGCCGCCGTGGAACGGTGGATGGCGGCGAAGCGGAACGACAAGCGGTAAATACCCTTTCGCGGCGGTGCAGTTTAGTCCTCCGCCCGTTCCAGACGGCTTCGCCGACGCCCGTTGCGTCCGCGCGGGGCGCGTGATAGGCTGCGGCGCGTCGAATGGATGACAAGAAGAATTTTGCGGTGCACATGGACTTTCGCGACCGGCAAACGCAGTTGAACGCCTTGCTGGTGGCGCTGGCGGCGGGGTTGGTCTGGTTTTTGTATTTTCGCAACGACGGTTGGTGGGTGGAGTACACAGGGTATCTGCGCGGGCCGGATTTCATGTATTCGCACGCGCCCCTGATCCCGTTGGTGTCGGTGTGGTTGCTGTGGCGGCAGCGGCGGGAATTGCTCGGCGCGACGCGGCGGACGGCGGGGTGGGCGGTGTGGCTGGTGGCGCTGGCGCTGGTGATGTATTGGGTGGGGCACAAGTCGTCGCTGTGGCGGATTACGATGGTGTCGCTGGTCCTGCTGTTGTGGGCGGCGCCGCTGTATCTCTGGGGATGGGACGTGGGGAAGCGGTTGATGTTTCCGGTGGGTTTCCTGTTGTTCGCGGTGCCCTTGAATTTCGTCGCCGACCTGACGAATCCCCTGAAGCGGTTTGTGTCGGCGGCCTCGACGGTGCTGCTGAACATGGGCGGCGTGCACGTGGAGCGCAATGGCGCGCAAATCTTCTCGGTGCCGCACGGGCGGTTTCAACTGGAGGTGGCCGACGCGTGCAGCGGTATCAACTCGCTGATCGCGTTGCTGACGCTGGCGGCGATCTACGGCTACGTGACGCGGGAGCGGCAATGGCAGCGGTGGGTGCTGGTGGCGTCGGCGGTGCCGTTGGCGATGTTTGGCAATCTGGTGCGGGTGACCTCCTCGGCAGTGGTGGGGAACCTGATGGGGCAGGGGGCGATCGGGTCGTTCGACAAGTTCTCGACGTTTCTGGTGTTCATCCCGGCCATTGCGGCACTGATGGCGGTGGACCGGTTGCTGGATGTGGATTGGCAACGGTTAAAGGCGCGATTGCTTGGCGCCCCGGAGGCGCGAGGTTGAAAGCGACGGGCACATGGCGGCCTTATGCGGTATTGATTGCGTTGCTGGCGGGCGCGCTGGCGTTGACGGCAATGGGCGGCAAGGTCAGCGAGGTGAGCGAGGCGGGGATTGTGATGCAGTTGCCCGAGAACGTTGGCGGATGGGTGGGCCGGGTGGCGCCGGTGTCGGACGTGGAGCGGCAGGGGCTGCCGGTGGACACGGAGTTTGAGCGGAAATTTTACCGGGACGCGGCGGGGAATGAGATTTATTGTTCCATCGTGCTGGCGGGCAAGGACACCCGGAGCATTCACCGGCCTGAAACGTGCTTGCCGTCGCAGGGCTGGGAGGTGTTGGATGGGCGCTATGAGGAAGTGCCGGTGAACGCGAACGGCGTGGCGTCGTTGCAGGTGCGCGCGCTGAAGATTTTGCGCCGGTTGCGTGGCGAAAGCGCGGACAACGGAGTGGAACGGCTGAATTATTACTGGTTCATGGGCAAAGACCGCGTGACGGCGTCGCACGTCCAGCGGATCGTTTGGAACAGTTTTGACCGCATCGTGCACGGTGTCAACCACCGCTGGGCCTACATCACTTTGTCGGTCACGGTGCCGCGCGGCAACGGCGCGGCAGAGACGGCGGCCAACGAGGAAATGGCGCGCGCGGAAGTGCGCGGCTTCATCGGGCGGTTGTTTCCGGAACTCAAACGACACGGCGCAACGCGAGCAGATTAAGCCATGCTGACGGATTACCGAAAAATCGAGAATCAGTTGCATCAGGTCATTGATTTGGCGGTGATGGTGGTTTGTCTCTATCTGGCGCACACCATCCGCCGCCTCCTGGGGGAGGAGTTCGACTTGCGGCGGACCGTGATGTTCCGGGAACAGCTTTTGCTGGCGGGGGCGGTTATTGTCCTCGGCCATTATGCGTTGAAGGCGCACGGCTTTTACCAACTGACCATCGGGCGGACGCCGGCGCGCGTCTTTTGGAACGCGGCTCGCGCCATGGGCGTGTGCATCTTGATTGTGTTCGCGGGCCTTCGCGTCCTCGATGTGCGCTACGTCAACATCGGCACCGTCTTCCTCTTCGGCGCGTTGTCCGCCGGCGGGCTTTGGGTGTTCGATATGGCGTGGCAGTCGCTGACCATGCTGTCAGGCTCGCTGCGCCGCAACCAACGCGTTGCCGTGCTGGTCGGCAGTCAGGTGGAGAATCAAGAGCTTGTGGGCCTCATTCACCAGCATCCAGAGTGGGGGATTGCGGTGCTGGCGCAGTTGAATCTTGGCGTGCAGCGCGCGGACGATTTGGAAAAGGTGCTGAGGGACAAGCCGGTGGACTTGGTGATCTTCACGTCCGGCAAAAGTTTTCTGGATGAAGTGGAGTCGGCCATCCTCGCGTGCGAGGTCGAAGGCGTCGAGGCGTGGCTGGTGGCGGATTTTGTCCGCACGTCCATCTCGCGGCCGACCATGGACGAATTGATGGGCAAACCGATGATCGTGTTTCGCTCCGCGCCGGATGTCTCGTGGGCGCTGTTGTTCAAGCGCGGGTTTGACCGGATCGGCGCGGCGGTGTTGCTGGTGTTGTTGTCGCCGTTGCTGCTATTGATCACACTGGCGATCAAACTCACTTCGCCTGGGCCGGTGTTATTTCGCCAGCAGCGATGCGGCTTGCGCGGGCGCGTCTTTGTGATGAACAAGTTCCGTTCGATGGTCACCGATGCCGAGCAGCGCCGTGCGGAGTTGATGGTCTTTAATGAAATGGACGGACCGGTGTTCAAGATCGCGAAAGACCCGCGCGTAACGTGGATCGGCCGGAAACTGCGCCGAACCTCGCTGGATGAGTTGCCGCAGTTGTTCAACGTCCTCAGGGGCGAGATGAGTCTCGTCGGGCCGCGACCGCTCCCGGTCCACGAAGTGAAACAATTCAAGAATCCCTGGCAGCGCCGCCGGCTTTCGATGCGACCGGGCATTACCTGCCTCTGGCAGATCGCCGGCCGGAACAAGATCGGTTTCGAGGAATGGATGCGGCTCGATCTCCAATACATCGACTCTTGGTCGCTCTGGCTCGACTTCTTCATTCTGCTGAAAACCATTCCCGTCGTGCTGACCGGTCGGGGAGCGCAGTAGGCTTCGCGACACGGTTGTTTGGCCGGCCAGGCGCGGAATTTGCTTGCCCTGCAAAAATCGTCGGAAAATCTCGTCGCGGGGTTGACCTTCCATGGCGGCTCTGTTAGCATCCGGCCGCTTTTATATGAAACTTTCTCATTGCGTCGTGCTTTTTGCCGTGGCAGTGCTCGTATCCAGTTGCGGCGACAACGAAACCCAGGTTCAACAACCCGCCAAAGGACCGGCGGTTGTTGGCGGCGGAACCAACACAGTCACCAAAGTCACCGTCACGCCCGCGCCGCCGCCGCCCGTGGCGCCGGCCAAGCCCGCGACAACACTTTTCCCGGCAGGGGGCGCGGCCAACGCCACGCCGGCCAAGACGTCTGATGCCAGTGCCGCCGCCAAATCGTCTCTGCCATCGGCCAAGGTGGCCAAGGTAAACACGGAACTGAAATTCGTTGTTTTGGAGTTTTCCACCAGCGAGGTACCGATCGTCGGCAGCCAGCTCACGATCTACCGCGGCAAGGAGCGCGTGGCCACTGTCAAAGTCACCGAACCGATAAAGCCGCCGCTTGTTACGGCGGACATTCTGGACGGCGAGGTGCGCAAAAACGACGAAGTGCGGTGATGCGCCACAGACCGTTGTGACTCTGGTTGGCCCAGTCGCGAATTTTTTCCGCTCTCAGGGGCCGTTGAGCGTGCGTGAATTTCCGCCGGTGGTGGAGCGGCTGCGGCGCGGACTTCCCCTCGGCCCTCTCGAAGCCCACCGTGCCATTCGCAGCCTGTTGTCGGATGCGATTGCCGACGACCTGAAGGTTGATTTTCTGCTCGCGCTTCACCGCAAAGGGGAAACCGCCGAGGAGATTGCCACGTTCGCCCTCACGTTGCGCGAACTGGCCGTCAATCCGCGCATCGGCCCGGCGGACGTGGGCGGCATCCTCCTCGACGTGTGCGGCAGCGGTGGCGACCGGCTCCAGACGTTCAACATTTCCACCGCCGTTGCTTTCGTCGTGGCCGGCGCGGGCGTGCCGGTTGCCAAACACGGCAATCGCGCTGTGACCAGCCAGTCCGGTTCTGCCGACGTGCTGGAGGCGTTAGGCGTCGTCATTGACCTGCCGCCGCCCGCCGCAGCGCGCTGTCTGAAGGATATTGGCATTGCGTTCTTTTTTGCGCCGCATTACCACCGCGCCTTCCAAGGCATTGCCGGCATTCGCCAGCGGCTCGCGTCGCTCGGCGAAACTTCGGTGTTCAACATATTAGGCCCGCTGTTGTGCCCGGCGCGGCCCAACGCGCAACTCGTGGGCGTTTACGATCCGGCGATGATCGAACGCATCGCCGAGGCGCTGCAGATGATGGGCGCGCGGCGGGGGATGGTGGTTTGCGGCCAGACCGGAGATGGGCGGAACATGGACGAGTTTTCCACCCTGGGTCCGACCCGTGTCGCGGAGTTTGCGGAAAAAAGCAAGATCAGCGAGGGCGAGGTGGACGCCGCAGCGCTGGGTCTGCCACGCGCGACCTTGGCCGACGTGGCGGGCGGCGCGTGCGGGGAAAACGCGGAGTGGATTCGCCACATCCTCAACGGCACCGAGCACGGCGCGCGCCGCGACATCGTGCTGCTGAACGCCGCCGCGGCGCTGCGCATGGCGGGCGTGGTGCGGGAATACGAAGAAGGGTTGAAGCTGGCGGCGCAGTCAATCGAAAGCGGGCTGGCAGCGGAAAAACTGGAACGGCTGGCGATTTTTACGCGAACCGTGAAGTGACTCGGGCGGGACGCCCCGTCCGGGCCAGAACTGGTGCGGGAGAGGAGACTTGAACTCCTACGCCTTTCGGCACATGCCCCTCAAACATGCGTGTCTGCCATTCCACCACTCCCGCACTCCGGCCCGGAGAATCGAGCGCGCCGAAAGTACCGTGGCCATTGCGCAGGTGCAACTCAATTGTTCGACGACAGCGCGCTTTGCGAAGAAAGTTCGTCGAAAATAGCTTGCGCGGAAATGTAAGCGGAGCCGTTTTCGATTTTGCAGGTGGCGTTGATCGTGCGCAGACCGGCCAGGACATTCATAGCCAGTTCCACGCGGGGCAACCACAGGGCCACGGCCGGCGGCGGCTGATTTTTGCTGAACAAGCGATAAATCTGGTATGCGGCCAGCGCGCCGCGCATTGCCTGGGTGGTGGCCGCCACCTGCCACCGCAGCCGGTTCTCGTCGGCACTCTGGTCGCTCCAAGGCTTCTGGGTGAGCATCGGCACGAGATACTCGGTGTCGCTGGCGGCCAGCAGGACGCCTTCGCTGAAACTCATCGCGGGCCAGCGCTCGATTTGCTTGCTGAGCGGGCTGTTTCCGGCCGTCAGGCGGTCCACAACGACACCGTTCGCTTCGGCGGGTGACAACGCGAGCTGCGAGTCGAAACGGCTGTTCAGGTTTTGCAAGGCATCCTGGATTCCCACGCGCGCTTGTTTCTCGTTGTAGCACTCGACCGCCGCAGCCCATTGCGGCACAGGCACCGGCAGATTGGGGGCGATGGCGTGCCATTGCAGCGACGCGAGGGCGAAGTGATCGCCAACCCACGGCGCGGATTCATGGAACCGCAGCATGGACTGTTGCACGGCCTGGCCGGCGGCCGGATCGAAGAACGCGGTGTGCGCGGCGACGGCGGCCCACCACTCGCCGAGCCGGCCTGAGATCGTCAGCATCGGGTGGGCCGGCAACTGTTTCACCAGTCCGCTGCTGGTGATTGGACTCGACGCCTTTAGCGGCGGCGGCGACACCAACGGCGCGTGGGTGTTGATTGCGATGGTGCCGAGGGTGGTCGTGTCTATGGACCACGCGAACAACCCGTTGTGCTGGCGGCAGAGGCCGCGCTGGCTGCGGTAAGACTCGTCATCCATTTGCTCGCCAAACTCCTTGAGGAAATCCGCCGCCATGCCTTGCAACGGCTTGGGCGGCTCGTTCCAGCGCGGCGTTCTTGGAATGTCGCGGTCCAGATAGCGTTCCAGCGTGTCTTCCGATTCGGAAAGCACGGCGATGATGATGCCGTGGACCTTGGTGTATTTCACCACAAGGTCTTCCGGCCAGTCCTTGACGGTGACGCGAACCACCTCCGCGCCGGCGTGACGCGAACTGGTCAGCGCAAAACCGGCGCGTCCGCCGTGCTGGATGATTCCCGCCCACATCTCCAGCCGCTGCGCGCGGTTGCCCACCGGCGCAAACGCAAAAATGTTGTAACGGCCCGGCTTCTGCGGATTGGGCACGTAACCCGCCAGCACGCGCACGCCGATCAGATCCAGAATCCATCGCTCCGCGTCGCTCATTTCGTTTTTGTCGAGGCCGTGCTGGTGCGCAAACGGTTTCAATTCGGGCCGCGCCATCATGGTCCGGAACCACGCCGAGTTGCGCAGCCGCAGCCAGTCGGTTTCGAGCGACCGCTGAAACACGACGATCTCCGCCGCCGGCGGCAGGCAGCTCAGCAAATCATAGTCGCTGACGGGCCGCTGCGGCTTCAGCACCCAATAAACGCCGCCGGCCATCGCGACGATCGCGACCAACGCCAGCACGTTGAGCAGCGCCTTTACGACAACCGGACGGCGCCGACCAGGTCGTGGATGTTTTCGATATTGTGCCATTGGAGATAGTCCCGGATGCCCGCAATCACGGCCAGCGCCGTTTGGGGTTCGTAAAAATTCGCCGTGCCCACCGCCACCGCGTTGGCGCCGGCCAGCATGAACTCCACCGCGTCCGCCGCGCTCTGGATGCCGCCCATGCCGATGATCGGAATTTTCACCGCGCGGCGCGCGTCCCAGATGAGCTTGATGGCGATGGGTTTGATGCACGGGCCCGTCAGTCCGCCGGTGACGTTGGCGAGCTTCGGCCGGCGCGATTCGATGTCAATCGCCATCGCCGGAAAACTGTTCGTGATCGAGAGGGCGTCGCTGCCTTCCGCTTCTGCCGCGAGCGCGTAGGGGACGATGCTGGTCACGTTCGGGCTAAGCTTGGTGATCAGCGGCAGCGTGGTTGCCTTCCGGCACGCGGCCACCACAGCCGCCAGCAGCTTCGGGTCGGTGCCGAATTGCGCGCCGCCTTCCTTGATGTTGGGGCAGGAGACGTTCAACTCCAGCGCGCCGACGCCGCCCACCGCGTCAAACCGCCGCGCCACCTCCGCGTATTCCTCCACCGTCGTGCCCCAGATGTTGATGACCGCGGGCACGCGCAGCGATTTCAGGAACGGCCAGTATTTCTCGATGAAGCCGTCCACGCCCGGTCCTTGCAGGCCGATGGCGTTGAGCATGCCGCTGGTGACCTCCGCCGTGCGCGGCGTCGGATTGCCGCGGACGGGCGTGAGGCGGATGCCTTTGACAACGACCGCGCCGAGCTGGTTCAGGTCGAGCAACCGCGCGTATTCCGCGCCGTAGCCAAACGTCCCCGACGCGACCATCACGGGATTTTGCAGCGTCAGCTTGCCGATGGAGACGGAGAGGTTCATTTCGCAATCTCCCATAACACATTCCGCGAGTCGAACACCGGCCCCTCCGTGCAGGTGCGTTGATATTCCCAGCCCGACGCCGTTTTGATTGGGACGACGCACGTCAGGCAGACGCCGACGCCGCAGCACATGTGCTCGTCCGTCGAAATCTCCGCCGGCACTTGGAACTCCTCCGCGATCTTCGCCACCGCCTTTAACATCGCCGTTGGCCCGCAGGCGAACAGCTTCCGGTTGCGCCCGCCGCGCTTGAGTTCCGCCACGAGCGGCTGTGTGACCAGACCCTTCTCGCCGTAGCTGCCGTCCTCCGTCGTCGCGCGCACTTCCCAGCCGATCTTGCGAAACTCTGCCTCGCACAAAATATCCACCCGTTGCCGGCCGCCGACGAACACGATGCCCTTTTGCGGCGAGCGTTCCGCCAGCAGATACATCGCCGCCATCCCGTAACCGCCCGCCACCAGCAGCGGCGTCTCCCCGCCGCCCGCCGGCACCGTGAACCCGTGCCCCAGCGGCCCGATGGCGCTCAACTCTTCACCTGCGCGCATTTTCGCCAGCGCGTTCGTGCCTTTGCCGACCGTCTTGTAAAGCACCGCCACCGTCTCGCCGTTCGCCTGGAAGATGCTGAACGGCCGCCGCAACAGCGCCTCGCGCAGCGGCGGGATGCGCAGGTGCATAAACTGCCCCGGCTGCGTCGCCCGCGCGATCTCCGGCGCCTGCAACGTCAACTGGAAGTAGGCGTCCGTGTCGCGCTCGTTCGAGATGATCTGGACCGTTTGTTCAACCATCGCGGCCAAGCATGTTCGCCGCGCGCCACCCTGTCAATCCTGCGTCAGCGCCGTCCCCGGGAGCGCGAGCTCCGACCGCGTTGGATGTTGCGCGGATGAAGCCATGAAATCATCGTCTGGCTGCCGAACTTCATCTTCCAGACCCTCGGCATCGTCCTCATCTACCGCATCCGCCGCGTCGGCGTGATCTAAACAAGGCGCAGCCGTTCGCGTCTGGTGGAACCACGGAATGCACGAAAGGACACGAAAAGGTGGAGCGCGACCTCCGGGCGCGCTGGATGTTGTGCGGTCTATGCCCGTCGGGCTAGCGTTCCAGCCCATCGAAGATAGACTGCTCGCGATGTGAAGAAAACTACCAGAGCAAGAAGCCAAAAAGGGAAACGGAGAAAGGCAAAGGCAAGTAGTTGGTAACTCCAAGAACGCATGTATGCTTGGTCTGACGGGCCAGCCTGTGCGATTGTGGATGCAGCGTAGTAACACGCGTGCAACGCGACGACGAACGCCCAAGCGATCACCATTGGCAGGTATTGTCTCAAAGACACTTCAGTCTGCAGTTTCTTCTTCATGAGCAGTTCGACAACAACAACAATGGCTACGCATATCGCCACATTCACAATATAAACCAGATCGTTAGGGAGAATTATTTTTGAGAGCTTCAAATAATTTTCATACCCAAGCATCCACTCGACCAGACTTGCAGAAAGCATGGAATGAATCATAATCGCTGATAGAGCGACCAAGAATGAAAACTCTGAGGTCACCAACGTGTGCTTGCCAAGAGGAGCTAGCCGCACGGCATGAAACACAATCATTGTAACTAGAGCCGGCGACACGAACCTTATAGCTAGGTCGAAGCCTCCACCCGGCATCTCATTGAGTATTTCGTTCGGAGCACCAAAGTCGGCAATGGGATCCCGCGGAGGCCATCCAAAATTCCAAATCAAATCGGTCCAGCCACCAAGACAGGCCCCAACCGTAGCTGCTAGTAGCGCCAATGGAATGCCGGTGCAGAAAATCGCAATGCGCTGTTTGGTTTCCGTCTTCATCGTCTTCCGGTCTTCCGCTTCTCCTTCTCCGCGCATAGTCCTCCCGGCGGCTGGCGGGGGCAAGCGGGAAAGCGGGAGGAAAGTGAAGAGTTCAGAATGAAGAGTGAAGAGTGGAAGGATACGCCCCGGCGGGCCTTCGCTCCCGCTGAGGCACAACCCGCAAATCGCGCCAAACAATCGAAAAGGTGGAGCGCGTTCTCCGAACGCGCTAATCCTCACAAACCACTACCGCGTTCGGAGAACGCGGTCCACCAACGCCGCCGTCCCGACCGATCCCCATCTGCCATCTCCCAACAACCCATCTGCCGCTTCCCGCTTGCCCGCTGCGCCTTTCAAGCGCGGCACGCCCTTAACGTCCAGTGCTCAGGCACGCGGGGTTGATGACGTTGTCCGCGACACCGGAACTGGTCGCGCCATCCCGCGTTGCCGGGAGCGATTTGTTAGGCCTTCCCGCCGACCTGCGTCTTCTTCACGTTTCGCGCTTTGCGACAATCATGGCATCTAACCGCCGTCGCATCCATATGGGCTTTCGTTTCCTCGTAATACCACTTCTGATCGGCTGCCTTCCAGATTTCTTCCTTGCCGCAATCGCGGCACCGAAAGGGCTTGTCGATGTAAAACTCCGGCAACCACCCATATGTGTTGATGTGATCCAGTTTCGATTGGTCGGCAGGCAGTGCTGACGGGTGTTGTCGTTGAATCTCTTTGGGCAACGCCGCAATACGCTTTGCCTCGGCCAATTCCTTGGCGGTTGGATCGGCACCGGTTTTTCGTTCGCGAGGCATGCAATTCGTGGTCCAACAGTATGGTTTTGGTTATTTGAGTAACGCCCCGAATGCGTTGAATGGAATGCTGGCATCAAAATACACAGTGACTTTTTTGCCACCGGGGAAATTGCAATCCATCTCGTCCACCGCGCCATCCAGGAGACGCTGTTTGGTGACTTCTGCGCCAAACGCTCGGAGCACGGCATACTCTTCCGATATGGAAATAACTTTGAAGGCGGTCTTGGGTGTGAGGCCGTCGCCGGACTGCGTGACCGACTCCATAAGGCCATAAGCAAAGTAGAGATGGTGTATGTGGCTCTTGATGTCGCCGAGCGCGGTGGCGGCGGAGGACCGGAGCATGTGAGCGGAGGAGTCCACCGGACACGTGGCAAGCCAGCGATCCGACAACTCGAAGGCCTTCTTGTAGTCTTTGGCTTGGTAGGCGTCGAAGACGGCCTTGCGGTCATCGCTCAATTTCCAATTGGGATTGAAGCCCTTGTGTTGCGAGTATTCCATCCGCAGCTTGGTAAAGTAGGAAATGTCCGGCGGAGAAGTGGTGGGGTCGCCCTTGAATGGCGACACGAAGGTGGAAGCAATGAGAATGAGGAGAAGGGCTTTGTTCATGGCTATCCTGTAGAAGAGTCCAACATTCTAAATGGGACAGCCGATTCGTCGCACAAACATCGAGCCATGTCGAGGTTGGAAGGCGGGCGTGTTCCTTTGCCAAACGCATCTGCGGCGGCTGGGGATCTTCGTATCGAACCTGCCAAGGTCAACCGATCTCTGCGCACCCGAAAAGAGCCGGAGCATTGGCTCCGGCTCTTTCGCGCGGATGCGGGTTGCGATGGTTTACGGCGCCATGCAGAGGGCAGGGGTGCTCCAGGCGCTTGGCGGGTTGCCGGGCAGGGCACAGGCGCGGAACCAGTACTTGGTGCCGCTCATCAGCCCGGTGACGGTGAAAATGCGGTTTTTTCCTCCGAATAGAGCTTTCCGAGGACTGCGCTAGCGCAGTGCTAGCGCAGTCATTGGAAAACGCATGTTTTGCTCTCCCAAAAACATGCGTTTTTGGCTGGTTTTTCACTGCGCTAGCGCAGTGATTTCTATTGCCG
>CAIQCK010000087.1 GCA_903870275.1 uncultured bacterium | reverse complement strand
CGTGACCCAGCCGGGCGCGATCTCCGGCGAGGCGGGCTGGCAGACGCTGACCTACACCCTACCGGCGGGCACCCATCGGTTGACGTGGACCTACTCCAAGAACGGCGCCACCGCCGCCGGTCTGGATGCCGGCTGGCTGCGGCGCGTGGTTTACACCCCAGCACCCTGACCGAGACGTTTCGGTGAGGTTGACGGAACCCCACTCTTTCGGGATCAACCAAACAGTTGTCGTTCCTCGCAGTGCGGATCGCCGGGCATCTCATTTGGTGTCCGCGTTGCCGAATGGATCGCCCGGGCGTGCCGCGTGTCTGCTTGAAGACACGGCTGTGGTTGTCGCAAAAACTGATTCCGGCCAGACCGATCCGCCCGGCTGATTGAAATGCTGGCGACTGGTTGATTCCCGTGCGGTACCCGTGTTGAGGTGACCCGGAAATGGCACCAATTGGCGCCATATTCCTGGCCTTGAATCTTGCCTTCGTTGAACACTGTGCAGCACTGGTGCGACATTGTGCTTGGAGCACCGCGGGTTCATGGCATAATTCGCCCCGTCCGTTTTGAAAGAGCGGGAGGGTACGCATACTCCATGAAATCCATCTCGAAACAAGTTCCGCGCAGGCTCAACAAAACCATAAAGGAAAGCGAGGAACAGCTCCGGGTTGTGTTCGAGGGGGCGATGGATGGTTTTTTGCTGGCGGATGTTGAAACCAAGCGGTTCAGCCTGTCCAATCCGCAGATGTGCCGGATGCTCGGCTACAACGCCGACGAACTGAAACACCTGACGGTGTCAGACATCCATCCGCCCGAGGATCTGCCGTGGATCAAGGAGATGTTTGCGCGGCAGGCATCCGGGAAAATCACCGTGGCGCCGGAAGTTCCCCTCCGGCGCAAAGACGGCACCGTCTTTTACGCCGACATCAACGCCCGGTCTTTGGCGGTGGACGGGCGACAGTGCCTGTTGGGCATCTTCCGCGACAACACCGAGCGCAAGCAGGCCAAGGAAGCCCTCCAGCGCAGCGAACAAATCTACCGCGCCGCCATTGAAGCCGCCCACGCCGTCCCCTACACCCGCAACTTTCGCACCAACTGCTACGAGTTCATGGGTGCCGGCATCGAAGCCATGACCGGCTACGCTCCCAGCGAATGCGCGCCGGAGATGGGGGACAACGTGATTGAGGAAGTCGTCATGCCCGGCGGCGAGTCTTTCCGCAAGTTATCGGAAGCCGAGCGCAAGTTTTGGGCGGGAAGCCGCACGACATGGTCGGCTGAGTATCGTATCCGCAGGCGCGACGGGCGCAAGTGCTGGATCAGCGACGCTGCGGTGGGCGAACGGGATTCCCGCGGCAGGCTCATCCGCAGCATCGGCCTGCTGTTGGATATTACCGAACGCAAGCGCGCCGAAGAAGCGTTAAGGACTCTCAACGAAACGCTGGAGCAACAGGTTGCCAAACGCACCGCCGAGGCGGAAGAGCGGGCGCGGGAGTTGAATGAAGCACAACGCGTAGCCCATGTGGGCAGTTGGACCTGGAACCCCGAGACGGACTACGTCACCTGGACCGAAGAGCTTTATCACATCTTTGGCCGCGATCCGAACCTGCCCGCGCCCCGTTACCGTGAACACGCGCAGATCTTCACGGCCGAGAGTCTGGCGCGGGAGGATGCAGCTTTGAAACACGCCTTGCAGGCGGGAATGCCTTACGAAATCGAGCTGGAGTTCATCCACACGAATGGATCGCGAAGATGGGTCTCGGAACGCGGCGAAGCGGTGCGCGCCGCCGCCGGCCGGATCGTCATGCTTCGCGGCACCGGGCAGGACATCACCGGGCGCAAACAGGCCGAGGAGAAATTGCGCGAAAGCGAGGAACAATATCGCACGCTGGTTGACAACCTCAATGTCGGCGTCTGTCGGACCACGTTGGACGGATATTACAGACATGCGAATCCCGCGCTGGCTCGGATACACGGTTTTGATTCCGTGGATGAGTTCATGAAAGTCTGGATACCGGACCTGTGTGAGAACCCGGCAGACAGGCAGGTCCTTATCGCCGAGATACTCCGCGCCGGTTCCGTCACCGCGTATGAACTGCGGGTGAAAAAGAAGGACGGCACTCCCATCTGCTGTTCCATCACCGCCAGGGCGCACCGCGGCGCCGACGGAAAAGTGGACTGGTTTGACAACATTGTTGAGGACATCACCGAGCGCAAACGGATGGAAACGGCGCTGCGGGCAAGTGAAGCCAGTTTTCGGCAGGTGATCGAATCGTCACCGATTCCGCTGTCTGTGGACGGCAGGGATGGAAGGATCGAGTACCTGAATCGCAAGTTTATCGAGGTGTTTGGTTACACGCGTGAGGAACTCTTCACCAGAACGGATTGGTTTGTCCGCGCCTATCCCAATCTGGAATACAGACAAACGGTGGCTCGTCAATGGGAAGCCGCCTTGACGAAAGCCTCTGTCGAAGGCAAGCCCATTGGTCCTGTCGAGGTTGAAGTCACGTGCAAGGATGGTTCGCTCCGCACCGTGGAGTTTATGGGCACCATCATTGACCATCGGTTGGTGATTGCCGCAAACGATCGGACAGAACGCAAGAAGGCAGAAGCGGCACTGCGCGAAAGCGAGGCCACAGCCCTTGCCCGTGCCGATGAACTCGCGACGGTGTTGACCACGACGCCCGCCAGCATATTCATTGCACATGATCCCGACTGCCGGCGCATCAGCGGCAACCGCGCCGGCATGCGCCTGTTGCGCCTGCCCGACGATGCCAACGCTTCCATGAGCGCGCCACCCCGTGAGCGTCCCAAGACGTTCCGCTTCGTGAAAGACGGACGCGAGTTGCGGTCCGAAGAACTGCCCATTCAGCTTGCGACGGCCACTGGACAGATGGTGGAGAACTTTGAGATGAGGGTGGCGCTTATTGATGGCACCATGCTGGACATTATCGGCGCCGCCGTTCCTTTGTACGACGCGGAAGGCAAGGTGCGCGGAGCGGTCAGCTCCTTCCTTGACATCACCGATCGCAACCGGCTGGAGAAGCAACTGCTGGAGGTCAGTGAACGCGAACAACAGCGCATCGGCCGGGATCTCCACGACGGCCTCTGCCAGCATCTGGCGGGCGTCGGCTTCATGTGCAAAGCGCTGGCGCAGAAACTTGCCGCCTCTTCCAAGACCGGGGCGGCAGACGCCAGGACGCTGGCGAACTTGATTCGTCAGGCGATAGCCGACGCACGAGGAATTGCTTCCGGCCTTTATCCTGTGAAGATGGAAGCCCATGGCTCCATGTCTGCGCTACAGGAACTGGCCGCCAACATTGAAGCCATGTTTCATGTCCAGTGCGTCTACAGTTGCGATCGGCCCGTCATCATCAAAGACAACGGCGTGGCGGTCCATCTTTACCGCATCGCGCAGGAAGCTGTGACCAACGCCATCCGCCACGGCAAAGCCAGGCACATTAGGATCGGGCTTGCCGAAACGGACCATCGGATCAAACTCACAGTGAAAGACGATGGCAAAGGCTTGCCCGATCCGCTGCCCTCTACCCGCGGCATCGGCATTGACATCATGAACTACCGCGCGCGGATGATTGGTGGCACCCTCGACATCCACCGTGCGCCAAAAGGCGGGACGATCCTGACCTGTTCATTTTCGAAGAAAACCACCGCCTAAACGGAGAAACATTGACCGGACTCTCATCTTTTCGGGCTACTTGGAGAGTTAGTCTGTGGCCATGGTTGATACTGCCTGATTGTTTGCGTTTTGTTCATCCCCAGTGCAGGGATGGCGTAGCCCGACCGAAGCTGGGGATGGACTTGCTTGTGCCGCAAACCGCGCTGGGTTCCAGCCGGCTGTGGCCTTTGAGCGCTACAGGGCGCTTCTTGGAAGTTTTTAGAATTTCACCATTTTTCCCAGTTTAGCTCCATAAGTGCCTTGCAAATGATAATTTGATTCGCGCCCGCGTTTTCGCCTCGGGTTTGACGACGGCGCGGGCCCGGCGGCGAGGCTTGATTAAATCCGGTGGCCGTTGGGAATAGGGCGGCGATCGCAATGGACGCAGAAACGAGGAACGGTGCCCGCCGCCAGCAGGAGGAAGACAAGCAGAGGCGCAAGACCGGTGCGCGCTCCCGATGTGTCATGAGTTTTCACGAACGTGTCCAATGACAGACAGCAACCCTAGGGTCGCGCCAGCGAGACCGTGCGGCCAAGTCCGGTGGCCTTGACAGTTTCTGTTGTTTTCATCGCGGCGACGGTTCGCAGATGAGGCGCCTCTTGCACGGGGTGTTTATGCACCTGCATCGCGGCTTGCATCCAGCGGTTGATATTGCGGTCCTTGCTTCGTGCTTCTTGCGTCCAAACCCAATAGGCGTGAGCCGCGACTTCTTCGGGTGTGGAGTTCGCGTTCGGGCATTCGGGCGCGTTCCGTGATGCGATGTCTTCTCTGGGTTTCATTTTGACTTTCTTTTTTGTCTTGTTTGGTTTTTCGGTGTGCGCGCTCCCGATTCCCGCTTGGTATTCATGGACAAGCCCGACAGGGAAAGACTGTTACGCTCTTAACGTCGGCTGATGGGCTGGTAATAGCGAATTTAATATTTCACTCATTTCAACACCTCATGAAATCTTTGCAAAAGCCCTGTGGCGGCAGTCTCTAACCGCCGGCTGTTCTTGATCTATGGGGGATGGGAGTTGGGAGTCGGGAGTTGGCGATTGGCGATTCGGAGTTGGGCAGGGGAGGGGATACTTGATTTGATGTGGGCACCGGCCGCCGTCGCGAACATGGCTGAAACTGAGGCGGCTGGATGCTGTATCAGTTTGCTGTAGCGGCGGTCTCTGACCGCCAAAATCGGCCTCGAAATGAACAGACGGTGGTCAGAGACCGCCGCTAAAGTTTTCGAGATGATGCACTACCGGCGGCTGGCGAGGCTTGATTAAGACCGGCTGGCGGCGGTAATATGGCGGGGTTCGCAACGGACGCAGAAACGAGGAAAGGAGACGGTTATGGCTGCATACATCATAATGACTCACTTCACGGAAGCCGGTGCTCGCAACGTCAAGGACTCCCCCAAACGCGGTCTGGCGGCGATTGCGCTTGGCAAGAAGATGGGCGTGAAGATCAAGGAGATATTCTGGACCCTCGGACCCTACGACACCGTCGTGCTGGCCGAAGCCCCGAACGATGAAACAATGACCGCGTTTGCGCTGAGCATGGGCTCGCGGGGCAGCATCAAGACGACCACGATGCGCGCCTTCCGCGCCAAGGAGTTTGGCAGCATCCTGCGCAAGCTGGCTTGAGCCGGCGGCGGGAGGGGTGTTTTTCGGAGAAGGTTGGCGCTCCCTCGCAGACCGCTGACGGTGGCCGGAGCCCTGTAGCGGCGGTCTCTGACCGCCGGTATCGTGGCAGTGGCGCGCTGCATTGTTGTTTCGGCCGTCCCGGCGGAGGCTGTTTCAAAACTCCGGCAGCCGGCGCGTCAATCAGTGTAGAACGGGCTGCCAAGCCCGTTGCTGGATGAATGCAGTCGTTCGCACGGATGACAAACGGATGTGGACATCCGTTCTACCGCGGCGATGGTGAACTAGAGGCATCTCTTGGACTTGTTGAGGCGTTTAGTTCACCATAATTACCCCTCTGGGAATTGGCATAGGAGACCTAAAATGACACTTGGAAATTTTTCGTTGGGAATCGGTGATCGCTTCGCGCACGAAGCGGAGGCGCAACTGCTCGCCTGCCAGATGGCCGCGCAACGCGGCGTCGAGGTCACTCCGGTTTGGAACAAGTCCAACCGCGAGCACACCATCATCGGCTCCGAGCCGGCGGTCACGCGCGCGGCGGCGGACGCGGCCGTCCGGGCGCTCGGTTGGAAAGGCGCCTACCACGTGGACGCCGACCACATCCGCATGGAGACGGTGGATCGTTTCATGCCGCACTCGGACTTCTTCACGATAGACGTGGCCGACTTCATCGGCCAGCCGGTCGAGCCGCGGGCCGTCGCGGCGTTCGCCGACCGCCATCCCGAACTTGCGGGCAAGCTGGCCGTTCCCAACATGGCGCAACCCTTCGAGGCCACGCGCGCCGAGGTCGAGCGTCTCGCGGCCAAGTATCTCGTCGCGGTGCAGGCGGCGGGCGGAATTTACCGCCACATCGCGAAGGCGAAAGGCGAGGGGACGTTCATCATCGAGGTTTCGATGGATGAGACCGACAGCCCGCAGACACCATCCGAAATGCTTGTCATTCTCGCCGCCATCGCCGACGAAGGCATCCCGGCGCAAACCATCGCGCCGAAGTTCACCGGCCGGTTCAACAAGGGCGTGGATTACGTCGGCGACGTGGCGCAGTTTGAGCGCGAGTTCAACGACGATCTCGGCATCATCGCTTGCGCCGTGGCGCGCTACGGTCTGCCTGCCAATCTCAAACTCAGCGTCCACTCCGGCAGCGACAAGTTTTCCATTTATCCCGCCATGCGGCGCGCGTTGAAGCGGCACGGCGCGGGTGTGCATCTGAAGACGGCGGGCACGACGTGGCTGGAGGAATGCATCGGTTTGGCCGAGGCCGGCGGCGACGGTCTCGCGCTCGCCAAGGAGATTTACGCCGAGGCGCTGGCGCACGTGGACGAGCTTTGCGCGCCCTACGCCACGGTTATTGACATCCATCGCGCGAAGCTGCCCACCGCGGCGACCGTGAACGGCTGGACCTCCGCGCAGTTTGTTTCGGTGCTGTGTCACGACCCGCGCAACCCGGCCTTCAACCCGCACCTGCGGCAGTTGCTGCACGTCGGTTTCAAAGTGGCTGCGAAAATGGGCGGGCGTTATCTGGACCAACTCGACCGCTGCCGGGCGACCATCGCTCGCAATGTCACCACCAATCTTTTCGATCGGCACATCCAGCCGCTGTTCCTCTGAGCTGGCGGGGGCGCATCCCGACTTTTGGGTCTGATTGAGAAAACGGACTGGGAAGTCCGTTCCACGATTGCGCGTCTTACGAAGCAGAACGGACTTCCCGGTCCGTTGTTTCGACCTGTCCAAAAACCGGTTGCGCCCCGGCTGTAAAATTGTAGTAATTTTCTCTTGACATGCAATTCATTTCTCTATAGATTTTCCCCGCCATGAGACATGCCGTCACACAAGCGCGCGGCTTCGCGCCGGAGATTTGCGGGGGCCGTCCATGGGGTCTGTGGATGGTTTTTGGGTGCAGAGGCTTGACGCTGCCTTGGACCCTGCACGGGCCGGGCTGCCGACCGGCGATGGGCGGGAAGCCGCCCGCTTGGGCAGAGACCAATCGCCGGCGGGTGTCGCATCTTGGTTGCCGTAAAGTGGCGAAATCGCCCCCAACGTGGACGGCGGCTGACAGTGGTGGGACGTTCATCCTGCCCCTCAATCATATGAGGTCGTTTTTCAAAACGAACCCATATGATGGCCCCGGTCGAATCTGTAAAACATCGTTTTTCCACAGAAATCCGCGGTTTCGGTTCGCGGGGACCCCGAAATCTAAAAGGTGTTTTTACGAAACGAACCCATATGATTAGGGCGGTTCGGATCGCGAAAGGACACGGTTTAACGTGATTCTGCACGTTTCGAAACCCGGGATGCGCCCGCGGGTGGGCATGTTTCGTTGCCGGTCTTGCCGCGCATCGGGGCGGTATGTTATGGAAGAGGTAAGATGAAAGTATTTGGCAAGAACTACCGGGCATCGTGGATGATCGTGAAGAACGGACGCGGCGTTGTTCGGGTGATTGACCAACCGCTGCTGCCGCACCGGTTCGCCATCAAGGACCTGTTGACGCACCGGGACACGGCGGAGGCGATCCGTGACATGACCATCCGGGGCGCGGGCACCATTGGCGCGGTGGCGGCGTTTGGGCTGGCGCAGGGTTGTCTCGAAGCGCCGGACGATGCCGACGGCTTTTGGCGCTACGTCCGGCAGGTTTATGAAACGCTGGTCAAGACGCGGCCGACGGCGAACGATCTCAAGCACAACCTGGACCGCGTGATGGCCCGCATCCAGGCGATGCCGCCCGCGAAGGCGAAGCGCGCCGCCGTGGCGGAGGCCAACGCGATTAGCAACTGGTATGCGCAGGTCGGTGAGCGGATTGCGCGAAACGGGCTGAAGCTGATCAAAAACGGCACACGCATGCTGACGCACTGTAACGCCGGCTGGCTCGCCTTGCAGGAGTGGGGCAGCGCGCCCGCGCCGGTTTATCTTGCGCATCGCAAGGGCCGGAAAGTGTTCGTCTGGGTGGACGAGACGCGCCCGCGATGCCAGGGCGCGAACTTGACGAGCTGGGAGATGATGCAGGAAGGCGTGCCGCACGCGATCATCCCCGACAACGCCGCGGGATTCTACATGCGGCGCGGCGAGGTGGACGTTGTCATCACCGGCGCGGATCGCATCGCGGCCAACGGCGACACGGCGAACAAGATCGGCACGTATGAAAAAGCGGTGCTGGCGCACGAGAACGGCGTGCCGTTTTACATCGCCGCGCCGACCTCGACGTTCGACCCGCGCTGCAAGAGCGGCGATGACATTCCGATCGAGGAGCGTTCCGCCGACGAAGTGCTGACCATCGCCGGTCGCGATGGCGACGGCCAGATCAGGCGCGTGACCATTGCGCCGAAAGGTGCGAAGGCCCGCAACCCGGCGTTTGACGTGACGCCCGCCCGATACATCACCGGCATCATCACCGAGCGCGGCATCGTCCGCGCCAGCCGCGAAGCCATTCGGAAACTTCTCCGATGACCCGCGTCGTTTTCTTCGATCTCGGCAAGGTCTTGCTGGACTTCGACTGGGAGGCCGTCTGCAAGAGCGCGGCCATCTGGTGCGACACGGAGCCGGCGCGGATGACGCGATGGATTGCCACATCGAAGCAAACGCATGATTACGAATGCGGACGCCTGACGTCGCACCAGTTTTTCGAGCACGCGCGCGTGGCGCTGGGTTTTCGCGGCCGGTTCGAGGACTTTGCCGAACTCTGGTCCGACATTTTTACGGAGATTCCTGAAACGGTGGCGTTGGTGCGGCAGTTGAAGGGCCGCCTGCCGCTGGCGCTGCTGTCGAACACCAACGAGATGCACGTCGACTGGGTGATGCGGCAATGGGATTTCATGCGGCTGTTCGACGAGATGGTTCTTTCATTCCGCGAGGGCTGTGCCAAGCCGGAGCCGGAGATTTACCGGCGCGCCCTTGCCAAATTTTCGGTGAAACCCGCGGAGGCATTTTTCGTGGACGACCGGCCGGAAAACGTCGCCGGCGCGCTGGCCGTCGGCATGGATGCGGTGCCGTTTACCGACGGCGCGGCGTTGCGGGCGGATCTGTTGGCGCGCGGCGTCTTGCCGGGAAGGTGAGGGGTGGGTGCCGCGGAGTGTTGTCGGAGCGGGCATTTTCCGTTGACTTTGTGCTCCCGCATCTCTACCGTGCCGCGCGTTATTTTGGTGTGGGGTCGTAGCTCAGTTGGTAGAGCGCCTCAATGGCATTGAGGAGGTCAGGGGTTCGACTCCCCTCGGCTCCACCATTTTTCTTTTTGAGGGGTCCCGGCTGCCTCCGAAGTCGGAAGGGTTGGATCGCGGGATGGGCGGATACGGGTTTCCCGCCACGAGGGCCTTGCAGTCTTCCGATTATGCGGTATGAAGCGGACCATCTTCTGGTGGACGGCTACAGCATCATCTACGCGTGGCCTCTGCTGCGCGCGGCGCTCCGTCGCAAGTTGGAACAGTCGCGGGATCAACTGGTGGCTGCGTTGACTCGGCTTCAGGACGGCACGGGCATCCGCGTGACGGCGGTGTTCGACAACCGGCACGCTGCGCGTCTTTCAGTCGGCGAAACGCCCGCGGGGGTGGATGTTCTTTTTACGCGCAAGGGCATGACCGCAGACGCCTGCATCGAGCGGTTGGTGGCGCACGCCGCCGCGCCGGAGCGGTTTCTGGTGGCCACCGACGATCACGCCGAAGCGACGATGGTGCGTTCACTCGGCGGGCGCGTCATAACAGCGGAGGAATTGCGAGACTGGCTGGAATCCGAAACCGGTTCGTTGCGGCAAATAGTGGCGCAACTGCGGAAAAACACGGATGAACGATTTTTACGGTGAAACGGTTGACAGGATTCGGGATTTTCTATAGCATGGCCGAAACGATTGAGCGCGTGTTGAGAGCGCGCGCGGAATTCACGGATGGCGACTGATTGCCGGATAGAGGAGAGTATTTAATGTTAATCATCACTCGTGTTTGTTTGGTTCTGGCGTTGGTGCTGGGGGGAGCATCCATCTATTTGAGTGGGGAACTCCAAAAAGACAAGAGCAAGCTACTCGGCGACGTGGGCACGGCCAAGAAGGCTGTGGATAAAGCCAGGAAGGATACCGAGCAGGCGCGCGCGGACTTGAAGGCAGCGCAAACCGAAGCCCAGGCGAAGCAGGCTGAAGCCAAGGTGCTCACGGCTCAGGTGACGGAAGCGAAGGCGACAGCAACCACGTTGCAGGGGCAGATTGACGAGCTTAAGGCGAAATTGGCCGGTGGCACGACTGCTCCGCCAACGGCGAATACGCAGGAACTGGACGCCCTGAAAGCGAAAATCGCGTCTGCTGAGCAGGCTCGTGACGCTGCGATCCAGCAGGCAAAGGACGCGGCGGACAAGATCAGTGCCCTCACGGCTCAAGTGAAGGCCGCGGACGACGAGAAGAAAGTCGTCAACGACAAGCTCAAGGAGAGCGACGCGAAGGTTCGTTACTACACAGGCCAGGAAGGCGTGACGCTGCCCGAGGGTCTTACCGGCAAGGTGCTCTACTACGACAAGACGTGGAATTTCGTCGTGCTGGACATCGGCAAAAAGAAAAGCGTTCTCCCCAGCGGTATCATGATCCTTCATCGCGGAACCGAGGTCGTCGGCAAGGTTCGCATTGCCACCGTGGACGATGATTGCTGCATCGCCGACTTCATGGGCGACGTCAAGAAGAAGGAACCCAAGCCCGGCGACATGGCCATTCCCTGAAAGTTTCTGCGGCGGCATGACTTTTTCCCGGCCCATAGGCAAAGTGAAGGGTGTTGTGTTGTGGCTGGTGCTGATCAGCATGGGCTTCCTCGTCGCTTGCGACACTCCTGAAGGCGGCTCATCCATTCCGTGGAACCGCCCGGAATCCTGGGAACACCAGACGCCCATGGGCATCGGTCCGGGCGGCATGGGCAGCTGATCTTCGTTCGCTCCACCCATGAGAATCGCATTCACACTCGCAGTGTGTCTGCTCTTGTTTGCCAGTATCCGGCCTGGCGTCGGCGCCGACCTTGGGACCGCGCTTGTCAGGGGAGCCGGCGATGACTGCCTCGGCTACGTGCGCATTGAAAACCCAAAGTCCTTTTTGGGAAAACTCGACGCCGTCACCGGCAAGTTTGGCAGCCGCGCCAGCGATGATCTGCCGTTGTTCGCGCAGCGATATCTGAAAAACCCATTGCTGAACGGCATTGAGATGACGCGGCCGTGGACCTTCGTCTTTCTGAATCCTCAACGCCACGCGAACAATCTCGCCGTCGTGGTCGGAGTCAACGACGCCGCGTTGTTCTATGACAGTTTCGGCAAAGGCGGCGTCAGCAACGTCAAACCCGACCCGGCCGTCGCCGTTGCCGCCATCCACCACTTTACCGAGGACGAAGAGGTTTATGACCACCAGGCGTATCTGGCCGCTGTGCGCGCCGGCCAAAAGGTCGAGCCGCTCCAGTTCAGGAAGCAAATCACGAAACACTACTACGTCACTGTCCGCGACGGCCAGGGCATGATCGTCGACGACGTGAAACTGATGAATGAATCCGGCATGACCGTTTCCACGCCTGGCAGCGCCGCCGTCGGTGGCGACATTGTTGCCGCCCTCCGCGCGCCGGCCGTTCTGTCGCTTTACGAAGACGATCTTCGCCGTCAAAAGGAATCCATCCTTGCCGCCATCGGGTCCGCCACCGCAGGCGACGCCGCGTCGCGAGCGGTGAAAAAACTCGCGGCAGAATTTGATGCCGCGGTGAATTTCTTCAAACATATTGCCTGGCTCGAAGCCGGCGCCGAACTCGACGGCGGCCGGCTCAAGTTGCGAATCGCCGCTCCGCCGCTGGCCGGCTCGGCCTTCAGTCGCGCGCTCGCCGGCCAGCAGCCTCTGGACGCCGACGCGCAATTATTGTCGTTGATGCCCGCCGATGCCGCGATGCTCGGCACGATGCATTTTGCGCAAACGCCGGAATGGACCGCCTTCCTGCTGGAGTTGATGCGGCCGGTCATTGAAGCGAGCGCCAAAAACAGTTCCGAATCTTCCGCCAAAGTGCAGGAAGTTAGCCGTGCGACATGGGAGGCCGGCGGCGGCGCCTTCGCTGCTGCGGTCTTGGCACCGGCCACAAACCAGATCGTTCCCGACGGCGTTGAGGTCGTTCGCGTTCCTGACGCGGCGCGCGCGCGCCGGGCGCAACGGACGGCTGTCGAAGCCGGTCTTCCCGTTTTTCGCACGGCGGTGCAGCCGGAAAGCTGCGGCAGGATGAAATATGAACCGAATGTCGCGCGATACGCCGGCGTCGGCATAGACCGGGTGACCATGGATCTCGGCACGCCGGGCGATCCGATCTTCGGGACCAATTTCGTTCAGGAAATCGCCTTCGCCGGCGGGTTTGAACTGATCGCTCAAGGTCCGCATTGCACCAACAACATCCGCCGTCTCATTATTGCGGCCACGACGCCGTCCGGGCCGGACGCACAGGGATTTAAAGCTGGAACGGCGTCATTTCCAAAAAAGCAGAACGGCATCTTTTATTTGAATCTGGCGGAATATATCGGCCAGATCCGAAACACCGAGCCGGCGGCGGATGATGCGCAGCTGCGGCATCTGCAAACGCTGCTGGCCGAGGCCAAGGCCGACCTCATGGGGTATCTCGTGCTCGATCCTCACGCGGCGGTGTTCGAATTGAACGTTCCGCTCGATAAACTGATTGACGTGTTTATCAAGAACAATGCCGCACCGGCGGCTCTTGTGGCACCCTGAAGAGGCGCTCGCGCTTGCGCGGTTTGATGGGGCGGGCATAAAGTCGGCTATGAAATGGTTTTGTGGGTTTGGCCTTGCAGCGCTCGTTTTCGCGACCGGTTGCGCGACGACGGCCAACAAGCCGCCGCAGCCGCTGACGCAGACAGAAATCATCGGGTTGGCCAGGGCCGGCACTCCGGACAGCGAGATCGTTCGGCGCATCAAAGCCTCGGGCGCCGCCTATCGGCTTTCGGCTGTCGAGATTCAGCACCTTCATGAAAATGGGGTGAGCAACGCCGTGATTGATTTTATGCTTCAGGAATACGTCGAGTCGGTGTGCGTGCAGGAACGCGAGCGGAGCGCGCTCTACTGGTATTCCTGGCAGCCGCACTGGGCGGGCTGCTGGCCGTAGGTCATCGTTGTTTGCGAGCGCTGCTGACAAGTATTCATGACGACACCGGCGTGGCTTTCCGAACTGAACCCGCAGCAACTCGCTGCCGCCACGCACGGGGATGGACCGCTGCTCGTCATCGCCGGCGCCGGCACGGGGAAAACCAAGACACTCGCCGCGCGTGTCGCCTGTCTTCTGGAGCGCGGCATTGCGCCGGACCGCATTCTCCTGCTCACCTTCACCCGCCGCGCCGCGCAGGAGATGATCCGCCGCGCCGAACAATACGCTACACGCTCTACGCAAAACGCTTCCCGTGTTTGGGGCGGCACGTTTCACGCCGTTGCGAATCGCCTTTTGCGGCAGCATGGTCGCGCCATCGGGTTGACGCCGGATTTCACCGTGCTTGATCGGGCTGACGCCGAAGACTTGCTCAACCTGGTGCGGCAGGAGATGGGGTTGCACTCGCGCGAAGAACGCTTTCCGAAGAAAGGCACGCTGCTGGAAATCTGCTCCAAATGTGTCAACAGCCGGCAGCCGATCGAGAAGGTGGTGCCGCGCGATTTTCCGTGGTGCGCCGGTTTCGAGGAACAGATGGCGCGGCTCTTCGCCGCCTATACCGACCGCAAACAGCAGTTCCACGTCCTCGACTACGACGACCTGCTACTGTTCTGGTCGCATTTGATGGAGACTGCCGAGGCCGGTCCGCGCGTCGCCGCGCGCTTCGACCATGTTCTCGTGGATGAATATCAGGACACCAACGCGCTCCAGGCTGGCGTGTTGTTAAAGATGGCCGCCGGCCGGCGGAACATCACGGTCGTCGGCGACGACGCGCAGAGCATCTACGGATTTCGCGCCGCGACGGTCCGCAACATCCTCGACTTTCCGAAACGGTTTTCCGGCACGACGGTCATCGTGTTGGAGCAGAACTACCGCAGCGTCCAGCCGATCCTCGACGCAGCCAACGCCGTCATCGCCCGCCCGCGCCGGCGCTTCACTAAAAACCTCTGGAGCGAGCGCCGCAGCGAGCAACCGCCGCTGCTGGTGACCTGTGTGGATGAGGCGCAGCAGTGCCGATTCGTCTGTAAGACCATTCTGGAGCACTACGAAGCCGGCGTGCCGTTGCGCCGGCAGGCGGTGCTGGTGCGCACGGCGCATTGGAGCGACATGCTGGAGGTGGAGATGACGCGGCGTAATCTTCCATACCGGAAATTCGGCGGGCTGAAGTTTCTCGAAGCCGCGCATGTGAAGGACCTGCTGGCGTTGCTGCGGCTCTTGGAAAATCCGCGTGACCAGATCAGTTGGCTGCGCGTGCTGAACCTGCTACCCGGCGTTGGCGGTGCGACTGCAAACGGCGTGCTCCGTTTCCTCGCCGCGAACAACCACGACGTCCGCGCGCTCGCTCATTGCCCCGTGCCGCCCGCGGCGCGGGAACAGTTCCGGTTGCTCTGTCTATTGCTGAGGGATTTGGGTGAGGCGACCCGGCCGCCAACACAGCGGGGAGAAACTCTCTCAGACCAGATCCCTGATACGGATGACGATGGCTCGGCGAAGTTTCGCTCTGGAGCGCCGGGTCTTTCCGCCCAGATCGAGCGCATCCGGCAGTTTTATGATCCGATCTTCCGCGATGTCTACGATCATGCCGAGGTGCGGATTCGTGACTTGGAGCAACTCGCTGCCATCGCTGGCGGTTTTAGGTCGCGCGAGGAATTCCTCTCCGACCTCACGCTCGACCCACCGTCGGGCACAGGCGATTGGGCGGGCACGCCGATCAAGGACGAGGAGTGGCTGACCCTCAGCACCATCCACTCCGCCAAAGGCTGCGAGTGGGACGTGGTCTTCCTCATTCACGCCACCGACGGCGTCATTCCGAGCGACCTGACGACAGGCAATCGCGACGAGATCGAGGAAGAGCGCCGGTTGCTCTACGTTGCCATGACGCGCGCCCGCAACTGGCTCTACGTCTGCTACCCACTGCGTTACTACGCCGACAAGCATGTCCTCGGCGACCGCCACACGCTTTCGCAACTCACCCGCTTCATTCCCGCCGAGGTGCGCACGAAGTTCGAACCGCTGACATTGAAGCTGCCGCCGCCCGCGTTCGGGGGTAGGGGAGATACCCGGATGGAAACCGATGCTCGCGCCAAAATCCGCCGTCTTTGGTCGCCCCAAGGTGGTTGAGCGGCAGATACGGTTTATGACCGCCGGTTGTGATTGTTACAACTCGTCGAAAGGAAAAGGTGGCGGGCGGTGCAGGATTCGAACAGGCCGCATTTTGTCCCGCACGCGCGTTTGCAGATACTTACGCAAACGGTGAGCGCACAGAAAGGCACAAACCGGCAAGGAAGGTGTCACGAATTGTCACGAGTCTATAGACGTGGCCATGACGCATTTGTGAAGGCAGAGAAGATGCTTCACAATCACTTGATGAGATCGTTTATTCCTCCGTTCAACCGCCTGCGCCATCAGGCTCTCGGATTGGTGTCTGACTGTCCCATCAGTCTCATATTGAACTGTCCGCGTTGGAGCAGTCGGGGTAAATCGGTTTGCAGTCTCGGTGACGACGTCGTGCCTCAATAGTCACTGTTACCCAAATAGCGTGGCCGGAATGAAGTGCAGCCGCCGGATTAAGCGCTGACAGGCATTCCAAAATCAGGCTTGTCTTTGCGCGCCCCGAGCGCCCAGCGGTAAACTTCCAGCACTTGGTGCGCTTTTGCGTCCCACGTGAAAGAGCGATAGACGTAATCCTGCGCCCGTTGACCCATGGCTCGGACTTGGTCGGGCGATGCCACAAGCTTGACGAGGCAATCGCGCAGCGAGCGCACAAGTTCGGCGCGCGGTGCCATTGGTAGCGCAAAACCCGTGCCGGGTGGCACCAATTCCCCGGGGCCGCCGTAGTCCACCACCACCGGCACAAGTCCCAACGCCATGGCCTCCAGCACCACGCCACCGCCAAACTCATGAACACTGGGGAAGCCGAATATCTGCGACTGTTTTACGAGGTCGGCAATTTGTGTGTGGTCCACCCAGCCCGAGAATTTGACGCGGTCGGCAACGAGTAGTTCGGCGGCCATTTGTTTGAGTTTTGGCGCCTCCGGGCCGTCGCCGATGATGTTGAGTTCAAGTTTACCATCGCGCGCCAGCGGTGCGGCGGCTTCGATCAGCATGTCGGCGCCTTTCATGGGAACAAGCCGGCCGATGAAGGCCACACTCAGCGGCTTCCGCAGCGCCGGCGGCTCGCGGCGGGGGAAGCGCGCCACATCAATCGCGTTTTCCGGGAGGTAAACACATTTCGGCATATACGGCGCCGGCATTTCCGCCCAGGCGGCGCGCGCCGCCACGATGATGGCCGAGGCGTGACGGCGTGTGGCGTGGAAGCCGGGCATCAGTTTATAGGCGCCGCGGATATGACTCATCCATTCCTTTTCCGCGCGGCGCAGACCGGAAAACTCCTTGGGCCACGGCACGCCACCATTGAGCGGGCCGAGCACGAAGGGCACTCCGATGCGCGCGCAGCGCGCCGCCAACAGACTCGGTACCACGGGTGCCAGGGGCGTGACCCGGTGCACGAGATCAAACTCGCCGCGCCGCAGCCGCTCGCCGAACTGTTTCCATACTTTCAATTCAAAAAACGGATAGACGAGCGTGGACAGCGCCGAATAAGTGCTCCAGCCGAGCGACGTGCCGCCGCGAAGAACCTTTGCCACGTTCCACGACAGCCCTTGCCAGCGGCGGTTGTCAATGGCCGTGAAATCATCCGGCCGAAGACCGGCGTTGACGAGGTCGTCGTGATTGCGCTGTTCGACGGCCATATGCGCGTCGGCGATTTTGGCCATCGCGCGACTGAAGCTCCAGCCGATGAGCGCGACGCTGGTGAGTTTTGGATTCGCCGCTTCCGCGATCAGCAGCACTCGCAATCGCCGTTTGGTTTCCACGTTGTGATTCATTTTCAGATGTTGTTGTCTTGGGCCTCCAGGTTGCGGCCGCGACGGCGGCACATCTCAATCCTGGCCAGACAGCCTGTGAAGAAAAGCCATTCCGATAGATTCTTGGTCTGCGTCAGGACCCGCTCGACCGTGCCGTGCAAATACAACAGCACCAGCACCACGAGGAGACTGCCGGCAAAATGGCCGGCCGGGCTTCTCCAGAAATGAAACGTGCAGCGCGCGCACCACCATAACGTTGCAGCCAGAAACAGTACAAACCCGATGTAACCCGGGTAACCGGTTTCCGCCAACACCAGCCAATACAGACTTTCGGTGAGAGGGTTCTCGTAATAATTTTCGTCGTAGACCCTGAAACCGCGGCTTTCGTCCCACTCCTCAAGAATGGCGCTATATTTGCCGCGCGGCCGGCTGTTGGCGAGGCCGTAGTTGTTCCAACCCACTCCCAGCGATGAGTCGTGCAGCATGGCTTTGCACTGTTCGATTAGGATGGCGCGCAAGTCCATGTCCGTCTTGTGTTCGTCCACCTCTGCCAGACGCGCGTGAAGCGAACCCAGGGCCACCAACGCCGCGGCGATGGCGCCGACCGCACCCGCCGCGGCGACACCAATCACTTTTGCAGAGACGCCTCGCAGTGCGGCCAGTCCCGTCACCGCCACCGCGCCGACGGCAAACGCAGCGAGTCCGGCCCGCGATACCGTTAGCAGAATCAACAAACCCGCCGCCGCAAAGCCGCCAAGGTAAACAAGCGTGTCACGCTTGGAAGTCTGCGGGGCCAGCGCCGCCGACAGCAACGGCAGGGAACAGACATATGTCCATATCGCCAGCGGATTCTGGTGCTCAAACCACCCGTTGATTTGCCAGCGGCCGTCGAGGTAGCGCATCTTCAGCGCTACCACCGCCTGAAGCACCAGCATCCCGACAATGGTGTAAAACATCCACTGCAAGTCCTTTTCGTCGCGTAACGCGTAGTAGGCGGCAATATAAATCAAGATGATCTTGGAAAACTTTACCACTGCCATCAGGACGAAGACCTTGTCCATGGCCGGGATGATGGAGATCATGGACAGCGCGCAGTATCCGAGCCACAACCCCAGGCCCGGCGGCCGCCACGGAAATCCAAGCGGCCGCTGGCGGCCGGCGCTGAGAATCAACGCGAGAGCCACTATTTCGATGATGCAAAACTGAAAGCCTCTCGTGTGCCCGCGATACAACTCGATGGAGTCCAGCATGAGCGTCAATTTGCTCGGATGCCACGAGGTCATGAAGATCATCAAACAGAAACACACACGCTGGCCGGTGCGACTGCGGGCGATGAACATGCCCAGCGCCGGTGCCGCCACGCCGTAGCCAAGCAGGACCACAAGCGCTTTGACGAGATCCATCATGATGGGCGGTGAAGACGGGGCCGTGAAAGTGAAAAAGCGGTTGGTCTCACTGGCCGATGCCGACACTGATGCCGACGGTGCCTTTTTGGCTCGCCGCGCGCGCGCCTTCGTTGGCCGCGACGGTCCGGACAAAGGTGTTGAGGATCAGGTTCAAGTATCGGGTGGTCACCTCGGCGGGCGACGTCGGGACGTAAACGATGTCCCGAGGCTCCAATCGGATGTCGTGCTCCCGTCCAAGGAGGATGGCATGATAGTTGACGATGGCAATTTTTGGCTCCGCCAGCGAACCTCGGACGATGGCGACGTGGGAAAGGTAGGCGTTGGGCTGCGTTCCCTGGGCCTTCGCGATGGCGCCCACCAAAGTGATGTCATCCATGAAACCGAGCGGCCGCGGCTGGATCACAGCTCCGAGAACGTAAATTTCTTTTGTGAGCGCGGAAGGCAGATAAATGAAATCATCCGGTTGCACGTAGATGTTTTGCGACATGTCGCCTTCGCGCAGCAGTTTCCTGAAGTTGATGGGTAGCGCGCGCCCGCTGCGGATGATAAAGCTGTGTTCCAAGTCGGCCAGTTCCTCGGTAGTGCCGGTGAAGCGTGATGTGAACAGACCGTGTCCCATGGAAATGGCGCCAATGATCGTCGTCGGCTGGGTCAATGGGAAGACGCCTGTTTCGTTCAGACGGCCGAGGACCCAGATGCGTTTGCTGCCCACGCCGCGCAAGGTGATCACTACTTGCGGATTCCGGTAGTAGGTGGCCAGTTCGCGTTGTAAAAGCTCCCGTGTTTGCGCCAAGCTCAGACCCCATACATCCACCCCTGGCAGCAGGTCGTAGTAGAGTTTCCCGTCCGGACATACAAACGTCGTCATCCGGCCATCGCCTTTTCCAATCACCTCAATGTCAATAATGTCGCCCGGTCCCAAAGAAAACGGCGCGGCGGGTGGTCGCAACCACTCGGCTGGAATCCGATACTGATCGGGGTTCGCAACGAAATTTGTCGCCGTTTCCGCCGTGGCGTGCGGATCAAAACGTTTCGCCGGGCTTTCGCAGCCGGCGGCCAGCAGCCCAATGAGCGGAATCAAGAAGATGTAGCCGCGTGGTTTCATTGCTGGGGAAGGATGGGCTGGGTCAGCATCGGCCCGACATTGGCGCCCGGCCATGATGCGGCTGCCGCCTGGACAAACGATGAGGCAGCCAGATCAAGCAGTTCCGTGGCGCGCTGCCACGGCCGGCTGGCCACATAGATGATGTCGCGCGGCTGCAAGATGAAATCCGGCGCCTTGCCCTCCAGAACAGCGGCTGCATTGACGATGAACGTCTGCGGATTGTTGAGCGAGCCGCGCACCACGAGCACCCGCTGGCGGAATGCCTTGGACGTAAAACTGCCGGCGAGCGTGATGGCGCTAAGCACGCTGGCGTTTGACGTCAGCCCCTGGAAGCCGGGGCTTTTCACTTCGCCCAGCACATAGACTTCGTTGGCGTAACCGGATGGGAAGTAAATGTAGTCCTCCGGTTCGAGCAGGACGTTCTGCGTCAAATCACCCTGGTAAAACAATTTTGGAAAATCCACCGGCATGCGCTTTCCGTTGCGAACGAGAAAACTGCGCGGCAGATCGGCCAGTTCGACCGTGTTCAGTTCGAACAAGCCCGTTTCCAATCCGCCGGCCATGGCGACCGCTTCGATGATCGTCAGTGGCCGGTCGAGTTCGAATGCACCCTTGCGGACCACTTTGCCGAGCACATAAATTTTTTTGCTGTGAAAGGCGGACGGCATGATGATGACGCGGGCGTTCTGATAATACTTGCCCAACTCTGCGTTCATATTTCCGCGCAACTCGTCAATCGTCAGCCCTGTAGCTTTGATCCCCACCGCCTGCAGGTATGTGACACAGCCGTTAGGGTCCACAATAATATCGGCGCGGTTCAATTCTGGCCGACCGTAGAGGCTGAAGTTGAGTATGTCGCCGGGGCCAAGCGTCAACCGTTGCTGCCACGCCGCCTTCTTGCCGGCGTTGACGCCGGCAAACGTCAGCGGAGTCTTCGGTCTTCCATCCGCCGCATCGCGTTCAGGTTCCCCAGCACACGTTGAGACGGCGGCAAGCAATAGCCATCCCGCCGCCAGCGCGAAAATGTGGCGACATCTGACGACCATTTTGAAACCATTACGGGAACCCAATGAGGCCATATTTCAACTATTTCTTGCGTGCGGGATCCGCAGGGCCGGCTCCCGGTTCAAGACCGCGCCGACGAGATGGCAGCGCGCCTGCCGGAGCGCCGCCAGTTGTTCGTTTGTGTCGCGCCCGCGGGCCTGTCCGCCGCCGACAAGCCAGACGAGGTTCGGCAGCGACTCGGCCATGAGCGACGTTTCCGGTTTGCGAGCCGCAGCCAGCTCGAGCAGCACGACCAACCCATGGCGCTGTTGCCACAGAGCCAGCGCCGTCTGCCACTGGCGGCGTCGGGCCGCGTTCCATTGCCAATCCTTGCCCACAACCACCCAAACGGCGCCGGCAGCGGGCTTGGTGGCGGCTTGAGCGACAAGGGACGGTTGCGCCAGAGCGTCATCCAGCCGAATGGTGTCGGTGCCGGCGGAAGGATCGTTCGCCACCACCACGACGTTGCGCTCACGCTGACCCGCGGCACCGGCCAGAAGTCGAATCCACGTCGAGCGTCCCTCGCCATCGCTGACCGAGACAAAACCGCAAACAAGGCTTTGGTTCGGCCCGGCCACCAACTGAGACTGGAACGCCATCCACGTTCGAAACGCCCATGCTTCCAGTTTGCCCGCGTCCCACGCCGTCACGTCCGGTAGTGAGGCGAGCAGGGGCAACTGCGTCGCTCGTCTGACATCGGCGGGAGTTTTCAGCCTGTCGTCGAACGACTCGGTCAGGCAGATCAGCAAAACACATAGCAACAGTCCCATCACCGTGCCGGCCGTCAATGCGATGGCGATTTTCTTGCCGCGCCCGCTGACCTCGACATCCTGCGGTTGAGCCTCGAAGAAACGGCAGTAGCCAAGCGCGCTATCCTCAAACAACTGCGCTTCGCGCTGACGGCTGGCCAGTAAAACGCGCGCGGTTTCGAGCGACTGCTGCCGCGCCTTGATGCGGGCGTATTGCATGCTCTTCTCCGGCAAACCACTCAGCCGCTTGTTGGCGGTTTCACGCACGACTGCCAACTGTTTGAGTTGCGCCGCGAGGATCTCTTTCTGCGAGTGAGACGTCACCAGTTCCATGTAGAGGTTGGCGGCAACCGTGCCGCCCTCGCCGGCCGACGGGGACACAGAAGAAGTTTGTGATGTGGATTCCTTGATTTGTTTTTCAATCGCGGCCACCTGCGCGCGTTGGCTCTGGACAATGGGGTTCGCCTCCGTGTAGGTGTTCAGCAACTGGGCCAACTGCGAGCGCGCCCCTTGTAACTGAGCCGTCAATGGATTGTGTTGTCCAAGTTCCTTTGCCAGTCCTTCGATTTTCAAATCCAACGTTTCGTAGTCCAGCCGCATGGTTTCATACTTCAGATCCAATTCGCCTGTTTTGCGCAGTTCGGCATCCAGCTCCTTGTCCGCGTCCACCACGTGTGATTCCTTCGAAAACGCCAGCAATTCGCTGTTGATCCGGACCATGTCTTGTTCCGCTTTGACCAATTGTTGCTTTAGAAACTTGTTCATGTCCGCGGCCTCTTGTGCCTGCGTCTCGCGGGTCATTTGCACCACTTCTTGACCGAAAGCGTTCAGCAAATCCAGCGTCGGCTGCTCGCCAAGGCTGGTCTTTAACGAAACCTTGATGAGGTCGGTGTTGCGTTCGGGAGTGATCGTCAACCCGCCCAGCAGCGCCCGCGGCGACAGATCTGTTTTTGCGCGCTGGCATGTTCTCTCCAGCACGGAGAAGGATTTCATCAAACCGACAAGCGTCGGCAGTGTCAACTGCCGTGGGCGGAACGGTTCGCCGACTTCCGAAACGCGGAAGGTGTTGGGCATTTCTTGCTTAATGAACTGCGCCGTCGCCGTGTATTCGGTGACAAAAGAGCCGAATCCGATCAGCAACGCCAGTGCGCCAAAGATCGCCGCTGTCAGCACAAGCCTTAGCCAGTGCCGGGCCAGGGCGTCAATCAGCCGCAACGGATCGAACGGCAGCGCCATTCCGCCCGCCGCCGGTTCCGGCTCCGTTGCTGGCCTTGACACAACGGGCTGAGTCATCACCGCTGGGACGTCCGATGCCGGTTGACTGGCGGCCTCGGCGCGTTTGCGGTTCACGGCGCTGACGCTGAACTCGTTTGGCTCACTCATGTTACAGGCAAGGCTTGATGTTTCTCCAAATCGCGCACCACGGCTTCAACGGAGCCGACTCCCACTGAATGGGCTTCTTGTAGCCATGCGTGCTCCAGCGCGAGCTTCGACAAGCGGTTCAACTCGCGCGGCACGGCGCGCGTCGCTTCGAACAACGCGTCCGCAGCTTCCGCCGAAAACAGCTCGCCGGTGGGATGGCCGGCCACGCGCAACCGGTGGCGCACGTAAGGCTCCACGTCCTCGCGCCGCAGCGGCCTCAGGTGAAACCGCAAACTGATGCGCTGGTTGATGGCGGCATCGCCAGCCACAAGCGAACGCAGTTCCGGCTGTCCGATCAGCACCAGCGTCACCAGCGCGCGTCCACCGCCATTGAAATTCGTCAGCCACCGCAACTCGTGCAACGTGTTATCGGGCATGTCCTGCGCCTCGTCGAGCAACAACACCAAATGCCGTCCCTCCGCGTGCATCCGCTCCAGGCATTGTTGCAGCCGGTCGCAGCGCGCAAACTTCGTCTGGCCGCCGTTGCCGGCCACGGTTTCCGCCCGCCGCAGGATCGCTGCAAGCAGGTCTGTGAACGGGAAGCCGGAGTTCTCCACCGTTGCCACGCAAAACCGTTGTGGATCGAGCCGCTCCGCGAATACGGACCGCGTCAGCGTCTTGCCGCAGCCGATGTCTCCGCTAAGCATGCCGAGGTTCATTGAAGTCTCGTTCACCAGATAAATCAGCCGGCTCAACGCCTCCTCGTGTTCGGGACTGGCAAAGAAAAAGCGAGTGTCCCAAGTCGCCTCGAAGGGACGCTCCCGTAGTTTCCAATGGCCAAGTAGTTCCACGTCGGCAGATTATCACGCCCTCCGGCTGACGCACGCCATTTTTCAGCCGCCTTTAGTGCCGCCGGGCGGGCGTTTACAAAACTACGGTTTCTTTTCCAAGGCTTTTGCGTAAACCCGCAGCAGCTCCGCCGCGTTGCGCTGCCAGTCGAACCGGCGCGCGTTGCGGAAGCCGGCTTCGCGCAGTTGCTCGCGCCAAGCCATGTCGGTCGTCACCCGCTGCATTGCCGCGGCGATTTCATCCACGTTTTCCGGGTTGACGATGGCGGCGGCATCGGCCACCACTTCGCCCAGGGATCCGCGCGTGGAACTGATCGCCGGGCAGCCGCATGCCATCGCCTCGATCGGCGGAAAACCGAATCCCTCGTAGAGCGACGGATAAACCACGGCGTTCGCCGCGCGGTAGAGCGTCGAAAGCACTGCGTCGTCCACGAAGCCCAGAAACCGGATGTCCTTTGCGTACGGCGACTGTTGCGCTGTTGCGCGAATCACGTCGGCGCCAAACCAGTCGCTGCCGCCGAAGACCAGTTGCTGGTTGGACGGCGCCGACGCTTTGAAACGATTGAACGCCTCGATGACACGAACGTGGTTTTTGCCGGGATGCTCGAGCCGTGAGATGTAGAGGAAGAAAGGCTGGTTGAGCTGCCAGCGGGCAGCCGCTTCGGCGCGCGCCTGCGTGGTGTCGCCGGGCCGGAACCGCTCGTGGTCAATGCCGTTGTAGATGACGTTTTGCCGCGCGACGGGAATGTCGAAGAACTGGTCAATGTCGCGAGCCGTGTTATGGCTGATGGCGATGATCTCATCCTGCCTCCGCGCCAGCGCGCGCACGATGACGCGACCGTAAAACATCCGGGCCATGTCGTATTTTCCGGCGACGTGGAACGGCGCAAGATCGTGGATCGTTGCCACCAAGGCGCATGGCTTGGGCCACAACAGCCGCCGGTAACTCGGCACGTGGCAGACTTCTATGTGGCGCTCGCGCAGCAGGCGCGGCAGCACGGTTTGGTGCCACGCGATGTTCTTGAGCGCCGGCCGGAAACGTTCCGCCACGGGCACCAAGGTCATCAGGCCGGCCGCGAAATCGAACAGCGGCAAGTCTTCCTCCAGCACAAACAAAGTAAACTGGTGTTCACGCGCACTGGCCAGCAGCGTACGGGTCAGTGCGAAGACATATTGCGCAATGCCGGTCTTGCCGCGGTGGACAACGGATGTAGAGAAGGCGACTTTCATTTCGTTTCGCCAAAAAGATATTGTTCCAGACGAAGCAAGCGCACGACATTCAATATGTTGGGCTGTGGATTGAGAAAAAGAACCTCCATATCGCGAAGGAGACCCTGTTTTTTGACGCGCAGCATGAGACCGACGCCGGCTGTGTCCGCGAAACGAACATCGGCCAAGTCAATCGCAACCCGCCTTGGGTTGGCAGTGTAGCAGTTCATGTAGCTCTCGGTGAGATGCTTCACTGCCTCGATGTTAGAGGCCACAATCTCGCCGTGCCACGTCAGTGGTTTTGGCGTCGGTGAAAGGTCCAGCGTTGCAATGGCTTGGATACCGCGTGTGCGCTCCATGATCAGTTTTTTCGCCGCGTCGAGGTCGGGCGCAACGGCCAGTAGATCGGAAACACGCATCCGCACCAGACCTTGTTTCGCGATAGGCGAGGGGGCCGCCAGTACGAGGTGACAGTTGGCCGCCGCGAGACTTTTGTGCAGCCAGATCAGTAGTCCGATGCCGGTGCTGTCAATAAACTCCACGCTTTCCAGATCCACCAACAAATGGGCCGGTGTCGACACCAAACATTTCCAAAGCCAATCATGCTCGTGCACCACGGCGGCGTCGAAGCGCGGCGGAATCTTTACGACCTCGAATCCCGCCTCGGTCTTCTCGGAGGCGACCGTCAGCCGGTGATAGCGCGCCGTGCGTCGCCGTCGCGCTTGCAGCTGCCACCATTGCCCCAGTAGGCCGGTGCTCAGTACCCACAGGTCGGTCGTGTAACGCCCCAGCAACCGCCTCGGTTCCTGCGCCAGGCGATAGACCCATTCCAGTCCCGACCGCCGCATCCACATCGGCGCGCGCGGAATCTCACCCGCCAGAAAATCAATCGTGCCGCCGACGCCGACGGAGACCGGCACGCCGAGCGTGCGGTAGTGCATGTTGATCCACTTCTCCTGCTTAGGGCATCCGAGTCCCACCAGGAGAATATCGGGTTTTGCCTCGCGGATTGCGCGGCAGATGCCCGCGTGGTCCATCTCCAACAGAGGTGCGAATGGTGGTGAGAGATGGCCGACGAGTTGCAGACGTGGATGTTGCACGCGGAGCTTTTCCACAGCGCGTTGGAGGATTTCCTCCTTGGAGCCGAGCAGAAACATGCGCCACCCTTTCTCCTCGGCGGTGCGCATCAGCAATGGGGCGAGGTCTGAACCAGCGACGCGCTCGGGCAGCGGATTGCCCAGCCAGCGCGAGGCCCAGACCAGCGGCGTGCCGTCGCACAAGATGAGGTGCGCATTGAGCAGGATACGGTGCAGTTCCACATCCCCGACCGCCTGTGCCACGAAATCGGCGTTCGCTGTTGCCAAGTAATGTGGCCGGCGCGACTCGATCATCCGACCGATGATGGCGATGGTCTGTGCGACCGTGACCACATCAAACGGTACGCCGAGCATGACAATGGGTGGCGGCAGATTCATGTTTTGTGATGGCGAATCCGTTTCGTTCATGATTGGTTTATCCTGTCAGAGAGTTGGAGCCGAGTCGAATACTGTGATCGCGAACAATCCTGAAAAACTACCGTTGCCGCGCCGGAAGCCGCTTTGGCAACGGCGCCGGGTACTTTGGCCAGCGATTGTCGTGTTGTTGGTCATCACTGTGATCGCCGCCAGTCTCATCTCCTCCAACACGTCGTGGGTTGTAGTGTGCAACAACACGGGCGTTGCAATCCCGGAACTCACCATTTCCGCCTGCGGCCAGTCGCGTCGATTTCGCGACATCGAAGACGGGGCATCGGTTGTTCTCAAACTCGCGCCCCGCGGCGGCGCCAGCGAAGTGGCGGTGTCCCTGCGCGGCCCGAAACCACTCTGGCACGGCGACTACATTGAGCCGACCGGCGGCTATCAGGCCATCGTCCGCCTCGGTCGCAACGGCGAGGTGGAATATTCCATGGCCATTTCGTGGTGGCGGCATGTCTGGGAAATCACTGGGTTGGGACATTGACGATCATTCGACCGCAACTGGTTGATTTCAGCGGCAACTCAAGCGGTCGTCAACGGTCTGCGTCCCGTATCCTGTTCCCCGGCGTGTCGGAAGACCGGATTGCATCCGTTAGACGCCGTCGCCCAGCTAATCATCCTGCAGCACCGCCGAACGTCCGCTCGTAATAGCCCGCCAATTGCCTGCCCAGCCGCGGCCAGCCGAGCCGCTCGTGGACCGTTTTTCTTCCGGCGGTATCGAGCCGCTGTCGTAACGACGCATCCTCCAGCGCTCGCGCTGTCTCACTCGCGAAAGCTTCCGGTGTGTCGGCCAGCAGGATGTTCTCGCCGTGGACCAAGTCGAGACCCTGCGCGCCGATCGTCGTGGAAACCACCGGTGTGCCGATGGCCATGCTTTCGGGAATTTTTAATCGCGTGCCACCGCCGATTCGCAACGGCACGATTTGCAGCCATGACTGTTGGTAATATGGCCGCACATCTGGCACGCCGCCCGTGACCGTCACACCGGGCCGCGCCGTGTAAGCCCGCACTTCCGCGACGGGCGATTTACCAACGATGAGCACGCGCAGTTCCGGCACATGCCGCCGCAGAGAGTCATGAATCCCGCCGAAGAACCAGCGTAGCGCGTCCACGTTCGGAGAGTAATCCATCGCGCCGCAGAATAACACCGTTGGTTCGGCGGCGCGCGCCTTCGGCTCGACATCCGGCCGGAAATATTCGAGGTCCACACCATTGGCCACCACCAGCACCGGCACCTCGCGGCTGATGTGCCGGCGGATAAACGTTTCGTCGTCCGGCCCGCAGACCACCTCCACCGCAACGCGGCGCGCGACACGCTTTTCAAAACACGCGAGTTTCCAGATATTTTCGTTGTCAAGCAGGGTTGACTTCAGACCCTGGGCCATGGTGCGGTGCTGCGCGATCTGGAAATCGAGGTCCACGCGGCTGCGGTCCATCGCCAGGCTCAGTGCCGTGTGACGTTCGAGGAAATATTGCGCCATCACGATGTCGCAGACATGAACGAGATCGTAACGCTGCCCCGTCAAAAACCGCTCCAGCGCCTCTGCGATGTGCGGCAATCGCCAGTGAAGGATCGTCGTCGGCAGCGGATTCAGCAACCGGTCGGGGAACAGTCTCGGCCACGCCGGATGCTCGAAGCGCACAAATTCCACCCGCCGGCAGAACGTCTCGAACACGGCTTTTTGCTCCAGCCGTTCGCCGCCTTCACTCAACGCCAGCAAGTCAACTTCGTGGTCGCGCGCCAGCGCACGCAGCAGGTGAAAGGTCCGCTGATACGTACCGCGGTCCACGGGATACGGAATATAAGGATAGAAAACCAGGATTCTCACGTTAGTTAAACCGCCGCCAGAGACCGTCGTAAGCCTCCACCCAGCCGGCGAAATTGTTTGGATCGGCGTCCAGATTCCTGCGCAGCCGCTGCCGCGCCGTGTCGTCCAACGCGCCACCCCAAAGCAGCAAGGCGAGCGATTCCAACAGCCGCTCGCGGGGATACCGTCCGCCCAGTGGCGACAACGCGGCCGTCATCCCGAATGCCTTCGCGGTCACGAGCCGGTTGCGAAGCGGAGAGGCTTCCGGGCACTTGTTCGCTTCGCTCAGTGCGTAGTCGCCAACGGAGGCGAACGACGCGCGGAGCCGGCGGTTCTCCAACCAGAGCCAGATCAACTCCGCAAGCCTTGTCATCTCTTGGTGTCGCTGCCGCAAGTCCTCGCGCGAGTCACACGATCGCACCGGATGCAATTTGAAATCCACACCCGCTGCATGATGCCGCCGCACTGGGTCCATCCACGCCGCCGCACCGGTCGCCTGCAATGCTTGCAGCCGCGCCTTGCGCTCGCGACAACTCCAATGATACTGCCCGCCTGCCGCGAGCACCGCGTCGCCGAAGCCGAGTTGTGCCTTCGCGAGGTTGCGCCTGACGAAGTCCGCGTCGTCGTCGGTGAAGTTCGCGCGCTGCAACCGTTCCGCCGCGAACAGCAAACCGGAGCAACGGTTCATCATCAGCCGTGTCGCCTCGTCCAGCGGGATGCGCGCCGCGTCGCGGTGGTGTTCACAGCCGGCGAGCAGGCTGTCGTCGCCGCCGAACCAGCGATGACCCATCACGAGGTCATAGTAAAACATATTCACCGGGCTGGAGCGGAGTTTGCGCAGCGAGAGTATCTTGAACTCCACCTCCAGACGCGCGTCGGGCGAGAGCTTCTCGCCGAGTTCGTGCAGCGGATGAACATGCCGCCGTTCATTGAGAAAACTGCAGCCGCGGATGAGCACGTAGAACTCCAGGTCGTTGTAAGGTCGGTCGCCCTGCGCGGTGCGCAATACGCCGCCTTCGCCGCGCCCGTAGCCGCCTCCAAGCAGCACGCCTTCCAGCTTCGCCGCCGGCACTAGAGCGCGCACGCCTTCCGCCACTCGCTCGCAGGTTGCGGCGAGATGCCGTTCAAGCGCGTCGCTGCCATCCATGGTGAAGCGCGGGTTCATGGGGCGGTGTAATCGGAGGGCGGAGCGGGTTTCCAGTTTGCTACCGTCTCGCGAAGGTAGTTCTCGACCTGCGAGACGATTATTGGCTCGGCGTAACGGCGGCGCACGTCTTCCTGACCGTTGCGGGCCAGCCGGACGCGCAATTCGGCGTCGTCCTGCAGTCGCAAGATGGCGAGGCTGAGCGCGTCGGCGTCGCCGGCGGCATAGGTGAGCGCGTTATCACCCTCGCGCAACGTCTCCTCGCCGGCTCCGGTGGTGGTGCTAATCACGGGCCGGCCACACGCCATTGCCTCGAATCGTGTCAGACCGAACGGTTCCGGCCATTCCGATGGAAACAGCAGCGCATCGTGGTCGCGGTAGACCTGTGGCATCTGCTCCGGCGGTGCGCTGAAAATCTCCACCGCCAGCCGTTGTTCCCGAATGAACGCTTCGAGTTTCGCACGGTAGTCCGCCTCACCGTCGCCGCACAGCCGCAGTGTGCCGCGAAAACGGTCGCGGATTCGCGCCAGTGCGCGCAACGTCGTCATGACGCCCTTGTCTTCCGTGAGACGGCCGGCATACAACAACCGCCGCATCGGATTGGATGAGGGCGACGGCTCACCGCAGAATCGCGCGATGTTGACAGAAGGATAGATCACATCCCCGTGCGCGACGTCGTATCCTTTGGCCGCAGTAAACTCGCGCAACGAACGGCTGCAAAAAACGATGCGCTGAAACCGCAGATGACGGAGCGGATTGGTCGGGGCGCGGCCGTCCCATCGCCGCCGGCAGCCTGCGAGCGTCCACACTGCGCGCAACCCGCGCTGCGCAACGGAACTGGCGCGACGGTTCCACCAATCGAGCCACACGTCCGCGGCAAGGCTGCGCGCGATCCAGTGGTCCATGATCCAGTAAGCGACGGGCAGGCCTTCCCGCTGCAACGTCATTGTCAGCGATTTGGAAATGCCCCCGAGGTTATAAACATGGCAGACCTCCGGCTTGAACCGCCGGAGCGTTTCGCGCAGAACGTCATTGTTATGGAACTCCAGCGCGCGCAGTGGACCAATGCCGAGCCACGGGTGACCGAAGAAGCCGTGAATCCGCAGCCGCCGCTCGACGCCGTTTTCCGCCGGCACCTGCCCGCCCGGTTTTATGCCGTGGTCGGAGGTCAGCACGTGAACGACATGACTACGGGCGCGCAACGCGTTGGTAACGGTGGCACAGGCCAACTCGTAGCCGCCGATATAGTGCGGCGGATAAAGGTTGCTGAGGACGAGGATTCTCATCGTGCGGTGTCCGGCCGTTCCAGCAGACCTTGTTTGAATCCCGCCAGCTTGCCACAACGCTGGCACCAGCGGACGCGCGCGGCGTGCGGTAACTCGCCGAGCCGGCCGTGGCTCAGACAAAAACGCGCGTCGTGACCCATGTCGCGAAGCCAACCGAGCGCGACGGTTCTCAGCCAACTCAAATCCGCTGCCTGTGTGCTGCCGGCTTGGGCTAGGGCGACCGCGTCGCCGAAACTGCGCTTGCGCGCCTGCGCTGGCGTGTAGTTGTGTGAGTGCATCACGACCGACTCCGGGACGTAGCGGACCTCGCAACCCTGTGCTTTGCACCAGCGTGTGTATTCGTCGTCCTCGGCATATTGGAGGGTTTCGAGAAAGCCGCGCCTGGCCCAGATGTCCTTGCGCAAACCGCTGTTGACCATGCTGAAAAAGTGTTCCCAGTTGGCTGACTCGCGGTTTGGGCCAAAGCAGCGTTCATAGTCGCACGCGAACACTGCCTCGCAGTCGGGCCGTGGAATCTGTCGGCCGAATACAGCGGCGACGCGCGGGTCTTGCAGCGCGCCGGCGAGTGGCCGCAACCAGTTTGGCCCCTGCGGCGTGGCGTCAGCGTTCAGAAAAAGGCATGTCTCAGCGGAGGCCAGACTCATGCCGCGGTTGATCACGCGGCCGGGATTATATTCCTGCGGCATGATCTGGACGAAGTGCCGCGGGTTCGCAGAGCGTAGAAGCTCCTGCGAGCCGTCGGTGGAACCGGAATCAATGACAATGAGTTCCCAATGACGGTAATCCTGCGCGGCCAGCGCGGGCAGCGTTTCGCGCAAGGCCCAGCCCTCGTTAAAGGAGCGCATGATGATACTGACGAGTGGTTCGTTCATGCCGGGCGGCTCCGAAGGAAAGGCATCCGCAACCGGTCGGCGATGGCGTTGCGCTCCTTCACTGTCAGCGTCAGGAACCAGAGGCTGATCGCGCCGATGCCGCCCGCCATGCAGCTGTCGAGGACGAGCATGGTGAAGCGGAGTTGCGTTTGCAACCACGGCACTGTTTGCGCCAGAGCAAGGAACGCCAGCATCGGCACGCACGCGCCCCACACGGGCCACGCCACGCGCCGAAACAGTTGCCAACTGCTCATTCCGCATTCGCGCGCGGCCCATGGCCAGAGCCAGCCCCAGCCGATCAGTAACGTCGGGATGAGTGATCCGACCGCCACGCAGAGAACGTTGCGGAACCACAACACCAACCCGACGCTCAGGCCAAGGTTCAGCGCCGCCTCCCAGACGCCGAGCCACATCAACCGCCGCTCATGACCGGTCATCATGAAAATACGTTTGCAAACGCTGTGCGTGAGAATGCCGGTGTAGTGCCAGAGCAGCAACGTCTGTCCCACCCACCACGTATTGGCGGGCAAATGTTCTTCGCCTGTCAACAGGTGCAGCAGGTCGTTCATGTAAAACGCGCTCAGCAAATACAGCGGCGTGGCGAGAATGACGCTCCAGCGAGTAGCTTGGACCATCAGATCGCGCAGTGCCTGGCGGTCGCCGCTGGCGTGCAGGTGCGCGGCCGCGGGTGAGAGCGTATCCTGGAGTTGCCGCGTAAACTGGCCGAACACCTCGGCCACTTTCAAACCTGCCTGGTAAACTGTTACCGCCGCCACCGCCAGCGCGGTGCTGATAACGATCTGGTCGGTCTTGGCCATGATAATGTTCGCGGCTGTGTTGATGTAGGCAAAGATGGAGAACTTCATCGTGTCGCCGACCGTGTTCCAGGCGAAGAACCGCGGCGCGACGCGGACGTGCGGCAGGCGTTTGAACGCCAGCAGTGCCGACAGCATGTCCGGCGCAATGGAAAAGGCCAGCGCGATGACCATGATGGCGAAGAACCCCCAGTGAAAATAGACCGCCGCCGCGATGAGCAGAAACTTGATCGCGATCGCCGCCGACATGATGTTGTTGGCAAGCCGGATGCGTTGCTGGCCGCGGAGGATTTCCGGAAAGACGCCCATCGGGAACGCGATGCCGATGCCGACGAAAAACAAAATCAATACGCGCCGGAATTCCTCGGCGTTGACCGGCGAAACGCCGAATAACCGGACGAGCGTGTGCGACCCCGCCAGCACCAGCGTGACGATCACCACCGCGATGCCGCAATAGACGAATACGATCGTGCTCAACACGCGGCTGAGCTCATCCCAGTCCTGATGCACTGATAGTTCGGCGACGCGCTTCTGCGCCGTGAAGCCGAAACCGAAGTCGAGCAGAATGCCGTAGCCGAAAACGCTCCAGAGCAAAGACCAGAAACCGAATTGTTCCGCCGACAGCGACTGGTAGAGCAGCCGGAACATGAACAGGCCGAGCACCATGCCGACCACCGTCCGGATGTAGTTCGAGATCGAGTTCTTCCAGATGTTTGTTTTGACCTCGGCGTAACTCATGAGCGCGCCTTCCCGTAGCGATGCGCCGCATGGTTTTCGGCGGCTTGGTAGATCTGTTCCAGTTGGCGGTTGATCTCTCGCCAGTCATAACGGCTGCGTGCTTGGGCCATGCCCGCGGCGGCGAGCCGGCGGCGCGTGCCGGGTTCGGCGGCCAGCCGCCGGAGCTTCGATGCCAGTTCGTCCGCGGCACCGGCAGCGTTCGGGTCCACAAACCAGCCGGTTTCGTCGTCGCGCACTAGCGACTGCAACCCACCGACGCGGCTCGCAACAACCGGACGCGCTGCGCTCCAAGCCTCCAGCGCCACGATGCCGAAGGGTTCGTGCATCGAAGGCAACACGAACACGTCGCAGGCGTGGTAGGCGGCGATCAGATCGGGATTGTCGTTGCGCATGCCCGGCAGCAGCCGCGCGCAGTTGGTCAAGCTGTTGGCGGTAATGAACTGCCGCAAGCGCGCGGCGTAGTCCGGCTGCGTCTCCGGACCGATGAGAACCAGGTGCGCATCCGGCACGGCGGCACGCAACTTTGCGAAGGCTTCGAGCAGGAGTGCCTGGTTTTTCTGTGAGTCAATGCGGCTGACGTTGAGGACGAGGAACGCCGCGGCAGAAATGCAGTGCTTGGCACGAAACGCCGCGCCGTTGCCGTTGGCGAACCGGGCACAGTCCACGCCGTTGGGCAGGTAGGCAATGCGGTCGTGCGTCAGCTCGCGTTTGGCTCCTTCCATCTCGCTCTGACCGACGCAAATCACATGGTCGGCGTCCTCCAGCAGCCGGCGCGAGCCGAACAGCGCGCCGAACGGCCGGCCCCACTCGAACTTGTCCACGAACGGTTTGAGAATCATCTCACGCTCGGCATTGGGCACGTCGAACACGCCGCCATGTAGCGAGACCACGAACGGTTTCTTCCGCAGCCGCGCGGCGGTCCGTACTTCGCCGCCGAGCCGCTTGAGCACGTGGCCGTGGAAGATCCGCACGCCGCGCGCCGCCAGCAACGCGCCAAAGAGCGATAGCGAGAGCAAGTTGCCGCCCTTCTTGTCCATCGCCGCCTTGTCTTCTGCCGACAGGCCGAAGAACGGATAACAGTAGGGGAAGCGCCGCACGGGCACACCACCGATGGTCTCCTGCCGCCGGCCGGCCAACGCCATCGAGGTGAACACTTCCGCCTCCGCGCCCGCGAGCCTTTGCTGGCGGGAGATTTCCAGAATCACCGTCTCGGTGCCACCCCATTCCTCCGCGACAAAGCGGCGCGGAACGTGAATGATGCGGTTGGTCGTGGGGTTGGTCATGTGTTGCCGGCGGCGTTGCGCCGCTTGGCCAACTGCCCGGTTTCTTTCATCAACCGGCAAATGTGCGGGATGGCGGTCACATCGTCAGGGATGGACGGCTGGTTGGTCAACAACGACGCGTAACTGTGCTTGTCGGTTGGATGATAGCCATGCATCGCGCGAATCGGCCGTTCGCCCATATGGCTCGGCACAATGAGCACGCCTTCCTTGACGAGGAAAATCAGTTCGCCGAAGTAGTGGTCCTTGAACAGCGCGTGCATCCGCTCCAATTCCTCGTCGGGCACGATGCGGCCCTGGGGCACGCGCTGAAGCTCGGCAGTGATGAGTTGGCGGGCGTGGTCGTTGAGGAACCAAAAGCGGGCCATCGTGGAGTCATAGACCACCACATAGTCGCGCTCCATCGCCAACGGCAGCGCCTCGATGCGCGACTTGAGATCGAGCAGTTCATCGCAGTTCGCCATGCCGTGGTCGCTGAAGACGTAGAGATGGATGTCGCTGTAATGCTGGCGCGCGGCGGCGAGAAGCTGCTCGATCCATTGCTCATAGACACGGAGCTTGGCGGGAACTTGCGGCGAATCGTTGCCGACCATGTGCAACAGCCCGTCAAGGCCGGCCCAGTAAAGAAACGCGAAGTCAATGGTTTCGTTGTTGATCCGTGCGATGAGGTCGTCGCGGTTCTGTTCCTCGGTGGCGGCGGGGTTGCTGACGAAGTAGGGGATCTTCTGCTCGACGAGGAAATCGAAAATGTTCGGACCCACATTCATGCCGCCGGGCTGAAGCGGGCTCTTTTTCTCGGTGAAGTCAAAGAGGTGGATGTAGCGGAACGGGATGTTGTAGAGGTCGAAATAGCCGCGGAAATTGAGCCGCGCCTTCACGAATCTCGTCAGCCAGCGTCGGAAGATGCGGCGGCTGGTAACCGCGGTCGGCAGCCAGCGCAGCGAGCGCAACGAGCGGAAAGGCGATTTCTTCGGGTCATAGACGAAGTAGCACCAATTGCGGTGCTCGACCGGCCAGTGACCGGAGAGGATCGAAGGCACGCATGTGGAACTATAGCCGAAGATGCTTTCGAGCTGCTTGCGTGTTGGCGCGAACGCGCAGCCGAAGGAATCATTGCGGATGATTTCCCATCCGCAGGCGTCCACCATGATAAAGAGTCCAAGGACAGGTTTCATGAATTGAAGCTGCCGCGGAGGTCGCTATTTTGTTTGCTCGTTTTTGACTTTAAATGACCGGCCAGAACGCGCTGCATGATCTCGATATCCTTCCGCCAACCGCGTTGAGTGGCATAAAAAGAGGCATGCACTTTGGCATCTTCGCCAAAGGACTCCGCACAGCCCATCGCGTCGGCCAGCGAGAACAAACCCGCAGGCACCGACAGCCAGAGATGCTCATGATCGTCCTTCAACGTCGCCGCTTGATTCGGCGTCAAAGGCCGGTTGCCCACCCACGAGGCATCGCCGCGGGCGATGCTGAACAACTCCGGCCATCTCTTCCAGAGTCCATCGAAACCACCCAACTCATAGTAGCGGTAAGTTTCTATCAGTTTGCCGGCGCCCACCAGCGGCGCGCGCACGGCGATGTGGGGCGTGAGCCGCGGTTTGCCCGAGCGCCGGGTGCGTAGCCAGCCGATGAACGGCGCCGGCCAAGTCAGCAACAAGACCGCCATGGCTGCGATTCTGCCCGCGAAATTGATCCGCCGCCGTCGCGACTTGGCGCGGCTGGTAAGGCGGCCCAACAGAAAACCGTCTGCCACCTCGCTGAACACGCCGGTTTTCAGTTTCAACAGCCCACGGCCCCACGCAAACGATTCCCGCACTTCCGTCAGCGCGCCGACATACGTGTCGGGTCCAATGAAACTGTTCGCGACATCGGCGTCGTGATCCACATAGCAGCCGGTCTCGACGACGGCATTAGGGCCGATCTTTGCGCCCGAACCGATCCAAGTATGGTTGCCGATCCAGCAAGGCGGCTCGATTTGCGCACTCTGCGAAATCTGGCAGCGCAAACCCACGAAAACATCCGGTGCAAACTCGCGCATTCCGATGCGATCGCCGACTGCACCGGACATCGCGCCGAGCAGCGCGTTAAACCAATCGCCGTAGTTGTTGAACAGGCTGGATTCGTTTCCCGGCAGCCGGTCCAGCAACACAAGGTCGTTTGGCGCCGGCAGCCAGCCCTTCGCGCCTCCTGCCTGATACTTCGCGCGCGCCTCCGCCACGGTCAACTCACGCTGTTCCGGATGCACCTCCAGGCGCACTCCCCACGCTTCGCCGTGCCAGACGGCGGCGCGAACCTTTTCCGGCCGGTCAGTGGCCAACACCAGCACCTGCGTCGCGCCGAGGCTTGCCAGATGCGCCAGTGTCAGGTCGAGCAAGCTGCGGCCCAACACCGGTGCCAATGCCAACGGCACGTGGTTTGTCAGAAACTCGACTTCCACCCGATCTGCAGGGCAGATGATCAGTGCTTTCATCGGCTCACCCTTGGAGTGGAGTTCATCACGCCTTGCCAAACAAGATGGCCGGGACCGTTTTCATCAGGATCATCAGATCGCGCCTGATGCTGTGGCTTTCGATATAACGCACGTCGAGCGCAACCTGTTCCGGAAAGTCAATATGATGGCGGTTGCCAATTTCCAGCAAACCACCGCGTCGTTCGCCAACCTGCCAGAAACAGGTAATGCCGGGTTTGATCAGCAGCCGGCGGCGGTCGGCCTGTGTGTAAAGCGCCACTTCGCGCGGCACCGGCGGACGCGGTCCGACCAGCGACATTTCGCCTTTGAGGACGTTCAAGAACTGCGGCAGTTCGTCGAGCGATGTTTTGCGGAGGATCCGGCCGATCTTCGTGACGCGCGGATCGTCCTTCATCTGGAACGTCACACCCGAGGCCAGCTCGTTCTTGGCGAGCAGGTCCTTCAGCCTTGCTTCCGCATCCACAACCATCGAGCGATACTTCAACATCGTGAATTCCCGCCCCATAAATCCGACGCGCTTCTGCTTGAAGAACACCGGCCCGCCGTCGAGCTTGACCAGGATGGCGAGGATGGGAAAGACCGGTGAGAGGAGGATGATCGCGAGGATGCTCCCGACAATATCGTGCGCGCGTTTAATGAAGAGCGCGGCATGAACGACGTTCTGCCAGGCAAGCCGTTTCCACTTTACCAGGGCATAAAGACGCCAGCGTCCCCACGGCGTCTGTAACGCCAGGAATCGCCGCATCAACTCCTCTTGGATCTCCGCCTCGGTCATGATTTGCCGCTCTTCGCGTGCAATTCTTGAGCCATTACTGTCAGTTTGTAAAGGGCCTTGTCGCTGACCTCCGAATTCACCACCAAGTCGGCGTGCCGGGCCTGTGGTGCCACAAACCGCCGGTGCATCGGCTCGACGTGCTCCCGAAACTGCCGGAGCACTGAGGCGCGGCTGCGACCGCGTTCCCTCCGGTCCCGCGCGACGCGCCGGTGCAATCGCACTGCGCGTGGTGCGTCCACATACAAGCTCAGCGAGTAGAGGCGGCGCGCCCGTGGGTCACGCAGCAGCCACAGCCCATCCAGCAACACGACCGGTTTCGGTTTCCACAACCTCGTCCGCGACCGGCGCGTGTGCGAGGCAAAGTCGTAACGCGGAATCGCCGCCGGCTCGCCGCGCTTGATCCGCGCAAGCGTTTGCAGGAACAGGCTCCACTCGATGGCGACGGGATCATCAAAGTTCTGCCGGTCGCGCTTGTTCTTGGGCAGCGCAGAGAGGTCGCGGTAAAAATCATCAAGCGAAATCAGTCCCGCGGCGCGGCCAAGCCGGCGCTTCAATTGCCGCGCGAGCCAGGTCTTGCCCGAGCCGCTGCCACCGACGATGGCGATGAGATGAACCGTCATGTCATTTGCCGGCGGTGCCGCGCTCCGCGATGACGCGCGCGAACATTGTTTCGAGATCCCCGATGTATTGATCGAAATCGTATTGTTCGCTGACGAGCTTCAATCCGTTCTCGCCCAGCCTGCGAGCGAGCGGCTTGTCGGTCAGCACCTGCTTGAGACGGGCCGCGTATTGGCGGCGGTCCATCCACGGCACGAGGAAGCCGTTGTGGCCGTCCAGCAGCCAGTCCTTGATGCCGCCTGCGTCAAACGCCACCACCGGTAACGCATAACGCATCACTTCCAGCCCGATGGTGGCGATCGGCTCGGGCCAAACCGAGCTGAGCGCCACGACGCTGCACTCGCGGTAATAAGCCTTCAGTTCCTCTTGCGGCACGAAGCCCTTGAATATCACGCGGTTTTCCAAGCCAAGCTTGCGGCTGAGCTGCTCGCAGTAGGATTTATGGTTGCCGTCGCCAAGGATGACGCATTCAAAAGGTGTGTCCAGCAATGCGAGCGATTCCAGCAACACATCCACGCCTTTGCCCCGGATGATCTGGCCGGCGTAGATGATGAGGTTGCGTCCGCTGAAGCTGCTGCGCAGGTTCGGGTCGCCCATGCGCGGCACCGGCGCGTGGATTTCGATCCGCCGCGCGTCGAAACCGTTTCGGAGCAATTCCTCCTTCATGTAATGGGTCACGACCACCATGCGATCAAACCGCCGGGTGATTTCGATCTCGCGCTTCTTGGCCGCGTAGCTGACCCACCGGAGCGGAAACCGGCCGCCTGCATTCTTTACCACGCATGCAAGGCAGGGGAAGACACAGTAAGACGTCGCCGGCCGCGTGCAGATGCGGCGGGTGAAGACGTTGTATTTGTAGCTTCGCATGCAATAAATGTCGTGATCGTGGACCATGTGGACCAGCGGCACGCCGCCGGCCACCAGCGTCTCAACCACCGACATGTCCGCCGTCTTGTGGACATAAACCGCATCGGGTCGGAACTCGCTCAGCGCCCCGCGGACCACGGCGCTGTTGTCACCCGGCCCCAACGCGAACCGCGTGGGGAAGGTTTTCTCCCACGCCGCTGCATTTTTGGAGGTGCCGGGGCCGTGGAGGATGCCAAGGGTGTGACCGCGCCCGCCCAACTCGGTGGCGGTGATATGGACGTTGGCTTCCGCGCCAGCCAGCGCGCCAAAGCGTTCGTGGACGTAGAGAATCCTCATCGCCTTGCCGCTATATTCCGAAACCGGAGTATTGCGGCGGCGCCCAGTCGTGAGAGCCGCAATGAGGACACGGCTTCAGGCCATAACGCAGCTTCGTCATCCACCGGGGCAACTCCCAGAACAACGTAGAGAAAAACAAATACGACGGAATCGCGACGATGGCCACACTCCAAACTCCCCAACTCACGCCTTGGCCTTTCGCCCACGTCGCGAAGATCCCTAACACAAACCCGGTGAGCACGGCCGTCGGCAATACCACGAGAACACGGAACGCCACTTGGGGCTTGCCTACCTTCTTATGACATTGTTTGCATTCCATCAACATGACACACCATTGTTTTGTGGGGATACCTAATTCCATTTTCGCAGTCGTGACAAGGTTTTTAACTGACCGGCAACCGCCGATGGCAAGAATTGCCACTCTAAACACGTCGCGTCAGGATACCTGCGAAGTGGTCGCTGCAAGGGAACAACAGCACGTTCGTGCAAGGTGAGCGCCCAAGGCCCGCAAAAACATGGCGGCGGGTAGGTTAGACCTCCATTTTACGCGCGCCCGGAGCCATGAGCCGGCGGTCGCGGCGGTTGGTGTCCGGGTTTCAACTGGTCCATGCGCAAACAGGAGCCATCTGAAGGCGGGACGCCAACACACCCAACTGTTTGAAGATGTCCACCACCGCCGACTGCATCGCGGGCTGGTCGAACACACGCGTCGCGTTTGCATTCGGGTCCGAATATCCCACCGCCGACGCCGCCTCGGTTTTGTTGCTCGTTTTGACATATACTTTCAACGCTGTTTGTCAGCGATGTGTGTCAGTTTCAGCAGGTCGCTTTCGCGGTAAGGGACGGGCAAGTCATCAACGGGGTGGATGTCGGCTTTCGCCCAGAAGCGAATCGAAATACGCCGATGAGGCGGCAAGGCGAGCGGCGGTAATACACAAATTCTCCACGAAAAGCTGGTGGGCGGTGCAGGGTTCGAACCGGCCGGATTTAACCTCGTGTGCGCGTTTGCACCTACTTACGCAAACGGTGAATGCACAGAAAGGCACAAACCGGCAAGAAAGTTGTCACGAATTGTCACGGATTATTGGCGCTGACCTTGTGTCGGCGGTGGCGACGGTCTGTCTCTATCTGATCACTTCTGTTTACTCTCAACACGGTGTTCGTTTCTGACTTCGTATGGCGGCAACCGGTTAGCGAATACTCACAGACCTTGTTGTAAGCGTTCTCCCCGCAAGCATGGTCGGCTTTCTGTCGCTGAGCGTTACCGGTAAACCACGCGCCGCAGCCAGCCGGTGTCCAGACCGGCGGCCGTGGCGCCGTTCTTGGAGTAGGTCCAAGTCAAACGATGTTGACCTGATGGGATGCTGAACGTCAGCGTCTGCCAGCCCACCTCGCCAGAAATCGCTCCGGGCTGGTTCACCCCATCGATTGCGAACGTCAGGTAATCCCCATTCAATTCCGAGGATACCATCCAGTCAAAGCTCAGCGTGCCCGGTCCCGTCACCGTCGTCTCCACCCACGACACGTTCAGATTGCCGATGCTCCCGCTCCACGCCGCCTGGCTGCCGTCTTCCGCTATCGTTGCCGTCCACGGCGCGTCGCCGTCGGTGCTCCACGTCAGATTGGTCGCGCTCAACGCCTGCCCCAGCGTGGTCGTTGCCAACGAGGAGGTTGTCAGGCTGCTGCTGGCGTCGCCGGAGGAAAGTGTCTGCGCCGCACCGGAGTCGATTGCGAGGCTGACACTGTGCAGGATGTTGTTCTTGATCTGCTGCAAGTCCGCCGCGTTGATGATGCCGCTGCAATTGACGTCGCAGAGGAAGTTCGCCGGGGTCAGCGTTGCCAGCAGGTTGTTCTTCACCTGTTGCAGGTCCACGGCGTTGACGGTGCCACTTTGGTTCTCATCGCCATAGAGGGAGCGAACAATCACCGCGTTGGTGCCCGACAGCGGGTTGCCCGCCAGGTCCGTCAGCTCGTTCATCACTACCGTCACCTTCGACTGGTCCACCACGTTGGTCAGGTTCAACGTCAGGTTGCTGCTGACGATGCTGGCGCTCACAAACGTCGCGTTGGTTACAGTGAACTCCGTGGCGTCCAGTGTCCCGTCAGCGGCCGCCATCGCCTTGTTGAACGTAAACACCAGTTGTGTCGGCCCGCTGATCCGCGGTTCCACCGTGGCGCTGGGCGTTCCGTTCAGGTTCAAATTCAAGTCGAACGTCCCCGAGCTGCCCTGCGTCTTGCGTGACACTGCCGCGAGCAGTATCGGCGGCAACTGATATGTCCCGGTATTCGTCGTCGTCGCCCCGAAGGCGATCTGCACGATCTGATTGGTAGGAGCGATCCAACCGGTGAGGTTGGTGTAGCTCACCGTGTGGTTGCCCACCACCAACCCGGCCACGGTCTCATTGTTGGTGTGCCAGTTGCCATCGGCGTCCAGCTGCCACTTCGCCCCTGCGACAATGGCCGCCTGCGGCGCCAGAACCACCTGCACCGAGCCGGTGGCCTGGTCGGCCTCGATCACGCCCGTGCTGTAAAGCGCGCTGGCGTTCCAATACAGCGTCGGCGAGATCGTAGGGAGATTGGTCGCGCTAAAGGCGCCGCTGCTGCTGCCGAAGCCGAAGAGGTTAAAGTGGTCGCCCAGTTGCGGCGTGTAACCGTTGAGCAGCGCGATGGTGAGGGTGCCGCCGAAGCTGAGCGCGCCCGTCAGATCGAACTGGTCGTAGAGCCATGCGTTGGTGCCGCCCAGTTCCATCGTCATCGCGCCGCCGCCAAGCATCGTCAGATTGCCAGTGTCGCTGATGACGCCGAAACCGTTGCCGGGGGCGATGAGACCGGCATCGGTGATGGAGCCGGTGATGGAGCCGGTGCCTGTGAGTGTTGCGTTGGTGTTAATGAAGAGGCCGTTGGCAAATGAGTGCGTGCCGCCGAATAGATCGAGCGTGGCCGCGCTGACACCGTTGCCGACATGGAAGATGGAGCCGTTATTGACCGCGCTGCCGCTGGTGCTGAGGGTGCCACCGTTGAAGCTGACCACGCTGCTGGCCAAGTTGGTGGCGTAGAACTGATTGACCGTCACCGTGCCGCTGATGAGCGCCAGCACGCCGTTGCGCACATCCATGCCGCCCGTGCCGGACGCGTTGGTCGAAACAAGGGTTCCGCCCGCATTGGTGAACGCACCGCCGCCGACAATGACCACATTGGTCAGGTTGGCCACGCCGCCACTGATCGCCCATGAGCCGTAGTTGGTCGCCACGTTTACGTCGTGCTCGCCACCGCTCTGCTGAACACTGCCCGAAGCGAGGTTCAGGAACACCCCGTCCATGTTCGTGCCGCTGTTCAGGACGAAGCTGCCGCCGTTGGTGAACACCAACGGATCGAACAGTCCGCCGTTCTGGATGAACAGCCCCTGGTTGTTTGCCGAGCCGGGCACGACCACGCTGCCGCTGCTTAACTGGAACGTGCCTCCGGATGAGTTCACGAACGAGTCCGCCAGCGTCAACGTGCCACCGTTGACCGTCAGCGTCTGCGCCGAGAGCACCTGGCCCGCTTTGAGCACGCCGCCGTTGAAGTTGAAGACACTGTTGGCGAAGTTGGTCAGCAGCAGCCGGTCCACCGCCACCGTGCCGCTGTTGAGGTTAAGCGTACCGTAGAGAACATTGATCACGCCACCGCCAGCGCTGTTGGTGGCGTAGAGCCGGCCGCCGGAAACGGTGACCACGTTGCTGGTGGACGTGGCGGTGGCGCCAACGATGATATTGGTGGCCGAGACGGTGCCGCCGTTGGTGACGGTCAGGAAATTACCCGGTCCGACCTCGCCCACCTCCAGATTCGCACCGTTGCGCCATAGCGAACCGGCGCCCGTGACCACCACCCCGTTGTTGCTCGCACCGCTGCTATACGCCCCGATATGACCATTGGCATCGAAAACCTGCCCACCGTTGGCGATGGTCACGCTGTTGCCCCAGTTGTTGTCTTCACCCACATACAAATCCGCTCGGTTGCTCCAGACCGAACCGGGGCCGCTGACCCACACCGCGTTGCGGCTCGCGCCCGCCATGGCGCCCACGTAACCGTTGCCGTCGACCACCCAGCCGCCATTGGTGATGGTCAGTTGGTTGCCGGAGCCGTACACACCCATCCACAAGTCGCTGTTGTTGCTCCAGACCGTCCCCGCGCCGCTGACCAGCGCCACGTTGTTGCTTGCGGCATCGAAAAAGCCCAGGTCGCCATTATCGCTGAGCACCTGGGCGCCATTGTTGATCGTCAGTTGATTACCCGAGCCGGAGACCCCTACGACCAGATCGCTGCCATTGCTCCAGAGTGAACCGGGGCCGTTGACCCACACATTGTTATTGCTGGCCGAAGCGTTGAAGCCGATGAAGCCGATGCTGTCGAGCACTTGGCCGCCATTGGTGATGGTCAGGGAGTCGAGGCTGTTGCTACCGACATACAACAGCCCGCTGCCACCGACGGTCAGGCGTGCGTTGTCCACGAAGCCGCGCATCAGGCCTGGCCCAGAGGGAAGATCGAGGTTGAGGTTGCCGGTGATGGCGTGGCTGCCGAAGCTGCTGCCATAGCCGGCCCACTTGATGGCGGCGGCGTTTTGGAAAGTGATGCCCGGCAGGAACGGCGTGGCGAGGGCGCTGGCACCGGCAAACTCCAGCGTGGCGTTGGTGACGACGAAGCTGCCGGAGACATTCACGGTGGCATTGGACACCAGTCGCACGTCGCCGCCGTTGCGGTTGGTCAGGCCGCCAGCCGGGCTGATGGCCAGGTTATTGCGCACTTCCAGCAAGCCGCCCGTGGCGACGTTCCAGACACCCGAGTTGGTGGCGACGTTCACGTCCTGTTCACCGCCGCTCTGGTTGATCGTGCCGGCGTTATACACAAGGGGGAAGACGGCGCTGCCGCCCGACATGCTGAAGATGCTGCCGCTGAAATTGCTTAACACGCCGGCGTCAACCTGCCCACCACTGGCCAGCGTCACCTGATTGCCCAGCCCGCCCTGGCCAATCGTCAGAACGCCAGCGTTACTCCAGAGCGAGCCGGCACCGGTGACCAGCACCGCGTTGCTGGTGGCATTCGTAGCAAATCCCACCCAGCCGTTGGCGTTCAATACTGTGCCGCCGTTGGTAACCGTCAGTTGATTGAACGAGCCCATGCCACCTACGTAAAGTGTTCCGCTATTGTTCCAGACGCTGCCCGTGCCGGTGACGAAAACTGAGTTATTGCTGGGATTAGACAGGCCGCCCCATGCGATTGCTCCTGTGGCGTCATAGACCGCGCCGCCGTTGGCAATCGTTAGTTGATTACCCGACGAACCGAAGTCACCGACGTAGAGGTAGTTGCCATTGCTCCAAACGCTTCCCGCACCAGTGACCAGCGCCGCGTTGTTTTGGATACCAGCAAAAAAGCCGATAGTGCCGTAGGCGTCAGACACCATGCCGCCGTGGGCAATCGTGAGTTGGTTCCCCGTGCCCGAGTCGCCCACACTGAGTTGGACGCGATGGTTCCAAACGCTGCCCGCGCCGGTCACCAGCACCGAGTTGCTGGTGGCCGCGGAACTACTGCCAATAGAGCCGTAGGCGTCGAACACTGAGCCGCCGTTGGTAACCGTCAATTGATTGAACGAGCCTTCCATGAAAAGGTCGTTGCTATTGCTCCAAACGCTGCCCGGACCGGCCACCAGCACCGCGTTGCTGTTGGCGCCGGAATTATTGCCGATACTGCAATTGACGTTGAACACCGTGGCGCCGTTGCTGATCGTCAGTTGGTTGAACGAGCCGTAGTTGCCCACGAAAAGGGTGGAACTATTGCTCCAGACGCTGCCCGCGCCGGTCACCAGCACCGCGTTGCTGTTGGCTATGAAACTACCACCGATAGAGCCGGTGGCATCGAACACTGAGCCACTGTTGGCGATCACCAGTTGGTTTCCGGTGCCGTTGTTGCCCACGACGAGGCTTGAGCCATTGCTCCAGACGCTGCCCGATCCAGTCACCAGCACCGCGTTGCTGTTGGCGGTCAAAGCATAACCTATCCAGCTGTCGGCGCTGAACACTGTGCCGCCCTGGGTGATCGTCAATTGATTGATCGAGCCGTCGTGGCCCACGTAAAGGGTGGAACTATTGCTCCAAACGCTGCCCGCGCCAGTCACCAGCACCGAGTTGCTGTTGGCGTTGAGAAAATTGCCGATATTGCCGTAGGCGTCGAACACTGAGCCTCCGTTGGCGATCGTCAATTGATTAGCCTGACCAATGAGGCCTACATAGAATTGGAAGCTATTGTTCCAAATACTGCCCACACCAGTCACCAGCACTGCGTTGCTGTTACCAAAATAGCCGATATAGCCGTTGGTGCTGAACACCGTGCCGCCGTTGCCGATGGTCAGTTGGTTAAACGGTCCCCAGTTGCCCACGTAAAGGTCGTTCCTATTGCTCCAAACACTGCCCGTACCGGTGACGGTCACCGCGTTGCTGTTGGCACCAGAACCATCACCGATAGAACTGGTGGCGTCGAAAACCTGACCGCCGTTGGTGATCGTCAGTTGGTTGAACGAGCCAGAGTTGCCCACGTAGAGGTATGCTCCATTGCTCCAGACGCTGCCCGCGCCGGTGACCACAACCCAGTTATTGCTGGAGGCAGAGGAGTTGCCGAGAACGCCAGCGCTGCCAGCCACCACGCCGCCATTGGTGATTGTGAGTTGATTCAATGAGCCGGTGTTGCCGATGGTCAGCGAGCCGTTGAGAACGCCGCCGTAGACCGTCAACGCGCCGTGGTTCTCGTTGACGAAATTGGTCAGGTTGGCCACGCCGCCGAAGATTGCCCACGAGCCGTAGTTGGTCGCCACGTTCACGTCGTGCTCGCCGCCGGTCTGCGACACTGTGCCGGAAGCGAGGTTCAGGAACACCCCGTCCATGTTCGTGCCGCTGTTCAAGACGAAGCTGCCGCTGTTGGTGAACACCAGCGGATCGAACAGCCCGCCGTTCTGGATGAAAGCGCCCAAGTTGTTCATTTGTAACGGCACGATCACACTGCCGCCGCTGAGGTTAAACGCGCCGGAGGCGGCGTTGGTGAACGCGCCTGCCACCGTCAGCGTCCCGCCGGTCATCGTGAATTGGCCGGCGTTGAGCAGCATCGGGGCGGTCAGGCTGCCACCGCTGATGTTGACGACGCTGCTGGCGAAGTTGGTGGCGTAGAACTGGTTGACGGTCACCGTGCCGCTGATAAGCGCCAGCGTGCCGCGCTGGACATCCAGCGTCCCGGTGGCGCCGGCATTGGTGACCAAGAGATTGCCGCCCGCGACATTAATGAAATTGCCGGTCATCGCGACATTCGTGCTCTGTCCTATAATCACCCACGGGCTGAGAACCGTGCCATTATTGGCGATGGAAAGCTGATTATAAGAACCGACGTTGCCGGCAATCAGTTGGTTGGTGCTGTTCCACAGCGACGCCGG
>CAIQCK010000086.1 GCA_903870275.1 uncultured bacterium | reverse complement strand
CGTGACCCAGCCGGGCGCGATCTCCGGCGAGGCGGGCTGGCAGACGCTGACCTACACCCTACCGGCGGGCACCCATCGGTTGACGTGGACCTACTCCAAGAACGGCGCCACCGCCGCCGGTCTGGATGCCGGCTGGCTGCGTCGGGTGACTTACCGATGACGCTAAGCGGAAGAGAACTAACCATGTTTGGCGGTTTCATTTTCACACCTTCACTTCAACCGCTTTGACCAGCCAACTGCCGAGCGGAGCAAAGGCGCTTCGGCACCCACGTCGGCCCGGAAGCGCGTGTAGAGCTTCAGGTATTCACCGAGCACACGCAACGCATCCTCGCCCATCTCCTTGCCCGCGAAAAGTTCGGGCAAGGCATCCGCGAAGTTCAGGCCGAGTTGCAAAGTTCCGGCTGGCACTTCCACGCCCAGGTCGTAGTTGGTCAGCAGGAGCCGGCGGCGCGGATGGTCCGGCTGGCCGCAGGCGTCGAGGAACCACGTCGGCGAGCAGCCTTGGCACACACATTGAGGGTGATTGGTTGCGTTGTGTGTGCAGGCGAGCCTGTCTCAACAGAATGCAATTCTTCACCTGTTTGCAAACGGTTGTTAAGTTGTTCTACGAGCGATTCAATCGTCGGGTTCTTTAACTTCGCAGCAACCCACGTTTTTGATTTGCCCCAGTGCTCTTGCAATCTCGCGGACGGATTGGAGATGGTCAAAACATCTGCACAAGACGATTTCAGCTTCATCTGGTGATAATCCACGATCCAGAAGCCACCGTCTTGCCTGTTCCCGGTCGGCACCGTGGGGAAGGAGGTCCTTCTCAACTTCCTTACTTGCAAGAACGAGTTCCGGCGATGAGATCTGGAGCGATCCTGTGTTTGCAGGTCGGTTTTCGAGTTCATATCCTGCACCTCGCTTTGGGGTGAGATCCCAGTGGAAACGACAGTCCGTGCAATAACCATCGTATTCGCGCGTTTTGGTGAAGGGCCTTCCACAGCCTTTACATCGGCATGTGGTCTCGCTCTGAACAGGCTTCTTGTTGGGTTTCATTGAGCCAAGACTCCCGACATCTGTGTTTGTTTTCTACCGGATGGCATGGAAGCAAGAGTGGCTGGAGGGGTGAGGGGATCGCATCGTCTCGCCCTCCTACGCTTCCGCAGCGCGATTGATCTCCGTGACGTTCTCAGCGGGCGCGAGTGGTATCTGGTCCAACTGTTTTTTGAGGCGCAGCAAGTCCGCGTGGCGATATTCGGCAGTTGTGCCAAGCCGTTTTTCGTCGGCGGTGCGGTGGCCTAGCAGATAATGCGCGTCGGGCCCGGTCAAGTAGCTGGCCGCAGTATGGCGCCAACTGTGAAACGTCCACGCAAAGCGGGTGCGACCGTGTCCGTTGCCTTCCACTTTCGCCAGCGTCGGCACGTCCACCATGCCGGCCAAGTCCACGCCGTTGAGCAGCGTGCGCCATGGGCGGTGAAACAAATTTCGATACTTGGCGAAGTAGGCGGCGGCGACCTTATCGCCAAGCAAGTCGCCAGTGCGCTCTTTCGCCGGCACTTTTGCGAGTTCACGGCGCAGTGGGTCCGCAATCGGAATCACAAGGGCGCTTCCCGTCTTTTGCTGCACAAGATGGATGGTCGGCAGCGGGCTGTTGAAGTCGCGCACGTCTTCCCACTTCATCCGCATGATGTCGCCGGCTCGTTGACCGGTGAATAGGGCGAGCATGGCAGAGCGCAGCAACCATGTTTCGGGCGCTTTTTTCGCGGCCTCCATCACGGCAGCGATCTGACGCGTGTTGAAAGCCTGCCGGATGCTGGCGGCGTCAAATCGCAGCCTGCCGACTTGCCGCACGCTTGCCGGATTCACCATGAGTAGGCTCTTGTCCACCGCATGGCCGAAGATGGCGCGGATGCGGGCGAGCGCAAACTTGCGGGAACTGCCGCTGTAGCCTTTGGCTTTGTAGTCGGACAAAAAGCCGTTTATGTCCGCAGGGCCAACGCGATTGATTGCCACGTCGGCCAGGTTCACCGGCTGCGTTGCCAGAAACGCGAGGAAGTCGTCAATCACTTGGCGGACACGATCGACGCTGGTGGCTTTCACGGCGCGGTCGTCGCCGGCTGTGTTGTTCCGCATGGCGTCGAGTTCGCGCGTAAACCAATCGCGGGTCGTGGGAAGCTCGGCGCGGCCAACGAGCGCGGCCTCGGCTTCAAGTTCGGGGATGCTGGCGATGATCTCGCGGCAGATGTCCAACAGCCGGCGTTTTTCGTCGAGGTCGTCACTGTTCGCCAAGCCTGTCATGCGCGCGACGTTGGCGGCGAAAATGCGCGCCTCGGCTTCGTTGGTGTGGCCGGTGTTGGTGCGGTGCTGTTTGCCGTTGGTGCTGTAGCGAATCCACCACGTTGTTCCGCCCGGTGGCTTGAACAAGCTGACCTCGCCTTTCCGTCCGCGTCGTTTCGTTTTCATGCTCGACCGTCCTGTCGCGAATAGCTCTGGAAGCTACCGGAAAGAATAGGGTATAAAGCAAAAACTAGCAAGAATAATCAAAGAAGTGAAAGTCTGAAGTGTGTTATAATTCGGTAAATGCGGGTTAAAAACGAAGTGGCTGCCCGGCATGGATTCGAACCATGAAAAACGGCTCCAAAGGCCGCTGTGTTACCATTACACCACCGGGCAGTCCGAAAATCGTTATCCTTGACTCGTGATTCGTGGTCCGCAATTCGGATTACGAATTACGAGTCACGGATCACTGCGCATGCGCCTGCGCCACCGTCATCCACATCTTCTCACCGAACTCGGCGCGGGCCGCGGCCAACGCGCGTTTGGCGTTGGCTTGGTCGGTGGCGACTCCGAACACCGTCGCGCCGCTGCCGCTCATCATCGCGCCCACGCAGCCGTTGCGCGCGAGCGATTCCTTGAGCAGTCCCAACAACGGGAACTTGCGCAGCGCGGGTCCTTCGAGCGTGTTGACCATCGCGCGCGCCGCCGCCGGCAGGTCGCCCGCGGCCAGCGCATTGAGAATGACCTTAATGGCACCGGCGCGGCCCGTCAAGAAGGGTCCGATTTGTTCGTAGGCCCACTTGGTGGAGATGCCGAAACCGGGGTTGATAAGGACAAAGTGCGCGGCGTGCAGCGTCCGCGTCTCGGCGTCGGCGAGCGGTTCGACACGTTCGCCGCGGCCGTGGCAGAAGGACGGCTTCGGGTCCAGAAAGAGGGCGCAGTCGGAGCCAAGCGTCGCGGCAAGCGGCAGGAGTTGCTCGCGCGAGAGGCCCAGTTGCCAGATCTGGTTCAGGCCGGTGAGCGCAACAGCGCCGTTGCCACTGCCGCCGCCCATGCCAGCGGCGATGGGGAGGCGCTTGCGCAGTTTGATGTGTGCGCCGGCGGTGACATCGGTGTGCCGGCGGAGCAATTCGGCGGCGCGGATGACGAGGTTGCCGGAATCGGTGGGCAAGTCGGGCACGTCGCAGTCCATCGTCACACCGTGGCCAGCTTCCCGCGACTCGAAAACCATTTCGTCGCACACGTCCAGCGGCACCATGAGGCTCTCCAGTTCGTGAAAGCCGTCCGGCCGCTTGCGGATGATATCCAGCCCGAAATTGATTTTACCGGGCGAACGTAGAATCAGCGCATTCGTCATTGACGCTTCGTTGTCGCGGAAAGTTTCGCGGCAATCAAGCGTAAAGCGAACCCTGACACCGCGCTTTGGAAGCGGGGCGGGTCTTCAAACCCGTCCGCCTGTTTTCTGGCGCACGCTGCGCGAGCTTGGAAGCTTGCACGTCTTGAGCGGTGGTTCACGCGTAGGCCCGATGACTGATCTGCGCCAGCGTGGGCCGCTCCAACCGCAGGTAGTCGTCCCATCCGATCTTGACGGATTCGGTGTGCGTGCCGGCCTGCATAACGATCTCGTCGTCTTCCTCCAACAAGTCGTCGGCATAAACGGGCAGCGAGTAGAAGCTGCCCAGCGGCGGCATCGCGCCAACCTCGCAGTCGGGAAACAGGTCCTTGAATTCCGCTTCGGTCGCGAGCTTGCAGGGTTTGCCAGCTGCTTTGCCAAACGCCGCCACGTCCACGTGGGCCATGGCGGACAGCATGGCCATGAGGAACTGGTTGCCGGAGCGCAGGACAACGACTTTGACCTGCATTTTGCCAGGGATGTGTTCGGCCTGAGCGACTCGCTGGGCCGTAAAGGCGCACGCATGATGGAGGACTTCGTAGCGAACGCCTTGTTGTTTCAGATACTGCTCAATCCGTTCGAGGCATGTCATAACTTTTCCTCCTTCGGTTCGGGGACAATTATAGCGCGCCTCGCCCGTGAAAGCAATCGGTGACAACGTTGGCAAACGCAATGAGAACCGGCGGATGGGGTGCGGTAGCGATGGATCGTGCCCATCGAAAAACTTCTCGTTGGCACCGTGGAGAAGCTTGACGACCTGCCGGTGCGGTTCGTGCCGCTGACCGGCAAGGGGCGGAACCGGGAGTGAAGCGGCGGCGGCGAAGCCTTAGAACGTCAGCACGCCTTTGATGTAGTTGTCGCCGCCTTGAGCGGCGGCTTCCATGGCGGCTTGAGCGTCGGCGAATTTGTGGCGGTGGGACACCAGCGGCTTGAGGTCCACCAAACCGCGCCACATCGCGCGGACGGCGCGCTCAAACTGGCCCTTGGCGCCGGCGTCGTCGGAGATGCCGATGACATAGCGGCCGCCGCGGCGGCAGAGTTGGCGGCCGAGATCGAGCGCCGGCTGCGGGCATGTGGCGGCGATGACCAGATCGAACGGTTCCTTTTTCAACGCTTCGAGTCGTGCTTCGCCATCCTTGCCGGCGGTGTTGACGGTTTCCGTCGCGCCAAACTCGGTGGCGAGGCTCAGGTTTTTCGGCTTCTTATCCGCAACGGTGAGTTCATAGACCGGGTAGCGCCCGATCAACTGCGTGATGAGCAACCCCATGAAACCCGCGCCGACGATCGCGACGCGGTCGCCGGGCTGGACTTGGGCGAATTGGGCAACAGCGATGGCCCGCGCGACGGGCTCCACGAGCCAGATCGCCGGATCTTCAGGTTCGCCGGGAATTTTGTGAGCAAGGCTGGCGTCCATATTCTGGATTTTTTGCCAGCGGTTGCAGGTGACGTATTGGCCGGGTTGGATGTCCTTCACGTCGCTGCCGACGCGGATGACCTGGCCCACGCCTTCACGGCAGGGGGCGAGAGGGAAAAGCGACTTGTCGGTTTCCGCGAAGCGGCCGGCCTCGGCGTGGCTGATGCCTGCGGCCTTGCAGAGCACCTGGACCTGCTGCGGCTGCGGGTCGCTGACTTCGACCTCGCGAATTTCGACCTTGCGCGGACCGGCGAAGAATATGGCTTCTGTTTTCATGGTGATTCGATCTGCTCCAGCAAAGGTTTGTTAATCTAGCGGTTGTCGGGTCGAAGGCAAAGCTTTTCTACTTGGAACCCGGTTTCGCAGGCACGGGTGATGGTTGTGGAAGTTCCTTGATGCCAAACCGTTGGTGCAGGATCGCCAGCGCGTGCGGCGTTTGCCGGATATCCTGCGTGTAATCCTTCCCAACGCTGACACCGCCGCGGACGGCGCGCGCGAGGGAATCCAGCAGTAACGCTTTCAGCGCGGGATCGTCATCGAGCGTGCAGGCGTAGGCGAGGCCGCTGGAGACAAGGAAATCCGTGCCGCCGTTGCCGTGGCCGTCTGCGAACGTGGGACAGGTGTCAATGTAGCGGAAACGGTGCGTCTCGTGGTTCCAAGAGTATTTCTCCAGCCAGTGCGCGGCGCGGATGATGCATTGTTTGACATTGCGCGATGGCGCGACGGCGTCGAACATCATCATCCCGTTGAGCAGCACGCCAGCAGCAAACGCCTTGCCGCCGTAGTGCGGCGGGTCGTGCAGACACTCCGGCGGGCCATGTTTGAGGTTCCAGTCACCGCGCTCGGTTTGCTTGCCGATGATCTTCTCGGTATAGAGCCGCGCCGCATTCAGAAAGAAGAGATTGCCGGTGGCTTCGTAGGCGGCGACGGCGTTCATCAGCGGCCAGCCGGCGGCGCGCTCGATGCCGAAGTCAAACTTCGCGGTCATGTAGGTTGCCTGCGCCTCGCAGACCATCTCGGCGGTTTCCAGATAGCGCCGCTCGCCGGTAAGGAAACCGACGCGGAAATTTCCCGGCTGGAAAATGTGGCCGCCGTAGTCGATTGCGCCAGTCACGAAAAAATTAGGCCGCTTCGGATCGGAGAGGCCGAAGACGTTGCCGAGGCGCTGAAAACGCGGATCGGTCATGTCGAAGAAGCCGCCGACGTGGCCGATGGAGTGGGCATAAACCCGGCCGGGCATCCGCGCCTGCCAGGGGTAGTGAATGGTGTCAATGTCGGTGCTGTGCCGCGTGCACTGGTCGGCGGCCCATATCCATTGCGTGTCGCCGGTGCGGATGAATTGCAACGCCAGCGCGCCCATCATGTCGTATTCGTGGTTGCCCCAGTTGAAATGCCGCTCGCCGTGCCAGTCGCCGTAGTTCATCCAACCGTATTCATGTTTGCGCTCGCGGTTCTGTTCCATCTTCACGAAGCCGGTCTGGACCTGTTTCTCGTAAGCGTCGAAAACGCCCGCCTGCGCCGGTTCGACGATGCCGAACACGCCGCTGTCGCAGTAATGTTTCGGCGGCGCGACCGCGAAGAGCGGATGATTGAACCAGTCTGCGTTGTGGCGGTCGTTCACCGTCGAGGCTGATTCCGCGCCGCCCACGCGCACAAAAATATCCGTGGTGAACTCCAGCCCGCGTTTGATGCGATACTGGCCACGGTCGTAACAATAATAGAGCCGGATGAGGTCCTCGTCGTTCTGCGATTCCTTCGCGTAATCGTCGGCGGGCAGCGGTGGCAGCACGCGCACGTCCAGACCGTCGCGCTTGATGCCGATGCCTTTCGGATAAAGCTGCCAGAAATCCTTTACGAAAACGGACAGCCGCCGCTGACCGTCGGTGACCAACGCGCAGCCGAGTGCGTGCTGGCCGGACTTCGTCGCGCCGTCCACCGAGTCGGAGAAACGGTCGTCCTTGTCTTGCAGCAGCCACGTGGACTTGTCGTCGCCGATGGCCGTCGGTGGCACGGCGTCCAACGAGCCAAGCATCGGGCCGCTCGCTGCGAACGGAATGCGGATGCCGGCGGTCTGGAGATTGGTCAGGACGGCGTTGGTGTTGTTGTTGCCGATGGTCCAGTTCAACCGAACCCACGGCTGGCCGGCGTAAATGAAGTAACGCGCTTGCCAACGGAATAACTTTGCGCCGTCCGCCGCGACAAAATCTCCCGCGACACGCATGACGGCGCGAACGGGGCCGCATTCTTCGATGGTCAGCACGTCCGGCTTGCCGAGCGCGAACACTTTGCCGTCGCCGTCAAGAATACTTCCGTTGCCGCCGGAAGCCGCGCCGGTGACCGGTTTGCCGCCAAGCTTCAAGTCGTCGAACAGTGCGAATTGTTTTTTGCCAATGCGCAGTGAGAGCGAACCATTGTCGAGTGTGAGAGCGTCATCGCTTTCGCGGATTGTGATGGGCTGCGAGTCATTGCGAGGTGGGACATCGCGGCCGATTTGCAATCGCAGCTTCACCGGCGCGTCCGCCGTGTCCGTCGCGAAATTCACCAGCAGCCATTTCACGCTGCCATCCGGCCAGGCCGCCGTCGCTTCAAACTGCGCCGGCATCCGCTTGCCCTCCGCGTCGAACAGCGCCGCATCCAACCGCGGCGAGAGCGTGCCGCGGGCGAACGGCACTCCGGCGGTCACCGGCCAGTTTTTACGCGGTGTGGCGGTCGGTTCGCTGACGGTCAGCTCGATGGTTTGTGGTTTCGACCGGCTGATATTTGGTTGCCGGGCGACATATTTTACCGGCGCGACATGTGCACCGAGGCAACGGACGCGTGCCTCATAAGTTTTCCGGGCGGGCAAGCCGGTGAGGATAACACGATGATTGCGCTGGTCGCTCTCCGTTTCGCGAAACTCGCGTCCGCCACACTCGACGACGGCGGGCGGCGTCGGCTCGCTGCTGGTCCAGGAGATTTGAATCGAACCAGCCGGCAGCGGGGACGCCGCGAGATGGCTGAGGGTCGGCGGTTTGAATGGAACCAGGCGGATGTAATCGTAATAAGCAGAGCCGATGTTTTCCGAGCAGGCAAAACGGTCGTCGGCCCACAGGTCGAACGCGCCGTCCTTGATGTCGTAAACGCCGAGGTCGGTCTCGCCACTGGCGGACTTGAGCCATGTCTTACCGCCGTCAAGCGAGTAGGCGAGCGGCCGGTTGGTCGGACCGAGCCACGCGCGAAACACGCCGCGCGGTATGCCGGTGATGTGCGTGTGCAGCACTGGCGCGCCTTCCTCCGGCGTGGCGCGGTCGCTCTTGATCGTCGGCGACACCAGCGACGCATCGCGGGAGCGCTTGCCTTTGCCTTCGGTGGTCCAGAGCCGCCACTTGGTGGTGGAAACCTGGTTGGTCGTCCAGGCGTCGCGCGGCGTGGACCAGTCCTCGACTTCGTAGATGAAGCCGGGCAAACCGCGGAAATTGGTGTTGGTGTTTTGGGCAGAACCGGGCGCGGCGCAACACAAACTCGCGGCGGCGATCAGAAGAAAGGAAAGGCGTTTCATCGTGCGCGGAGTTGTAACATTTGCCTCAGCTGGCTGCAACAAGTCCAGCGGACGGACGATTTCGTGGTATATTAGGGGCAACGTGGTTCGGTTGATGCAAACAGACGGCGACGGGGCGAACCTGGAAGCGCGATTGCGGGCGCTGACCCGGGATGGCGCGCTTTACGAAAAACTGCTGGAGAACAAGGTTCGTTGTGTGGCGTGCGGTCATCGTTGTCTCATCGCCGACGGAAAGACTGGTGTCTGTCGCGTGCGCTTCAACACCGGCGGCACGTTGCGGGTGCCGGCCGGTTACGCGGCGGGATTGCAGGTGGACCCCATCGAGAAGAAGCCATTTTACCACGCGCTGCCGGGAACGGAAGCGTGCAGCTTTGGAATGCTCGGTTGCGATTTCCACTGCGACTACTGCCAGAATTGGGTCAGTTCGCAGACGCTGCGCGATGCGGAGGCGGGCGCGGAGGCGTTCGAGGTCAGCGCCGGGCAAATTGTGGACCTGGCGCAGCGTCGCGGCGCGCAGTCGGTGACAAGCACCTACAACGAGCCGCTCATTACCAGCGAGTGGGCGGTGGAGGTTTTTCGTGCCGCGCGGCAGGCGGGACTGGCGACGAGCTTTGTGTCGAACGGCCACGGCACGCCAGAGGCGGTGGATTACCTGCGGCCGTGGGTGGATTTTTACAAAGTGGACCTGAAGACGATGAACCCGGAGAATTATCGCCGGCTCGGCGGGCGATTGGAGCCGGTGCTCTCAACGATCCGGCTGCTTTACGAGCGGGGCTTCTGGTTGGAAGTGCTGACGCTGGTGGTGCCGCGGTTCAACGACAGCGCGGAAGAACTGCGCGACATCGCCAGATTCATCAAGAGTCTCTCGCCGGACATCCCGTGGCACGTGACCGCGTTCCACGGCGATTACCGGATGTCCGATCATCAGGAAACCGGCGCGCGCCAGATGGTGCGCGCGGCAGAAATTGGCCGCGAGGAAGGGCTGCGATTTGTTTACGCCGGCAACCGGCCGGGCGGCGTGGGGGATTGGGAGAACACGCGTTGTCCGGGCTGCAATGCGCTGCTGATCGAGCGCAACGGTTTCACGATCTTGCAGAACAACCTGCAAGCCAGCCGTTGTCCGAAATGTGGGATGAACATTCCGGGCGTCTGGACAATGGAAGATGTCGAGGCGGCGCGCGCCTGCGGCCGGCGCGACGTGGCAAAACTGGACATCGAAGCCATTGTCAAGGAAGCGCGGCGGAAGTTTGCGCCGCAGTAACAAGGACGCGCCTCACAGATCGTGCGGATTGACGCCGACGCCGATGATGGAGCAGGCGACGATGGGATTGAGGCCGAGTGCTTTCGCTTTCTCGCACAGCTCCGGCGAGTCCGCGCCGGGGTTCAACCAGAGTTCCTTGCAGCCCTTCTTCGCGACCTCGCCCACGAGTTTCATGCCGACGGCCGGCGGCACATAGAGGCTGACCTTGTCGAGCGCGGCGGGGATGTCGAGGACGGAGCGAAAAACCGTCAGTGCCTCGATGGTCTGCTCGGTCGGATGGACGGGGAAAACGTCGTAGCCTTGCTGAAGGAAGGCACGCACGGCTTTGTTGCCGAATTTTTCTTTGTTCGCAGAGGCGCCGATGACGGCGACGGTTGGTTTGTTCATGGCTGATGTTATTCTGCGGCGGAATCTGCTTTATCCGGCGGCGGAAAACAAGTCGTTGTGGCTGACAGTCCGTTGTAACCTTTTTCGCCAGTTTCGGTAATCACTGTTGTGAGAATTACGACGATCATCTTTTGCACAGTTGCGGCATGTTGTCTTGCTGCCGCGCCTCCACGCCCCGCGGAAACGGCCGCCGAAGACACCGCGCGCGAGTGGTTCATGGCCGTGTTGAACGGCAAGAAAGACCGGGTTGACGGCCTGACGCACGTGCCGTTTGTCTGCAAGGAAGGGGTCATCCGGTCCAAAGAGCAGTTGCAGCAACTCGTCCTGACGCCCATCGGCGCGAAGAAACCCGACGAGAAACTCGCCGACTTGAAGCCGGAGATGATCAAGGTCAAAACCGTTGCCAAGCCGAAGTCCGCCGACCCGCGCATGGCGCAGTGGCTGGACGAGGCCGGCGCGCGCGTATTCGTCGAGATCTCGCTCGGTGAGCACGCGATGGTCCTGTTTCTCACGAAGGGCAGCAAGCCGAAGGTGGTGGGGATGGGGAAGTGAAGAGCGAAGAATTGTCGGTGCTCTTGACTCTTCATTCTTCGGTCTCAATTTTCGTTTCCGCTTTCTCGCAGCCTTTCCTTGCACAACAGCGCGGAGCGGGTTAAAGAAACCTGCACTGCATGAAGATATTTCGAAGGAAAAGCGTGGCTTCGTTACAAAATGAGGTGGCCCACGACCATCGTCTCCGTCGCGCCTTGGGGCCAATCAATCTCACCATGCTCGGCATTGGCGCGATTATTGGCGCTGGCATTTTTGTGCTCACCGGCCAGGCCGCGGCGAAATACGCCGGTCCGGCCATTGTGTTGTCGTTTGTTCTCGCCGGCATCGCCTGCGGGCTGGCGGGTTTGTGTTACGCCGAGTTCGCCTCCATGATCCCGGTGTCCGGCTCAGCTTACACGTATGGCTACGCCACGCTCGGCGAATTGTTCGCTTGGATCATCGGCTGGGACTTGATCCTGGAGTATCTCTTCGCCGCCTCGACGGTCGCGGTGGGTTGGTCCGGTTACGTCATGTCGCTGCTCTACGACATGAATATCCATATCCCACCCGCGGTTTCCGCAGCCACCGGCACGCACCTCATCGAGATCCCCACGGCGCTGGCCGCAGCGTGCAAAATGAAGTCCGGCTGGGCGCCGATCAGCGATGCGGTGCTGGAGCAGATCAAGGCGGTCGGAACTGATCCCACCACGCTTGGCCACGCCACCGCCATTTTCAACCTGCCGGCGGTGCTCATCATCATGGCCGTAACGGTGCTGCTGGTCATTGGGATCAAGGAATCTGCCTCGTTCAACAATGTGGTCGTGGGGATCAAAATGCTCGTCATCCTCGCGTTCATCGGCGTCGGCGTGGCTTACGTAAACCCGGCGAACTGGCATCCGTTCATTCCGGAGGCGAACGGGGCGGGGCACTTTGGCTGGGGCGGCATTCTGCGCGGGGCCGCCGTGATTTTCTTCGCCTACATCGGCTTTGACGCCGTATCCACGGCGGCGCAGGAGGCCAAGCGCCCGCAACGCGACATGCCCATCGGCATCCTGTTTTCGTTGGGCATTTGCACTGCGTTGTACATCATTGTCTCGCTGGTGCTGACGGGCGTGGTGTCCTATACGCGGCTCAACGTTCCGGCGCCCATCGCGGTGGCGGTGGATTCGCTCGGCACCTCGGTGTCGAGTTGGATGGGGCCGGTGATCAAGATCGGCGCCATCGCGGGCCTCTCGTCGGTGATCCTGGTGATGATGCTCGGGCAGCCGCGGATTTTCTACAGCATGTCCAAGGACGGCCTGTTGCCGCCGGTGTTTAGCGCGGTGCATCCGCGCTTCCGCACGCCGTGGATTGCACAAATCCTTACCGGCCTCGTCGCCATGCTGTTCGCGGGACTCTTCCCAATAGACATTTTAGGCGAACTGGTTTCCATCGGCACGTTGCTGGCGTTCGCGATTGTCTGCGCCGGTGTGTATGTCCTGCGGTATACCGACCCGAAAATTGAGCGTCCCTTCCGCACGCCGGCGTACTGGATCGTGTGCCCGCTGGGCGTTTTCTGCTGTTTTGGGCTTATGATTAACTTGCCGCTGGACACCTGGCTGCGGCTCGTGATCTGGATGGCCATCGGATTGGTGATTTATTTCGCCTACGGCTTCCGCCACTCACGGCTGGCCGGGAAGTTCTCGGAAGAGAAGTAGAGGTGATAGTCTGCTGGACACGCTGAATGAGGCGAAAAGAACAACGGCATCAAGGCAAATTTGTTTAGCGTTCTTTAGCGTCTTTCGCGGGCAAAATTCCGTTTTTTAGAATTCAACCAGACAGGAAAACGAACATGGCAAAGACTTATCGTTTCGGCATCGTCGGCTGCGGCATGATCTCCGAGTTCCACGCCGCCGCCATCAAGGACATCCCCAATGCCAAACTCGTGGCCGTCACCGACGTGCGCGAGGCCGCCGCCAAGCGCTTTGGCGAGGCCAACCAGTGCGCGTGGTTCACCGACCTGAACAAGTTTTGCGCCCACGACATGGACATCGTCACCATCTGCACGCCGAGCGGCCTGCATATGGACGCCGCCGTCGCCGCCGCGAAGGCCGGCAAACACGTCATCGTCGAGAAACCGCTGGAGATCACGCTCGAACGCTGTGACGCCATCATTGCCGCCGCCGCGGGCGCGGGCGTGAAGCTCGCCACCATTTTCCCGTCGCGCTGGAGCGAGTGCAACCAGCTCCTGAAGCAGGCCATCGGCAGCGGCTGGTTCGGCCGGCTCACGCTCGGCGACGCCTACGTCAAATGGTGGCGCACGCAGGAATACTACGACGTCGGCGGCTGGCGCGGCACTTGGAAGATGGACGGCGGCGGCGCGTTGATGAACCAGTCCATCCACAACGTAGACCTGCTCCAATGGTTCATGGGCGACGTGGCCAGTGTCTCGGCCGTCACCGGCCTGCTGGCGCACCAGCGCATTGAAGTCGAGGACACCGCCGTAGCCGCCGTGCAGTTCAAGAACGGTGCGCTCGGCACGATTGAGGGCGCCACCTCCGCGTTTCCCGGCCTGCTCAAGAAAACCGAAATCCACGGTGACCGAGGCACCGTCATTGTCGAGCAGGACGACATTCTTTTCTGGAAGTTTGCCGCGCCCACGCCCGTGGACGAGCGCGTGGCGGCGCTCATGTCCCAGCGCAAATCCGGCACCGGCGGCGCGGCCGACCCCAAGGCCATCAGCCACATCGGCCACCGCAAACAGTTCGAGGACTTCATCCGCGCGATTGAGACCGGTGGCACACCGCTAGTAGACGGCGGGGAAGGGCGCAAATCCGTCGAGATCATCCTTGCCATCTACCAATCCGCCAAGACCGGTCGGCGGGTGAACCTGCCGTTGTAGGGCCAAAGGTGGATCGCGTCGTCCTGACGCGATTTTCAATTCTTCTGACCGTCAGCGCGTCTGGAGGACACGCCCCATCGGTTTGATTGCCGCGAACGCCCGGAGATAATGCTTGCTTGGGCAGACGAGGAACCGGAGAATATCAGATGAAGCGAACCAGCGAGCTTTTCGAAACAAAAACGCTGGTGAAACCCAATGTGGTATGAGGAAAAATGATTTTGGCCATTTGTGATAGATTGAAAATGCTGGGTTACTGGCTGCGTTATTGGGGTTGGGAGAACTGGACTTTTGTCAGTGTGGCTAGCCTGCTTGCTATAGTGATTGCCTTGTTCATGAGGCACTATGTAGGCGTTGCGAGATAGGTGGCGGGCGGCACGCCGCTGGTGGACGGCACCGAGGGCCGCAGAACGGTGGAGATCATCTTGGCCATCTACCAATTCGCCAAAACCGGCCGGCGGGTGAACTTGCCGCTGTAGGCGCAAAGGTGGATCGCGTCGTGCCGACGCGATTTTTCATCCACCTGGCAGCCAGCGCGTCCGGAGGACGCGCTGTAGCGGTTTGATTGCCGCAAACGCCCCGGGAAAAAAGCTTGTTTGGGCGGACAAGGAGCGGGAGAATTACAGCGGAAGCGAAAGGGCCGGCTTTTGCGACAAAGAGCGCCGGTGAAATTCTTCGCGGCAGGAGGAAGGATGTTCTTAGCCGTCCGCCATAGATTGAGAATGCTATACTACTGGCTGCGCCATTGGGGTTGGGAGAACTGTATCTTCGTCGTTGTGGTTGGCCTGCTTGCAGCAGCGATTGCCTTGGTTTTCAAGCACTATGGAAGCGGCGCGAAATAAGCGACGGATAGCCCTGTCACTGCCAACGCTACGCCCCAAGCCGCGGCTGGCGAAATCTTCCGTGGTTTTCGGCTGGCTGGGTACTCGCCGAATTTCCCCCGGCGACGCTTGCCACAGACGGAGGTGTGTGTTAAACGAGGCGCGCATTTTCGCAGAAGATCAGATGGCAGGACACCATGCTCAAACAACAACAGACATTCAAGAAGGCGGTCTCGTTCTCCGGCGTCGGGCTGCACACGGGTAACGCGGTGACGATGACGTTCAAGCCGGCGGCGGTGGACACGGGCATCCGGTTCAAGCGGATGGACCTGGACGACCAGCCGGAGGTGGAGGCGCTCGTGGCCAACGTGGTGGAAACCACGCGCGGCACGACCATCGGCAAAGGCAACATGCGCGTGCACACCATCGAGCATGTCATGGCGGCATTCCATGCGCTCGGCGTGGACAACGCGGTAGTGGAACTGGACGCCAACGAGCCGCCGGTGGGCGACGGCAGCGCGCAGCCGTATGTGCAGATGATCCGGGAGGCCGGATTGGTGGAGCAGGAGGGCAAGCGTGAGGTGGCGCAGATCACCGAGCCGATCTGGTTCAAACAGGGCGATTCGATGGTGGTGATGCTGCCGGCGGATCGGTTGCAGGTGAGTTGCACGATATCCTTCCCGATGGATGGGATGGACTCGCAGTATTTCAGCCTGGGCGTGGATCGGGAGAGCTTCGCGGAGCAGATCGCGCCGAGCCGGACTTTTTGTTTCTTCCACGAGGTCGAACACCTGACGAAGGCCGGCCTGATCAAAGGCGGCTCGTTGGAGAACGCGAACATCGTGCGCGGCGAGTCGGTGTTGACGCAGGGCGGACTGCGGTTCCGCGATGAGTTTGTGCGGCACAAGATACTCGACATCATCGGCGACCTCTATTTGCTGGGCCGGCCGGTGGCGGCGCAGGTCATCGCGATCCGGCCCGGTCACACGGTGAACTACGAGTTGACGAAACAACTCGCGGAGAAAGCGGCCAAGCCGGTCAAACCTCCCGCGCCGCCCGCCGAAGCCGCCGCGCCGGCGAAGGCCACGCCGCCGCCAATCAGCGACAAGGGCGAGGTGGACTCGGTGGGGTTGTTGAAAATGGTGCCGCACCGGTATCCGTTCGTGATGCTCGACCGCGTGTTGAAGCTGGAGGAAAAGAGGGCGGTGGCGATCAAGAACATCTCGATCAACGAGCCGTATTTCCAGGGGCACTTCCCCGGCCATCCGGTGATGCCCGGCGTGCTCCAACTGGAGGCGATGGCGCAATGCGGTGGCATCATGCTGCTCAAGGGCGGCGAGAACGCCGGCAAGCTGGCGTATTTCATGAGCGCCGACAACGTGAAGTTCCGCAAGCCGGTCACACCGGGCGACCAGTTGCTCATCGAGGCGGAACTGACTGCGCAGCGGCGGAACATCGGCCGGGCCAAGTGCACGTGCAAGGTTGGCGGCGAAGTCGTCAGCGAAGCGGACCTGTTGTTCCTCATCCACGGATAGGTGCAATGGCCATTCATTCTACCGCCGTCATTCATCCGAAGGCCCAGATCGGCGCGGAGTGCGAGATCGGGCCGTATTGCGTCATCGGCGAGAACGTGAAGCTGGGCGCGGGCTGCTGGTTGCACAGCCACGTCGTTCTCGACGGCCTGACGACCCTCGGCAGGAACAACCGCTTCTATCCGCACGCCTGCATCGGCCTGCAGACACAGGACCTGAAGTGGAAAGCCGGCAACAAGTGCTATCTGGAAATCGGCGACGGAAACACGTTCCGCGAGAGCGTCACCGTTCACACCGCGACCGGCGACGGCCTCAAGACCATCATCGGCTCGCAGTGCAACTTCCTTGCCTACAGCCACGTCGCGCACGATTGCACCATCGGCGACCATGTCATCTTCTCAAACTGCGGCACCATCGCCGGCCACGTCACTGTCGAGGACTACGCGGTCGTCGGCGGTCTGGCAGCGGTGCATCAGTTTTGCCGCATCGGCAGGATGGCGATCATCGGCGGTTGCTCGAAGGTGGTGCAGGACATTCCGCCGTTCATGATGGCCGACGGCAACCCCGCCGTCTGCCGCGCCGTCAACAAGGTCGGCATGGAGCGGCACGGAGTCAGTGCCGAAATCCGCGAGCACATCCGGCAGGCATTCAAAGCGTTGATCAAAACCGATCTGACCGTTCGCAGCGCGATTGCGAAAGTCAAAGCGGATCTGCCGCACTCGCCGGAGATGGATCACTTGGTGGCGTTCGTCGAGAAAAGCGAGCGCGGCATCAGCCGATAGTTCGGGCAGGGACGACGCGCTGCGTCGTCCGTTGTTTTCCCATTTTGCAAATGCCGCGGATGCCACAACGTAGCGTTCCTCGTAAATCATGAAACAGACATTAGTCTCAATACTGGCGACGCTTGCTTCGGTCGTCTTCGTTTCTTCGGCGTTTGGTGCGGAGCCGCTTCCGCAGGCGGACCGCCCGCTTGGAGAGGAGAGGTTCGCCAACCCGCCGGCCGCGTCGCGCATCATCCGCATCATCCACGGTTTTCCACTGACGCCCGCCGAACAGGACGCGCAATTGCAGACGCTCATCCGGCAGGGCTTCGGCGGCTTTGTCAGCAACGTGTCGTTCCGCGACTACCTGGAAAATGAAGACCACTGGCGCGCGTTCGTTCGCGCCGTCACGGAGGCGAAGCGTGCGGGCATGTCGCTTTGGCTTTACGACGAGCGCGGCTATCCATCGGGCGTTGCCGGCGGCATCACCATGCGCGGTCATCCCGAGTTCGAAGCGCGGGGCCTGCTGATTGCCGACACGACAAGCGACGGCGGTCCGGTTGCTCTCGACATGCCGCCGGGCAAGCGCGTGCTGGCGGCGGCGTTTCCCGTGCGCGACGGTATCATTGCGATGGACAAGCCAGTGGATTTGTCGGCACAGGTGAAGGACAACCGATTGCAGTGGCAGGCGCCGGCCGGTCACTGGCACGTGATGGCGATTACCGAGGACATGCTCTACGAAGGCACGCACGCCGCGCTGAGCCTCGCCGACAAACTGCCTTACATTAACATGCTGATGCCGGAACCGACGGTGCGGTTTCTGGAAGTGACGCATGACCGTTACGCGGCGCACCTCGGCAACGATCTTGGTCGCTACTTTGTCTCCACGTTCACCGACGAGCCGTCGCTGATGAGTATGTTCCTGCGGTCAATGCCCTACCGAGTGTTGCCGTGGGCGCCGGACCTGCCGGCGGAGTTTCGCAAGCGCCGTGGTTACGTGCTGGAAACGGTTCTTCCTGCGCTCGTGGCGGACGCGGGCGGCGAAGGCCAGCGCGCGCGTTACGATTTCTGGAATACCGTGGGCGACTTGGTGTCGGAAAACTACTTCGGCCAGATTCAACAATGGTGTCATCGTCACAACGTCGCCTCTGGCGGCCATCTACTGATGGAGGAGAGCATCGCCGCCCACGTGCCGCTTTACGGCGATTTCTTCCGCTGCGCGCGGCGGTTGGACGCGCCAAGCATCGATTGTCTGACGAGCATTCCGGCGCAGGTGCCGTGGTTCATCGCGCGGCTGATGGGCAGCGTTGCGGATTTGGAGGGCCGGACGGTGACGATGTGCGAAACCTCCGACCACTCGCAACGCTACCGGCCGGCAGGCGACACGCGCCCCGTCCGCATCGTGACCGAGGACGAGATTCGCGGCACGTGCAACAGACTCGTCTTCGGCGGCATCAATACCATCACCAGCTACTACTCGTTCCAGAATCTCTCTGACGAACAACTGCAGCGGATCAACCTCCACGTTGGCCGCTGCTGCACGATGCTCACCGGTGGCCATCAGGTTGCCGACATCGCCGTGCTTTATCCAATCGAGAGTATCTGGCCGCAGTTCTCACCGGCGACGCAAGGCGCCAGCGGTTCGCCGGGGCCAATGCGGATTCAAAATACCTATCGCGTGGTGAGCGACAGTCTCTATGGCGCGAATCGCGACTTCACCTATGTGGACTCGCGGGCGCTGGCAGAGGCGAAGGTAGAGAAGGGGGTGCTGGTTCACGGCGAGTTGCGATGGCGGGTCGTGGTGTTGCCGCACGGCGACACGCTGCCAATCGCGGTGTGGGGAAATCTCGCGCGTTTTTGGCAGACCGGCGGCGTGGTGATCGCGGTCGGCGCGTTGCCCGCGAACAGCGCGACGGAGTTTCCATCGGCGCAAGTGCAGAAGCTGGCGCTGGAGATGTTCGGCCACGGCATGGAGGCACACGTGACGGCCAATGCGGCGGGTGGCGTGGGCGTTTTCCTGCCGCCGGGAACCGAGTCGTTGCTGCCGATGGTGCTGAACGGCCTGCTGGAGCCGGACGTGCGCGTGGGTGACGGACGCGCGCCGGTTCACGCGACGCACCGGCGGATTGACGGCCACGAGGTTTATTTCTTCATCAACGACAGCGGCGACGCGTGGGAAAGCCAGGTCAATGTGGCGGCGCGAGGCGCGGGCGAACAGTGCGATCCGGCCGCCGGGACAATGACGCAGGTGGGTGCGGACGGGCAGGTGAAGCTGCGACTCGGCCCTTACGGCGCGGTGTTGTTGCGCTATCCCGAATCGAAGTTGCCACAACGTCTGCCTATTTCAACTGGCGCGTTGCCCGGCCTGACACTGCAACCCTTGCCGGAGGTGCTGCCGGACATCGGCAAGGGCCAGTTTGTGCAGGCGGAACTCACGGAGGATTCGGCGCGGCTGGGATTTTCACGGCCCGCCTGGCGGCCGGTAGCCACGCTGACAAAGAGCCAAGTGGACACGCACCTGTTTCTAGCGTTCAAATTTCCGCAGCCGGTGAACCTGAGCGGCGGCGAAGTGTTGGCGCTGGATACATGGACGCCGGAAGGGCAGGGGACGCTGACGGAACTGCTGGTGATTTTGCGCGATAAGAACGGCGGCGACTACATTGCGCGCGCCGGCCGATCATTGTGTGCGGCGGGAAGCAGCCGCTCGTTTGTGTTGCTGAGCCAGTTTCAACCGGCCGGATGGTCCGAGCATCGTGGCACGGGTCAACTCGATCTCTCAGGCGTGAGCGCTATTCATGTCGGCTGGGGCGGTTACCTTGGCACGGTGGGCGAGAAGGTGGAGTTTGCCACAACAGTGCCGCAGGTTGGGTGTTTCAAGAAGTAACGCGGGCTTCCGCACGCTGGCGTTTTTCCAGCAGATTCAACAGCGTCAGCACAACTACGGCGACCAGAATGCCGCCGAGCACGTCGCTCAAGTAGTGCCACCCCGTCGTGAGCGTAGAAATAATGACCAGCGCATTGAGAATGGCGATGATTGTGAAGAGCATGGCCCGGCGTCGAAACGCTAATACGAGCAGGATGGCCCACGTCGTGTGAAATGAGGGGAAGGTGATCAGCCCCTCTGCGTCGCGCCATGTGACGAGCAGCCGCCGGCCTTCCCGCAACGACTGCAAGTGATCCAGATACCGTGCTTGGTCGGCGTTTGGTGAAAATCCGAAAGCGGCAAACGGTCCCGTGGCCGGGAAGAAGAAAAACAACGCTGCCGTCACCAAGGCGCACACCATGAAACGCAAAATGAACTTGTCCAACGATTGCCGGTCTCCGCTGAATCCCAGGATGGCAATCGCTAGGATGGTTTGCGGCAGAAGGGTGTCATACACCACCACCAAAACCACATTGAGCGCGTGGTGGGCGCGAACCCAGGCAACGACATCCGGCGCGTGAAAACCGCACATCTGGTCCAGGTGGATAAGCGACAGGTCCACCAGAGGCCGGTGCGTGGTTGCAATCGCATACATCAGCGTCGCAAACGCGGGACAGAAGAGAACCAGATGGGCGAGCGCCGTCAAACAGGAAACAAAAGTTGGGACATTCCTCCGCTGATAAAACCGGGCGACGCCGCAGAGCAGCGCCACCAGCCCCAATGGCTCCAACACATCCCCGGGCGGAAAATGCAAACCGAACGCCGCGATGATGGCGGCGGCAGTGAACACCGTCGCCACGGTCAAACCCAGCTTGAGGCGCGCATCCGCTTTGAGGGACAAACTATGACCGGCGTTCCCGCTCATTTCACATCACTCGGCTTGGTTCAACGGTTGAAACTGTCTTTCGCGTTTCCAAAACCGGCAAAACTCCGAATACCCGGCGGCTTTGGCCAGCGCCACCGCCTTGTCAAAATCGCGGCCCACGTCGCGCGCCAGATGCGCATCGCTGCCGAACGTGATCGGCACACCGAGCGAGCGCGCCAGTTTCAGCATTTCCAGCGAAGGGTAAATCTCCTTGCACGGCTTGTGCAGGCCGGCGGTGCTGACCTCGATGGCCGTGCCGGTTTCCGCGCACGCCTTCAGGAACGGCTCAAACAGCGGCGTCGGATCGCACTTCGGGCGGAAGCCGAACTTCTTCACGAGGTCCGGATGCGCCATCGAGTCATAGAGGCCCGTGCGCGCCGCGTCGGTCAGCAGTTTGAAATACGCCGTCCACGCCGCATCCACGTCGCAGTCGCGCCAGCGCGCGACAGCTTCCGGCGCGTCGTGGTTCCAGTCGCCGATGTAGTGGACGCTGCCGAGAAAGAAATCCCATTCCTGGCGGCGTTGCAGTTCGCGCAGTTCGGCTTCGATGCCCGGCAGATAATCCAACTCCAGGCCAAGCAGGATGCGCAGTTGGGGGAACTCCTTGCGCGCCGCCTCGACCCAGCCGGCGTAAAGCGGCAAATCGTCCATCCGCATGTGCCAGTGGGTGTGCCGGCTCGCGAACGGCATGTGATCGGTGCAGGCGATTTCCGCCACGCCCGCGGCGACGGCGGCGCGGGCGTAGTCGCACGGCTCGCCCTGGCCGTCGGTCAGCCGCGTGTGGGTGTGGTAGTCACAGAGCACAAGTGACTCTAGAAATCCCACTGGCTTTATGTCAAACTCAACTGCGGCTGGAAAATGAAGAAACTGGTGCTCACATTATTGTTTTGGATCGCGCTGGCGGGATTGTTTTTTGCCGGCGCTTGCCTCTACGAGCAACACTGGGGGCTCGAAGGGCCGTTTCCGCACTCGCATCACCATCATTGATGAGAGCGGGATTTGCGCGTCGGGATTGACGGCTGCGCGCGGCGCGGCTAGGCTCGGCGCGTGGAATTTCCGCCGCTAGACTGGAGCCGGATCAAAACATATCCGTTGCGCGAGCGGCCCAACCGGGTGCGGGCCGAGGATTTCGCGCGCCCGTGGAGCAAGGGCGGCTCGCTGAAGACGTTTCTCAACACGCTGCCGGATATTCTGGCGGCGCGGGACTTGCGCGCACTGGCGGCTGCGATGGTTGGCGCGGTGCGCCGCAAGAAGCCGGTGTTGTTGTGCATGGGCGCGCATCTGGTGAAGTGCGGTTTGAGTCCGGTGGTGGTGGATTTGATGCGGCGCGGCGTGGTGTCGTGCGTGGCAATGAATGGCGCCGGGTCGATTCACGATTTCGAGATGGCGCTGATCGGCCAGACCAGCGAGGACGTGCAGCATGGACTCGACGACGGCAGTTTTGGCATGGCGGACGAAACGGGGCGTCTGATGAATACCGCGATCAAGAACGGCCTGTCGCAGGGGATTGGCTGCGGTCGCGCGCTCGGCGAGACGATCGTGAAGGAGAACTTTCCGAACCGGGATGTGAGCATCTTGAACGCCGGCGTCACGGCGAAGGTGCCGGTGACGGTGCACATCGCCATTGGCACGGACATCATTCATCAGCACCCGGCGTGCGACGGCGCGGCGTTGGGCGAGGCGAGCTATCTCGATTTCCAGCGGTTTGCGGCGGCGGTGGCGGCGCTGGGCGACGGCGGTGTCGTGTTGAACGTCGGCTCCGCCGTGGTGTTGCCGGAGGTGTTTTTGAAAGCGCTGACGGTGGCGCGGAATCTCGGCCATAAGGTGGAGAATTTCACGACGGCGACGTTGGACATGATCCGTCAGTACCGCCCGACGGAAAACATCGTGCGCCGGCCGATGCACAAGGGCGGCCAGGGCTATTATCTTGTGGGCCATCACGAACTGATGCTGCCGCTGCTGGCCGCGAGTGTGATCGAGGAATTATGAACAAACTATCACGCATCCGGGTGGAGAAGCTGCTGGCGGATTTCCGCAAGCGGCGCGTGCTGGTCGTGGGCGATGTGATGCTGGACCAGTTCATTTACGGCAGCGTGGCGCGGATTTCGCCCGAGGCGCCGGTGCCTGTGCTCGAGGTGGTCCGCGACGAATGGCATCCGGGCGGCGCGGCCAACACGGCGCGCAACGTCCGGTCGCTCGGCGGCCAAGCCGTGCTGGTGGGCCGCGTCGGAAAGGACGCGGCGGCGGATCAACTGCGCGCGCTGTTGCGGGAGGAAGGCGTCGAGGTCGGTGATTTGTTGATGCGCGCCGACCTGCCGACCATCAGCAAGGCCCGGCTGATCGCACAGCACCAACAACTGTGCCGCGTGGATCGTGAACGTTGCGCGCCGTTGACACCGGAGGAAACAGCCAAGGTCATCGGGTTCGTGCGATCACAGCGAAAGTTCGATGCGATCATTGTTTGCGACTACGGCAAAGGGTTCGTGACGCAGGCGTTTCTGGACGCCATCAAGCGGCTGGCGCGGGTTGTGACGCTCGATCCCAAACCCACGAGGTCGTTGCGGCTCGGCGGCCTGACTGCCATGACTCCGAACCGTGCCGAGACGCTGCAACTGGCTGGACGGCCGGGCGGCGATGGCGATTGGCGCGCGGCGGGCGAGGCGGTGCTGCGGAAATGGCGGCCGAAGATGCTGCTGAGCACGCTCGGCGAGCACGGCATGTGTTTGTTTCAGCGCGGCACCGATCCGGTTCACATCCCGACGGTGGCACGGGAAGTGTTCGACGTGAGCGGCGCGGGCGATACGGTGATCGCGGCGTTCACGCTCGCGCTGGCGAGCGGGGCGACGCCGGTGGAGGCAGCTGTGATTTCCAACCACGCGGCAGGCGTGGTGGTTGGCAAGCTCGGCACCGCCACGTGCAAACCGGAGGAGTTGCGGGCGAATTTCCGCGCATGAAGAAAGACACCCACCAACGCGCCGTGTTCCTAGACCGCGACGGCACGATCATCGAGGAAAAGCATTATCTGCACCGCGAGCAGGACGTGACTCTGGTGAAGGGCGCGGCGGCCGCCTTGAAGAAGCTGAAGCGCGCAGGATTTCTGGTTTTCATCGTGACCAACCAGGCCGGCATCGGTCGCGGCTACTACACCGAAGGCGACATGCAGCGCGTGCATCGGTTCCTGCTTGGCCTGCTCAGCAGGGATGGTGCGCAGGTGGACGGAATTTATTTTTGCCCGCATCATCCGGAGGATCACTGCAATTGCCGCAAGCCTTCGCCGAAGTTTTTGTTCGACGCGGCGGCGCAGTTCCACATCCGGTTGGTGGATTCGTTCATGATCGGGGACCGTATCAGCGACCTGGAGGCGGGGCGGCGCGCCGGCGCGCGCAGCGTGCTGGTGCGGACCGGCTACGGTGAGACGGAGATTCGCGAGACGGGCGCGAGCCTGCCGGCGGACCATATCGCGAAAGATCTGCCGGCGGCGGTTACATGGGTACTGAACCAGAAATGAAATTCATCGGTGTCATTCCAGCGAGGTGGGCTTCGACCCGGTTTCCGGCGAAGATGCTCGCGCTGATTGCGGGCAAGCCGCTGATCCAGCGGGTCGTTGAGCGGGCGCGGCAGTCGAAGCTACTGTCCGAGGTGATTGTGGCGACGGACGACCGGCGCATCGCCGAGTGCGTCGAGGCGGTCGGCGGGCGCGCGATAATGACGCGAGCCGACCATCCGAGCGGCACCGACCGGGTGGCGGAGGTGGCGCGGAAAATCCGCTGCGACATCGTGGTGAACATCCAGGGCGACGAGCCGCTGGTGGAGCCGGCGGTGATTGACCGCCTGGCGCGGGCGCTGGCGCGCGACCGGTCTGCTTCGATGGCGACACTGGCGCAGGCGGCGGCCGCTCAGGATTTGGAGAACCCGAACGTCGTAAAGATGATTGTCAACCGGCAGGGAAGGGCCATATACTTCAGTCGGCACGCGATTCCCTACGTGAGGGACGCGGTCGGCAAACCTGTGACTGCGCGGCTGAAACAGTTTCGGTTTTTGAAGCACCCCGGCATGTATGCGTATCGCCGGGACTTTTTATTAAAACTGGTGCGGTTGCCGCCGTCGCCGCTGGAATTGGCGGAACGGCTGGAGCAGTTGCGTGTGATCGAGAACGGTTACACCATCAAGGTTGTCGAAACGACGCACGCGTCGGTCGGCGTGGACACGCCGGAGGACGTCGCGCGCGTTGAATCGTTTTTGAGGAAAGCATGAGCCATCCAAAATACATTTTTGTGACCGGCGGTGTGGTCAGTTCGTTGGGCAAGGGCCTGACGGCGGCGTCGTTGGGAACGTTGCTGGAGAACCGCGGACTGCGGGTGTCGTTGATGAAGTTCGACCCCTACCTGAACGTAGATCCCGGCACGATGAATCCGTTCCAGCACGGCGAGGTTTACGTGCTCGACGACGGCGCCGAGACCGACCTCGACCTCGGCCACTACGAGCGATTCACCGACAGCAAACTGAGCCGCTCCAACTCCGTGACGAGCGGCCAGATTTACCAATCGGTGCTCGAGAACGAGCGCAAGGGCGATTACCTCGGCCAGACGGTGCAGGTCATCCCGCACGTCACCAACGAAATCAAACGGCGGATCAAGGAGGTTGGCCGGCGGCCGGCGTCGGACGTGGTGATCTGCGAGATCGGCGGCACAACGGGCGACATCGAGGGACTCGCGGTGCTGGAAGCCATCCGCCAGATGGGCCATGAGATGGGGCCGGGCGGAACGCTGTTCATCCACGTGACGCTGGTGCCTTACCTCCGCGTCGCGGGCGAGATCAAGACCAAGCCGACGCAGCAAAGCGTCGCGAAACTGCGTGAGATCGGCATCACGCCGCAAATCCTGGTGTGCCGCAGCGAGAAGCCGATTGAGAAAAACGTCCGGGACAAAATCGCGCTGTTCTGCAACGTCGCCGAAGAAGCGGTGATCGAAGAGCGCGACGTGAAGACTTCGATTTACGAAGTGCCGCTGATGCTTCAGCGGGAGAAGCTGGACGAACTGGTTTGCCGCTGGCTGCACATGAAGCTGCCGCCGGCCAAGATGGGCGAGTGGAAGCGGATTGTGCGGCGGCTCGAACAGCCCAAGCAGAAAGTGCGCATCGCCGTCGTCGGCAAATACATCGGCTTGCAGGACGCCTACAAGAGCGTTTATGAGGCGGTATGTCACGGCGGCATCGGTAACAACGCCGGCGTGGAAATCGTCAAGGTGGACGCGGAAGACATCGAGCACGACGGCGCAGCGAAGTATTTGCGCGGCATATCGGGCATCCTCGTGCCGGGTGGATTCGGCAACCGCGGCATTGAGGGAAAAATCGAGGCGGCGAAGTTCGCGAGAGAGAACAAGGTGCCGTATCTCGGTCTGTGCCTCGGCATGCAAATTGCGACGATCGAATTTGCGCGCAACGTTTGCGGATTGAAGAACGCGCATTCGACCGAGTTCGACCCGAAGTCGCCGCATCCGGTGATCTGTCTGCTCGAAGAACAGAAGAGCGTGAAGAAAATGGGGGCCACGATGCGGCTCGGGGCGCAATGGTGCCGGCTGGCGCCGGCTACGACGTCGCGGAAGCTGTATGGCACTGAGATTGTCAGCGAGCGGCACCGGCATCGCTACGAGTTCAACAACGACTACCGCCAGCAGCTCGCCGACAGCGGCCTCGTGCTGGCAGGCACGACACTGGACGGCGAATTGGTGGAACTGATCGAGCACAAAAACCATCCCTTTTTCGTGGCGAGCCAGTTCCACCCGGAATTCAAGAGCAAACCGCATCGGCCGCACCCGCTGTTCCGGGGTTTCGTCGCGGCGGCGTTGAAACGGAAACAAGCGTGACGGCGGCCGGCAAAACAAACGCAAGCGTGGTCACCATCGGCGCGGTTCGCGTGGGCGGACCGGCGCTGACGCTTATCGCGGGGCCGTGCGTGATCGAAAGCGAAGTGCTTTGCCTGCGCGTTGCTGAAAAACTTTGCGTGCTGGCCCAGCGGTTGCGAATGCCGTTCATTTTCAAGGCCAGCTACGACAAGGCGAATCGGTCTTCAGGCCGGTCTTTCCGTGGACCTGGTTTGAGAGAAGGGCTGAAAGTTTTGTCCAAGGTGAAGTCGGCGGTCGGCGTGCCGGTGTTGACCGACGTGCACACCGAGGCGGAAATCGGTGCCGCCGCGGAAGTGTGCGACGTGCTGCAAGTGCCGGCGTTTTTGTGCCGGCAGACGGATTTATTGCTGGCGGTGGCCCGTTCGGGGCGCGCGGTGAACGTGAAGAAGGGCCAGTTTCTCGCGCCGGGCGACATGGCAAACGTCGTGAACAAAATCGTGGGTGCCGGTTGCCGGCGGTTGCTGCTGACGGAGCGCGGGACGACGTTCGGTTACAACAATCTCGTGGCCGACATGCGGTCGTTGCCGATCATGCGCGCGTTCGGTTATCCGGTGATCTTCGACGCCACGCACAGCGTGCAGGTGCCCGGCGGCGCGGGCGACCGCAGCGGTGGCGACGCGCGTTTCGCGCCGGTGCTGGCGCGCGCGGCGGTGGCAGCGGGCTGCGACGGGGTGTTCTTCGAAACGCATCCGGACCCGGCGGCAGCGCTTAGCGACGGCCCCAATATGATTCCGCTGCGCGATATGCGCGGCGTTCTGGAAACACTCTGTGCCATCCAAAAATCTCTCCGCTAAAGCGCGCCGGGTCCGGCTGCTGTTGCTGGACGTGGACGGTGTGCTGACGGACGGGCGCGTTTACATCGGCGACGCGGTCGCCCCCGGTGGGCGTTCGGTGGGCGTGGAACTAAAGGCTTTTCACATTCAAGACGGGCATGGTATGAAAATGGCGGCCCGTGGCGGGTTGCACGTGGGCTGGGTTTCGAGCCGGTTTTCATCTGTCACGAGTCGGCGCGCCAGGGAGTTGGGCATTGGCTTGGTTTCGCAGCCGGCCCCGGGACAGAAGCCGCCGCCGCCCAAACTGAAAGTGGCGGAGCAGATGGCGGCGGGACTGGGTATTGGGCTTGACCGCGTTTGTTTCGTGGGCGACGACTTGGTGGACGCGCCCGTCATGAACGCCGTCGGCTTGCCCGTGGCGGTGGCCAACGCCGTGCCGGAGATCCGGCGGCTGGCCGCCTACGTCACGCGCAAGGCCGGCGGAGAGGGAGCGGTGCGCGAAGTGATCGAGTTAATTTTGAAGAGTCAGGGTTTGTGGCGTAAACTGGTCAGCCAATACGTAATCAAGGTCCAATGAAACGATGGTTGGTGATACTTGCGGCGATGGTGGCGCTGGCCGCGCTGGTGGGTCAGGCGCAGACCAACGCGCCCGCGCTGCGCGGGCCAGCTCTGGTTCCACAGACCGATGCCGGGAACTTGAAAGGGTTCATGGTGCCGGAATACGGCCCGGACGGTCAGTTGACTTGGCGGATGTTTGGCGAAACGGCGCGCGTGGAGCTGGTCGGCGGCAAGGTCGAAGTGCACGTCATGAAGCTGGAGCTTTATCAAAATGGCGCGGTGGATGCCACGATCTATTCGCCGGTGTGCCTGTTCGATCGCACGGCCAAGACCGCGGCTTCAGAAGACGCGGTGAAGATTGTGGCGACGAACATGGTGGTGACGGGAACGGGTTTTGACTGGAGCTCGACCGACAACCGGATGCGGATCCGCACCGACGCGACAATGACGATTTTGAACCGGAAGGGCATGGCCTTTCCGACAACGGGCGCGAAATGAAATTGATGAGATGGCAAAATTGTTTGTGGATGGTTTTGGCAGGCGTGTTGAGCAGCGTCAACGCCGGGGCGCAGAACAGCCCGGTGCCGCTGCCGCCGCCGGCGGTCCCCATGCTGCCACTGGTCCCGGAGCCGGCACCGCCGCCCGGGGCAGTGCGGCTGCGGCCGCCTGACACTGCGCAAGCCAAGCGGTCCGTGCCGCTGGCTCAGTCCACCGTGATCACGTCGGACGATTTGGTGATGGACATGGAGCGGAAGGTTGCGACCTTCACCGGTCACGTGAAGGTCGTGGATCCTCAGGGAACGATGACAGCCGACAAGATGGTTGTTTACCTGACGCAACAAGGCGACAACGAGAACGGCGTGAAGCGGATTGAGTCCAGCGGTGGCGTGGTGATCGCGCAGGAAGGCAGCAAAGCGATTGCCGACGAAGCCGTTTACACCGCGGCGGACCGGACGGTGGTGCTGAGCGGCGCGGCGCAGGTGCAGAACGACCAGGGCATCGTGACTGGCGAAACGGTGATTTACGACATGGCCAAAGGCACGACGCAGGTGAAAGGCCGGCCGCGCATGATCCTGCCGGGGCAGGGCGGCGGCCGCAAAAAAGGGTTGTTTCCGCCGCCCGTACAACCGCAGGCCCCACCGAAACCGCAGTCCACACCGAATCCATAGTCAACGGCCGGATGGAACAGGTTCTACAAACCAAAGGGCTGGTCAAGGCCTACCGAGGCAAGCGCGTCGTCAACGGCGTGGACATCGGCGTCAGCCGCGGCGAAGTGGTGGGCTTGCTCGGGCCGAACGGCGCCGGCAAGACGACGAGCTTCTACATGATCGTGGGTCTGCTGCGGCCGACGACAGGGAAGGTGTTGTTCGAGGGGCGCGACATCACGCGGTTGCCGATGTATCGGCGCGCTCGCGTGGGCGTTGGCTACCTGTCGCAGGAACCTTCGATTTTTCGCAAACTGACGGTTGAGGAAAACATCATGGCGATCCTGGAGACGCTGCCGATCCCGGCGCGTGAAAGGAAACTGCGCCTTCAATATCTGCTGGAAGAACTCGACATTGCCGCGCTGGCCAAGCACAAGGCCTACACGCTTTCCGGCGGCGAGCGGCGCCGGCTGGAGATCACCCGCGCGTTGGTGACATCGCCAAAGCTGTTATTGCTCGACGAACCGTTCAGCGGCGTGGACCCGATCGCGGTCTATGAAGTGCAGCAAATCATCAAAAGGCTGCGCGACAAGGGCCTCGCGCTGCTGATCACGGACCACAACGTCCGCGAGACGTTGTCCATTGTGGACCGGGCGTATCTGATTTACCAGGGCAAGGTGGTCAGCGAGGGCACCAGCGATTTTTTGATTAATGACCCAACGAGTCGTAAGCTTTACTTGGGTCCAGAGTTCAACATGTAACACAGTCCGCGAATCAAACAACAAAGGAGACAAGATCATGCCGCATACTCAGGCTCACACGCATACGGAACCCGAAATCTCGGTTACGGGCCGGCACGTTGGAGTGACGGAAGCGATCAAGGAATACGCGCGCAAGAAGATCAACCACATCGGCTTCGATTATCCTCGAATCCTGAACGCCCAGGTGATTTTGGATGTGGAGAAATACCGGCACATCGCCGAAGTGATTCTGCATTGCAACAACCACATCACCATTGAGGCGCAGGAGGTCAGCGAGGACATGTATGCCTCGATTGACCAGGTGGTGGGCAAGCTGATGCGCCAATTGCGCAAGGCGAAGACGAAGATTCAGCGGCACCAGCCGCGACGGGGCATCGAGCAGGCCGTGCCGTTGCACGTGATCGAGACGGAGGGTGCCGAGGACGCAGAATCGGACATCACGCATCATGTGTTGCGCACGGAGCAATTCACGGTCAAGCCGATGTTTGTGGACGAGGCGGTGCTGCAACTGGAGCTGTCGCCGAAGGTGTTTCTGGTGTTTCAGAACGCCGAGAATCAGCGTGTGAACGTTCTGTATCGGCGCAAGAACGGCGACTTTGGATTGATTGATCCGCAGGTAGCCTGAGTTGCTGATGGAAGCGAAGCCAATCACGGTCCGGGCGATCAGCGCGGAGGCGTTCTACACCGCGTATGGACGGCAGCTCGGATTGAAACTGGAAGCCGGCGAGGCCGGCTTGGACCGGAAGATCCGTGAGGCCACGGTCAACCGCCCGGGCCTGGCGCTTGCGGGATTTTTCCGTTACTTCGCCTGGATGCGCGTGCAGGTCGTCGGAAAGGCCGAGACGTTTTACCTGAAGTCGCTCTCCACCGGCGAGCGGCGGCGGCGCATCCAGGATTTCTTCCAGCGGCGGGTTCCGTGTGTGGTGTTTTCGCGCAACATCCGTCCCTTGAGCGAGTTTTTGGAGGAAGCGGACGCGTATCGGGTGCCGTTGTTTCGCTCGCCGCTGGTGACGGGGCCGCTGATCAACTCGGCGACCTTGATGCTGGACATGGAGTTTGCGCCGAAGATCACCGAGCACGGCACGATGGTTGACATCCTTGGAATCGGCGTGTTAATCAAGGGCGAGAGCGGCGTCGGCAAAAGCGAGTGCGCGCTGGCGCTGCTGGAGCGCGGTTACAGTCTGGTGAGTGACGATGTCACGCGCGTTTACGTGCTGGACGGTCGGGAGTTGATGGCGAGCAGCCCGGAGGAAACCCGCTATCTGATGGAAGTGCGCGGCTTGGGCCTGATTGACGTGTGCCGGGTTTTTGGCGTGGGCGCGATTCGGATCGAGAAGCGCATTGACCTCGTGGTGACGCTGCAAGACCCGCACAAGATGGAGGATATCGAGCGCGTGGGCATGGAACAGGAGTTCCATGAAATCCTGGGCATTCGAGTGCCGCATGTGTGCATACCGGTCAGTCCTGGACGCGACTTGGCGCGGTTGGTCGAAGTGGCGGCGCTCGATCAGAAACTGAAAACGATGGGTCACAATACAGCGAAAGAATTTAACAACCGGTTGATCGCTAGGATGCGCGGCGAGGCCAAAAAATGAAACCAGCAGCAAGTGGCGGAGACGAACAGCGGCGTTCGTTGAAGCGGGAAGTCGCGGTTATCAACAAGCAAGGCATCCACGCCCGGCCGGCGGCGCTGTTCGTCAAGACGGCAGGCAAGTTCGGTTGTGAGATCGTTGTCGAGAAAGATGGCGAAGTTGTGAACGGCAAGTCCATCATCGGCCTGTTGATGCTGGCGGCAGGGCAGGGCACGAAGCTGGTCATCACCGCCGACGGCCGGGATGCCGACAAGGCGCTGACGGAGTTGGCAAAGCTGTTTGACGATAAATTCAATGAAGACTGACAGCCGGCGCCGAGGAGCGCGGCGTTTCGATGGAATTAGAGCGGGCCGTTGTGACGGCGCAAGAGCATGAGCGATCCTGAGTCGCCCAAAACTGAGAGCATCTATCGCGGCATTGCCGTTTCACCCGGCGTTGCCCGCGGAACGATTTACGTTTATCGGCCCCATGAAGATGTGATCGAGCGGCGCTCGGTGCGGGACGAGGACGTCTCCGGTGAATTTGTGAGGCTGGAGCAGGCGGTCATCAAGACGCGCCAGCAACTCATCGAGATTCCCCAACGTCTCGGCAAGGAGATGGGCGACGACAAGCCTGGCATCTTCGACGCGCACCTGCTCGTCCTGGATGACCCGATGCTGATGGAGCAGGTCTTCAAGCGCCTCAAGACCGAGAAGCTCAACGTCGAGTTCATCCTGAGCGAAGTGGCCGACCAATACACCCAGGCGTTGGCCAGGCTCGAAGACACCTACCTGCGCGAACGCGCCGCGGATGTCCGGGACGTTTCGCGCCGCATCCTGCGCAACCTCATGGGCGCGGAGCACGACGAACTCCAGCGGCTGCCCGGCCCGCGGATCGTGCTGGCGGCGGACCTGTCGCCGTCGGACACGGCGTTGATGGACCGCGCCAAGGTTCTGGGCTTTGCCACGGAGATGGGCAGCCGAACGTCGCACACGGCCATCCTGGCGCGCTCGCAGGGCATTCCGGCCGTCGTCGGGCTTCATGAAATCGGCCGGCAGATTGCCAGCGGGCAGGAGGCGCTGCTGGACGGCTATACCGGCCTGCTCATCGTCAATCCAACCAAGCAGACGCTCTACGAATACGGCCAGATCGAAATCCGCTGGCATAGCATCGAGGAGCGTTTGCGCCAGCTCCGCCACGAACCGGCCTGTACGCGCGACGGCTGCGCCATCCGGCTTGGCTCGAACATCGAACTGGAAGAAGAAGTCCAGATGGCGATCGAGCACGGCGCGCAAGGCGTGGGCCTTTACCGCACGGAGTTTTTGTTCCTCAACCGCGAGGGATTTCCGACCGAGGAAGAGCAGTTCGCCGCTTATCGCAATGTCGCGGTGGCCATGAAACCGCACGAGGTGATCATTCGCACGCTGGACGTCGGCGGCGACAAGATCCTCCACGGCAGCGAGCATTCGCGCGAGGCGAACCCGTTCCTAGGCTGGCGCGGCGTCCGGTTTTGCCTCGACCAGCCGGAGATGTTCAAGACGCAACTGCGCGCCATCCTTCGGGCCAGCGCGGAGGGCAACGTCAAGATGATGTATCCGATGATCAGCGACCTGCAGGAGGTCAAGCGCGCCAACGAATTGCTGAACATCTGCCGCGAGGAACTGCGCCGCGAGGGCAAGCCCTTCAGCGACCAGATGGAAGTCGGCTTGATGATCGAGGTGCCCAGCGCAGCGATGATCGCGGACGTGCTGGCGGAACACGCGGCGTTTTTTTCCATCGGCACCAACGACCTGGTTCAATACAGCATGGCCGTGGATCGCGGCAACGAGCGGGTGGCGCACCTTTACGAGCCGGCGCATCCGGCGATCCTGCGCCTCATCAAGAACGTCGTGGCCGCCGCCCGCGCCCGCAACATTTGGGTCGGCGTGTGCGGTGAGATGGCAGGCGACCCGATAATGGTGCCGTTGCTGATAGGTTTGGGCGTGAACGAACTGAGCGTGAGCGCGGTGGCGTTGCCGGCGGTGAAATACGTCATTCGCAGTCTCACAATGCCCGAGGCCCAATCGCTGGCCGAGCAGGCCCTGCGATGCGGCACGGCCGGCGAGGCGGTCGTTTTGCTGGAAGCTTTCATCCGGTCTGCCGCGCCGGATCTTGTCGAACTGGTCAAACCGGAAAAATCCCCCCAATGAAACTACTCGTCCTGGCCGCGGGTTACGCGACGCGGCTCTACCCGTTGACGTTGAATAAAGCCAAACCGCTGCTGGACGTGGCGGGTAGGCCGATGATCGAGCACCTGCTCGACAAGTTCGCCGACCGCGGCGACGTGGACCGCATTTACGTCGTGACCAATGCGAAGTTCGCGGGCGACTTCGCTCATTGGGCCTGCGGCTACACCACGCGGCACCCGCGCGCGCCGATCGAGGTAATCAACGATCGCACCACCAGCGACAAGGATAAACTCGGAGCCATCGGCGACATCCATCTGGTTATCAAAGACACCCAGCTCGACGACGACCTCATCGTCGTGGCTGGCGACAATCTTTTTGAGGAGAGCGCCGACGGCTTTCTGGCGGCGGCCCGGCGCAATGCGGCCAAAGACCAGCCGACCGTCATCACGTACGACGTGGGCAACCTCGAAGAAGTGCGCAAGAAGTATGCCAACATCCAGATGGCGCCGGACGGCCGGGTTGTGCTGTTCGTTGAGAAGGACCCGAACGCGACCAGCACGGTCACCGCAATTTGTCTTTACTATTTCCCGCGAAATACCATTAAACTGGTCGCTCGCTACCTGGAGGAAGGGAACAACCCCGACCAGCCGGGCCGATACATTAGCTGGCTCTATAAGCAGGTGCCGGTTTATACGTATCAGATTCACGGTCGTTGGCTGGACATCGGCTCCAAGGAAACGCTGGAGCAGGCCAACCGCGAGTTCGCGCGAAAGCAGTAGCACCAAGCAAAGGAATAAAACAGAACATGCACTTGAGCCGTCGTTACATTTTTAGTTCAGAGTCGGTCACCGAAGGTCATCCTGACAAGGTGTGCGATACGATCAGCGATTCCGTTCTCGACGCCTGCCTTGCGCAGGACCCGAAGAGCCGCGTCGCGTGCGAGACGCTGGCGAAGTCCAACCTCGTTGTTCTCGCCGGTGAAATCACCACCAAGGCGAACCTCGACTACGTCAAGATCGTCCGCGAGGCCGTGCGCGAGATCGGCTACACCAAGGATGTCAGCACTGTTTTCAACGACGAGGATTGTTTTGTCACCTGCGCCCTCATCAAACAAAGCCCTGACATCGCCCAAGGCGTGGATGACCGCGCTGTCGAAGGCAAGAAGACCGCCGAGCAGGGCGCGGGCGATCAGGGCCTCATGTTCGGCTACGCCTGCATCGAGACGCCGGAATTGATGCCGGCGCCGATCATGTATGCCCATAACCTCGGCAAGGCCCTCCGCGAGGCCCGGCGCAGCGGCGCTATCAAGTGGCTCCGCCCCGATGGCAAAACCCAGGTCAGTGTCGAATACGAGGGTTTGCGCCCCGTCCGCATTGACACCGTCGTCATCTCCAACCAGCACTGCGATTGTGTCAAACACGCCGAGATCGAGAAGGTCATCATCGAGCAGATCATCAAGAAGACCCTCCCGGCGAAACTCCTCGATAAAAAGACCCGTTACCTCGTCAACCCCACCGGCCGGTTCGTCGTCGGCGGTCCCGAAGGCGACAGCGGTCTCACTGGTCGCAAGATCATCGTGGACACCTACGGCGGCATGGGCCGTCACGGCGGCGGCGCGTTCTCCGGCAAGGACCCCAGCAAAGTGGATCGCAGCGCCGCCTACATGGGTCGCTACGTGGCCAAGAACATCGTCGCCGCGGGCCTGGCCGACCATTGCGAAATCCAGTTCGCCTACGCCATTGGCCACCCGGAGCCGGTCAGCGTCATGGTTCACACCTTCGGCACCGGCAAGATCAGCGACGACAAAATCGAGAAAGCGGTTCAGGAAGTCTTCAGCTTCAAGCCTGCCAACATCGTCAAGCAACTCAACCTGCTGCGCCCGATCTACCGCAAGACGACCAACTACGGCCACTTTGGCAAGATTGACGACCTCGACTCCCTCACGTGGGAGCGCACCGACAAGGCCGAGGCTCTCAAGAAAGCCGCCAAGTAAGCGTCGGCATCAACCCTCATCTTGAAACGGCCGCGTTCGCAAGAGCGCGGCCGTTTCATTTTTTACGGGAAGCGGGCAACTTTGCGCGCTCGGGCCTGCCAGCAGCCGCCTGGTTTGACAATGGAGCGGGACCTACTAGTCTTATGTGGCTATCCGAGGACGGGGAATGAAAACGCATTTATGAAAGTCACCGAAATGCTGGTCAGTCACCATGCAATGCTTCGCTCCGTGTTCAAAGAAGTCGAGCGTGCGATGGGCGAGGCGGAGACAACCGAGGTGATTGTGTCGCTCGCCAAGGTCGTGGAGGGATTGATACGCGACCACGCCGAGGCGGAGTCGAACATGCTGTTTGCGCCGCTGGACTCTCTCTTGTTGGAGAAAGGCCAGTTTCAGCAGTTTTACACCAAACACGAGGAATATCTCGATATGCTCGAAAGGGTAGGGCGGCCGCCGCCGGGACGGGATGCCAGGTCGTTGTTGTCGGTGGCGATCACTGCGTTGCAGCGCCATTTCGATGTCGAGGAGCAGGTTGTCATTCCACTGGCCGAGAAGACGTTTGAGCCAGAGTCGCTGGAGAAGCTCGGCGAGGCATGGTTGCATCGGGACACGGATTTGGTGACTTTGGCGGCGCGATAACGCAGCGCCGCCATCCGTGGCAGATCAGCTTTGTTTTCCGGCTTAACTTCTTGCCCTTCACCCGCCGCGAAACGGTGCGCCGTCCAGGTAAGGAGTTTTCCTACCCCAGTTTTAGTTTTGCTCCGATGGCGCACGCGGTCTTCCACATGTAGCGTTCCTGCATGGAGCTTAACAACCAGGAGCGCTTTATGGAAAACCGAGTGGAAGACGCCACTTGTAAACCGAGTCGGGGATGCAACGCCGTGGTCATTTACGAGGATAAGGCCACGGAAACGCGCGCCCGAAACATGTTGCAGGCCATCTTCGACGAAATGGGGTCGGACATCCCGTATGCGATCACGTCGATGACCGTGGCTCAGATGGCAGGCTTGCCGGTCTGCGAGGGAGCCGCCATGGTTGATTTCGTGATCATCTCCGTCCACGACGCCGTCCGTAGTGTGTCTGACGGGAAGTGGTGGCTGACCCACTGGCTGAATGAAATCAGCCGCATGCCGCGCGCCTTATTCCTTTTGCATGATGGCGAGGACAAATCGGGTTGGGTGCGGGGAATGCGGTCGTTGGCCGAGAGCGCGGGCGTGAGTCTGCTCAGCCGCGGCCGTCAGACGGAGGCGGAGATTTCCGCCAGCTCTTTGGCGACTGAACGCCGGCCCGAGGCCGTCGAGGTATAGCGCCCGCAGGTCTGGTGGTTTAGCGCGTCTGCGCGACGATTTGCTCCCTTTTCGGTGTGACCCGGCGCAACACTCCTGTCTGGCACTCCTGCGGGGTGCTTTCGATGGCCGGGCATTCCGGAGGGTCTCGCGGCCTCCGGCCTCCGGCTACGCTCCATCAACCCTTCGGGTTGGAAGCGGCCAGCGGATGCCCTATGAAAACAGTGAAACTAACGGTGCAGGAGCGGAATGCGGTGCCGAAGATGACAGGGGTAGGGGAGTTTTCAAAAACACCTCTTGCGTCGCGTTGCGTGTGGGGGCTATCGTTTCGCGACTTTTTTCATGGATACATCGAAGATACGTAACTTTTGCATCATTGCCCACGTGGACCACGGCAAGACCACGTTGAGCGACCGCCTGTTGCAGGCGACCTCGACGATCGCCGACCGCGATCTGGAAGAACAGCATCTGGACTCAATGGACCTGGAGCGGGAGCGGGGCATTACGATCAAGATGCACCCGGTGACGATGCGCTACCATGGCGACGACGGGCAGGACTACATTTTCAACCTGATTGATACGCCGGGACACGTGGATTTCTCCTACGAAGTCTCGCGCAGCCTCAACGCCTGCGAAGGCGCGTTGCTCATCGTGGACGCGGGGCAGGGCGTGGAAGCGCAGACGGTGGCCAATCTGCACCTCGCGCTGAAACAAAACCTGACCATCATCCCGATCATCAACAAGATTGATCTGCCGCAGGCGGACGTGGAGCAGGTCAAGAAGCAGTTGGAGGACATCCTCGCCATTCCCGCCGAGGAAGCGATTCTCGCCAGCGCCAAGCAGGGGATTGGCATCCATGAGATTCTGGAAGCGGTCATCAAACGTGTGCCGCCTCCGAAGCCGCTGATGATGGTCGAGGCAGGAGCGTCGAGCGTTCCAGCAACGACATCAAACGGTGCGCGGCCTGTGCTCCAGGCTCCACGTTCCAAGTCCCACGCTGCGCAGATCGAACAACTCGCCGCGCTGGTCTTTGATTCCGTGTTCGACAGCTATAGGGGTGTCGTTGTCTATGTGCGCGTGTTTGGCGGCGTGCTCGAGACCGGTTCGCAAATCAAGTTGATGATGTCTGGCCATACTTTTGACGTGAAGGAAGTCGGCGTGTTCACGCCCAAGCCGATGCCGCGGCCGAAACTTGGGGCAGGGGACGTGGGTTACATCGTGGCCAACATCAAGTCCATCGCGGACGTGAAAATTGGTGACACCGTGACGGATTCGCGCCGGCCGATTGCCCAACCGTTGCCGGGCTACGCGGAAGTCCATCCGATGGTGTTCAGCGGGATTTATCCGATCAACACGGCCGATTACGAGGCGCTGAAGGCGAGCATGGCCAAGCTGCGACTCAACGACTCGTCGTTCGTTTATCAGAGCGAAAGCAGCGCGGCGCTCGGCTTCGGGTTCCGGTGCGGGTTTCTGGGCCTGCTGCACATGGAGATCGTGCAGGAGCGGTTGCAGCGCGAATACAACATGGACATCATCGCCACGTATCCGAGCGTGGTCTATCGCGTGACGCTGACCGATGGCACGACGAAGGAAGTGGATAACCCGGCGAACTGGCCGGACCCGACATATTTGCAAAAAACCGAGGAGCCGTTCATCCGGTCGTTCATCATCTGCCCGAACGAGATGATCGGCGATGTGATGGCGCTCGTGGCCGAGAAACGCGGTGTGGTGAAACACACTGAAACGCTCGACATCCGTCGCGTGATGATGACCTGCGAGCTGCCGTTGAACGAGATCCTCGTGGACTTCGTGGACAAGCTGAAGACGATCACGCGCGGCTACGGCTCGATGGATTACGAATACGCCGGCTATCGCGATAGCGAGTTGGTGAAGCTCGATATGCTCATCAACGGCGAAATCATGGATGCGTTTTCCAGTGTCGTCCACCGCAGCAAGTCCGAAAGCCGCGGCCGGATGCTCGCGGAAAAATTGAAGGAAGTCATTCCGAGACAGCTTTTCGCCGTGCCGATCCAGGCGGCCATCGGCGGCAAAATCGTTGCGCGCGAAACCATCGGCTCCGTCGGCAAGAACGTGACGGCGAAGTGCTACGGCGGCGACATCTCGCGCAAACGCAAGCTGCTGGAGAAACAAAAGGAAGGCAAAAAACGGATGAAGCAGATAGGGAAGGTGAACATCCCGCAGGAGGCGTTCATCACCGTTTTGAAATCGTCATGAAGAGCATTTTGGAAGTCCCGCCGTTCAGTTGGTGGCGTCAGCACCGCGCCCGCAAGCGCGCGGCCGAAGTGTCGAAACACGTCCGCCGGCTGCTGGCGACGCATCGCGACATCATGGAATCGGACAAAGTCAAAGCCGCGGAGAAGGCCATCGGCGAGTTTGACGCAGCCCGCCGCGGCACGATCGACGAGATTGGGCAGGGCATGAACCGCCTTGACCGGGCGTGCGCGAAGCTCTTCCCGACGCCGAAGCACGCACAGTGGCGGGAGGCGATTGAAATCGGCCTGGTGGCTGCCGTGGTGGCCTGGGGCGGCATCCGCACGTTCTTCCTTCAGCCCTTCAAGATTCCCACTGGCTCGATGCAGCCGACGTTGTTTGGTGTCCACATCGAGCCGTTGGGGCCGGACGAGAAGGTTCCGATGTTGCCGCAACGTGTTTTGGAGAAGGTTTTTCTTGGCCGGACGTATGTTGAGGCGATTTGCGAAGAAGATGGCCAACTAAACTACGTCAACCCGTTTAAACAGCATATCGGGCCGTTTGAGTGGCCGTTTGAGAAGACGGTCCTCACGGTCGGTGGACGGGATTATACGCTGGCCGTTGACTCTGATAGTTTCAGAAAGGCGGAGAAAGCGCTTGGGTTGAGTTGGGGTCGGACCTTCCACCGCGGCGAGCCGATTGTGCGGTGCGTGGTCAACAATGGCGACCATATCTTCGTGGACAAGGTCAGCTACAACTTCCGGCGGCCACAGCGTGGTGAAGTGTTTGTGTTTGAGACCCGGGACCTGCCCGGAACGCGCGGCGAGTTCTACATCAAACGCCTGGCTGGCGTGGGAGGCGACGTGTTGCAGATCAAGGAGCCGGAACTGTTCGTGAGCGGCCAGCGGGCGGCCGAGCCGGGTTTTGTCCGGGTAATGTCTTTGAAGGACGGCTACCACGGTTATACGAATCCCGATGCCGCGAACCATCTAAGCGTGCCGGGTGACAAGTTTGAGGTCCCGAAGGACCAGTATTTTGCGCTCGGCGACAACAGCGCGAATAGCGCGGACAGCCGATACTTTGGCACCGTTCCGCACGCGAATCTGGTGGGCAGGGCGTTTCTTCTTTATTGGCCTTTCACACGGCGGTTTGGGCTGGCAAATTAATGGTTCGCGGGCGTTTCATCAATTCAGGCTAAATTCAGGTCCTTTTCAGCTCATATATTATGTCGCACAATATGTATTATGATACTTTAAATAGCCGGCGAAGGCGAAATTGTCATCTCCTCTTCCGTTAAGAACCCCCGCCTTGTGTCAAACCAGCCAACTCTGGCCCGAAAACGCTGCGTCCGGCACCTTTAGCTCGATCTCGCCCTCGCCGGGATGCTGTTCCTGCGTATGGCCCTTGTTCTCCACGCAAACGTTGAAACCAAGCCTCTCGCCCGGTTTGAGCCCAAAAAATTCAAGCGGCACGGCCACCTCCAGCATCTTGTCATGGGCCGCCTCGACCGTCCTGCCGTCGCCCGTCTGCTTGTGGGGCCAGTCCCCTCTCAGCTCCTGGCTGACAGCCTTGCCGGTCTTCGTTCGCAGGTCTCCAATCCAAAGTTCCGCGTTCGCTGGCGATGAGAACCGTATGCGAACGGCGTCGCCGCCGGGCAGCGGCGGGGTGCCCGTCCATTGCAGACAGAAATAAAAGTTCGCCTTGTCGAAACCGAACCAGATCTCCTTGACCAAATCCGCCGACTTCGCCATGGCGTGCTGGCCGGCGCCGCCGCGGTAAACGCCCGCGCCCAGCCATTCGTAATACGACGTCCGGCGGCCATCAATGGTGGGCGTGATGAAGTCGCGCGGTTCCTGGTAGGCCCGCACCGGGCCAACCGTGAGCAGCGACTTGTCCACCGCAGGCGGCACCGGACGGCCCATCGCGCGATAGGCGCAGCGCACATGCCGGCGGAAAAGGTCGTCGAACAGCGGCTTGTCCTCGATTTGGAACTCCGGCCCATACCACCAAAACCAGTCGCTGCCCTCGGCCGCCAGCAACGATTGCAGCGCGGCCTTGCGCGCCGGTTCCGGCAGCGAGTCCTTCACCTGGGAAAACACATGCCGGGCTTCGCGCAGCAGATCCCACGCCCGGTTCTCCTCTTGGTCGCCGATCCAGATGTCGAAATTCGCGTAAATCCACGAGCCGGTATAGAGCGTCGTCAGTTCCTTCTGCGGCGGATGCTGGCGGAAATATTCCGTCAGCGTCACCGGCTTGAACCGCCGGTCGTTGGCCAGCGCGCCATAGAGGTTCCGCAAAAAAGTCTCGCCGCCGTCCGGGAAGGATTCCCACGCGTTTTCGCCGTCGAGCAGGACCACCGCCAGCGCATCCGGCTCCATCACGCGCATCGCGATCGCGCCCAGCGACTCGGTCAAATACCGCGCCGCGTCCTCGGGCCGTTGCCGCGCCGCCGTGAACCCGATGAAGTCCGACAGTCCGCGGTCGCGGAAACACATCCCGACGCTGGCATCGCCATGCTTCAACAGATACGGACGGAACAACTCCTCGCGCTGCACCGGCGTGCGGTTGCCGCGCATCATTTGGAGCGACCGGAACAAAATCTCCTCGTCGGTGGCCATCCACTCGAAGCCCGCCGCACGCACGAGTGGTGCCAGCTCCGGGCAGACCGAGCCTTCTGACGGCCACAAGCCCGTCGGCCGTTTTCCAAACACTTCCTCGTGAAACCGCGCCGCCCGCTCCAGGTGTTCTCGCACGTCCTCCGGGAACGAAAACGTCGTTGGCAACGGCGTGTCCGGCATGCACCGCCGGGTAAAGTCGGTGTTATACACCAGCGGCATGATCGGGTGATAAAACGGGCTGGCGGTCACCTCGATGCGCCCGGCCATGTTCAACTCGCGGTATTCCGCCAGCGAGCGCCGCACCAGTTCCAAATGCGCGTCGAGCACAAGCCGTTTGTCGGTCTCGGTAAAATTGCGTCCCTTCCGGCGCAGTGCCGCCAGTTCCGGAATGTCGCGCACCGCGAAGTAGCCGCACCACGCCAGGTTGAACCACACCTGCAAGTCCCGCCAGTCGGCCGCCAGGAAATGCCGCGCGGCCTCTGCCAGCGCTTCCGGCCGGCTCTCCGGGCCGCGCATTTCCCACAGCTCCGCGTAGCGCGGATAGGGACGCAGCATGTTTTGGTGCGACAGGCTGAAAAAATGCCGCAGCAACTCCTGCTGCTGTTCCGGCGTCAGCCGGTCCGCCGGCGCCCGGGACAACTCCAGCCACGCGTCCTGCACCTCGCCGCGTTGCAGCTCCAGCATCTGCTTTACCAGCACGGGCGTCAGGTTGAACGTGAGCGGCACCGCCGGGAATTCTTTCGCCAGCCGCGCCATGTCGTAGTAACCCTTGGCCGCGTGCAGGCGCACCCACGGCAACATCGCCATCCGACGGTCCGGGTCCACATAATCCGGCTGGTGCATGTGCCAGAAGAAGGCGACGTGTAGTGGCATAAAGTTTGGAAATGTAGCTGACGTGACGCGAAAGTCCAGAGCCCACCGACGCGAGTGCTCACCCGTCGTCCCTGCCCTGCTCTCTCGGCGGCCCTACGCGCGCAACTGCTCCGCGAGAAACGCCTGCAAATCCATCTGCTTGATCTGGTCGACCTGCGCTTCGAGCCAGTCAATATGGTCCTCCTCGTCCTTGAGAATGTGCTCGAACAGCTCGCGCGTGCCGTTGTCGCCCAACTCGGCGGCCTGGGCGATGGCGCTATTGTAAGCCTTGATCGCGCCGGCCTCCGCCTCGTGGTCGTCACTCAATTGCGCGGGCACGTCCGCGCCGATGTTCATTTTGTTGAGGCGGCTGACCACCGGCGTGCCTTCCAGGAAAAGAATCCGGCCGATCAGCTTTTCCGCGTGCTTCATCTCGTCAATCGCACGCTTTTCCGTCGCCTTGTGCAACCGCTCGAAGCCCCAGTTGGCGCACATCTCCGAGTGCACCATATACTCGCTGATGGCCGTCAGTTCGTCGGCCAAGAGCGCGTTCAGCGTGGCAATAACCTTGGCGTTGCCTTTCATGAAAATCTCCTTCGTTGGTTGATCGTTTCGACGCACCCAGTCTAGGCGCGTCGTCCGGCGAAAGCAAGTGCCACGGGATTTACGCGCAATGAACGACCGGGGCGCGTGCGGCGATTTCCAGCCGCCGGGGATGACGGCAAAAGCGCTTGAGGCCGAATTCCAACGCAAATTCGCAGTAGTGGTTGGCTTCCGACTGGCATATGATCAAGTCGCTGTCCGCGACTTGCCGCGCGGTGCACCGGCTCTCGTCGGGCAGCCATCGCGCCACGGCCGGCACGGGTGTAGTCGTGGTCAATGTTTTCGCCGTCGTCGTCAACTCGCTCACTTGTGTAAATTCTCCATTCATGGCTGCGCTCCAAATTTAGAAATGCACCATCTTCCGCCGCGCGCGCTTCGGCACCAGGGCACCACCTGACAACGACACAGGCAAAATACCAGGACTGCTCCTCGACCCCGCGTCCTTTGCACCGCGGACGCGGCCCGGCAACAACCGGCGGCTCCCGTTCCTAGCAACGTTGACTGGCCCGCTTCTCTCGCTCCAGGCTGCGCGTGCGCGCCGCAATCTCCAGCCGGCGCGGATGAGCGCACAAGAGCAGCTCGGACGAAAACAACGAGAGCTTGCATGGGCACTCTGAGTCCGCCTGGCAGAGAACCATGCGGCTATCCATGATTTGCTTGCCGGCGCAAATCACCGGATCGGGCAGCGAATGCGTTATAAACGGCACCGCCTCATCCGCGCATGGCATCCGCTCTTCACACCATTGCATTTGGTTTGTTTTCACAGTGTCATTCCACTTTCAAAAAAGTCTCTCGCCGCAGGCATTTCGTCACTAAGGCAGATTCGTAAAACGACCTAGGAAAATAGCCTAGCTCTGGAGCGACCTGGCCTGGAACGTTTCCGCAGCCGGCATCATGATCCCCTGCTCCTCCTCGACGACGTGGTCGCGCAGCATGTGTATCGCCAGTAAGAGCAGACTCTTGGCTTCCATGACAGGCCGCGCTTGCTGCGCCTGGATCAGAAAACTGACACAATCCTGGTGATTAGAGTAACCCTGCGCGTCTTGGACTTTTTCAATCGCGCCGTAATCGCTCATCATGCGTTCGGCCAGTTGGGCAAACGCGGCGACCTCCGCCGAGGTTTTTACGTCGCGCAGTTCCCGCTCGATTCCATCGAACAGGGAGCGAAGAAAGGACTGATGACCGACCAGCACGCCGGTGGCTTTCATAGGACCGCCCCAGGTTTCGACTGGGGCACTCATCATGAGGTTGCTCCTTTCACTCCCGTCACTTTTTTCCTATCCATTTGCCGCCGGCGCGTTGTGTGATAACGCGTTAAGCGCAGGCGGGCTCTGCCTCCGGCTTGACGGAATAAACGACTTTAGTTTTGAACGGGCGGGTTCAATATCTCGGCGCGCTCCATGTCGCGGGTGCGGTCGGCGATCTCCCGGCGCCTTGGGTGACCACAAAACAACAAGTCGCGGCAGACCAACAGGAATTCACATCGGCGGTCCGGATTTGCCCGGCAAAGAACCAAACGGCCGCCATTAATCCGCCTGGCAGCGCACACGGCCGGGTCGGGCAACTCAGGTATCCACGCGGACCGGGCTTTGTCGCGGCGACTCTTCCTGTCCAGCACCGACAGTATTTGTCCCAATGTAAACAATCTCCTCATACTCATATTCGCGCCCCACCATTCTCATCCAGCGCGCACGCGCCGTCATTAGGACAGATTCCAGCCGTGAACTAGGAAACTCACCTAGGGGACTCCTTACATTCTTGTCAGCGTCGCGCGGCATGGACCGGCGCCTTTTCCTCCAGGTTGGCGCAACGAGGCCCTGAAAGATGTCCGGAGCATGTTGGTCTAATGATGCGAAAGCCCGTTGGCGGCAACGGGCTCCCGGCCCGCGTGGTTTCGAGAAGCGAAAAGGACGAATACCCGCTTGGTGGTGAAGACGGCGGCATAGACGACACCCGAGAGCGCCACGTCCGTCGGCCCGACGGGGAAATCAAAGCGGTAGGCGATGCAGAAACCCACCAGCGCCGTCGCGCCGCCGATGAGCGAGGAGAAGACGAAGAACTGCCGCATGTTGGCCGCCAGCACCCGCGCCGTCAGCACCGGGATGACTAGGAAGCCAAACGCCACCAGCGGCCCGACCGACAGCACCGCCGAGGAGACGGTCAGTCCGATCAGCAAATACAACACCAGGTCCCAGACGACGACGTTTTTGCGGAGTGTCACCGCCATCGTGCGGTCGAAGGAGACCAGCAGCATCTCTTTGTGGAAGATCCAGAGTGTGGCGAGCACCAAACAGAACGTCGCCAGCGTGGCCGTGAGGTCCACGCCGGAGATGGCGATGATTTCGCCTTTGAGCAGGTCCAGCCAGCCCAGCTCGGCGATGGCGTTTTTGGAGAGCAGCAGGATGCTGATGGCGGTGGCGACGGCGTAGGCGGTGCCGAGCCGCCCTTCCGACAATCCGCGGTGGCGGCGTTCGAGGAAGGCCAGCACCAGAATCGCCAGCACCGAGGCGACCACCGAGCCGATGATCGCGAACGCATGCTCGCGCTCGCCCTGATGCGCCCCATGTCCCCATCCGAGCCACAGCGGCAGGGACAGCGCCACGGCCACGCCGGTGGAGGAAATTTGAGGCAGCGCCACGCCCATGAAGATCAGCCGGCGCAGCACGAGAAACACGCCCACCAGCGGACAACCGAGGCCGACGAGCAAGTTGGTATAGACGGCGTAACGCAGCAGGAAGTCGGGATCGAAGATGGTGCGCAGCGTTTCCATTTTTATCGGAACTCCATTTCCATGATTTCGGCCAGATGCTGGGGGTTGAGCAACTCGACGACCGTGCCGATGCGCGCCTCGCCCTGGTGCAGCCAGATCACCAGCTCGGCATATTCGCGGACGAGGTGCAGGTCATGCGTGACCAGGATGACCGTGAAGCGATGCTCGTGATGGATGCGGCTAATCATGTTCATGACCGCCTGCGTCGCCGCAGTGTCCACCCCGGCGGTCGGCTCATCCAGCAGCAGCGCGTCCGGCCGCGTCGCCAGCGCGCGGGCAATCAGTACCCGCTGCTTTTGGCCGCCGGAGAGTTCCGAGAACCGCCGCTTCGCGAACGCCTCCGCGCCGGTGGCGTGCAGGCATTCGCGGACAAATTCTTTTTCCGCCGACGGCACGAAACGCCCCGCGCCGATGCGACCGTAAACGCCCATCAGCGCGACCTCGAAGCCGGAGAGCAGATAGACCGGATCGAAATCCCCCTGCTGCGGGACGAAGCCGAAGTTCAACGGCCGGCCGTTGACCGGCTCCATCGTGATGCGCCCTTGCAACGGCGGGATCAAACCTAGAAGCGTCTTGAGCAGCGTGGACTTGCCGGAGCCGTTGGCGCCGAGCAGCGCGGTGAAACTGCCGCGGCGGATTTGCAGCGAGAGGCCCGTGAGCACGGCGTTGGCGTCGTAGCCGATGGTCAGGTTCTCCAAGCTGATGATCATGTCGTTCATGGGTTGGGTGAAAAGGTCCGTTCGTTTGGATCGGGCCGCGAGAACGGTCGTTCAAGCGAACGGCCCTCGCAACAACTATTGGGCGGCCACATGCGCTTTCTCCGCGGCGTTCACGCAGGTGAGAATGATGTAATCCATCATCGCGACGTAGTCCGCGGCCTCCGGCACGCCGCCCACCATGATCGGCAGCTTGATCAGTTCCGCGCCGGTCCTCGCGGCGACTTCCTTTGGGAGCTTTTCGGGGAACTGCGGTTCGCGCACCACGACCTTCACGTTCTCTTTCTTCATCATCTCAATCAATTCGGTGATGTGGCGCGGCGTGGCGTCAATGCCGGCCTTGACCTCGATGGTACCGACGTATTGCAAACCGTAGCGCGACGAAAAATACGGCCAATGGTTGTGGTAGGAGATGAACTTCACGCCCTTCAATGGCCGGGCCAGTTGCTGCCATTCGGCGATTTTTGTATCGAGCTTCGCCAGGTAGGTGTCACGGTTCTTTTCAAACTCCGCCTTATGCGCGGGCGCGTAGTCCACCAGCGCGGCGCAGAGGTTGCGGATGGCAGTCTTGGCCAGCACCGGGTCGAGGTTGTAGTGCGGGTTGCCCGCCGGATGCACGTCGCCCTCGGCGCGATCCAGCGTGCGCGGCGCCTCCGCCGGCGGGATGTTGACCGAGCAATCCACGTAGCCCGCCGCGCCCTTCATGATCTTCGCGTTCTTCGACACGTCGAGCAGCGCCGGCAAGAAGGCGTGTTCGCACTCTAGGCCAATGAGCACCACCATGTCTGCGCGGTGCAGCAACGGCAGAAAGCTGGGCCGCATCGGCACACCGTGCGTATCCTCGACGCCCGTGCAGAGGCTGCGAACCTCGACGAAATCGCCGCCAACAGCGCGGGTCCATTCGGCAAGATCGGTGAGCGTGGTGACGACGCGGATTTTGTCCGCCGCCTGCGCCGGCAACGCCAGCGCCAGCAGCGCCGCGATGAACGGCATCGAAATGAGCATTCGGTTTTTCATGTATATATTTGTCCCTCCCGATCAGCGTTCAGTGAAGCCGTGCGAGTGTGAGCCAATGATCCAGACCCATTGCAAATAAATCGCGTCGTCGCCGTGCAGTGAGGAGCCGGCGCGGTCGGAGTGCGTGTATTGCAGCCGCAGTTGTTGGAAATGGCTTGGATACCAGGTGATGAACGGCGAGTAGGAGAACGTCACGTAGCGGTGGTTCTCCGGGTTCTGGAGGTAGTCGAACTCGAAGCCAACGTTCCACGCGCGGGAGAGCTTTGCCGTCAGCAACGAGTAGAGGCCGAACGAATCCTCAAACCGCGTGGTCTCGTCGCCGGAATTCGGGACGCCGTTGGGATCGAACTGGAATCGGGACGAACTGCGCAACGCCTCCGTCCGCCACGTGATGCCCGCGAACTGGTTGTTTTGCAACGGCTGATAACTCAGCGTCACATCCACGCCGCCCACGCGCCGCTCCTTTTCCGTCGCCGTGCTGACGCCATTCGGGTCGGTGATCGAGCCGCCGCGATCCGTCTCGCTTGGTGTGGTCATGACGGAGAGACCGGTTTCCAACGTCAGATCCGGCGTCAAAGTGAAGAACGTCGCCGCGTGCGCCCAATATGTCAGCCCGCCGGCTTCGCGATACACGCCGGGGTTCGCCAGCTTGTCGCCCATTCCATCGCCGACGCCGGCCGTCAGGCTCCAGTAATGCTCGGTGGGCAGCAGCCAGTTCATCTGGTAGCCATCGGTCCTCGTCTCACCGCCGATGTAACGATCCAGCACCAACGGCCGGTTGACCGTCGGCAGTTCGTGATCGTGGATGTAGGCTTCGCGTCCGAACTCCGCGAAGAATCGCCCGCCCGTTGCGGTCAGACCCCACGGTAGCGAGGTGGTCACGAGCGCCACCTCTTCCACGTCCATGTTCGCCGTGCCGGTTTGCGCGTCCGCCGAGCCGTTGATGACGGCATAGCCGAGCGCAAACGGATCCACCGATGCGGAGAGGTTCATCTCCACCGAGCGCTGATATACGTCGAATCCGCCCGGCCGGTTATTGGCGGTTGTATTGTTGCCATTCGAGTCGTAGGAGAAGATCGTCTCGCCCACCAACCCGATGGCGGGGTTGAACTGGCTGGGGAATGTTTTCTTTGACGATTCGGTCAACTCATCCACCTTCTTCTCCAATTCCTTGAGCCGCACCGTATCCGCGACCGCGGCGGCGGCCGTCTCCGGGGTTCCGTTTGGCCCGGCGCCAGTCAGCGCCGGCGGCGCAGTCCCCTGCCCCGCCGGCGGTTGAGACTTGGCGACGGTTCCAGTCATCAGCTTTTGCAACGCGTCGATCGTTTTCTGCTGATCGGCGATGGTTTGTTGAAGCCGCTGCTGGTTATCCCGCAACTCCTGAAGCTGCTTCATGACCAGTTGCGGATCGAAAGCGGTCTCGGTGGCCTCCAGCGACGACGCCACGGCCATCATCAAACAAACTACACTGGGATAAATTCTCACGGTTTTCTCCTTCTCATTCCGCATACGCCGCCTGAAGCGGCGTGAATCAAACAATACTACTGCAAGTCACAACCGCAACGCCCCGGCAAAAAACCAGGCGCGCGGCGTGATGGATTCAGGAGAGCAATGAAGGAGGGCCGCGAGGCCGGAACAATGCCGGCACTTGCGCTACTACGGGAGGGATGGAAGGAGTGACAAGCTCAACGAAGTGTTCCGGCTGGCTCGGCAGCGCCACTTGCGGGCTGGCGCAATGCACCGCGCCGCTGTGCCACGCCGCTGCCGGACAATTATCCTGCGACTCGTCGCTGTCGTGCTGGTGGGCAATTAGCCCCAGCAACGCCAGGAGCATCGACAGTCCGGTAATAGCGCGAAAGAATCTCATGCGCGGTCGAATTGACCGTGATTATACTTCAAATCGTCAGCTCGCGCAAATACTGGGCGCTTTCTTCCGGCGGCGTCGGGTTGATGTAGAAGCCCGTGCCCCATTCGAAGCCGGCGGGTTCGGTCAGGCGCGGCAGGATTTCGATGTGCCAGCGGAAATCCTGGTCGAGCGTGTCCCAGTAATCGCGGCGCCGGGCGCGGCGCGCGGGCGCGGTGTGAAGGATGAGATTATACTGCGGCCGGTTCAACGCGAGAGCCAGTTTCTTGAGCGTGATCTTCAGGGCGTCGGCAAGCTGGTTGATTTCTTCGCCGGTGATGGCGTGGTAGTCGGCGGCCTGCCGCTTGGGCAAAATGCACAGCTCGAACGGAAACCGCGCGGCGTAGGGACAAAAGGACAGGAAGCCGCCGTTTTCATAAACGGTGCGACGGCCGTCGCGCTGTTCCTGCCGGAGAATGTCGTGAAACACGCACCGCTCCTTGCGCCGGTAGTATTCGCGCGCGCCTTCAAGTTTTCGCTTCACGCGCGACGGCGTGATCGGCGTGGCGATGATCTGGCCGTGCGGATGACTGAGCGAGGCGCCCGCCTGGCGGCCGACGTTCTTGAACATAAGGATATAGCGCAGCCGCTCGTCCCGGAGCAGGTCGAGCATCCGCTCCTTGCAGGCCGTCATCACGGTGGCGATGCCTTCGACAGGCTGGTCTTCCAACTCCGTCTTGTGATCCGGCGTCTCGATGATGACCTCGTGTGCGCCGATGCCGTTCATGCGATCGTAAATCCCATCGCCTTCACGGTCTATCTGGCCTTCCACGCGCAACGCGGGAAACCGGTTCGCCACGACACGCACTTTCCAGCCGGGTTGATTTGGCCCGCCGCTGGAGCGGGCGACCCAGATTTCCGGCGGCGTCTGCGCTTCGTGTCCGGCGCAGAACGGGCAATTGGAGTCTTCGCTTTTGACAGGTTCGCAGCCCGCCTCCGTCGGCCGGCGCGCGCGCTCGGTGGCGATGATCACCCAGCGCTCCGTTACGAGGTCTTGGCGTAGTTCAGGCATGCCCGCATTCTTCCCAGTCAGGGCATTTGATACAAGCTCAGATATTGCAGCGCGCTCTTGCGCCAGGAGAAATCGCAGGCCATGGCGTTTTGAACGGCGCGAATCCAGTGCTGCCGCTGGCGGAACGTCTCCAACGCGCGCGCCACCGCGGCGAGCATCGCCTCCGTGGTGAAGGCGGTGAATAAGAACCCGTTGCCGGTCTGCTGGCCGGGGTTGTAGGGCTGCACCGTGTCGGCGAGGCCGCCCGTGGCCCGCACGATCGGTACCGTGCCGTACCGCAGCGAATACATCTGGTTCAGCCCGCAGGGCTCGAATTGCGACGGCATCAGAAACATGTCCGCGCCCGCCTCCATCTGGTGAGCCAGCTCCTCGTCGAATCCGAACTTCACCGCCAGTCGCGTCGGATAACGCCGCGCGAGTTCCTGCAGTTGCCTCTCCAGTTTCGGGTCGCCAGCGCCGAGAATGGCCAGCGTCGCGCCCATCGTCACGATTTGCGGGATGGCCTCGGCGACGAGGTGATAGCCTTTCTGCTCGACGACGCGCGACACCATGCCGATCAACGGCGCCCACGCGCGTTCGACGGGCAGTCCCAACGCATCGAGCAGCGCGCGCTTGCAAGCGACTTTGTTGGCGAGGCTGTGGCTGTCGTAATTGGCCGCAATGTGACGGTCCGTCCGCGGGTTCCACGCCTCGTAGTCCGCGCCGTTGAGCACGCCGTGCAGCTTGTGGCGATGCGCCCGCAACAGTCCTTCGAGGCCGCAGCCGTATTCCTTCGTTTGGATTTCCTCAGCGTAATGTTCGCTCACGGTCGTCAGCACGTCGCTGTAAAGCAAACCCGCCTTCATCAGGTTGAGCTGGCCATGAAATTCCAGCCCCTTTACGCCGAAATATTCCGGTGGCAGGTTCGTCAATTCAAATTGTCTCGCCGGGAACAATCCCTGATATGCCAGATTGTGGATGGTGAACACGGTTCGCAGCCGCCAAGCGGGCGCCAGCGTTCGCGACCACCACAACGGCACGAAGGCCGCCTGCCAATCGTGGGCGTGCAGCACGTCCGGCACGAACCGCAGCGCGGGTATGCTCGCCGCGACCGCCTTCGAGAAAAAAAGGTAACGAGCCGCGTTGTCCGCATAGTCACGGTCCCCCTCGCCGTAAAGTCCCGCCCGGTCGAACATTTCATCCTGCCGCACAAACACCACACGCTGCCGCTCCGCCACCGGCAGTTCGTAAATCGCGCCGACCACGCTGCGACCGCCAACCGGCACCCGGATGTTGTTCGAGACGCATGGGGCGGCGGCGATCTTGTCCCGAACGGCGCGATAGAGCGGCAGGAAGGTCACCACGTCGTGGCCAAGCGCCGCCAATTCGCGCGACAAGGCGCCAATCACATCCGCCAAGCCGCCGGTCTTGACGAACGGCGTCATTTCGCTGCCCACGATGATAATCTTCATTGTTTCCGCGCTGGCGCCGTCCCGGTTTCGCTGGTTGCCGGTGGCGTTCGCAACGCCACATCCACGCGCGAACCATTCTGTTTCAATTCCAACGTCACCGCCGGTTGCCGGCGCACGTTCCTTCTCGTTACCACATCGCGGTAGGCGTTCGCAAATCGCTTCGCCGCCGCCTCCGACGCCCAAATGCTGCGCCAGAACAACCATCCGTCGCCGCCCGCCGCCTCAAACGCCGCGTAGCGGTCGCCGCGCCAGCCTTCCGCAATCGCCGCCGCGTCTGTTTCGTGGCCGTATTGCCGCAACAGGACAATGACGCCGAATTCGCCGACGACGTTGGACTCCAGCCGCCGCCAACCCGGTTCCGTTTTCACTTCCGGCTCGGCGGGCGCCGGCTCTTGCCGCTTCGGGTAAAACTTTTCCGGATGCAGGATTTGCGCGGTCGAGGTCGGCGGTTTTTGAAACGCGCGGTCCACCAGCGCCGGTCCGCCGATGCGCTGCAGCTCTTCGATGAACGCCCTGCCCTCCTGATACGGAAACAACAGCATGTCGCGGAAGTAACGCGGCGCCCGCGCCAGTTTGCCCATGTCCTGCGCCAGCGCTGTTTGGAGGTCAGCCAGCGCGGTTTTCCAATGCAAGGCGCGCTTGTAGATGTCTTGCATCGTCACGGTCGCGTCCCCTTCCAGCACGGCCATGTGCGCCGACACGAGGTCGTCGTCGTCCTTGCGCTTCAACGGCCACCGCTGGATATGATAATGCTGGTCCTGCAGCGCGTGGGTCATCTCGTGCGCAAGGATCATCCGGTTCAGATTCCCCGTCAGCGGCGAATCGGTGAACGTGTAGAGTTCGCCTTTGTCCTGATCGTAGAACGCCGCCACCTGCTCGTCCATCACCTCCATCACCCTCGCCTCGAAGTCCACGCCTTCCGGCACCAGCCCGATCATCGCCAGGGAGCGCGAGTAATCGCGGACTTCCGCCGGCGTGTATTCCTCACGGATTTTTTTGACAAGAAAGTTTTTGAACTCGGCGCTCTTCATGGAACGATAGACCAGTGGCTGTAGAAATTTTAATCCCCTCACCTGTTCCACCTCGCGCTCCAACAGCTCCCGCGCCCGGACCTGTTCGGCCTGGGTCGGACTGCCGGAGGGCGCTGTCGTCGCGCGCGTTTCGCCGGAGCCGGCGGGCGGTGCGGCCAGTTGTTGTCGCAGCGCTTCCGCGTCCCGCTGCTGGCAAATCAGCCGCAACTGTAACACCGCCGTGTCCTGGCGCAACGAGCCTGCCTCCGCGGCCAGCTTCCAGTGCAGCAGGAAGCTGGCAGCGATCAGTAACAACGTGGCTGTTTGCAGTGCTCGCTTCATGGTCCACGCCAGCTTGCCAAACCTCGACTCCAAGTCAAGGAGCCACGCGAACGCGAAAGAGCCGCCCCTTTCTGCTCACGAACCGTCGGGAAGATTGCAGGGACCATCGTCACGCCGACGTGCGACGGCGTCCGCCTTCGCGATTCTCCGTTTTCTCAGGCGGGCCTTGGTGTGCTGCGTCGTTCAACCGGGCTTTGAGCACCCTGATTTCTTCGAGGGCATCCAGGTATTGCCGCGTGGCCTTCCGAAGCGATTCCTCATAGCGGCGGACAATGTTCAAGGCGAAACCGATGGCGGAATAACTCAAAAAACATACAAAGGCGTTCCAATAACCGAACCACGAGTGCGCATAATGATGGCCGCCCGCCCAGTCGGTGAACAACCACACAACGGCACAGATCACGGATGCGATCAAGGTCGCAGGCAGGGTCGAATACCAGGCATACAAAACCACCGGAATAATGTAGAAGACGAAAAAGGAAAACTCCGACCCGGTGACATAGTCAAGGAAGCTGACCACGGCCAGACTGGCGATACTCGCGTAGAAGAGCTTCATCCGCGATAAGACCCGCAATTGTCGCGCCATGTCGGCGGTTTGGGCTTGCACCAATCGAAACGCCAAATAGCCGACCACGATGAGGTTGACGACAAGCGTTGCCTGCCAGTACACCGTGGGCTGTTTCACCAGTTCATAAATCTCTGCCGGTATAAACGCTGTCGCAAGAACAATGACCAGATACGGTGCCCACGCCTTTTCAAACCACAGCCCAAAACCCTCGATAAAGAGCTTCACCGAGTATAAACCGGACACGAGACAGATCAACTCCATGCTTCGTTCCTGCACGAAGCCGTGCCTGACCAAAAAGCTTCGGATAAACTGGTGACTGCCACCGAGATGCATCCAGTGAATCCAACGCCAGATGGCGTGCGGGTGCGCCGATTCCGGGGAATTTTCGTGGATGCCTGCCAACGCCCACAACGCCACCAGGACGAATAACACGCCTCGCGCCAGCTTCCAGATCGCGATCGTCAGGAAACCCAGATCCTTGTGCCGGCGATGAATTTTTTCCAAAACCGCCATTGAATTTGTATTCTAGTAACACGCTCCGGCGACGATGACCAGCGCAGATGCGCCATCCGCTTTGTGTCCGCCGTTCACTCCCTGGCGGTAATTCAGCCGCGCGCGGCGGCCTCCATGGCCCCCGGATGACTGCAAAACCAGTGATTGCCGAACTTCATCTCAAATTCGCAGCCGCGCGTCGGACGCGCCAGACACTCGATCAAGCCGGTGTTGCCGATGCGTTGGGTGCGGCAACTGGGGCGCATCCGGAGCGATTGCGCTGCAAATTCCTTCGCCGTGCCGCTTCTTTTTTTCCTCTCCTTTTCGTTCATGGATTCGGACTTCCGACTTCACGACGGACGCGTTCGGTCTCAGAACTAAGCGTCGCGAAATCAACGCGCCCAAAGTGCCCATAGTCTAACACAACACCCATATCTTCCGTAATATAGAACTTTACCGGCATGTCCCCTGCCCTTGCATTGGCCTGCTTCCGCTGATAGCGTGCAGTGCTGCTTTATGGATATTCAACAGAAGATTTTGAACCTGCTCGCCGCGCCACACTATCGGCCGCTGCGGCGGCATGAGTTGGTGAAGGCGCTCAAGCTCGCCGGCAACGAGGCCACGGAATTTCGCCGGACACTGGCGGAGATGCTCCACAAGGGCGAGGTCGTCCGTGTCCGCAAGGAACGGTTCGTCCTGCCGGCCGAAGCCGATCTGGTCGTCGGCAAGCTGGAGGTGAACGAGCGCGGTTTCGGCTTTGTCATCCCGGAAGCCGACGAGGCGGGAAAATTGACCGCGCCCGCGGACATCTACATTGCCGCGGACAACGTCGGTGTCGGCATGCACGGCGACCGCGTCGTTGTGCGCCTCCTTAAGGGCTCCATCCGCCGCGACCGCCGCGGCAAGCCGCATCCGGACAAGCTCGAAGGCCGCGTCATCCGCATCCTGGAGCGCGCGAACGATACGCTCGTCGGCACGTTGCAGAAGCCGAAGTATTTCTTCATCGTCATCCCCGACGACCCGCGCATCGTCAACGACATTTACGTCAAGCCGCATCCGAAGGCGCGCGTCGGCGACAAGGTGGTGGTGAAACTCCAGCCGTGGGAAACCCGGCATGTCAACCCCGAGGGCGACATCATCGAGGTCCTCGGCGCCAGCGACGCGCCCGGCGTGGATATGCTGGCGATCATTCGCAAGCATCGGCTGCCGCAAACGTTTCCCACCGATGTGTTGCACGAGGTGGAACGCTTGCCGGAGAACCCGACCGAGGAGGAAATGCGCGGCCGGCTCGATCTGCGCGGCGAGTTCATCGTCACGATTGATCCCGACGACGCGCGCGACCACGACGACGCCGTCTCCGTCGAAGCGCGCCCGGACGGTTCGTGGCGGCTCGGCGTCCACATCGCCGACGTCTCGCACTATGTCCGCCAGAAAACGCCGCTCGACCGCGAGGCACGCGCGCGCGGCAACTCCATCTACCTTGTGGACCGCGTCATCCCGATGCTGCCGGAAAAGTTGTCGGCGGGACTGTGCTCGCTCTTCGGCAACGTAGACCGGCTCGCGAAGACGGCGCTGATTGACTACACCGCGCAAGGCGTGCCGAAGTGCGTCGAGTTCCACAACAGTGTCATCCGCGTCAAGCACCTCATCACCTACCGCGAGGCGTTTCAGCGGCTTGACGGCCCCGACGGCAACGGCGACGAGTTGACGCGCAGCCTGAAGACGATGTGGCAGCTCGCGTCGTTGCTGCGCAAGAACCGCTTCCAACATGGCTCGCTCGACCTGGATTTTCCGGAACTCAAAGTGCGCCTCGACAAGCTGGGCAAGGCGGTCGCGCTGGAGAAGATCGAGAACGACATTTCGCACCAGCTCATCGAGGAGTTCATGCTCGCCGCCAACGAGGCCGTGGCGGGTCATTTCAAAAACTCGAGGGTGCCCGGCCTCTACCGTGTCCACGAGAATCCCGATCCCAAAAAGCTGTTGGAATACCGCCAGTTCGTCGCCGGCTTCGGCATCAAGGTCGGCGACTTGACGCTGCGCACGGAAGTCCAGAAACTCATCGCGGCCACGCGCAAGCACCCGCAGGAATACGTCCTGAAGGTGGGCCTGCTGCGCTCGCTCAAACGCGCGCTCTACTCGCACCAGCCCATCGGCCACTACGGTCTGGCGAAGGTGAACTATACCCATTTCACTTCGCCCATCCGCCGCTACCCCGACCTGGTTGTCCACCGCATCCTCGACGCGCTGATGAAGCGGCGGCCGACCGGTTATCTGACGGAACATCTGATAGACGTGGCGCGCCATTGCAGCCAGACCGAGCGCACCGCGGACGACGCCGAGAACGAGTCGAAAAAACTCAAGACGCTGGAGTATTTCAACAGCATGCGCAGCAACCGCCGCTTGGCCCCGTTCGACGCGCTCGTGTCCGACGTGCGCAATTTCGGCCTTTTCGTCGAACTGCCCGAACTGATGATCTTCGGCCTGGTCCACGTGTCCACCATCGACGACGATTTCTACGCCTTCGACGACGTGCGCCGCCGCCTCGTCGGCAAGCGCACCAAGCGGACATTCAAAGTTGGCGACCGCGTAAAGGTGATCGTGTCGCGGGTGGATCTGTTCAAGCGGCAGGTGGACTTCCAACTTGCCAAGGACGCGTGATCATTGACAACAACGCGCAAATGTTTCTCGATCGCCGCGCTTGCGCTCGCTTTGACCGGCTGCGCTACCACCGACGGAGGCCGGCGGCCCCAAGTCACGCTGAGCGACGGCAAGCTGACGCAGATTGATTTTGCCGGCGTGGACCTGCGGTTCGATCTGGTGGTCAAAAATCCGACCGACCGTTACGTCAGGCTGGACGCTTATCGCTGGGAACTGCTGGTCGCGGGCAAAAAACTAGCAAAGGGCCAAAGCCACGGGTCGGAGCCGGTGGATTCCAGCAGCGAGATAGTCGTGCAGATCGAGGTGCCGGTGAAGAACGGCGACGTGTTCAACCTCATCCACACGGATCGTCCAAAAACGCCGCCGGCTTACGAGTTGCGTCTCACCGCCCTTCTCGCCGGCGGTTTGATGACACTGCCGCAAGATTTTGAAAGGCACGGACAGTTGCCCATTCTCTACAGACCCGTCGTGACGTTGCAGAATTTCCACGTGGCGAAGCAAACGGATCAAGCCGCGACGGTCCGGTTCGACGCGTTGCTGGAAAATCATAACAACTTTTCGGTTCACCTCGACAAAATCGTCGCCAACCTCCATCTCGCCGGCCGGCCCGTGGCGCAGGAATTCCAGGCGTCGGCCAAGGACATTCCGGCCAACGGCCGTGCCGTCGCCGCGTTCGATCTCGACCTGGATTTGGCTGTGCTGGGCACAACCGTGGTTAACGCGCTACGCCAGCCCGATGTGAATTATGAATTCGACGGCGCGACCGCGTTTGACACGCCGTGGGGCCGGAAATCGCTGAACTTCGCTCAGTCGGGCCGGTTGCAGATTCAACGCTGAGGTTCTGTCATGTCCACGCCCGTCGTTTCTCCCGGCCACCCGGAACTGCTCGCCAGCATCCACACTGAAATCGCCGCCGGCGGGCCAATGCCGTTCGCGCGTTTCATGGAACTGGCGCTCTACCATCCATGCTGGGGTTATTACACCGCGGTCGGCACGCCGGCGCGAATCGGCCGCGGTGGCGATTTTTTCACGAACGTTTCCGTTGGGCCGGTGTTTGGCGAATTGCTTGGAGTCCAGTTCGCCGAAATGTGGGAAGCGATGGGCAAGCCGGCGCTGTTCACGCTGCTCGAGCTCGGCGCTCATCGCGGACAACTCGCCGCCGATGTGCGTGCATGGGCCGGGCGCGATCGGCCCGACTTTAACGCGGCGCTCCATGTGACGGCGTTGGATTATCCCGGCGAACTGCCCGACGCCGTCACCGGCTGCATTTTCTCCAATGAACTCGTGGACGCGCTGCCTGTGCACCTCATCACTCGTCGGAGCGGCAAATGGCTGGAATTGTTTGTGTCCGTGCAGAATGGCCAACTTACCTTCGCGCCGGGTCCCTGTTCCAGCGACGCATTGCGAGAGGAAGTCTTGCGCCTGCCGCTGCCGGACAGCGACGGCTTCGTCACCGAGGTTCATCTGGAAGCCGGCCGCTGGATGGGGCGTGTCGCCCGCTGCCTCCGCCGCGGTTTCGTGCTGACCATTGATTACGGCTACGCCGCCGCCGACTACTACGCGCCACATCGCAAGGGCGGCACCCTGCTTTGCTATCATCAGCACTTCAGCAACAGCGATCCGTTGGTCCGCGTCGGCGAGCAGGACATCACCGCTCACGTGAACTTCTTGGCGCTGGCCGGGCGCGGCACGGCGGCTGGCTTGGCGCTGCTCGGCTTCTGCGACCAATCCCGCTTCGTCGCCGGGCTGCTCGAAAAGGCCGGCGCTGCTTTTCTTGAAAACCTTTCGCCGGGAGCCACCTCGCAACTCAAGACCCTGCTGCATCCCGAACTCATGGGCTGGACATTCCGAGTGCTCGCACAACACCGCGGCATGGAGGACACTCAACTCAGCGGCATGAAGTTCGCGAAGGAGGAAGCACTCGCATAGCCGTCAACAATCAACCACGCTCATATAGGGTTTGTTGAGGAAATACGGTGACACTCGCCCCCAACTTCCATCTTCGATGCCCTCGGCCTCCTGCCTACTGCTTCGCTCTCGTTCCCCAGTCAAACGCGCCCTTCTTCAACGCGTAGAGGAAACCGACGAAGAGGATGCCGACGAACGCCAGCATGGAGGCAAAGGCCGTATAAACCACCGCACCGGTCTGCGGGTCTTTCGACAGCGACCTGAACACCACCGCCCACGGATAGAGAAACACCACCTCGATGTCGAACAGGATGAACAACATCGCCACGAGATAAAACTTCACCGAGAACCGCGTGTGCGCCGCCGTGATCGGCAGCATCCCGCACTCGTAGGGCGTGTCCTTGATCGCCGGCCGCCGGCCCTTTTGGCCCATCAGCACCGACAACCCCAGCAACCCCGCCGAAAACGCCATAGCGATGACGATCAGCATCCCGATCGGAACATACTGGTTGAATTCCGCGCTCATCACGCCGCGACGTTACGTTCGCCGCATAACCGTGGCAAGCCCGAAAAACGGCCAGCGAGAAGCCATTGAGTGGGACCCGTTTGCATTCGCGTTCCACGCCAGTCTGTCAAAACTCTTTAGAAATGTCCCCTTGTTAACTCACGAGAGAATGTCCCCTTCGTTGCTTGTTGTCTGCGACCCTCTTCAGCCCGGCTGGGGGTGCGGGACGGAGGGAGGCCGAGCGAAGCGAGGGCCGACCG
>CAIQCK010000085.1 GCA_903870275.1 uncultured bacterium | reverse complement strand
TCGAGCCTGCGCGAATCCATTGTTCCAAACGGAGGATCTCCGCTTCCGAAAGAACGACAGGAAGACTTTTGCGTGACATCCCGCCATGCTAACCAGCCAGCGGGTATGTGCATTTATTTGTGGGACACTACACTAGCGCAGCGCTAGAGCAGTCCTCAGAAAGGTCTATTCCGGAAAGAAACGGCTGTTGGTTGTCGCACGACGGCGACGGTCGGAGACCGGCATTACGGCAAATGGATACAGCGTCATTTGACATTTGCCGGAGGTGTCCTAAGTTTTTTGTTGGCGAAACGGCAGGATGGGATGTTGCCAAAAAACAAACCGTCAAATCACGGAGTCATCCAAGATGAACCAAGGAATAAACCACCGGTGTGTGCTGCTCATCGCCTGCGCTCTGTTGGCCGCATGGGTTTCGACAGCGATCGTCTGCGCCTAGCAAGGCAAGGTCGTCTCCAGCTACGGGCCGACCAACCAGGACATGACTTTCGACCAGATCAAGGCCGGGCGCATGGCCGTGAAGGCCGAGCGCGCCAGGGAACACCAGGCGATGCTGGAGGATCCCTACGACCTGACAAAACGAACGGACCCGGTCGTGACGATGTCGGGAGGCAAGCCGTTGCCGGTGGGGCCGACCGCAAAGCTCAAAGGCGTCACGTGGGAACAACTGGCCGAAATGACGCCCTAACAGATTCAGGAGAAAGGCGTGTTTCCCTACAAGCCGCTGCCGTTTGCCAACCACGCGGAAGGCGGGATGCTTTTCCCGGAGATGATCACCAAACCGCTGCCGCGGCTGGTCCGGTTTGACCTGGACTTCGACCTGCCCGAGCACATCCTCCCGGACGCGGCGCCGGCCATTTTCCTGACGACGCGGCCCGACCTCGGCGACGTGACGAAGGGCCGGCTCATCACGATCGAGAACTACTACGAAATCTTCAACGGCCTGCTCAACCCGAAGCAACTGGAAGGGCTGCGGCTGCTGGTGACGCAGTTCCCGCAGCAGCAGTTCAACGCCACCGAGGACCGGCGCACCGACAAGCCCAGCCTCGGCGTCGCTTGCTTCGATTGCCACGCCAACGGCCATGCCAACGGAGCGAATCATCTGGTGGGCGACATCCGGCCGCAGGAGTTCCGCCATCGCATCGAGACGCCTTCGTTGCGCGGCGTCAACATCCAGCGCCTCTTCGGCTCGCAACGGGCGCTCAAAACGGTGGAGGACTTCACCGAGTTCGAGCAGCGCGCGGCCTACTTCGACGGTGACATGTGCATGGCGGCCAAGAAAGGCATCAACGTCCTGGAGCGTGGCTCGCAGGTCCATTTCATGGCGGAGTTCCTGGCGATACTGGATTTTCCGCCAGCGCCCAAGCTCAACATCTATGGCGAACTCGATTCCGCGAAGGCGACTCCGGCCGAGCGGCGCGGCGAGCAGTTGTTCAACGGCAAGGCGCGCTGCAATGCGTGCCATCCGGCGCCTTACTACACCGACAACAGCATGCACGACCTGAAGGCGGAGCGTTTCTACAAGCGGGAGATGGTCAACGGCATGATGATGGCCCACGACGGGGCCATCAAAACCTTCCCCTTGAGAGGCATCAAGGATTCCCCGCCGTATCTGCACGACGGCCGCTGCTTCACCCTCGAAGACACGGTGGAGTACTTCAACCTCGTTCAGCAACTCCGTTTGACCGCCCCGGAAAAGGCGGATTTGGTGGCTTTCCTGCGCGCGTTGTAGGAGCGAACGGCGGACAGGGATTTCGTTTTCCGCCAGTGCGGAACTGCCACGCCAGGCAGATCGTGGCGGGCTGGCTCGATGGAGTTGGCCCGCCACAGGCATTTCCAACCAACCCCATTACTGTGGAGCGGGCTGCGTTGACTTTCCCGCGCGCGGCTCGTATAAAGCTCCTTTCCATGATCACTCGATATTCACGACAGCCGATGCGGGAAATCTGGACAGAGCAGCGCAAGCTGGAAATCTGGCTCCAGATCGAGATCCTTGCCTGCGAGGCGCTCAGCAAGTCGGGCCTTGTGCCGAAAGCGGACCTTGCCGTCATCAAGGCGCGCGCGAAGTTCGACATCGACCGCTGCCGCGAAATCGAGAAGAGCACCAACCACGATGTTATCGCGTTCCTGACGTGCGTGAACGAGAACATCGGCCCGTCGTCGCGCTGGCTGCACTACGGCATGACCTCCAGCGACCTGCTGGACACGACGATGGCCGTCCAGATTCAGCAGAGCGCCGACATCCTGCTCGACGACTTGCGCGCGCTCCGCAAAGTCATCGCGCGCCGCGCCCGCGAGCACAAGCTGACGCCGATGATTGGCCGCAGCCACGGCATCCACGCCGAGCCAGTCACGTTCGGGCTGAAAATGGCGTTGATGTATGACGAATTTGGCCGGGCGATCCAGCGGCTGGAGAACGCGAAGGAAATGTGCCGCGTCGGCAAGATCAGCGGCGCCGTCGGCACGCACGCGCATCTGGACCCGAAGATCGAGGATTACGTCTGCAAGAAGCTCGGGCTGAAGGCGGCGGTGCTTTCAACGCAGATCATCCAGCGCGACCGCCACGCGGAGTTCCAGGCGGCGATGGCCGTCATCGGCAGCTCGGTGGAGCGCTGGGCGACGGAGTTCCGGCATCTGCAGCGCACGGAGGTGCTGGAGGCGGAGGAGTATTTCGGCGAAGGCCAGAAGGGCAGCAGCGCCATGCCGCACAAGCGCAACCCGATCACCTGCGAGCGGCTCGCCGGTCTCTCGCGGGTGCTCCGCGGCAACGCGCTGGCGGCGATGGAGAACGTCGCTCTCTGGCACGAGCGCGACATCACGCACAGTTCGGTGGAGCGCGTCATCTTCCCCGACTCGTGCACGCTGCTCGACTACATGCTTACGCTGCTGACGAAGGTCGTGGACCAGTTGCTGGTCTATCCGGAAAACATGGAGGCCAATCTCTGGAAGTCGAAGGGCCTGTTTTTCAGCCAGAGCGTGCTGCTGGCGCTGGTCAAGCGCGGCGCGACGCGCGAGGAAGCCTACAAATGGGTGCAGGACGCCTCGATGAAGACCTGGCGCGGCACCGACAGCCTCCAGACGAACATGAAGGCGCACCCCGAGATTTCGAAACGGCTCTCGAAGAAGGAAATCGAGCAAGCCTGCGATTTGAAACAGCATTTTAAACACGTGAACTGGACGTTCAAAAAACTGGGAATCGAATGATGAGGACTGGAGTGATGGCGTATGGGAGTGGTGGAGTAATGGACTCCGCGACCCCAACACTCCACTACTTCATGACTCTATTTTTATCATGAAAGCAAAAATCTACGTCACCCCGAAGAAGGCCGTGCTCGACCCGCAAGGCAAGGCCGTCGCCAACGCGCTCCACTCGCTCGGCTACGCCGCCGTCAAGGAAGTGCGCATCGGCAAATACATGGAAGTCGAACTCGACGGCGCCGACAACGCCGCTGTTCAAAAACAGCTCGACGAGATGTGCCACCGCATCCTCTCCAACCCGGTCATCGAAGACTACCGCTTCGAACTCGAAGGCTGATGTCGTTTTCGAGTCACGAGCCACAAATCACGAACCAAGAGTCACGATGAAATTCGGCATTATCCAATTTCCCGGCTCCAACTGCGACCTCGACAAGCTCTGGGTCCTGCAGGACGTCCTCAAGCAGGAAGCACGCTACGTCTGGCACAAGGACACCGCCATCGGCGACCTTGATTGCGTCGTCGTGCCGGGCGGCTTCAGCTACGGCGACTACCTCCGCACCGGCGCCATCGCGCGGTTCTCGCCCGTGATGAAGGCCGTGGCCGACCACGCCGGCAGGGGCAAGCTTGTCATCGGCATCTGCAACGGCTTCCAGATCCTCTGCGAAGCCGGCCTGCTGCCCGGCGCGCTGCTGCGCAACCGCTCGCTCCAGTTTCGCTGCGAGCACGTTTTCGTCCGCATTGAGACGTCGCAATCGCCGTTCACCTGCGCCGCCCAAAAGCGCGACATCATACGCATCCCCGTCGCGCACGGCGAAGGCTGTTACTTTGCCGACCCGGAGACCATTGCCGGGTTGAAGAAGAACGACCAGATTTTGTTCCGTTACGTGGACTCGCGCGGGCGCGTCGCGGACACCGCCAGTCCGAACGGCTCGGTCGAAAACATCGCCGGCATTTGCAACGCGACCCGCAATGTTTGCGGCATGATGCCGCACCCCGAGCGCGCCTCCGAGGAAGCGCTCGGCAGCGCCAATGGTCGCGTCGTTTTCGAAAGCATTCTCAAACACCTGCGCGGGAGCCAAGCGCAATGAACGACCCCAAAATCACACCCGAAATCATCGCCGACCACGGCATCACGCCGGAGGAGTTCGAGCGCATCAAAGGCGTCCTCGGCCGCGAGCCGAACTTTACCGAGCTGGGCATTTTCTCGGTGATGTGGAGCGAGCATTGCTCCTACAAGAATTCCAAGCCGGTGCTGAAGACGTTTCCGACGAAAGGGCCGCAAATCCTCGTCGGCGCGGGCGAGGAAAACGCTGGCGTCACCGACATCGGCGACGGCTGGGCCATCTCGTTCAAGATCGAGAGCCACAACCACCCCAGCGCCGTCGAGCCATTCCAAGGCGCGGCGACGGGCGTCGGCGGCATCCTGCGCGACATCTTCACGATGGGCGCGCGGCCGATCCTGAACATGAACTCGCTGCGGTTCGGGCCGATTGACGGCAACGACGAGGCCGCGCGTCGCAACAAGCGGCTTTTCGCCGGCGTCGTGGGCGGCATCGCCTACTACGGCAACTGCGTTGGAGTGCCGACCGTCGGCGGCGAGGTTTATTTCGACGAGAGCTACGAGGGCAACCCGTTGCTCAATGCGATGTGCCTCGGCCTCCTGCGCCACGAGCAGATTGCGCGCGGCGCAGCGAAGGGCACCGGCAACCCGGTCTTCTACGTCGGCCCCGCCACCGGCCGCGACGGCCTCGCGGGCGCGGCGTTTGCCTCGCGCGAACTGACCGAGGAATCGCAAGAGGACCGGCCCGCGGTGCAGGTCGGCGACCCGTTCATGGAAAAGCTCGTGCTCGAAGCCGTGCTCGAACTGCTCCAGACCGACGCCGTCGTCGGCATTCAGGACATGGGCGCGGCGGGCCTGACCTGCTCCACGTGCGAGACCGCTTCGCGCGCCGGCACGGGCATCGAGATCGACCTTGCGAAAGTCCCGCAGCGCGAGCCGGGCATGACGCCTTACGAGATCATGCTCAGCGAAAGCCAGGAGCGCATGCTCGTCATCGTGCAAAAAGGCCGCGAGGCCGAAGTGCAGCGCATTTTCGACAAGTGGGACCTGCCGTGGGCCGAGATCGGCTTTGTCACGGACACCGGCCTGATGCGCGTGAAGAACCACGGCAAGGTCGTCGCGGAAATCCCCGCCGCCAAGCTGGCTAACGACGCGCCGGTCTATTACCGCGAGTCGAAAGAGCCGGCCTACTTCGCCAAGACCCGCGCGTGGAAACTCAGCGAACTGCCGCCGCTCACCGACCCGCAGAAGGTACTGCCGGAACTGCTCGCCTCGTCGAGCATCGCGTCGAAGAACTGGGTTTATCGCCAATACGACCACATGGTCCAGACGCGCACCGTCGTTTACCCGGGCAGCGACGCGGCCGTCGTGCGGCTGAAACTGGCTCCGCCGCCGGCGAAAGACCGTTATCTGGCCATCACCACCGATTGCAACGGCGGCTACTGCTTCCTTGATCCCTACACGGGCGGCGCCATCGCCGTGGCCGAGGCGGCGCGCAACATCGTCTGCTCCGGCGGCCGGCCGATTGCGTCCACGGACAACCTGAACTTCGGCAATCCGATGAAGCCGGAGATTTTCTTCCAGGTCCGCGAGGCCGCCAAAGGCATCACCGACGGTTGTAACACCTTCAACACCCCGATCACCGGCGGCAACGTCAGCTTCTACAACCAAAGCCCGACCGGCGCGATTGACCCGACGCCGGTCATGGGCATGGTGGGCCTCATTGACGACATCGCGCACGTCACGACGCAGTGGTTCAAAGAGCGCGGCGACGTCATCCTCCTTGCCGGCAACGCCGTGGACACCGCCGACCCGTATCTCGGCCTTGGTGGCAGCCAATACGCGCAGTGCCTGCACCACATCAAAGCCGGTCTCCCACCGCGTCTCGACCTCGCCGTGGAGAAGAAGCTCCAGGACGCCGTCCTCGCGCTCATCCGCGCCGGCCAGATCAAGAGCGCGCACGATTGCAGCGAAGGCGGCCTCGCCGTCGCGCTGGCCGAGGGCTGCATCTCGAAGCATCCCGGCCGCAACACGGCCGAACTCATCGGCGCCAAGGTCAATCTCAGCACCTTCGCCAAAGGCACGCGGCTCGACGCGCTGCTCTTTGGCGAGGCGCAATCGCGCATCGTCCTGAGCGTCGCGAAGGAAAACGCCGACGCTGTCGTCGCCCAGCTCCAGTCCCAGGGCGTGCCCGCCGCCGTCATTGGCACGGTCGGCGGCAAAACACTGACGATCAAGGCCGGCAAGGTTGCGGGCAAGTGGAACGTCGCGGACCTCTACGACGGCTGGTGGAACTCCATCGCGCGGAAGATGGCGTAAAAAAGCTGCCAGCTTTCAGCTATTTGTCGTCAGCTTCATGAGCAAGAACATCGTCTATTTCGACCTGGAAACGCAGAAGTCGGCGGCGGATGTGGGTGGGTGGGACAAGAAGCGCGACATGAAAATGTCGATCGGCGTCATTTATTCCACCGGCACCCAGAGCTACGAAATCTTCGACGAGAAACACGTCGACGACCTGGTCAAGGCGCTCCTGCGCGCCGACCTCGTCGTCGGGTATAATATCATCAACTTCGACTACGAAGTGCTGGCGGCCTATACGCCGCTGGACCTGACGCAAGCGCCGACGCTGGACCTGCTGGTGGAACTGGAGAAGATCATCGGACGAAAGCTGCCGTTGGACGCGTTTGCCACCGGCACGCTCGGCAGCGAGAAGATCGCGGATGGGTTGGAGGCCCTCAAGTGGTGGAAGGAGGGCCGGATCATGGAGATCGCGGAATATTGCTGCTTCGACGTAAAGATCACGAAACTCATCCACGAATACGGCTGCCAGCACAAGCAACTCTTTTACGTGGACAAGTATGGCAAGAAGCGCGTCGTACAGGTGAAGTGGTAAACCGCCACGCTCGCCTCGCGGCGCGGGAACCGAGGAGGATGGAGCATGAAAACGCGCAGGTTGATGGCTTGGCTCGCCGCCATCGGCATGGCGGGCGCGGCGTCGGCTGAGACGCTCTACAACGGCATCGCGCTGCCGGCGGAATGGCCGCCGCGGTTGGCGGATTTTCCGAACGACCCGGTCGCGCCGCCTTACCTCGCATCGCCGCCGGCGGTCATCCCAATTGACGTGGGGCGGCAGTTGTTCGTGGACGACTTCCTCATCGAGCGCACGACGCTGAAGCGCGCGTTCCACACGCCCGAGTATCACGCCGCCAATCCAATCCTGAAACCAGACCAGCCGTGGGAATCGGCGGGACGAGGGCCGGCGGTAATGCCGTTCAGCGACGGTGTGTGGTTTGACCCGAAGGACAAGCTGTTCAAGATGTGGTATTACGCGGGCCACGGCGGCGGCCAGACCTGCTACGCGACCTCGAAGGATGGCATCCACTGGGAGAAACCAAAGCTCGACGTGGTGCCGGACACAAACATCGTCCTCAAAGGCGGGCGCGATTCCAACACTGTCTGGCTCGATCACAACGCGGCGGACCCACAACAGCGGTTCAAGATGGCGGTCTATGCCGGCGGCGGGATGTTCTCGCTGTTCCGGTCGGCGGATGGCATTCACTGGACCAGGGCGGGCGACGGCTCCAAGACCGGCGACCGCAGTTCGTTCTTCTACAACCCGTTTCGCGAGAGATGGGTGTTCAGCATCCGCAGCGGCTCCAGGCGCGGTCGAAGCAGGCACTATTGGGAGACCACGGATTTCTTCAGCTTCACGCCGCAGGTGTCGGAGAAAAAAGAACCGGTCGTCTGGGTTGCCTCCGACAGCGCCGACCGGAAACGTGACGACCTGCTCACGCAGCCGCAGCTCTACAATCTCGATTGCGTGGCCTACGAAAGCGTGCTGGTCGGGCTGTTCAGCATCTGGCGCGGCGACTACCGCGGCGCAAAGCAAACGCCGAAGGCCATCGAACTCAACCAGCTCGGCCGGCCGAAGCAAAACTCCATCTGCGCCGGCTTCAGCCGCGATGGGTTTTACTGGGACCGCCCCGACCGGCGGCCTTTCTGTCCCGTCTCGGAGACGATGGGCGATTGGAACTGGGGCAACGTGCAGAGCGCCGGCGGCGGCTGCCTGGTCGTCGGTGAGAAACTCTACTTCTACGTCAGCGGCCGGGCCGGAAAGAGTTTTCCCGGTTGCGCTTTTTGCGACGCGGGCGCCAGCACCGGTCTGGCGATCCTGCGCCGCGACGGTTTTGCCTCGATGGACGCCGGCGACACTGAAGCGACGCTGACAACGCGGCCCGTGCAGTTCCGCGGCAAGCGTCTTTTCGTCAACGCCGACGCGAAAGCAGGCGAATTGCGCGTGGAGGTGCTCGACCGCGACGGCCAGACGCTCAAGCCGTTCACGCGCGAGAACTGTGTGCCGCTACGTGCCGACAAGACGTTGCAGGCGGTGAAGTGGAAAGGCGCATCCGACCTGTCGAAGCTGGCCGGCAAGCCCATGAAGTTCCGATTCCATCTCCGCAACGGCAGCCTGTATGCCTTTTGGGTCAGCCCGGACGCCAACGGCGCGAGCCACGGCTACGTCGCGGCAGGCGGTCCCGGCTTCACGGGTCCGACCGACACCGTTGGCTCGGCGGCGCGACCGTGATAAGAGGAAACCAATCATGATCACGAACTTATCCGCACGGTGGATTCGCTCACTGATCACAGCGGCGGCGTTGGGGGCAACGGGTTCGATGGCCGAGACACTCCACAACGGCATCGTCCTGCCCGACCCGTGGCCGCCGACGGTCGGCGAGCTGACGCGCGCGCCGCTGGCCACGCCGCCGTATCTGATCTCGCCACCGGCGGTGATCCCGATTGACGTGGGCCGGCAGTTGTTCGTGGACGACTTCCTCGTCGAGAGTACCACGCTCACGCGCACGCATCATCTGGCCCGGTATCATCCGGAGTGCCCGGTCATCAGCCCGGACAAATCGTGGGAGGGCAAGCCCACGGCGGCCCGCGCCGCCGTTTTCAGCGACGGCGTGTGGTTCGACCCCAAGGACCAGTTGTTCAAGGCGTGGTATTACACCGGCGCCACCTCGGAGAAACCGCTGCTCTACGCCACCTGTTATGCCACGAGCAAGGACGGCATCCACTGGGAGAAACCCCTGCTGGATGTTGTCCCCGGCACGAACATTGTGGTGCCCGACGAGGGCGGCCTGCGGCGCAATTCAAGCACCGCGTGGCTCGATCTGTCCGATGCCGACCCGGCGCGGCGGTTCAAGATGTTCCGCGTCGTGCAGCAGGATTACACCAATGAAAAAGGAGCGAAGACTCACCGCAATTTCATCCAATACAGCACGTCGCCGGACGGCATCCACTGGAAGCTTGCGGGCGAGTCCGTGGACTGCGGCGACCGCACCACCGTGTTCTTTGACGCGTTCCGTCAGCGCTGGGTGATGGGTTTGCGCGAGGGCGGCAAGCTCGTGAGCCGTTGCCGCGGCTACTATGACGGCCCGGATGTTTTGAGCGCGCTTCATTTTGGCGATCCGAAGACGCGCAATCACCGTCTGAAGCTCTGGGTCGGCGCGGACGAGCTTGATCCTGCGCGCGAGGATTTGAAGCTTCGCCGCCCCAAGGATCGGCCCTGGGACCTTGTGCCTTCGCAACTCTACAATCTCGACTGCATCGCGTATGAGAGCGTGCTGCTCGGCATGTTCAGCATCTGGCGCGGCCAGCCCGACGACGACGTGAAGCGACCCAAGATCAACGAAGTCTGCGTGGGCTTCAGCCGCGACGGATTCCACTGGTCGCGCCCGGACCGGCGCGCGTTCTGCGGCGTGAGCGAGGACCGCAACGCGTGGAACTTCGGCAACGTGCAATCCGCGGGCGGTTGTTGTCTCATCGTCGGTGACAAACTCTATTTCTACGTCGGCGCGGCTGGTTGGAACAAAACCCGCCGTGGCTACGATCCCAACACCACCGGTCTGGCTGTCCTGCGCCGCGACGGCTTTGCCTCGATGGACGCCGCAGATGACGAAGGCACGCTGACGACCCGGACGGTGATGTTCAAAGGCAGCCGGCTGTTCGTGAACCTCGACGCGCCCAAAGGCCGTCTGCTCGTCGAGGTGCTGGACGCTGACGGCAAACCCGTCACGCCCTTTACGCGCGAGAACTGCGTGCCGACCACTGTGGACAGCACGATTCAACCTATGAAATGGAAAGGCGCGGACGATCTGTCGGTGCTGGCGGGCAAGCCTGTTCGCTTCCGTTTCCACCTCCGCAAGGGTGCGCTCTATGCCTTCTGGGTCAGCCCCGACGCGAGCGGTGCGAGCCATGGCTACGTGGCAGCCGGCGGGCCAGGGCTCAAGGGCGCGACCGACACGGTGGGTCTGGCAGGATATCGGCCGTGACGCACGCGATGTCGCGTCAAGGCCCGCCGCGCTGGCTTACAACCGCAGGCCGGAACTGCTGCCGAGTTTGGTCAGAAATTCCTTGTTGGTCTTGGTTTTGGACAGCGCGCTAATCAGGCCGGCCATCGCCGCCTCGGGCGGCATGTCCACGATGCCGCGGCGCAGGAGGGCGATCTTCTCCAGATCGGCGGGCCGAAGGAGCAGTTCTTCGCGGCGCGTGCCGCTCTGGCCGATGTCCATGGCGGGCCAGATACGTTGCTCGGCGAGTTTGCGGTTGAGCACCAGCTCCATGTTGCCGGTGCCCTTGAATTCCTGAAAGATGAACTCGTCCATGCGCGAGCCGGTCTCGATGAGGGCGCTGGCGACGGTGGTGAGGCTGCCGCCTTCTTCGGCTTTGCGCGCGGCGCCGAAAACGCGCTTGGGAACTTCCAGCGCGCGGCTGTCGAGGCCGCCGGTCATCGTGCGGCCGCTGCTGCCCATGGTGGCGTTGAACGCGCGGCCCATGCGGGTGATGGAATCGAGCACGATGAACACGTCCTGGCCCATCTCCACGCGGCGCTTGGCCATTTCGGCGGCGAGCCGGCTGGCGCGGACGTGGACCTCCAGCGGCATGTCGTTGGAGGAAGCGATCACCTCGCCCTTGACGGTGCGGCGCCAGTCGGTGACTTCCTCGGGCCGCTCGTCAATGAGCAACACCATCAGGTATGTTTTGGGATGGTTCTTGGTGACCGCCGCGGCCATTTGCTGGAGCAGCGTGGTCTTGCCGGAGCGCGGCGGCGAGACGATGAGCGCGCGCTGGCCCTTGCCAATCGGTGCGAGCAAGTCCACCACGCGCATCGGGACCACGTCGGGCGTGGTTTCAAAAACGTAGCGCTCGTTGGGGTTGATCGGCGTGAGTTTGTCGAAGGACTTTACCTCCGCCCATTTTTCGGGCGTTTCGCCGGAAAGAGTGAGGACTTTGGTGACCGGCGGGCTGCCGCGGCCGCGGTTGCGGTCGGGCTGGCCGACCTCGCCGCGGATGGCCAATCCTTCGCGCAGCCGCAACTGGCGGATCATGTCGGCGGGCACGAACGGGTCCATCGGCGTGGGCTGAAAGGCCTTGGCCGGGTTGCGGAGAAAACCGTAACCTTTCTCGACGAGTTCCAAGACGCCTTCACAGATTTGTGGTTCGGATGACATGAGATTCCTGAACAGACCCGGGCTAAATATTAAGAGCTAACCTAAAAAACACGGAGGTTGGCGGCTCTTTGTCTATGCGAATCCGGGTGCCGCCGCAACACAAATTTGCTTAAAACATCGCGAAAATCGCCGGACGGAAGCCGGCCATGGCCGTGGACGCGCCCCGGTGGAAAATTTTTCTGGAAACCCGCCGCGCGCTCGGTCAAACTCTGCGCCTCGTTAACCCGAAACACCGAACCAACATGAAAACATTCCGCATTGCCCTGATCGTCCTGTTTGCCTCCCTCGCGCCGCTCATGGCGCAGCAACCCGCCGCCGCGCCCGCGCCGGAGTTCAAGCCGGCGCCCGCGGAGATTGACCTGAAAGACGGCGACTCGTTCGTCTTCCTTGGCGACAGCATCACCCACCAGTGCCTCTACACGCAATACGTCGAGGACTTTTTCTATACCCGCTATCCGGAGCGGCGGATTCATTTCCACAACAGCGGCGTCGGCGGCGACCGCGCGGCGGACGCGCTCGCGCGCTTTGACGACGACGTGGCGGCGTTCAAACCGAAATACGTCACCATCCTCCTCGGCATGAACGACGGCGGCTACACGAAGTTCGAGCCGGAGATTTTCGACACCTATGAGAAGGGCATGACCGAGTTGCTTGACAAGATCGCCGCCATCGGCGCGGCCGCCGTGCCGATGACGCCGACGATGTTCGACGCGCGCGCCTTCGAGATGCGCCCGAACAAGAAGCCGCGCTATCCGTATTACAACGCCGTGCTGGCGTTCTACGGCGCGTGGTTGCGGGAGCAGTCCAGCCTGCGCGGGCTGGGCTACGTCAACATGTGGAGTCCGCTCTGCGACTTCACCCTCCAGCAACGCCGGCAGGACCCGAAGTTCACCATGATCCCCGACGCTGTTCATCCCGCCGCCGCCGGCCAGTTTGTCATGGCCGCCGCCATCATCAGCGACGTGATGCGTAAGGGATCGGTCTTCACGCTCAACATCCGTCCGGGCATGGATCCCAAGAAGGCCATCCTCGCGGGCAATGGCAAGGCGGAGAATCCCGAGATCACGCCCGACAAAATTACCTTCACCTTCAAAGCCAACGCGCTGCCGTGGGTTGTGCCACCGGATGCCATTGACGGCGTCAAGCTGACGCATGCCGGCCATCGTTACGGCCAGGAGCGGCTGACCTGCCCCGGCCTGAAGCCTGGCAAGTATGAGTTGAAGATTGACGACCAGACCGTCGGCACCTACACCGACGCGCAGCTCGCCTTCGGCGTCGAGCTGGAAGAAAATGAGAAGGCGCCCGATTTCCAGCAGGCGCTGAAGGTGGCGATGCTGAACAAGGAGCGCAACGACAAGGCCGTCCATCCGCTGCGCGACTTGTGGCTCAAGGTGAAAGTGGCGCGCCGCCAAGTGGCCATGCTGGAGCAACAGGGCAACAAAGACGCGGCTGCTGCCAAACGCGCAGAGTTCGAGAAGTTCCAGGCGGACATCAAGCCTGCTATTGCCGAAAAGATCGCACTTGCCAAGCAATTTGAGGACGAGATTTACCAGGCCAATCAGCCCGTCGTGCGAAAGTATGAACTGACCCGCGTGCCGTGACCGGCGGCGGAAACTGAAGTTCGGTTTGAAACAAGCCGCCTGTCCGGCTAGGCCTTCGGCACAATCGCGCCGTGCTTCGCCAGCGCGCGGCGGATCCCCGTCAACGGCACTTGTGACGGAGTCGTCCCCGCGCTTGCTGCCAGCGCTGCCGTTGCGCCCGCCGCCTGGCCCATCGCCATGCACGAGGCCTGCACGCGCAAGGCGGAGTTCGCCAGCCGGTCGCTGCTCAGGCAACGGCCCGCGACCATCAGGTTCTTGCTGTCCTTGGGAATCAACGCGCCGAGCGGTATCGTCGGCACGATGCCTTCCTTTAGATGCTCCGGTTTCACACCGTGCTCAACATGGAGGTCAATCGGGTAAAACGAATGCGCCACCGCATCATCGAACACGCGGCCTTTGACATAATCATCCACGGTCACCGTCGTCTCGCCAACAATGCGGAACGTCTCGCGCACGCCGGTTTCCGCCGGCATCCGCTCGATGTGAAGCGCGGCAAAATCCGGCTGCTGTTTTAGAAACCGCATCATGCGCAACAACGACTGCCGGCCGCGGATGTTTGTCGCGGTGTGCGTCTCCGAGGTGGATGAGTCGGCGTCGGGCACGTGCATCGCGTTCGTGCCGCCGCCTCGCAGGTAACCGGCGATGTTGCCATTAAAGTCCGTCAACTTGAGCACGCCGGCTTTCACAGCCGCCGCGGCCTTCGCCTGGAGCGCGGTCAGGTCGAGCCCGCCGGCCTCATAACCCTCGAGCCGGTACATGAGCGTGCCGGGCTGCGTCGTCTTCTCGCGCAGCCGGGGCAGACCGATCATGCCGACCACCGACGCGTTGCCCGTGCAATCCACCAGTTGCTTCGCCGCCACTTCGACGTTCGTGCCTTTGCCGGCGAGCCGGACCTTCCAGCCGTCGCCCGTTGGCTCGACCGCGGTCGGAAACTCGTAGTAACGAAGTTGCACGCCGGCCTTGAGGCACGCCTCCTCCGCCAGCGCGGCATAGAGCGGACCGCAAACACGCACCTGATGTTTATAATGCTGCTTGCCCGTCGGCTTCGTGAAATCCGGAAGGGTGTCGTTGTTGAGTTCGACGGCGCTTGTCACGAGTTCCCAGCCGATGCCCGCGATGACCTGTTTGCCCCATGCATGAAACAGGCCGGGGAGATTCACACCGCCCGTGGTTGTCGTGCCGCCAAGCTGGCTGCCGGCTTCGACGAGGATCGTGCGCGCGCCGAGCCGGCCCGCCTGGATGGCCGCAATGGTTCCCGCCGTCCCGCCGCCGATGATAAGAACGTCCGCAGTCAACAGATGGCCACTCTGAGGTTGCTCCGCCGCGGAAACAGCGCCGACGGACACCGCGCTGAGGCTGGTGAGGAACTTTCTTCGATTCATGGTGCCCCACGGTTTACCTGTACCAAGGCGTGCTTGTCGAGTTCGCTGGCGAGTGCAAAGGGCGGCCCACACACTCGCGCCGATTCTCACGACTTGTTGAAAATCGGGTCGCCGTTTTGTTTCAGCCACGTTTCGAGCGTGGCGCGCAACCCGGCCACGCGCGCGGCCTGTTCGGGCTGCGACGAAAGATCGTGAAGCTCGTCGGGATCGCTGGCCAGGTCGAAAAGCTGCTGTTTCCCCGCTTTCGGATAAAGGATCAGTTTCCACCGATCGGTGCGGATCATTCGCTGCGTGTCGGTGAAGTAGCCGATCAAATACGGATAGACCGAATCGCCCTTGCCAGTCAGCACGGGGACGAGGCTGCGGCCCTGGACCGTTTCGGGAATCCTGACTCCGGCCATCTCGCACGTCGTCGGGAACAGGTCGCGCAGGTAGCACTGCGCGGCGATGCGGCGGTTCTGCGGGATGCCGGGACCCCGGAAGATCAGCGGCACGCCGAAGGTGTGTTCATAGAGATTCTGCTTGCCGCGAAGGCCGTGGCTGCCAATGGCAAGGCCCTGGTCGCTTGAAAAGATGGCCACGGTGTTCTCCAACTGCCCGCTGTCGCGCAACGCGGCGAGGATGCGGCCGATCTGCTGGTCCATGTATTCGATCACGGCGTAGTAGGCCGCCAGTTCCTCGCGCACATCGCGCGGCGTGCGCGGCCACGGCCAGAGCAGTTCATCGCGACCGCGAAAATTGCCATGGTCGAACGGATGCTCCGGCAGAAAGTTTGCCGGCAGCGGAATGGTCTGCGGATCGTATTTGCCGGCAAAGCCCGGCGGCAGTTGCAGCGGATCGTGCGGCGCGGTGAAGTTGAGGTGCAGGAAGAACGGCTCGGCGGGCTTGCTGTGGATCAACTCGATGGCCGCGTCGGCAAACCGCCGGCTGATGTCGGGCGTAAGGCCGACGCCTTTCTCCGGTTCCTCGCGGCCGTCGTCGGTCTTGAACGTCCAGCCGCAGTAGCCGGTGACTTCGCGGCCGTTCCAGTCGCGCGGCACGGTCTGCTCCTTGACGGTGCCGGCGGTATAGAGGCCGTGCGTCTTCTCGTAGCCGCGCGTCTTCGGCGTGCCGTCGTTGTGCCACTTGCCAACAAACCACGTGTGATAGCCCGCCTGCCGCAGCGTGTCGGCCCAGAACGCCAACCCCGGCTTGAGCTTTCCGCCGCCGTAAGGCACGCCATTGCGGAAGCTACAGACGCCGGTGAGGATTTCGGCGCGGCTGGCGGCGCAAATCGGGTAGGCCGCCGCCGCGCGCGTGAACGCCACGCCGCCGCTGACGAGCGTGTCGAGGTTCGGCGTGCGGATGACGCGGTTGCCCAGCGCGTGAATCGTGTCGGGCCGCTGGTCATCGCTGATAATGACGAGGAAGTTGGGCCTGCTTCCAGACTCGCCCGCCGCGCCCAGTGCGCTTGCCGCGAACAAGCCGGTCAGCAAGAGCGTCTTGAAATTGAACTTCATTACTTCCGCTTCTTCGGCTTGTTCGCTTCGTCCATCTTTCTCAGTTCCTCGGCCGAAGGCGGCGTCCACTGCGCGGGCTTCGGATGATCCGCCGTCAGCGGCAGGTCGTCATCCATCTGTGACTGCGCCGCCTTTAACTTCGCGAGCATCGCCTCGATGCGGGCCGCTTGCGCGGGATCGCCGGCGAGGTCTTTCATCTCCTCGGGATCGTTTTGCAGGTCGAAAAGCTGCGTTACGTTGACTTCGGGATAACGGATGATTTTCCATCGCTCGTCGCGCCACGCGCGCTGCACGCGGCAATAGGCGAAGAAAAGTTCATTGCGCACCGCCTTTGACCGGCCGATGATGACTCGCTTGAAGCTTCGGCCGTCAATCCCCGCCGGCATCGGCCCGCCGACGAGGTCGCAGATGGTCGGGTAGATGTCGTGCAGGTACATCAGCGCGTCGCTGCGGCCCTTCGGGATGCCGGGGCCGGCGAAGATGAGCGGTACTTTCATGCCGGCGTCGTAGAGGTTTTGTTTGCCGAGCAGGCCGTGGCTGCCGACGGCGATGCCCTGGTCGGCGGAGAAGATGACGATGGTGTTGTCGAGCTGGCCGAGGTCCTTGAGCGTTTGCAGGATGCGGCCCATGTAGCCGTCCATCGCGGTGATGACGGCGTAATATTCGTGCAGCGTGCGGCGCAGGTCCGCCTCGGTGCGCGGCCACGGCAGCAACCGCTCGTCGCGCACGATCATGTCGCCGTTGTCGAACGGATGCATCGGCAGCCAGTTGGCCGGAAGCGGCACTTTCTCGCGGTCGTAGAGACTCATGTAGTTGCCGGCGGCCACGCGCGGATCGTGCGGATTGGCGAATGCCAGATACATGAAGAACGGTTTGTTCTCCTTTTTCTCCTTCAGGAACTTCACCACGTCGTCGGAGATCATCTTGCCCGGCTCGCCGCAAGTGCGGTCGAGGTTCTCGTTGATATAGAGATTGTGATCGAACTTCGCCTGAATCAGCGGCGCCGTGTTGCTCTTTTTGCCCTGGTGATACGTAACGTAGCCGGCGTCCTTCATTGAGAGCGGCCAGTTCGGTGCGTCGCCGGGCGCAATGGGGCCGTTGCCGGTTTTTGCGCCGGGCGGGATGAAATCCTTCCAGCGGAAATACACGTTGCCGCTCAACAGCATGTTGCGGCTCGGCGTGCAGACCGCGGGCGAGTTGCCGCCAAGACAGTAGGCGTTGTTGAAGACGAAGCCGCGCTGCACCAGCGAATCGAGGGTCGGCGTCTTGACGAACCGGTTGCCGAGCGCCGCGACGGAGTCATAGCGCATGTCGTCGGCAAACAGGAAGAGTACGTTGGGTTTTTCCGCCGCGAGAACGCAGCTCGAAATAAGGAGAAGGCACAAGGCAATACGCTTCATGGCGATGTTTCCTCAGTATCCCAGCACTTTCCGCACAAACTCGCGGCTCATCTTCAGACTCTCGCGCAAGGGTCGCGTCAGTTGGAAGTCGCGCTCGTGGGCCAACTCGATGACGGCGCGGCCGGCGAAGTGGATCTCGCGCAACGCCGCGGTGATGGCGTTGAAATCCATGTCGCCTTCGCCGAGCGCCTCGGACCATCGGCCATCCTTCTTCTGATCGCGCAAATGCAGGAAGACGATCTGTTTGCCGAATTGGCGGATGAACGCCGCCGGGTCCACGCCGGCGCGCACGAGCCAATTCAGGTCGGGACCGAGCTTCACATCGGGAATGCGCGCGAGCGTGCCTTTGAGGTCGTGCAGATCGTTTTCGACCTCGTAGGTGTGATTGTGGAGGTTCAAAACGATGCCGTTCTGCTCGCAGATCGCGATGATCTTGCGGAGCACTTCGGCTTGTGCGTCGAGTTGCTCCGGCGTCTTCCGAATCTTCCCGTTCCACTTGATGGCGCCGACCGACGTGCCGAGCGTGCGCCCGCCGAGCTTCGCCAGCCGCGGAATCGCCTTCGCGGCGTCATCGAGGACTTCCTGGTGTTTGGCGCGGTCCCACATCACGCCGCCGAACGACGCGCCGAGGACGGGCAGGTTGTGTTTGCGCGACAGTTCGCCGATTCGCTCGACGGCGTCGTCGGGGAACAGCGCGGAGTGCATCAACTCGACGCCGCCCATGCCGGCGTAACTCATGTCGGCGAAGATTTGGGGCAACACCGGCGTGATGTCGTATTTCGGCTGCTTCGCCGCATAAACCCACGGATGTGCGCCGATGATGACCGCGGGTGTCATTGCGTCCGCCGCCATCGCCTGCAACGGTCGGATCAGGCCGGCTGAAGCGGCCAGACCGGTTGCGGACTTCAGGAAGGAACGGCGGGAAAGGCAGGTGTTTGATTTCATGAGAGGGTTTTTACTCCCGACTGCGGACACGTTGACAGCACAAAAATACGCTCTGGACAGCCGGCGCGGTCACGATGGATTCAACGCCGCGCCATATTCCAGGAGCACCGGCTGCGGGTCGCCGTGGAACTTCACGTAATCCGCGTCCATGTAGACGGCAAACGTGGTGATATGCCGCACGCCAAGCGCGCGATACGCAGCAATGTCGGCGCGGCAGATCCCGGCGTTCCAAGGCAGTTTCACCGCCGGCCGCTTCCACCGCGAGAATCTCGAGACGTCCAGCCAATACTCCAGCACCTGTGTGTGCTCGACGCCAAAGAGCTTCATGTTGGCTTCCAGGACGTCGAGGTAGCCGGCGTTGGTCTCTGGATGGGCGTAACGGGGCCGGCTCTGAATCTTCGCGTCGCGGTCGGTGATCGGCTTGGTGTAATCCCGATCAATCGGCGCGAACTCCAGAAAGACGCCCGACTCCGGCTTCACTTGCTGCGGCGCGAGCAACGTGTGGGCGTAGCTGATGTGCGAGAGCGTCGCCCGCGCATCGTGCCGGCGGAGCGCGCGGAGAATGTGGTTCTCCACCAGCAACGCCTGATCGCTGGCGGCCAAGTCCGTGCATTTTGGGCAACGACACCACTGGCCGCCATCGTCCGGCCAGAAAAAGTAACGATGTGTCGTGGGCGGGAGCCGCCGCGCATACCCCGCCGCTTTTTCCGCGATGAGGTCCAGCGCGGCGGGCGAATGCGGGCAGCAGTTCGTGTCCGCCGTGCGTTGTCCTTTGTCATCCATGCGAAAGAGCGCGGGGTCTTTCTGGAAAAGCTCGCGCGGCAACAGATCGCCCATCGCGTGCAATTCATATTCCACGGCGATGCCCAGTTCCTTGCAGCGTGCCAGGAAATGCGCGCCGTCATCGCCAGCCACGAAGTCGCAGAGCGCATTGAGCTTCCGCGTCCAGTGCAGGCCGATGGTATTGATGCCCGCCGCCTTCGCGCGCTCCGGCCAGTCTTTGAGCGAGAGGTCTGATGGCATCAAGACGACGCCCCGCGTTTGCAGAGGCGCGGTCTTGTCGTCCGCCCCAACGCCGGCCGCGGCAGTCGCGAAGCCCGCCGCGGATTTAAGGAAGGAGCGGCGGGAAAGAGTGGCGTCAGATCTCATCAGTGGATTTTTATTCCCGACTGCGGCAACGGTATCGCTCCGGCTAAGGGGAATCGTCGCGTTTCGGTGGCTGGGACATGAGCGCATCGATGACCGCCGCGAGTTTCGCCGGATCGCCTTTGATTTTTACGTAAGAATGGCGGCCGGGAGCGCCGGCTTCCCATGTCGTGCCGCCTTCGTCGTCCACGATCACGCGCCCGCCGCCGACAACCTCCCACAATTCCGGCTCCTCGCCGCGCACGGCAAAAAGCGCCGCGCCCTGGTCCCAACTCGGCTGGCCGCCCTCGATGGCGGGGCGGTTGCCAAACGGTTTCAGCTCGTAGGCGCGGCGGACGGGATTGTTCTTCGGCGTCTGTTTCAGCGCCGAGCCGGTGATGAGCGCGTTGCCGACTTCGTAGCCGTGCCAGACAATCTCGGTGGGCCAATCCGTTGCGACGATCCGCGCGGCCTCGCGATGCGTGCGGATGTTCGTCTCCGGCCGCCGGCTTTTCGGGAACTCTCCGCCCATCACGACGAGCCGCCGCACCTTTGTCCGCACCAGTTCCGGCGCGCGCCGGCACAGCTCGGCGAGATTGGAGAAGGCGCCGACGCTGCAGATCGTCACGCCGCCGTCCGGCTGCGAGGAGAGCACGCGCCGATAGACGTCGAACGCGTCGGGCATCTGGTCATCGGCCTTGGCTTGGTGAGGAAACTCAGTGCGCAAAGCTTGCGTGTAGGCGCTGGTGCGCTGGAGATCGGTCGGGCCAACCTTGTCGGTGCCGATAGGGATGCCCACCCGACCGTAATAGGTGTTGATGGCGTCCACGGCAGCGGCCGAGGCGTTGGTCTTGTCTTTGCGGTTGGTGACGACGGCGAGCAGCCGGCATTCGCCGCGATCCGCCAGCGCGTGAATCACCGCCAGCGCGCCCGCATCGTCGCAGTCGCCCGACATGTCGGTATCGAGGATAATGCGAACGGGCGCGGCCGTGGCCACGCTTGCCGCCGACAAAAGGCTCGCCAGCAAAAGAATGTATGCTCTCATTGTTGAATGCTGATTTCGTTTTTCGCGTCACGCAGCAGGCGGAACGTTCCTTCGACTTTCTTGCCGCCGATGGTGGTTGTGTAGTGATACGTCCCGTAAAACCCGCGGAATTGAGCGCGGCCCTGCGCGTCGGTCTGGACTTGCGCCTGTGTTTTCCAGTCCTTGTTGATGAGCCGGTCGAGCGCGCGATAGGCGGGCTTGGGTTTGAAGTCGCCATCGATCAAACCGCCTTTCGCCTCGTTCTCGCCTTTGACGGCGGTGCCGTCGCCGAGGTTCCACCACGTGATGCCCGCCATCTTCGGCGCGGCAAACCAGAGCCGGTAGTGATCCCGCACGACCTCCTCCTGCAACGCGTCTCCGTCGTTGCCTGCCGAGGGAATCGTGATCTCGGTGATGAACATCGGCAGGTTGAACGCGCTGAACTGCTCATACACGTCGAGCAGTTTGCTCGGGTCGCACTTCGGATCGGCTAGAAACGCGTCGAGTTTGTTGCGCCGGAAGTAGTGATACTGAAGCCCGATGCCGCGCACCTTCGCGCCCTGCGCCAGCAGGGATTTGATCTGGGCGGCGTAAGGATTCGTTTCAAACGGCATGAAGTTGAACTCCGTGACCTCGTTGATCATCAGCGTCGTCGTCTTTGGGAACAACGGCGCGGCCTCCTTGAACGCCCAGCCGACGTAGGCACGGTCGTCACTGTAGAGCGGATATTTTTTGGGACACACCTGCGACTCGTTCACGACGTCGAAGATTCCGATCTTGTCACTGAAGCGGCTGGCGATCTCACGGAAGCGCTTGCGGTAGAGCGCGCGCAACTCATCCGCGTCCTTGGGCAGCCACGGCGGATTGTAGGCGTGCCAGAGCAGCGGATGGCCCTTGAGCGTAACGCCATTCTTCGCCGCCCACGGCAGGAACCGGTCCGGCGGCGGCCGGCGCCAGATGTCGCGGGCCGGTTCCGAGTAGCGTAACTCGCCCTGCGTCGGCTCGGTGCCTTCCCAATAGAAAGGGACGGTGGCGAAGTTGAACAGCTTCGCGAACGCCTCTTCGTAGCTCCGCTCCTTCTCCGGCGTGTCGAGCTGGCCGAGCACGAACGCGTTGCAGCCGAACAGGAACTCGTGTCCCGTCTGGCGCAGCTCGATCTTCGCGCCGCTCACCGGCTTGCCGTCTTTGCCGACGATATCGAGCGTCGCATCGCCTTTGCGATATTTTTCAATATTGCGTTCGATGCGCTCGTTCACCGCCGGATCGCGCCAGAGTTTGCGATACGCTTCGGGTGTCTCCGATCTTGCCGGCGCGGCAAGCCATGCGGAGGTGATGACGATGGCCGCCGCCACCGCCAGCCGGCCCAGTTTGGGATTCGTTTGATGTTTCATAGATTCGAAGCCTCTAAAGGTTGAATTCGCCCAGCGACCGCAAGTGCTCTATCGAGGCGAGCAGATCGTTCAGGTAATCGCGGATGTCGTCGGACTTGGTTGCGCCGTGGAACGTCTCGACCTCGAAGCTGAACGGTCCGAAAAAGTTCGCCTCATGCAGGATGTTGAAAACCCGCCGGAAGTTCACCTCGCCCAAGCCCAACCGGGGCAGCTTGTGCTCCGCCTTGGTCTTGCCGCGGATGATGTCCTTGAGATGCACATGGAAGACATGCTTGGCGAGGGCCTGGAGTTCGCGGGCGGCGTCATCGGCGTTGAATGCTTCGTTGTAATACAGAATGTTGCCCGTGTCGAAGTTGACTCCCAGATTCGGGTGGCCAACCTCCCTCATCGTCCGCAGCGCCTCCGTCGCGTTGGCCATGATGCCGCCGTGAATTTCGAGCGCGACGCGGACGTTTTTTCGCGCGCCGTAAGCGGCCACGTCGCGCAGCATCGCGTAGAGGAAATCGCGCACGTCTTTTTCGGCCTGCGCGTCGGCGGGGGCCGGGGCGCCCGCCGAGTGAGACAGCGCCTTGTTGTTGCAACCCAGCACCAGCGTGCGCGCGCCGAGGCGGTGCGCAAAATCAATGCGTCGCTTGATGATGCCCTCGGCTCCGGGATAACCGGTGTAACCGAACAGGTCCACACTCTCGGCTTGGAACCCATCGCGGGCCAGCAGCGCCTGAAGGTCGGGGAAGCTGTATTGCCACTGGCCGCCCAGCGGCGCGTCAACCATCAACTCCGGCACGAGCGATTTTGGCCGGACCTGCTCGACGGGCAGCTCGACCTGGCGGATCGGCGTTTTTTTGATCTGATCAAGGCATTGGGCGAGATCGAACCGTCCCCATGTGAAACTGTTCAAGCTGACAGAGAACGAATTTCGTTTACCGCCTGCGGATGCGCGCGGCGCGCCTTTGTCCTCCGCGCTGAAGAGGGGCGTGTTGCTGAGCGCCGTGGCGGCGGCGCAGGTGGTCAGGAATCGTCGTCTGTTGATGGGAGTTGTCATGTCAGGAAGCCTTCCGCTGGTTGAAATCGCTCAGAATTCGATCATCCACTTGTTCGCAGTGCCTTTGTTCAAACGAAGGGTCTTCTTCACGGTTTTGCCGCCGGCTTCGGCGATGGCCGTGTAGTCGCCAAAGAACCCGCGAAAGCTTGCCTTGCCGTTGGCGTCGGTGTCCAGCATCAGGTTGGTCTTCCAGTCGTGATTGATCAGACGGTCCAACGCCTGATAAGCGGGTTTCGGATTCATCTCCTTATCGAGCAAACCGCCGAGCACCTTGTTCTCGTTTTCGAAAGCGGTGCCGTCGCCGAGGTTCCACCACGTCACGCCCGCCATCATCGGCGTGCTGAACCAGAGCCGGTAGAGGTTCGCCACGACATCGGCCTGCAACGCCGGCCCGTCATCGCCCGTGCCGGGGATGGTGATCTCGGTGATGTAGAGCGGCAGGCCGAGCCGGCCGAGTTGCTCGTAAACGGCCAGGAGCTTCGTTGGTGGCAGGGATTTGCCCGCCAGCATCGCGCTGCGGTTGTAGGCGTGGAACTGGATGCCAATGCCCTCGACGCGCACGCCCTGCGCCAACAAGCCTTTCACCATCGCCTCGTATTCGTCCGTCGTGTCGTGGGCCTCGACGGTGCCGTCGTTGATCAAGAGCCGCGTGCTTTTCGGGAACAGCCGGCCCGCTTCCCTGAAACACCACGCGAGAAAATTGTCCGGCACGGCGTGCCATTCGTTGAGATGACGCCGTCGTGGAATCTCCTCGTTGACCACATCCCAGACGGGAATGTCGCGCCCGTAGCGACGGGCGATCTCTGCCATGTGTTTTGCGCCCTGCTGCTGGAACGCCACGGCATCGTCGCGGCGGGTCCAGTCGGGCATGAACATGTTCTTCACGTACATCAGCGCGTGGCCTTTGGGTGTGATGTGGTGCGCTTTGCACCACTGAACCAACCGGTCCGGCGGTGGCCGGCGCCAAACGCGCGGCGAGTCTTCCGCAAACCGCGGCTTGCCCTGTTCCGGCTCCAAGTCGCGCCAGTAGAACGGCGCGGTGGCGAAGTTGAAGAGGTTGGCGAACGCCCGCTCATACTTCGCGTTCATCTCCGGCGAGGGCAGTTGGTCGAGCACGAACGCGTTGCAGCCAAACAGGAACTCATGTCCCGTCTGGCGCAGCTCGATCTTCGCGCCGCTCATCGGCTTGCCGTCCTTGCCGATGACTTCGAGGGTCGCGTCGCCCTTGCGATAGGTTTCGATATTGCGCTCGATGCGCCCGGCCACCGCCGGATCGCTCCAGAGTGTGCGGTAGGAATCCGGCGCAGCCGCCTGCGCCGGCGTCGCGAGCAGGCTTGCCGTGAGTAGGAGTTGGAGGGTGCTCATGGACGCGGTTTTTCTTTGCGTTCTACGGCGGAGCAGGCGGCTGGTCGCGTTTCAGTTTCGGCAACGGGCGGCCGTTCGCGTCGCGCTCGGGAAACCACCGCTGGCGATCGGCCTCCGCTCCGAGCGCAGTCTTCGGACAGCGGCGGACCAGCGCGTGATAAAAGACTTCGGCCGCCTTCGGATCGCGGCCCTTCAACCATACGCCGGCGGTCCAAAGTACATTGGCCGTCTCGTCGGCATTGTCGGGCATCAACGACGCGGCTTTCATGGCGAGCGACGCCGCCACATAGCGGTAGTGGAATCGCTTCTCCGGAGTGGCTTCTTTTCTTTGAGTACGGCGAATCTCATCCGCGCTCGGCGCCAGGTTGCCTTTGAAGGAAGCGCGCACGGCGACGGTCGGGCCATCCTCAAAGTCGCCTTCGTGCACGGCCCAATCCGGCTCCGCCTCGGTGCCAACCAGATCCATGCCGTTGGTGCGGGTCAGGCAGGCGGCGGCCCAGAACGCGGTGGCGCGTTGGATGGCGGCCAGCGCGGCGTTGTTGCCAGTTGCAAGTGAGCGAACCAGTTCGTTGAACTGCGGCTGCCACTTCGCCGGGTAGTAGGGGCGCGCTTCGTCGAAACGATTCTGCCGCGCCAACCGTCGCGCGAGCAGCCAGCGGATGTTCTCGTTCAACTGGCCGGGCGGCGGATCGCCTGCCAGGGACCGATAAAACTCGTCGTTCCTGTTGTCGCCCTCCTTGACCGGGAGGCGCGGCACAGCCGGCCAGCAACGGTCCACGTAGGCTTTGAGTTCGTCGGCGCTGAGCACGCGTTCGGCGACATAGGCGGCATCCGTCCAGGAGCCCGACCGCATCAGTGCGTCGAGGGCCATCACGTATTCGCGTCGCGCCAGCCGCAACGCGCCGAGTTCGCCGAGCATTTGTCGCGGCGTCGGGACATCGCCGACATCGGATGGAACGAAAAGATTGTCTCCGAAGCTCAGTGCAACAGAAACGTTGGTGGTCGGCGGCTGGATCGGGAATAGTTTTATGAGTTGTTCCATTTGCGCGGCGGCGGCGTCCACCTTGCCGTCGCGCAACAGCAGCTTGGCCTGCAACCATTGGATGGCCGGTGTGACCGCCGCGCGCTGAATCCACCGCCGGGCGGTTTGCATCTGTCCGGCGCGATAAGCGGCCAGCGCCAGTTGCTCGGCAGATTCGACGTCGCGGACTCCGGCGGTTTCGACGGCCGCCAGCCATTTCGAAGCGTCCTTCGCGCGTTCCGTCATGTGCCCTTGCCAATCCATCCACGCCCAACGGTCGGCGAGCAGATAAGCTGTCATCACGCGGCGCGCTTTCGGATGCGCGGCCAGCATCGCGAGCGTCCCGGCGTCCTCCCTGAACGCCGCCGCCGCCACCCAGATCAGCGACTCGATCGCCGAGTCATCGCCGCTGGCGGCTTGATCGAGATACAACTCCATCGCCGGCACCCAATGTTTCTGTTGGAAATGAGCCTTCGCCTCCCAGCCGAGACTCGACGCCGCCAGACCGATGCTGTCGGCAAAACCCTCGCGTGCCAGCCGGCGCGTTTGTTGAAAATACCCGACCGCCTTCTGCGGCTCGCGTTTCAAATGCGCTTTGCCGAGCATGAATGCCGCCCAGACCGAACGGAAATGGCGCTCATCCGCGGGCCGCTCCAGCAACGCGCACCACGACGCGATGGCGGCGGCTTCGTTGCCAGTTTGCCACGCAATCGCCCCGCGAAAATAATCCGCAAATTCCCCCGGTAATCCGGTCGTCACCACAATACGACTCGTCGGGGCCGGCGGCAGTTTAGGTGGCAACTCGTACTCAACACTGCGATTCGTCGGAGCCACCGCCAGGTTGGGCGGCGGCGCCCCGCCATCCGTCGTGCGCCTGGCTTCGCGCACCTGCTCGTTGTAATCGGCAAGCACCCGCAGTTTCTGCCGCTCCACGCGGTGAGCGTCCACGATGGCTTGGCGCGCGGCCGGCTTGACTCCCGCCTTGTCGAGCGCAGCTTGCAGTTCGGCGATGTCCGCGTCGGCGGCCTCGCTGGTGAAACCTTTCCCGGAAGTCACGCGGCGCTCAACCGGCGGAGTGAGTTTCATCCGCTTGATCTCGCCGCCGAACCACGCGACCGGCGCTTCGAGCACGGCCGAGTCGTCCTTGAGGAACATATTTGGAAAGAATGGCCCGCAGCCGGGAGCGGTGGCGGCTGCCATCCACACCGCGATCACGGCGCCCGCGAGCTTAGCGTTCAGGCTCATGGTGTTCCTTCAATTCACAGCGCACCGCGGCTTCTTTGTCCAGCCGCAACCAGCCAACCGTCTGGCGCTCACCCGGCCCGAGACGACAGGAGGCCCGTGAAAACTTCACGACGCCGTTTTCGGTGTCATCGGGTTCGAAGCCGCGAAGCCCGTCGCACGCCACCAACCGCGCGTGCTGCCAGCGGACGGCGACTTCAACGGCCTCCGCATAATCGCCATCGCCTGCGTTGGCCAAATCCACCTCCACCAACCCCGGCGACGGATGGCGCGCCTCGACTCGCAGGTCGTGCCGCGGCGTTCTGCCGGCCATCACCGCCGCCAGGGTCGGCCAGCGCCAGTTCAACCGGTCGCCGGTCGCCGGCAAGCGATACCAAATCACGCCGCGCAGCGTTGGCGAACGAGTGGCGGTCCATGCCGCGACCAGCGCCGCCATGGTCGCGGGATCGGCCCGCACCTCGCGGAGTTGAACGCCTTCGGGCCAGTCCTTCGCCGGGCCTTCCGCCGACAAGCCGGTGAAACGTCCGTCGCGGTCGAAAGCCACCGTGTATCCATACGTCGGCAGCGCCACGCGAAACGGCACGCCGAAAGTTGCCGCGCGCTCGACCGCCTGCCGCGCCGCCGTGGGATCGCACAGCGCAAACGGCGCGCCGGCCCGTTGAGGTTTGTCGAGCGAATGCACCTGCAACACGAAACCGTCCGACGCCGAGACCAGCGGCTTGAAGGCGGCGTGTTTTAGCCACGCCGGCAGCGCGGTGATCGTCAGCGGCGTCGGCGCGATTCGACGGCGGATCGCCTCGACCCACACACGGTAGCCGTCGAGCTTCGATTCGGCGCAATCAAAATCGAGCTGCAATTCCGCAACCGGCACCGAACCCGCTAGCGCCCTGGCCAGCAACCCGGCTGCGAGATCGCCGAGCCACGCCGTCCGCGAATCGTCGGCAGCAAACGGTCCGCTGAAGCTCCCGATGCGCAACGCCAGTCCCACCGGCATGCCGCACGCTCGCAGTGCCGGCCAATCCAGCGCCACCCGCACGACCTCCGGCCGTTGTTGCCGCCAGACAACTTCGGCGTTCAACACAACCAAAGCGGAGAAATTCGTGGCGTGTTCAGCCAGCGCTGTGCGCAACGGTTCCGTCCAGGCGCGCTGCCAGATGTAAGCCGCCTGTGGCAAAGCCTCCTCCGCGCAGCCGCCGGCATGCGGATCGAACCACGCCGCAGCGACGATGGCCATTTGCGCGACGAAAAACCGGCGGCTCATTTGCACGGTTTCCAAAACGTTACTCATCCATCACCGAACGTCGCCGGGATTGCAGGCTTCGGGATCGCGCCGGAGTTTGCGGCGGGAATCCGGCGCAGCCGCGCGCGCCGCAACGGTGAGGATGAGGGATGCCTGGAGAATGGTCTTCATATTCGCGAAGCTGTCTGGCACGGAATCAAACACCATCTCGTGTCCGCCGTCACTCATGAAGTCTTGCGTACGCTGGCCGTGCGACAGGTCGCGGCCACGCTACATCTGAAAAACCGCCTTGGTCATCTCGACCCATTTCCTGAGCCGCGCGCGGTCGCCGTTGATGGTGTAAACATCGCGGAAAAGGATCTCCAGATTGCAGTCGCGGGCGGCAGCGCGGGTGGCCTTCATGTCTTTCTCCAAACAGTCCCAGTCGGGATTGGGGCCGCTGATGGACGCGGGCGTCGGCTTGCGCGAGAAGACATACTTCTTTCCCAACAGCTCCGCGGTCCGGGCGAAGTTTGACCAACCGGAGACGGACACGGAGCGCAGATTCGGGATCGCTTCCATGATCAACTCGAGGCGGTCGTCCACGCGCTCGCAGCAGCCGTAGTAAATGAGGCCGAACTTCTGCGCGAGCTTCGCGAGATAAGGCAGGACGAACTCGCCATACATCGCCGGCGAGATCATCTCGAACTCCTGCGATTCCGCCCACCCCCACAAGTCCTTCAGCGCGGCCGGCCGCTGTGTGTCCGCCGGCGGCAGGGTCGAGACGTAACCGTAGCTGCGCGGGCCAGCCATCTGGCTGTCGGTGTTAAAGTCCAGCAGACCTTGCTTCTCGAAGAACTCAAACAGCGCGAGCCGGTCCTCGAGCATATACGCCATCAGCTTGTGGACCGCCTCGGGCGTGTCATAGAGCCAGTAGGGCAGCCGGTCGTTGCCGATGAACCGGTAAAGCTGCCACGTCAGGCCGAAGAAAAAATTTCCGTTGAAGCCGAGATCGTCGTATTCGCCCACGTTGAACTCGGAAACGAAAGGGTCATAGTTTCCCCACCGGACGGACAGGATGTCGCCCATCGCGTCCTGGAGAATCGCGTGAAGGCGCAGCGTTTTTTCGCGGTCAACCGCGATGGTGCGCTTGCGCAACTTCGCGATGTCCTCCGGCGCGGCGATGGGAAAGCTGAAGCTGTAGGCAATCGAGCCTTGCTGGCCCGCCGGCGCGCGCATTTCCACCGGCACGCCGTAGTCGGAGAACGCCATCTTCCATCCAAGCCGGTAATACGGTTCGAGGATCTGGTCGTCGCCGACTTCCTCCGCCTGCCGCAGCCTGATCCGCATGTATTTCTCGACGCTGCGCAGGAACGGGTCTTCGCAAAGCAGTTCGTCGTTGGAGACGTAGCCATCGATCCAGTCGGTCTCGAAGAGGATGACCGGCCGTTCCGCCTTCAGGTCGTGAACGGCGCGCCACAGCCGCTTGCGTTCCTTCATGACCGGCAGCGACGCAAACTCCATCCACTGCGTTGCCAGACCCCGGATGATGTTGCGATCTTTCTGGGAGGTCATACCGCCTTTCGCAAAACAAGTTTTATCGTCGCAGCCAGCGGCGTGCAGCCTACGTCCCGCCTGTGGGATGAACAAGTGTGAAACACCTCGCCCGACTTCAACCTCCGCACAATTCCTACTTCACCACCGGCGCGATCACGCGGGAGGCGTGGCTGTATTGGTGGAAAACTGTGTTGGTCGCGGTGACCGCGTTGGCGGGAAATTCGATGGCCAGTGGCTCGCCGGTCTGCGGTTGTGGCTCGTAGAACGGCGCGCCGGTGCTCGCCACGGTGACGCGGATGCGGTGGCCCGTGTTGAAAATCTGGCTGAGCGAGCCGACGTCAAACGCGACGCGGTAAATCTTCCCCGGCTGCATCAGCACTTCCTTCTCGAAGCCTTCGCGATACCGCGCGCGCCGCACGTAGTCCACGATGAGAATGCTGCGCCCGTCGGGATAGACATCGGTCACGCGCACGATGAAATCGGTGTCTTTCGCCGTGGAGGCGACGTAAAGCTCCGCGCGCACCTTGCCGGTCCATTCGACAGGCGCGGTGAGCGGCCCGGTGGTGAAGGTGCGCACTTCCTTTTGTTCCTCGAACTTCCGTGCATCGCGCGCGCCGGGGAACGAGGTGAACGGTATCTCCATCGGATGGCACGGATCGCTCACATAGCTTGTGGCGGAAGTCTTTGCGGCCGGCTTCGCGGTGTCGAGCCTGCCGCCTTCGTGAAAAAAGTAACCGGTGTCTTGCGAAGGCACGGGCCAGTTCTGGGCCGTGCGCCAGACGTTGCCGGGCGCGCCGGGTTCGCCCACGGCGCCCATGACGTAGTAACGAACGGGCGGCTCCTGCTCGACGCCGTTGTTCGCGCCTCTGAGATAATGGTCGAACCACCGGAGCATGTGCGAGGGCGTATCGAACTGCGCGTTCTCTGGATAAACCATCTCGGCGATCTTGTTCGACTTCGGCAGTCCGCCATGGAGCCACGGGCCGATGACGAGCTGTTGTTTGCCGCGCGACTGCGGCCCACCGCGATGTTGCCGGCCGATGAAGCTCTGGATACTGCCCTGGCTCATGAAGTCATACCAACTGCCGATGGTGAAACAGGGAACGTTCATCCGGTCGAAGTGCAGGGAGCAATCCTCGTCGCGCCAGTAGGCATCGCAGGTCGGGTGGCGGAACCATTCAGCCATGAGCGCGCGGTTGTCGGCGGGACCGCGGGCGACGGCGTCCATCTTCTTGAAACGCTCGGGCTTGGTCGCGCCGCCGAGCCGGTAGCCCTCGTGGTAAAGGCTGAGGCCCGTGTCGGTCATGTATTGGCAGACCAGATGCGGCGGGCGCGTGACAGCGAGGAAGTTCTGCGCGAAGCCGGCCTGCGACCCGCCGAACGTGCCGACCTTGCCATTGCTCCATGGTTGCGTGGCGAACCATTCGCAGAGGTCATAGCCGTCGCGCAACTCGCCCCAAGCCAGCGCGCGGTAGCCGCGCCAGACACCTTCGGAGAGTTGCGAGCCGCGGAAGTTGACGCGCGCCGCGACGTAGCCGCGCGAAGCCATCGCCGCAAGTTCCTTGCGCGAGCCGGCGCCCGTGATGACGGCATAGCGCTGCTCGAACACGACCGGCCACGGCCCCTGTCCCGGCGGAAAATAAACGTAAGCCGACAGGCGAGTGCTGTCGCGCATGGGAATCATGATGTGTTCCTCGCACACACCGCCAAGGTCCATCTTCGGCAGCGGCGTGTCAGCGGCAAGCGAGGTCAGCGCGAAAGCGGTGAGGGCGAGGACGAGAAGTGATGTTTTCATTTCGAGAATCGAAGTTGAGCGATCAGTGAATCCCAAGGAGCGGCGGTTTGCAACCGTCGTCGTGAGTAATTATTTCAGCAACAGCCTGCCAGGAGCCACGCGGCCTGTTCACGACCCGATGGGCTGGTCGGATAGGTCAATCAACACGATGGCTGGCACTAAAAGACATTGTAACTCGCGCGTCAGCCCGATATTTTGACCACGCATGTCCGGTCGGTCAGCACGGCCGGTCACGCAATCAAACGAGAGAGGAGAACCGACAAATGAAGAACCACAGGCGTGGAATGGTAGCACTGTTGGTGTTTTTTGCTTCGACACCGCTTTTTGCGGCGTCGGGACCACTGGCGTTTTCCGTTGATAAGAAAACACAGAGCTACACGATTACCGAGGATGGCCGGGCGGTTTTGACCTATCGGTTTGGGGAGGTTCCGCTCCCGGACGGTGCCAAGGCGCCTCATTTCGCCAAGCGCGACACTCCTTACGACGGAGCGTACTTCACCGACGGAAGCCAGTACGGGGGTGAGCGGAGCGACTACATCTATCCGCTCTACGGTTTTCACGGCGAACCGCTCACCGCCGACTACCCGAAAGATCATATGCATCACCGAAGTCTCTGGTGGAGTTGGTGCGAGGTTCGCCTGAACGACAAGATCGGTGATCTCTGGGCCGTCTGCAAAATCCGCGCGTATCCGGTCAAAATCACCAAAAAGGAAGCCAGCGCCGGTTCCGCCGTGTTGCAGGCGGTCAACGTCTGGCGATACGACGACGACCCGGCCGACGTGGTGAAAGAGACCGTCACGATTCGCGTCTCCAAAACCGAAGGGACGCAGGGAGCCAGGAGCCGCACGGTTGATGTCAATGTCAGGCTCGAAGCGCTGGTTGACGGCATGGCGATCACCGGACGCCAGAAAGTGGATTACGGTGGCTACGGCGGAATGACGGTCCGTTTGAATCCGCAGGTGAAGGAGTTCTCGATGCGTGCCGTTCACCCGAACCCGGACAAGTGGCGCGGCGACAATCTGCCGCTGGCGGAAAGGGTGACCGATCCGGCCACGCTCGGCACGGCGGCCTGGATGGCGCTTTACGGCAAGTACCCGGCCGACGGAATCGAGACTCCCGACTTCACGACCGTCATGATGCTCGAGTCGAAGGATACGCCGCTTTATCCGAACAATTACCGCTATTACGGCTCGACCTGCATTTCGCTGGCCTTCCCCGCGAAGACGATTGTCCCGCTCGCAAAGGGCAAGCCGCTCGACTACAAAACCCGCTTTGTGATTTGTGAGGGGAAGACGACCCTCAAGCAGGAAAAAGCGGTGTGGGACGCGTATCAACGCTAGCGGTGGAAGAAAATCCACGCCGCAATAGCGGGAATCGAAGTTCGTGGAGGTCATCTTCAAAGAACGAATCGCTTCACATCGGTAAAATCGAGCCCGCCTCATGAACATCCCCCTCGAAGATAATTTCAACGATGTCCTCGGAAAAGCCCAACGCGGCTTGAAGCTTTCGCCCGGTCAACTTGCATCCAAAGCCGGCGTTTCCGAATCGGATGTGGGGCAATCGCTCGCGGGCGAATTCAACGAAGCCGTCGTCCGCAAACTCGCCCCCGTCCTCGGTCTCGGCGTGGAGCAACTCGTCGCGCTCGGCAAGCAGGCGTGGTATCCGCCCGCCCACGAAGTCGCGGGCCTTGCCTTGTTCAACACGCCGTTCGGCAGTTACACGGTCAACGCGTATCTCGTCTGGGACGCGAAGACAAAACAAGCCGTCGCGTTCGACACGGGCGCCGATTGCCGCCGGATGTTGGAAGCCGCGAAGGCGAACGGCCTCAGGATCTCCCTCATCCTGCTTACCCACATACACGAGGATCACATTGCCGACCTCGCGCGGTTGAAGAAAGAAACGGGCGCGCCCGCTTTTGTCTCACACCTTGAGCCGACCGGGGGAGCGGAGCCGTTTGCGGCGGGAAAGGTGTTTCAAGTGGGCGGGCTCACGATAGAACCGCGCCAGACCAGCGGCCATTGCAGGGGTGGCACCGGCTACGTCATTGCGGGCCTCGAAAGGCCCGTCGCCGTCGTGGGCGACGCGATATTCGCCGCGTCGATGGGCGGCGGGCTGGTTTCCTACGAGGAGGCGCTCCGCACCAACCGGCAGAACATATTCTCGCTATGTGACGACACCGTCCTTTGCCCCGGGCATGGACCGCTGACAACCGTGGGCGAACAGAAAAAGTACAACCCATTCTTTCCCGAATTCAACAAATGAACTGGCAGCACAGGCCTCCGCGCCTGTGCGCTGAACCGCCATCCAAGGGAAACATCATGACTGCTCGAATCGGTTTCGTCGGCGTCGGACGCATGGGCGCAAACATGGCGAGACGTCTCAAGGAAGTCGGCTATCCCGTCACCGCCGTTTATGACGTGAACGCGCCCGCTGCGGAGACGCTTGCCAAAGAGCTGGGTTGCGTCGCGTCAAAAAAACTCGCGGAGGTCACCGCGGTCGCGGACGTCATTATCACCGTTGTGACCGATGACGCCGCGATGAAACGAATCTTCGCGACCCGGGGAGACAGCCTCCTCGTCAATGCGCGCGGCAAGAGTTTCGTCAACTGCGCGACCGTCTCGCCGAAAACGCATGTCGAGGTGGAGGCGCTCGCCAGGAAAGCCGGTGCGGAAACACTTGAAGGCTGCATGGCTTCCAGCATCAACCAGGCGCGCGCGGGCACGCTCTACCTCATGTGCGGCGGAGAGAAGTCCACGTTCGAGAAGCTCAAGCCCATCCTCGCCAGGCTCAGCGACGAAGGCAAACTGATGCGTTACATCGGCGCCGCAGGCGCCGCGGCGCAGGTCAAAGCGCTCGTCAACATGGTCATGAACATCAATACCGCGGGGCTTGCAGAAGGACTCGCGCTTGGCGACGCGCTCGGACTCGACCTCAAGACGCTGATGGAAGTGTTTTCGCAGACGGGCGCGAACTCGCGCGTGCTCGCGACCGACGGCGAGGACATGATGAACCGCGAGCATTCCTGCTTCTTTTCCGCGGCGCACGCGGCGAAGGACAGCGGCATCGCGCTGGACCTCGCAAAACGTCGGCATCTGAATCTGCCGCTCGCCACCGCGACGTTCAAACAATACTCGCGCATGGTCAAGGAGGGCCTGGGCGAACTCGACAAGTCAGGCATCGCCGAACTGACCTTCCGAGGCCGGCACAAATCCCGGAAGAAGTAGTTTCACACCACGCAACCCAACCAACAGACACAAGGAGACAAGTCATGACCAAGATAGCGCCCCTTATCAGTTCCGGCGTCGCAGGCCCGCTCGGCGTCCTGCATCTGCCCCGCCTCTGGCTCAAAGTTTCGCTCGCGGCCGCGGGCCGGCTCGCCGACGGTTACCCCGATTGTGGCAATGGCTACGACATGATGACCATCAACGCACTCGGCCTGGACGCCGCCGCGACGCTGAAGTTCATCCGCGAACAACACCCCGCCTATCCGCAGTTTGAAGCGTGGGTGCGGCAGCAGCCCGGCGTGAAGCTCGACCAGGCGACCATCGAGAAACACAATGCCTCCGTCCGCGGCTACAACCACGACGACGCCACGCGCAAGAGCATCCTCAGCGCAAACGGCATCGAGGACGACGGCTCGATCAAGGACGCCGTCAACCTCAACAACCTCGACGACTGGAAGGAATTCCACGCCGCGTTGTGGGCCAGGTAATTTGCCCGGTTCGTAATTGACCGCCGCCGACAGTGAGCGCCACGCGTTGTGCCGGGATGTTTGATATTTGACGCGCCGAGAACGGACAAGTTGTTGTCCAGTCGTCGTGCCGGACAAAAATGTTGTCAGCCGCGCGCGCCAAATTTTTTTCAGGTTGTGCGTTTGCGGAACGGGGGTCTGGGCAGGCTGGGGAAAACGCAGGGGAAACGAGAGGGGCATAGTTCACCCTCAAAGGGGATGATCCATCCTTGAAAAAGCAGCCGCTGCAAAAAGCCCCCGGCCATCCTGTAGCGACCATTCATGACCGCCGAAAGGCAGGGCGGGACCGCTGAGACTGGCTCAAAACTCCCGGCAGCCGGCGTGCCAAGCCGCGTAGAACGGGCCGTTACTGATGAATACAACAGTTCGCATTAATGATAAACGGATGTGGAGGGCGTGTTGCCTAAACCGTTTTAGCCGCGGAGCGGCGCCAGATCGTAGCCCACGGCGCGAGCCGTGGGTCTCGTGACGCAATAAAAAAGCCCCGGCAGGGACGAAAGAAATCATTCATCCGTGGCGCGTTTTCTATCGCCCCTGACGGGGCTTTTGTTTTTCGGGCCACTATTCCCACGGCTCGCGCCGTGGGCTATTTTCTGCCGCGCCTCCGGCGCTCTCCTCCAGAACCGGGTTGTTTTTGAGCAAACAGAACATTTGGGCAACACGCCCTCGCGCCGTGGGCTATGACCTGCCGCGCCTACGGCGCTCCCCCGTCACCACTGGCCGGATGTTGAACAAACAAAGCGTTTAGGCAACAGGCCTTGGACATCCGTTCTACGGTCGTGAACCCGCGTTCTGAGACAGTCTCGGCGGTCGCGCCCACCACAACACCATCTGTCCGCCGAATCGTTTGGGTCTTGAGTTTCTCCGGCGCTCTGCGTTGACGACCGCGCGAACCCTCATGTGCCGGTCTTGTGACATTTCGATGCCCCGGTTTGTTTCTGTTGCTTTTGAAGCCAAGCTGTCTAAACTAGCGACCGGTGCTTTTATCGGTTCACATCCGAGACCGCCGCCGCCTCGTCCTTATCCCGAGGTATCAAGCCGCATCGGTTAGTCACCACTTCCATGAATCACTACGACTTGTCCAGCGTTCCGACCACCACCGCCGACGCGCAACCAAGTCTCTTTCGCGAACTTGAAGTCTCCCGGCCGCGGAGGCGCAAGGTTCCGCGGAAGACCCCCGGCAAAAACTACATCCTCGACACCAACGTTCTGCTCCACGACCCGCAGTGCATTCACCGCTTCGCCGACAATCATGTCTGGATTCCGGTGGATGTCCTTTCGGAGCTTGACCGTTTCAAGAACGAGCAGTCCGACCGCGGCGCCAACGCCCGCGTCGTTCACCGCAGCCTCTCCGCCGTTTTCGGGCAGGGCCAGAGCGAGGCGGTCCTCAATGGCGTGCCCACGCCGGGCGGCGGCACCTTGCGGCTGGCGGTTTACGACCCGAGTGACAAGTCCACGCCCGCGCTGGAAAGCTTTCGCCGCGTCTTCCCCGAGCACGACCGCACCGACCATCGCATCCTGGCCTGCGTGCTGGTGATCCGGGCGCACGACCGGTCTCCGACCGTTCTCGTCACGAAGGATCTGAACATGCGGCTCAAGGCGCTGGCCATCGGCATCCAGTGCGAGGATTACCTCAACGACAAGGTCGAGGCGCGCGACGTGGAAGGCTACCGGCTGCGCACCGTCGAGGTGGATTCGTATGAACTCCAGCGCTTCGCCAGTTCCGGGGAACTCGAACTGGGCGATGGCCGCGCCAAAGACATTGTGCTCAACGAATATGTCCTGTTCGCGACCAGCGAGCGCAAGACGATGCCGGGGCGTTTCAGTCAAAATGGAAAATTCCGCCGGCTTGCCGTGCCGGACGGCGTTCGCATCCCGCGCGGCATCTACCTCCGTCCGGCCAACCTCGGCCAGCAATGCCTCCTGGACGCACTCCTCGATCCGGCGGTATCGCTGGTCACCTGCTACGGCCAGGCCGGCACGGGCAAAACCCTGCTCGCCGTGGCCGCCGGTTTGAACGCGGTCTTCAACAAGACCTACAACGGTCTCAACGTCAGCCGCCCCGTCGTCGCCATGGGCGACACGCTCGGTTTCCTGCCGGGCAGCCTGGATGAAAAAATGCGCCCGTGGCTCCAGCCGATCTACGACGCGTTCGACGTGCTCATGCCGCCGCCGGGGCTGCAGCCGGATCACACCATCACGCGCAAACAAGCCCGGAAATTCAAGGAGCAGGCGGCCCTGCCGCAATACTCGCAAAGCGCGCCGATGCGCAAACCTTACGAGAGCCTGATCGAAATGGGCGTCGTCGAGATCGAGGCGCTCTGTTACATCCGGGGCCGCTCGATTCCCCGCCGCTTTTTCGTCCTCGACGAAGCGCAGCAACTGACGCCCCTCGAAGCCAAGACGGTCGTCACACGCATGTCCAAAGGCTCCAAGCTGGTGCTCATCGGCGACCCGGCGCAGATAGACAATCCGTATGTGGACAGCCTCTCCAACGGCCTGGTCTATACGCGCAACCGGTTCAAAGGCGAATCCATCGCCGCCCACATCTGCCTGAGCAAAGGCGAGCGCAGTCCCCTGGCCGAGGCCGGCGCGCGGTTGATGTGAGCCAACCCTGTAGCGGCGGGCTCCGACCGCCGGATAACTGGGAGGGGCGACATCCTTGTCGCCCGATAATGATTCGGCGACAGGAATGTCGCCGCTCCCAGCTAAAGCAATCATTCGGCGGTCAGCCCCGAAAGCGTTCGGGGTGCAGACCGCCGATACAGCACCGGCCGTGCCCGACAAAAACCATTGTCAGCCGCGCGCAACCCGATACACTCGGCCCATGACGTTCAAGCGCATCATGGAACGCATCCCAATGGCCTCACCCCAACAACGCACGCCCGCGCTTCGGCTCCTGAACATGAACCCACTCCGTTTCACGCTCCTGCCCGCCGTCTGGCTCGCCGCTCTTTCCGTTGCCATCTCGGCCGAACCCCTCACGCTCAAGCTCTGGCCCGAAGGCGCGCCGGGCAAGCCGGCTCCCCTTTCCGAGGCGACCCAGAAACTTCTCGCGGCCGACCGGCCGAGTTCAAACCGCGTGACCAACGTCACCGATCCGGAGATCGCGATCTACCGCCCGGAGAAGCCCAACGGCGCCTCCGTCATCGTCGCGCCGGGCGGCGGCTACCGGTTTCTTTCCTACACGCACGAAGGCACGCTGGTCTGCGAGTGGCTGAACTCCATCGGCGTCACCGCCGTGCTCCTCAAATACCGCACGCCGACGCGCGACGAGACCCCGGTTTACGAAAAGCCCGTGCAGGACGCCCTGCGCGCCCTCGGCCTCGTGCGCCACCACGCCGCGGACTGGGGCCTCGATCCCCGCCGCGTCGGCCTGCTCGGCTTCTCCGCCGGCGCGAACCTGCTCGGACACGTCGCCTGCGACCGCAGGCCGCGCACCTACCCGCAGCGCCCCGACCTCGACGACCCGCGCGGGCCGGACTTCGGCGTCATGATCTACGGCGGCGGCTTTCTGGACAAGACCGACAAGACCCGGTTCATGGACGGCTTCAGCGTGCCGCCGGATGCGCCGCCGATGTTCTTCCTCGTCGCGCACGACGACAAAACCAACCCGGTCGAAGCGGCGATGCTCTATCTGGAATACAAAAAGCTCAACCTCCCGGCGGAACTCCACATCTACACCCGGGGCGGCCACGGCTTCGGCATGCGCAACGACAAGCACCCGATCAACGACTGGCCCGCCCGCTGCGGCGAGTGGATGAAGAGCATGGGGTTTCTTGGCGGAAAGATGGACGCCAATCCGCAGCGTTAATCTTCCGAGCCTATGAAAATAAAATTCGCTGCCGTGTTTGCCATGCTGGCAGCCGCCAGCATCGCCAGCATCGCGGTCGCGGCGCCGGAGCGGCCTAACATCGTCGTCATCCTCGTGGATGACATGGGATTCTCCGACATCGGCTGCTACGGCAGCGAAATCCCCACGCCGAATCTCAACGGGCTGGCGGCCAACGGCGTGCGGTTCACGCAGTTTTACAACACGCCCCGGTGCAGTCCGACGCGCGCGGCGTTGATGACGGGACTCTATTCGCACCAGGCGGGCATGGGCTGGCTCGACAACAAAGTCGAGCCGCAGTCGCGCGGGTTTCACGGCAAACTGCTGCCGCGATGCGTGACCATCGCCGAAGTGTTGCGCGAGGCGGGCTACTTCACCGCGATGACAGGCAAATGGCATCTCGGCCAGCAGAACGGCACGCCGCCGTGGGAGCGCGGTTTCATGCGCTCGCTCAACTCGCGTTACGGCGAAGTCTATTTCCCGGTCGAGGCCGACCGGCCGGGCACTGGAAAACTTTATCTCAACGGAAGGGAACTGCCGAAGGACTCGCCGGAACTGGGCAAGGACTGGTATTCCACCGACCTGTTCACGGACTGGGGCCTGCGATTTATTGACGATGCGCGTGCGGAAAAGAAGCCTTTCTTCCTCTACATCGCGCAGGGCGCGGTCCACTTCCCGCTGCGCGCGCCCGCCGACATCATTGCGAAGTATCGCGGCAAATACATGAAAGGCTGGGACAAACTTCGCGAGGAACGCCACGCGCGGCAGATTCAAATGGGCATCGTGGACGCCCGGTGGCCGCTGTCGCCGCGCCCGGACGATTCCCCCGCCTGGGACACGCGCGAGCCGGACAGAAAGAAGCGGTTCGATGAAATCATGTCCGTCTATGCCGCCATGGTGGAGTGCATTGATCGCGCGGTCGGCACGCTGGTCGAGGGGTTGAAGAAACGCGGCGTCCTGGACGACACGCTCATCGTTTTCCTTAGCGACAACGGCGGCAACGCGGAAGGCGGCCCGCCCGGCGTCACGCGCGGCGAAGGCCCCATCGGCGGCCCGCAATCCTACGTCCAGCTCGGCATGAACTGGGCGACGCTGGCGAACACGCCGTTCCGCCGCTACAAACACTTCACGCACGAGGGCGGCATCAGTTCGCCGTTCATCGCCCACTGGCCGGCAGGCATTCCAGCCGGGCGCCGCGGCAGCTTGGAAAAACAACCCGGCCACCTCATAGACATCATGGCTACCGCCGTGGACCTTGGCCGCGCCAAATACCCCGCCGAGTTCAAGGGCCACGCCATCCTGCCGATGGAAGGCGTCAGCTTGCGGCCCGCCTTCGAGGGCAGGCTGCTCAACCGTCGGCAGCCGATCTTCTGGGAACACGAGGGCAACAAAGCCGTGCGCGACGGCAAATGGAAGCTGGCGCAAAAATGGCGCGGCTCGTGGGAACTTTACGACATGGAGGCGGACCGCACCGAACTGCACAACGTCATTGCCGAGCACGCCGATGTCGCCGCCATGCTTCAGGCGGCGTGGAACGCATGGGCGGCGCGCGCTTTCGTGGACGAATGGACCGGCCCTGACCACACGAACTGGGGTGAGGACATCCGGCCGCCGAAGAAAACGAAGTAAAAAGGGGGCAATCACCCGCCGCAAGCGTTCGACAAATCCGCGCTTTGCATCACGGCGATACCGGCGCGCGCTATTTCCTCAATGGCTTTCCTCACATCGTCGGGACGCAAATTCACTCCCCGGCTGGCGTCTTCAATGAGATGGGTCTTGAATCCCATGGTCGCCGCGTCCAGAGCCGTGAACTTCACGCAGTAATCCGTTGCCAGGCCGCACACAAACAGCTCGGCGACACCCTGCGCTTTGAGCCATTCGCCCAGACCCGTGGACTTGCGATGGCCGTTGTCAAAAAAGCCGCTGTAGCTGTCTATGCCCGCGTCCGTGCCCTTGGGAAATACCCTGGCAATTCCCTCGCGGCTCAACGCGCCGGCGAGTTCCGCTCCCGGGGTGTTCTGCACGCAATGGACGGGCCACAGCGTTTGGGGCAGGCCGTTGAGTTCGATCTGCTCGAACAGCTTCCTGCCCGTATGATTCGCCGCGAAACTGCCGTGATTGGCCGGATGCCAATCCTGTGTGGCGACCACGAGCGGGAAAACCGGCAGCAGCCTGTTCACGACGGGGATGATCGCATCCCCGTCCGGCACCGCCAGCGCGCCGCCGGGCAGGAAGTCGTTTTGAATATCCACCACGATGAGAGCTTTCATGGAATGTCCGGTTGGTTGTCAGGCGTTTGGGATTCGGTTTGTGAATAATCAATGAACTCCCGCGGAACATGGTTCACGAGCCAGACGCCGTTGGCCGAGCGACGAAACACGTGACCGGCCCGATGCATGTCGCCGGCGCGGATGATCAGAAGCACGGGTTTGCCATGGCGTCCGCCGACCTGAAAGGTGATCTTCGTTTCCGCCGAAAGATGGACGTCGTGACGTTCCATTCGTTGCAGCCCATTCTCGCGGATGCCGGGGAGGAAACGCGTGGCTGTGCCATGATACAGGAATTCCGGCGGCGTCTGCGGCGGGTATTGGAGATCCACCTCGACCGAGTGCCCCTGATTCGCGCGAATGCGCTGGCCGTCCTCGCTGAACGCGAAGCGTTTCTTGTCGCTGGTTGAAACAACGTGCTTGAGTTGATCGAGCGTGAGCGTGACGCCGCGGCGATTGACCGCCTGCAACAGCTCGTCAACGCCGACCCAGCCCGCCGTGTCCAGATTCAACCCGACCCGCTCCTGCTCGTGCCGGAGAACCAGGCTGAGAAACTTACTGGTTTTGATGGTTTCTTTTTCGTTCATACCATGATCCCTATATCAATACGGAGGCAGCAGACGGCGGAAGCCATGCAGCAGGACGACCACCAGAAAAATCAGGTTCCGCAAAATCACCGCCGGCCAAAAATAACGAACTCCGCCCAAACCATGACTGGATGTCGTTTGTTCGGCGAGCCGTTGCGCCACGGCCCGGATGAAAACAACCGAGCGCGGCCATTCGATCAAGTCATCCACCCATTCGCGCGGGATCGCGCCGGGTCCGCCACTGGCGCCACAAAGCGCGCCGAGAATGGCTCCGACGGTGTCCGTGTCCCCTCCGCATGCGATGGCCGCCGTGAGCGCGCTCTTGAAATCGCGTTGATGGAACAACCAGGCATAGATGGCCACGGGCACGACATGCAGCGCATAGCCGCTCACTCCATTTTCCGAACCGAGCACATGCGCGAAATCCCAGACCGAAGCCTTTCGCGCCAGCCCGGCTCGAATGTGCGACAGGCACTGGTGCCAGTCCGGCTCCGGGGAGAGTTCGCGCAGAGTGGAAAGCAGCCGGGAAATGTCGGGCGGCGACGAACTGCTGGCGGCCAGCGCGGAGCATTCGGCAACGGCCATGGCGGCGGTTTCGGCCTGCCATCCGCGGTGAGTCAGGCGCGTCGAGGCGCGCACGAACTCGCGGCGTTTTGCGGCGTCCGCGGCGAAGTAGGCGCCCAGGATGGCGCTGCGCATGGCCGGCCCGCTGCCGCCGGAATGCACGGCGCTTTTCCCGGGAGGAAAACCCAGCCACAGTTTCAGGCACGCCCTGGCCGTGGCGAGTCCCACGCCGGCCGGCAAACTGGCAAACCACCAGCGGAATTTCCATGCCAGCGTCCGCTGGAAGGCCATGACGTCGTCCGGATGAGACAAGAGCGCCTGCGCCACCATCAAGGTGTGTTCGGTGTCGTCGCTGATCATTCCGCGCCCGAACAGAAAACACATCCGCCACTTGCCTTTCCACAGACGGGCAATTCTCCCGGGCGAAAGATTCTCCAGCGGAAGACCGAGCGCGTCGCCCACCGCCGTTCCGAGCAGCACGCCCTCGAAAACAGCCCGTGCCGGCGGGGCTTCGGAAACCTGGGTTGTGACTGTAGCGATCATCCGATTTGCATGGCCTCCTTGGATTTCAACCATTCCGCGGGAATGCCCTCGCGCCCCGCGCCCAGCGCGACAATTCCGCCGACGATGGCCGCGTTGGTGTCGCAATCGCCTCCCGCCTGGATTGTCCGGCCAAGGGCGCCGACAAAATCGGCGGCGTGGTGGGCGGCCATCCAAATGCAAAACGGCACGGTGTCGGGCGCGGTGACCAACGATCCGTTTCCCAGGACCCTTGCCGCTTCGCGAGAGGGTGTTTCACGGGGCGTCCGGCTCGCCAGAAGAATGCCGCGCTGGACCAGGCTCTCCGGCGTAAACCGGAGCACCTCGTCGAAAAACCTTTGGGCATGGTCGGGGGCAGGGGTTTTTCGCAATTGCCACGCGACCGACGCGGCCACGGCAACGGCGATCGTTCCGGCCACTCCTTCGGGGTGCGTATGCGTCACCAGAGAAGAGGCACGGGCTTCCGCCGCACAACGCACGGGATCGTCCGCAAAAAAAGCGCCCAACGGCGCCACTCGCATCGCGCCGCCATTTCCCATCGAACCTTGGCCGCCGAATGCGTTTGCCGCCGTGTCTGTCCACCTGGCTCCCGCGATGATTTCACTCATCTGGATTCGGGTCATCTTTCCGTAACCGCGCTCCGGATCGCGTTCGAACCTCCGGGCGAAGCGTTTGGCCAGGGCATCCTGATAAATGCGGCCATGACTTTTCAAAACACAGGCAATCGAGATGGCCATCTCAGTGTCGTCGGTGTGAAACCATGGACCAGCGGGGAGATCGTCTTCCGCGAGCCGGCGCGGTGCGGTATCGGCCCGGTAGCTCAACATTTCTCCCAGGGCGTCGCCGATGGCGAGCCCGTCGAGGGACAACTTCATCCGTTCGACGCGCGCCGGGTGGTCGGGAAGTAATTCCGCTTTCCAGGTGTTCGAATGTTCTGCGAGGATCTCGCGAACGCGCTTCAACCAGGAAGTTTCAATCCAGTCGGTTCCCAAAGGGCCGACACGATCCACCATCCAACCGGCGAATCGCAGTTCGTTCTGCATCGAGTAAACGCGATCGATGTTCGACGAGTGAATCAAAACCGGGCACACCGGCATGAAGTCGCCCAGGAATCGCGCGACGTCCACGCCCGTGCCCGGGTCCGCCGTCGTCCCCGGCATGGGATTCAAATCGTGATCGAGCGAAATGAGGGCCGCCGTAGGGAAGTATTCCTGGCATTCGGCGCAAATGGACGGCGCATCCCACCAGACCTTCAGTTCAAATCCATCTCCCAACGCCGCGACAGCCTTGCGAAACATCGCCACGCGGTCCTCGTTATCTTCCAAGATGAGAATGGTTTTCATTTCGATCCTGCGGCAACGACTGCGCCTGCAAAACGGTCGAAGAGTTGCCCGACGGCTTCGCGTCTTGCCATCACGTTTCTCCAGCGTTCTGGAACCGCACCGATTCCATAGTGGACACCGGCCAGCCCGCCGGCCACGCATGCGGTGGTGTCCGTGTCGCCGCCAAGATTGACCGCCCTGAGCACGCAATCTTCATAACTGGCCGTCGTGAGCATGCACCAGAGGCTGGCATGCAATGTGTGAATCACGTAGCCAGTGGAGGCAATGCTGCCTTCCGCGAGAGAAGCGAAATCATCGCAGAGCACATGCCGGAAATGAGAGTATTCCGGCGCGCGTTCATACCAGCCTGTGAACTCGACGCGAGTGGCATCGAGGGCAGCTTGGGGCTTCCAACCGAGAAGCAGGTTTCGGCTGATTAACCCATACAAAGCGCACGCCATTTTTGAACGCGCGTGGCCATGAGTGATGGACGAGGCTTTCTCCAGACATTCAACAAGCGTCTTTGGCGCCTGGCTGGCAAATCGGAGCGCCACCGGCAGAATCCGCATCAGCGAACCGTTCCCATTGCAGGACTCATCCCGTCCACCCGCTTGTTCAGCCGGAGTCCCGCCGGCGATTCGCAACAGAGCGCCCGTCGTGGCCGCGCCAACGTCGAAAACCTCCCCGTTGGCGGTCCACAATCCTTCATTCATCCATGCGACGAAACGTCTTCCCATATCCTCGGGGTCAAACTCCGCATGCAGCAGGCTGTCCACGGTGCAAAGAATGAGTGATCCGTCGTCCGACCAAGTTCCCTTCGGCTGGCGATGAGTCCCAAATTCGCGCATATCGGTCACGGGGTCTGCCTGTCGTTCCGAACGACTTTGGAATTCGACGGGAACTCCGAGCGCGTCGCCGACCAGTGCACCCCAAAGCCCGCCCAAAACACGATCCATGGTATTCATGAGTTTCAATGGACAAGATTCCCTTTCCGTTCCGCGATGCCGATGACGGCCTGCGTGCCGGAGTTGAACTCCAGGAAGTCTTTCTCGATGCCGTCGCTGAAAATCACCCCGTTCTCGGCCATGCGCGATTCGAGGATCAGCGGCGTTTCCGACGAGACGCGGCCAAACACCAGCGAGGCGCCCGTGGTTTTCGTGGGGAACGGCTCGCGCACGGTGTAGAACAGGTAATTCGCATCCCAGGCGAACTCGGTCTTCACGTTCAAGCGCGCCTTGGGGTTTGCTTTTCCTTTTTGGACTGCGGCCGCGAACAGGTCCGCCGGTGCCTGTTGAGTCAGAGCTGCGCCCGCCGATCGGGTGATGGCGGCGGCTCCGGTGAGCAGGCTTTTCAGCCAACCGGTTGACCCCATGCCCGTCGAGACAATCACGCCGCTGGACGATTGCGTTTCGCTCGCCTCGCCGCTGCGGATGAGATAGCGGGCCGAGCCATGCGACTTCGGGCCGATGAACAGGTCGTTCACGCCATACAATGTCTGGCCGTTGTTCAACGCCGCCTTGGCCATGGTCACGGAGCGCGTCGGACGCTTTCGCAGCACCGCCTCGGGCATGACCTTGGGCAGGTCGCTCACCCGGAAAGGCAGCAACCGGCCGTCCCATCGCTCCGGATCGGGGTTCACGCCGACGACGGGCTGGCCGTCGAGGTATTTCAGCGTGTTCGCAACCAATCCGTCCTGACCCAGCGTGACCACCGTGTCGTCCGGCGCGAAGACAAAGTTCGGCAGGAAGCCGCGATCCACGACTTGGACGCGACCGACCTCGGCGAGCGCCGCCTGGGTCTCGTTGAGCGCGCGATGATACGTTTCGTCTTCACGGAGGTAGTCAGAGAAGTCCGCGCCCTGGTGCTCGACGTAAAAGCGCGCCTGGCTGACGGTGTTGAACCGGATCACCAGTTCAGCCAGGCGCGTCGGCCGCGTCACGAGAACAACCTTGTTGTCAGTCAGCCGGTTCATTTGCGGGCCGGTTGCGGCGTCAGCAACTCGCGCAACAGATCAGGCGAGATGTTGAGTTGGCCGATCTTTTCCGCCTTGCCCGCCAGTTCCTGGAAGGCGAAGGCGATGAGTTGCTCCGGTTTCATGCCCGTGCTGGCCAGCGCCTGGAGGATCTTCGCGTCCGCGCCGCTCAGCGCCTTCATCGTGCCCGCCACGTTGTAGGCGCGGGCATCCGCCTCGGTCCTGGCATTCTCAGCCGCCAGCGCAACCAGGCTCTTGCGCCGGTCCTCCAAACCGATGTTGGCTTCGAGGGCCTCCTTTTTGAGCAGGCCTTCCTTCTCCTGCACCGCCCGCTCGGCGTCCATCTGGGTCTCCCGGATCTGGCGCTTTTTGTTCTCGATGGCGATCTCGGTATTCAACTCGTTTTCCTTGATCGCGCGCTCCTGCTCCACGGCCGAGTTGCGCCGGGCATAGATGGCCTCGTCGGCCTCGCGGAACAGCTTCTCCCGCGTCTCGGCTTCGAGCGCCCGCGCCGTCTCGGGCGTGGGCTTGACGGCCAGTATCGAGAGTCCCAGCACTTCCAAACCGAGCGAAGTGATTTCCTCCGACGCGACCAGCCCGGCCTTCACGGCCTTGACCAGTTCATCTGACGCACGAATGGCCCCGCGCAACGGGAGCTTCTGGAGTTCGGCCCGCGCGAGCACGTTGATGACGTGAATCACACGCTCGGGAAGTTTTCCCGGGTCTTCCGATGCATACGTCCGGCCATCGGGTCCCAGCGTGAAGTTGAGCAGCGCCGCCAATCGCCTGGGGTCGCCCACGCGATAGGTCACCTGGCCTTGGAGGGTGACGCTCTGAAAATCCGCCGTCGTCTCCTGAAAGATGAACGGCACATCGGCGCTCGCCACCGGCACCGTCACCAGCGAGGTCGTCGGCCCGTAGTAGAAGAAAGACAGACCCAGACCTTCGCGGACAACCTGTCCTCTGCGATACTGCAGGAGGTAGGTGGTGGGCTGAACCTTGATGAATTTGATACCCATCATAATATGTGCCTTTCGTTGACTGCGTTTTCGGAACCGATCTTGTCTCAGACCTCGAAATTGAATCCGCGTTTCTTGAGCTTCTCGTATTTGATCGTGTCGAAGCGGAACATCTGCGCCGGACGATGACGCCCGGTCATCTGGGTTTCCTTGAGCGGCACCAGCAGGCCGTAACTCAGGACCTTTTTGCGAAAGTTCCGCTTGTCCAACTCGTTTTCGAGCACCGCCTCGTAAAGATGCTGGAGCTGCGAGAGCGTGAACTTGGGCGGCAGCAGTTCAAACCCGATGGGCTGGTAGCGCACCTTGCTTTTCAGCCGGGCCAGCGCGGCCGCCAGAATATCGGCGTGATCGAAGGCCAGCTTCGGAACCTTCGAGATGGGATACCAGCGGGCATCCGCGGCGTCGGTGGCGGCCTTGGTGTCGTGAGCCGCCAGTTGGACGAGGGCGTAGTGAGCGACGCTCACGACGCGTTCGCGCGGATCGCGTGCCACCGTGCCGAAGGTATAGAGTTGTTCCAGGAAGACATCCTTGAGGCCCGCCTCCTCCTTGAGTTCGCGCCGGGCGGCGTCATCCAGCGTTTCGTCCACGCGGACGAAGCCGCCGGGCAGCGCCCATTTGCCCTTGAAGGGTTCAAGGGCGCGCTCGATGAGAAGCACCTTGAGTTCGCCTTCGTCGAAGCCAAAGACCACGCAGTCCACGGTCAGGGCTGCCCGGGGATATTGATAGGTGTGAGGCATAATAATTGCTCTTTCGAGTTTAGCGGCGATCCATGCGGTTCAGACGGAGCTCGCCGCCGAATCGTTGAGGCATGGCGGCGATCGGGGCCGGCTCTTTTGGCCCGGCCGGACGATAGAGGATGGTGGTTTCAATGTTCATGACGAGTAAGTGTTGTCTTTACACGAGCACACAATAGTGTCCAATACACACTATGTCAAGCGGGAATCTGAAAAAAGATGAACTTGGCCGCCGATTCCGGTAGCCTTCCGGACGTGAGTTCAGAACGGTTGACAATCTCGAACCCGGCGCCCGCCCCGCTGCCGCGTCCAGTGCGCCGGGAAGCGGAGGCGGCGGGGCGGCCATCTCTCCAACCGAAATACCAACGCCCATGAACTACCTGTTGTTTCCCGGCCGGCATCTGGTCAACACCGTGTTTCAAGACACCTATCTGCGGCGGGTTCTGTCCACGCCGCCCGCCGAACTGCCCGGAGTTCTGCCCGGCCGGGCTTCGCCGGCCAGCCCTCCGACCGGAATCATCTTTGCGATTACCTCGGCCAACCAGGAAAATTCCCGCTTCAATCCGATTCCCTTCCATGTGCGCGCGATCGGCGTGGACCGCTTCGCCCGCGATCTGCGGCAGCGGGCGGATTTCCACTTCCGGGTGTTTGGCATTCCGCACTATGGTCACACGCGGTCCTTCGCCGCGTTCACGGTGAAGGAGATTGCCAACCAGAGCGAGCAACGCATCGAACTGACTCCGGAGAACTGCCTCGTGCTTTGTTCCACACCCGAAGTTGTTCGGATTTATCGGGAGCTGGGGTTTGCCATTGCGCCGGCGGAGTCCGCGGAACCCGAACCGAGGCCGGCGACACCCCTGGAAATCATTCGTGAGATTGGGGCGCACAGCCCGGATTGGCAGAGCCGGCCGCTGGTCACGAGCAACCTGGCTCCAAGCCACCGGAGCTTGTTCGAAGACATGCCGGAAATCCCGCAACGAATCGCGCGCCTTTATCAAGATCCCCTGACCAACCAGGAGGGCAGCCTGACTGCCACACGAAATTACAGCACCTACGCCCGCGGCATGAACGAAATCATCCGCCTCAAGTATCTCGACATTCGCGGCGGCATCCGTCCCGGCCGCGTCGTGGACGAGGGTTGCGCGGACGGCGCCTTGCTGGCTGAAATCAGCCGGAACTTTCCGGACTCCGACCTGTTTGGGATTGATCTGTCGGCGGAGTTTGCCGGGCGATTTCATGAGCGCCAGCGCGCGGGGGAATTTGGCGGCGCCTACGTTCATTTCTTCCACCGCAACCTCCTGGACCACATTTTTGAACGCGACTCCATTGATACGACAATTTGCAACAGCACCCTGCACGAACTCTGGAGTTATGCGGAGCAGGAGAAGACCGTGCGCGGTTATCTTGCCGAGAAACTCAGGCAACTGCGGTCCGGCGGCCGATTGATCATTCGCGACGTGGTCGGACCGGAGGGCGCGGACCGGGAAATACTGCTGGGGTGCTCCGACGGGGATGGAATGAACCCTGATCCCGCCGACCTCGGCCGGCATGCGGGTCGTGAGGCCGAGTGGCTGCGACAACTATCAACCCGCAGCCGGTTTCATTTGTTTGCCAGGGATTTCCTTGGCGGGAACCGCCCGTTTCCCCACCGGGACACCGTGCATGACGGACGCCCCTTCGTCCGGCTCACTCTTCGGCAGGCCGCCGAATTCCTTTCCAAAAAAGATTACACCGACAACTGGAAAGCGGAGATGAACGAGGAATTTTGCTTCTGGGATTTTGCCGCCTGGAAGGCTGTCCTGGCGGAGATCGGCTTTCAGGTCCGCGAAAACCCGAACAATCCAACGCAAGGGTCGCGCGTTTACACGAACCCGTGGATCGTCCAGAACCGCTACGAGACCCACGTCGTTTTGCTCGACCCCGATGGGCATTCGCTGCCCTGGCCTCCCACCAACATGGTTCTCGTGGCGGAAAAACCACAGCGGTGACGGTTCAAGACAGGGGTTCGACCGGGCCGATGTGCTTCCGGAGTTCGGCCAGTTCCGTTTCAAATCCTCCGGACAGGATGGGAAAACGACACCACGTTTTGGGGTCGAGATTCTCGTCATCCAGATGGAAGGAGGGCGCGTAGCGTTCGCGTTTCCATTGATTGCGGCACCAGAGCTTGAAGAAGCGCTCCACCCAGCAGCCGAGCTGCTGCGCGGTCCGCGCCGGAAACTGGACCCGCATGAGTTCAAAAACTTCAAGCGGCGAACGTTTGTCGCGGATGGCCGCGCGCTCAATCGCGTCCAGCACGTCGTAAGGCATCAGGTCGTCTTCGTCCGTTTGATGGCGATCGGCCGGGCGCAACTCCGCGGTCGGGGCCTGCTGGTTCACGGCGGCCAACGCGGGAATCGGACGCAAACCCTCCGGCCCGGAGGTTTCCAGCCACCGCAACCAATGCCGGAGAAAGGCCTTGTCTATTCCTGCGATGGGACTCAATCCGCCGCTGGTGTCCCCGTCCATCGTGGCGTAGCCGACGGCGGCCTCGCTCCGGTTGCTGGTCGCGAGCAAGAGCGCATTCCGCAGGTTTGCCAGCATCCAGATGCCGGGCGACCGCACGCGCGCCTGGATGTTCTGCAGCGCGAGGTCATCCCGTTGCCAGTCCGGCTTGCGGCCAATGGCGGTTTCGATGGCACGCAGGTAGCCTTGATGGATCGCTTCCACGTCGAGTTCGAAGTGTTGCGCCCCAAGGGCTTCGGCAACGGCCCGGGCGGCGGCACGAGTGGCCGGGCCGCTGTTGGCGGTTGCCTGGTAGGCCGTCGCAAGCAGGGAGCGCGCGAGAACGCGGGGAGTGAGCGCTGCGGGCAAATCCCGGCAATAACTCAACTTCGTTTTCAAGGCGCTTTCACCCAGCTCGTTCAATGCGAGCTCCAGGGAGAGCGCCACCAGGCACGAGACCGCGGCCGAATCGGCGCCCCCGCTGAGCGAAACCACAAACCCGCAGGAATGGCTTTTTCTCAGGTAGTCGAAGAGCGCCAGCGCTTCGGCGCGGAGGAACTCCTCCTCTTTCAGATGAGAACTATTCTCCCAGTTTTTTCCAGCCGGGGGCGGAGCCGCTTGTTGGGGAACTCCCGATTGCGGCCAGCCGAAGGGCACACGGATTCGCAGCCTGGTATCGCCCTCGAGGTCGGGCTGAAAGCTCGCCGTTCTCGCCTGATTCATCCGGGTGGCATCCACGTCAAGGATCGCGGTCGTGAGCTGGCAATCCCGGAAGCTGAAGCGCGGTCCGGCGGCGATGAGTTTGCCGCCTGTGGCAATGAGCGCGCCCCCGTCGTAAATCGCCCGGCCGGACTCGTTTCCCAGCAGATTCGCGTAGACGTAGCTGACGCCAAAGGCGCGCGAGCCTTCGAGGACAAATCGCTTTCGGACCTCCAGCTTGCCGAAGGCGAAGTGGCTGGCGCTCGGATTCAGGATGATATCCACACCATGGAGCGCCAAAGCCGCCCCGGGGCGATTTGCCACCCAGGCATCTTCGCAGATCTCGAACCCCATCCGGATGCCGCCCACATCGAAGTGCAAATCGCCGATGGGAAATGCTTCACCCGTTGGCGAAATCCATTCGTCGCATACCCCCGCCGGCCAGGGTTTGAACCAGCGGGGTTCGTAATGAATGCCATCGCCGGCGAGAAATTTCTTGGCGACCAAGCCCGCCAGTTGTCCGTCCACCGCCAGCGCCGCGCAGTTGAAAAGACTGTTCTGATGGAGGATCGGAAGCCCGAATGAGACCACCATCCCGCGGGTTTCCGGCAGCAACGACCGGAGCAGCGCCCATGCGCGCTGATGCGTATTGGCGGAATGGAACGCGTCTTCACAACCGTAGCCCGTCAGGCACAACTCGGGCAGGCATAGCAGACGGACGCCCTTCGCCCGCGCCATCTTCAAGGCCTCTCGTATGTTTGCCTCGTTGTGCCGCCAATCGAGAGGCGTCTGGTTCAGAACAGCGGCCGCCGTGTGAACTAGCTTCATGGCATCAATCCTCTCCGCGAGCCTGCATGAGGAGTTGGGTTCTCAACTGGTGAAGGCCCAGTTCGAGTCCCACCGGATATTGGTGAGGGTGGACGAACCGCTTGACACCGGGATAGAGGCTGGCCAATTGATCCTGCGTGCGCTGCCGGATCGCGCCCAAAGCAGAAGGTGGATAGACAAGTTCGCCCCGGCGAAAAACCGGCACCAGCAAGTCTTCGAACCGTGTCTGCGCACCCATGCTCTTGCGTCTCGTGGCATCCAGGGGATCCACGATGGTCAAACTCTCGGGCGCGCCCGTCTCTTCATCGAAGATCGCGTCGCCGATAAATTCCTTGTCGGTATAAAACCGGCGCACTTGCTGGATGCCCGGCGTCGAAATCTTCGCGGCTTGATCACTGACTTTGATCTTATACGCCCAGTGACCGTCGTTTCCACGAACCGCGCCGAGCTTGTAAACCCCGCCCAAGGCAGGTTGATCGAAGGCGGTCACGAGCTTTGTGCCAACGCCCCAGACATTGATGGTCGCGCCCTGTTCCTTGAGGCTGGCGATAATGTTCTCGTCCAGGTCATTGGTGGCCACGATGACGGCCTTCTGGAAACCGGCCGAGTCGAGAAGCTTGCGCGCCTCGATGCTCAAGTAAGTCAAGTCGCCCGAATCCAGCCGGATTCCGACCATCTCATGGCCTTGCTCCCGCAACCAACGACCCGTTTCCACGGCGTGTTGAACGCCGTCCAGAGTGTCGTAGGTGTCCACCAGGAAGACGCAATTGTTCGGCATGGCCTTCGCATAAGCCAGGAATGCCTCCCGCTCGTCATCAAAGGACATGACCCAGCTATGCGCGTGGGTGCCGCGCACGGGGATGCCGAACTTCTTTCCGGCGAGAACATTCGATGTTGCCGCGCAGCCTCCAATGAACGCGGCCCGGCTTGCCGCCAGGGCGCCATCCACACCCTGAGCCCGCCGCAGCCCGAACTCCATCACCGGTTCGCCCCGCGCCGCCAGACACACCCGGGCCGCCTTGGTCGCGATCAAGGTCTGGAAATTGACGATGTTCAGGAGCGCCGTCTCCAGGAGTTGGCATTGGAGGATCGGCCCTTTGACCCGAAGCAACGGTTCATTTGGAAACACCACTGTTCCCTCCGGGATGGCATCGATGTCGGCGGAGAATTGCAGCGCGCGCAAGTAATCGAGAAAGACCGCCGTGAACAACGGTTTCCCGTCGTTGCCGGGCAACGTTTTCAAAAACTCAAGATCGTCATCGGCGAAACGAAAAGCCTGCAGGAACTCGATCGCCGTCGCCAACCCCGCCGCGATGGTGAAACCCGATTGAAACGGCGCTTTGCGGAAGAACAGGTGGAACACCGCTTCCCGCTCCGCCCGGCCTGATTTCCAATAAGCGTTGGACATGGTGAGCTGATACAGGTCGGTCAGAAGCGCCCGTCCATGCCATTCGGTAGAGGCGTTGGGTTTCATTTCGTGTTATAATTACACTATATAGTCGCTCGCTGGCAACATCTGTTTTAGGCTCCACGGCATCCGCGCAACAACCGCAGTTCAATGAACAAAAACGGAAGCATGGTTCACCATCAATCTCACGGATGCATTTCGGCTAAGGCGTTTTGGGATAGACCACCCGCCGCAGCCATCCGGTGTCCAGACCGGCGGCGGTGGCGGCGTTCTTGGAGTAGGTCCACGTCAAACGATGTGTGCCGCCAGGAATGCTGAACGTCAGCGTCTGCCAGCCCGCCTCGCCGGAAATCGCTCCCGGCTGATCCACTCCGTCTATCGCGAACGTCAGGTAATCCCCGTTCAACTCCGAGGAGACCATCCAGTCGTAGCTCAATGTGCCCGGCCCCGTCACCGTCGCCTCCACCCACGATACGTTCAGATTGCCGATGCTCCCGCTCATCGCGGCATTGCTGCCGTCTTCCGCAAGCGTCGCCGTCCACGACGCATCGCCGTCGGTGCTCCACGTCAGGTTGGTCGCGCCCAACGCCTCCCCCAGCGTCGTCGTGGACAACGCCAATGTCGTTACGCTGCTGCTGGCGTCGCCGGAGGATAGCCCCGTCCCGGAGTCGCCGACGAGGCTGGCGCTGTGCAACAGGTTGTTCTTGATCTGCTGCAAGTCCACCGCGTTGATGGTGCCGCTGCTATTGACGTCGCAGAGGAAGTTCGCCGGGGTCAGCGCCGCCAGCAGGTTGTTCTTCACCTGCTGCAGGTCCACCGCATTGACCGTGCCGCTTTGGTTAACATCGCCATAGAGGGAGCGGACGATCACCGCATTGGTGCCCGAAAGCGGGTTGCCCGCCAGGTCCGTCAGCCCGTTCATCACCACCGTCACCTTCGACTGGTCCACGACGTTGGCCAGGTTCAACGTCAGGTTGCTGCTGACGACGCTGGCGCTCACAAACGTCGCGTTGGTCACCGTGAACTCCGTCGCATCCAGCGTCCCGTCGGCCGCCGCCATCGCCTTGTTGAACGTGAACAGCAGTTGCGTCGGCCCGCCCAACCGCGGCTCCACCGTGGCGCTGGGCGTTCCGTTCAGGTTCAGGTTCAAGTCAAAAGTGCCCGCGCCGCCCTGCGCCTTGCGCGAGACCGCCGCCAGCAGCAGCGGCGGCGTCAATTGATAGGTGCCGTTGTTGGTCGTGGTCGCTCCGGTTGCAATCTGCACGGTTTGATTGGTGGGAGCGATCCAGCCGGTGAGATTGGTGTAGCTCAACGTGTGGCTGCCCGCCAGCAGGCCGCCCACGGTCTCGTTGTTGGTGTGCCAGTTGCCATCAGCATCCACCTGCCACTTCGCGCCCGCGTCAATGGCCGCTTGCGGCGCGAGGATTACCTGCAACGAGCCGGCGATCTGGTCGGCCTCAATCACACCCGTGCTGTAGAGCGCGCTGGTGTTCCAATACAGCGTCGGCGAGAGCGTGGGCAGATTGGTCTGACTGAAGGCGCCGCTGCCGCTGCCGAAGTCGAAGAGGTTGAACTGGTCGCCCGCCCGCGGCGTGTAGCCGTTGAGCAGCGCGACGGTGAGGGTGCCGCCGAAGGTGAGCGCACCGGTCAGATCGAACTGGTCGTAGAGCCAGGCGTTGGTGCCGCCCAGTTCCATCGTCATCGCGCCGCTGCTCAACATGGCCAGATCGCCGGTGTCGGTGATGACACCGAAGCCGTTGCCGGGGGCAATGAGACCGGCATCGGTAACGGAGCCGGTAACGGCACCGGTGCCGGTGAGGATGGCGTTGGTGTTGATGAGGATACCGTTGGCGAACGCGTGTGCGCCGCCGAAAAGATCGAACGTGGCCGTGCTGCTGCCGTCGCCGACTTGAAAGATCGAGCCGTTGCTGACGGTGCTGCCGCCGCTATTGAGCGTGCCGCCGTTGAAACTGACGATGCTGCTGGCGCCGTTATTGGCGTAGAACCGGTTCACTGTCACGGTGCCGCTGTTGAGGTTGAGCGTGCCGAATTGGACGTTGAGTGCGCCGCTGGCGGTGGTATTGGTGGCGTAGAGCCAGCCGCCAGAGACGCTCAGGACGTTGCCCGCGGATGGGCTACCGCCGGTTGTGACATTGGTGGCGGTCACCATGCCGCCGTTGGCGATGAACAGACTGTTGCCGGACCCGTTGTAGCCGACAACGAGACTGGCGCTATTGCTCCAGACCGAGCCGGCGCCGGTCACCAGCACGGTATTGTTGTTTCCTGCGAAAGAATCATAGTCGCCGATCCAGCCGTTGGCGTCGAGGACCAGGCCACCATTGGCAATGGTCAGACTGTTGCCAGAACCGCCTTCGCCCACACCGAGCCCACCCGAATCGCCGATATTCCAAACACTGCCTGGGCCGGTGACCAACACCGCATTGCTGTTGGCGTTGAAGTAGCCGATGAGGCTGTCGCCGCCGTTGAATACAGCGGCACCGTTGCCGATCGTCAATAAATTGTCCGAACTGCAAATGCCGACGGTTAGCGAATGCCTATTACTCCAAACACTGCCCGCGCCGGTAACCAGCGCCGCGTTGTTGCCATCAGACCACGAGCCGACAGAGCCGCCGTTACAGGACACGAGACCGCCGTTGACAATGGTCAACGTGTTGCCAGAACCGAGATAGCCCACTCTAAGCTGATCGCTATTGCTCCAGAGTGAACCGGAGTCAGTGATGGTGACGGTATTGCTGTTCCCTGACTCTCCCGGGTAGCCGCCGCAGCCGATGTCGCCTGATCCGTTGAAGACCTGGCCGCCTTTAGCGACAGTCAACTGGTTGAAAAAACCAAGGTTGCCGACGCAAAGCGCGCCGCTGTTGCTCCAGACTGAGCCGGCGCCAGTGACGAGGGCGCTGTTGCCGCTGGAGGTGGCGGCTTGGCCGAGGATGCTGTCGCCCGTGACGAGGACCCTGCCGCCGTTGGTGATCAGGAAACTGTTGCTGCTGCCGCTGTTGCCGATAATCAAATCGCTGCTGAAGCTGTGTGTTCCGCCGACGAGGTTAAGCGCGGCACCGCTGCCCGTGTCGCCCACGATGAAAGCCGAGCCATTGGAAACTACCGTG
>CAIQCK010000084.1 GCA_903870275.1 uncultured bacterium | reverse complement strand
TGCTTCGCCGGGCGCGCCAAAATAAAAGCGAGCCGGTTGCGGTTTCCCGGCCCGTGGGGCTTGGCTTTGGGGGCATTCGCAAGGCCCGCCGGTGGGGTTTTGGCTCCTGACGATGCAGGCGCGGAGGATGTTTCGGTGGTGGTGAACCGAAACTCAAGTTCACCACGCTGTTCAGTCTGTTGTTGATGGCGCTGCTCTTCGACTATCGCAGCTTCTGCGGCACGCGCATTCCTGAGAAGTAGCAGGCGCATTAAAAATTCGAGTTGGTTTCAACGAGGGCCATGCCGGGCGACCGCCGGCACGGCCTTTAGTCGTTTTGCGCTTGACGCAAGTGCGTCCGTTGTCAGAATACCGCTTCAAGGCAGTCGCCGCACGAGCGTGCTGAGGTGTCGTGTTGAGTGCTGGCTACTGGTGTAGGGCTTGTGATGACCCGAGAAGGAGATGGTTTGTTTCTGTGTAAGAAAACGTCATCCGGCCAGTAGGAGAACACTCATGAAAACGCGAACTGCATACATTCCAAACGGCGAAGCCGCTCTGGTTCCCTCATGCCTGCCACGGCGCGGCATAACGCGCGGAGGAATGGCACTGTTGGCCGCGGCGATTTTAGCGTGTCCTGTCGCCAGCGAGGCGGCGATCACGTTCAGCTTTAATTTCACCGACCCGGCCGGCACAGGCTGGAACGACTCCACCTACGGCTTGACGCGCCAGAGTGCGCTGTCGTATGCGGCCAACACGCTTGGCTCGTATTTCAACGCGACCGCGACTATCGGTTACACCGTCACTTCCATCAACGATCCCAATACCAATACGCTGGCCAGCGCCAGCAGCAGCTCTTATGGCCCTGCGGCGCCGGGCTTCGAGCCGACCGTGGTCGAGTATAAATTGCAGAGCGGTTACAGCGGGCCGGTGAGTTACACGGACGGCTCGATCAATTGGAATTTTGGACAGCCCTGGAATTATTCCCTCACATCCTCCGGCGTCGCCACGAACCAATATGATTTTGTGTCCACAGCCATGCATGAATTGCTGCACTCCTTCGGATTCTTGTCTGCCATTGGCAGTGACGGAACGGGTTTATTGTCTGGCAAGACCATCGGCGATCCCGACCTCTGGTATGTGTTCGACAAATACCTGGCCACCTCCAGCGGGGCCAACCTGATCAACACGAACACCTTTGCTTTCAACCCATCGTTGTTGGGGACCTTGACGGGAGGCGCTGCGGCCATGAGGTTCAACGGCACGGCTGCCGCGGCCACGTTCACGAACGGCGTACCCATCTATACGCCGACCACGTGGTCGTTAGGCAGCAGCGGCAGCCACACGGACGATCTGACGTTTAATGGCACTTCCTATTCCAACTTGTTGATGAATGCAGCAACGGAAATGGGTCCGGGACTGCGGACCCTCAGCAGCTATGAGACAGGTATTCTCCAGGATATCGGATATACCATCGTGCCGGAACCGGGCAGCGCTGCGCTTTGCTTGACGGGGGCGTGTGCGGCATACCTTTTCCACAGGCGGCGTCGGAAACCCGTTGGTTCTTGAGAGCCGTCCTCTTTTTGGCGATTTTCGGCCTGCAAGCGATGGAGATCGCCGCAGCGATGCAGAATGGCGGCCATGGTTCAACGGGTGTAACGGCGGATGGCAGCCTGCCACCACGCCGCGAGGCTCTCACCCGGCGAAGCCAGAGTTGCCGGTGCAGCCAGGACATCGTGTCCACGGCGGAGCGGTCGCCGGGACTTCACCCGATGTTCCTGCCGGCGCGCGGCCGCGCGCGGGTTCAACCCCTGAGGCCGTGATGAAAACGCGTTCTCGGGGCGCTGGCTACGCCGCCTTGAAATGGATCACCAGTTTTCCGCCCTCCACGGCGATGTGTTCGACGCGCCGCACATAGTCGGCGGTGCTGACTTGGGTTGCGGCCTCCGCGGCCAGGTTCACGCGGGCGACCGCATCGAGAAGCCGGCGCGGCAGCGAACGGCCGTTCACGGCCAGCGCCACCACTTGGATTTGCACCTGCCCGTCCTGCGCGCCGATGGCAAGTGTGGCCTCGCCATTGAGCCATCGGTTCTGACCCTGGTTGCCCACAATCAACTGGAGCGGCACGCTCACTTGCGCGCGCAACCGGCCGTCGATCATGGTCACCAGGATGCGCGAGCTCAAACTGGTGCGCGTGGCCAGCACGGCGTTCAGTTCCGGCGCGCTCAACTCCAGCGTGGCAGCCTGGCCCAGATCGTAGCGCTCCGAGAATGCGTCGAGCTTCAGGTCCAATTGATCCTGGTCGGCCGCCGACAGCGTCGAGGCGGACACCACCAGCGGCGTCGCGGAGGTGAAGACATTCAACCCGTGGCGCGCGCCGATCAGAACGGCGATGCCGGCCGCCAGCAGCACGCAAACGGCGGCGAGACCGACATAAAGAAGTCCCCGGCGTCGTTTGGATGCCGGGCGGACGGGGGAGGGCGCGTTTGACGGCGCCGGGTTCAATGAGTCGGGAGACGGCGTTGGGGCGCTCATGATTCGGTCTCGGGTTGGGTCGAAGTTGCCGAATTCTCTCCTTGCTGCAACTTGCCGTCAATTCGATTGTTCGGGAAACGGCCGGGGGCGCGGCCTGATTTCCAAAGATTGGGGCTTGCGCGATGGGACGGGGTTGGCTAGAGTTCGCCCCCTTTAACGATTAAGAGAAGGACCAAAATATGTCATTTCAGTGTTCAATTTGCGGCAAGGGCTCGATCAAGGGCCATCGGATCATCCGAAGCGGCAAGGCCAAGAAAGAGGGCGGTATCGGCACGCACGTCACGGCCATGACCAAGCGCCGGTTCTTTCCGAACCTTCAGCGCGTCAAGGCGCTCGTCAAGGGCAGCGTGCGAAACATCATGGTTTGCACCGCCTGCATGAAGGCGAACCGTGTTATTCGTCCGCCGGTGCGGACTTGGAAGCCGGAAGCCAAGGCCGCCGCCTAAACAGAAGTCAACGAACGTAAAGCGTTGAGCGTGGAGCGTGATGAAAGTCGCGCTCCACGCTTTGTTTTTCTGTCCTAAGCTTTACGTTTCACGCTCAACGCTCCACATGCCTCGCCCTACGCCCCGCTTTCCTCCACGAGCTGCACGTCCTGTAGCTTGAGTTGAACGCTGCGCCGGCCCTCGTATTCGTTGATCTCCGGCGCGAAGACGATGTCCACCGCGTCGCCCGCCTTGAAGGGCCGCTTGCCCATGCCGAAGCCGATCGCGTCGAAGCTGTTCTTGCCGTCGGTCAACCAGAGCTTCAGGTGGTCGCCGGTTTTGCCGACGGGGCGCGGCTCGTTGCGGATGCGGACGCCGCGCGCCCCGAACAGAGGCCTCGGGTTGTCCTGGCCGGTCGGCTCGATCTGTGAGAGTTCTCCCACCAGTTCCTCGGTGAGATCGCCGAACGGCAACTCAGCGTCCAGCCGCCACGCTGGAACCAGCGCCTCCGCGGGGATGGTCTGGCGCGCGTGTTCATTGAGCGCCTCGCGCAGCTTCGCGATGTTCTCCGGTTTTACCGAAAGCCCCGCCGCCATTTCGTGGCCGCCGAAGCGGAGCAGCAGCTCGCGGCAATGCGCCAGCCCGGCGGTGATATCGTAGCCTTCGATGCTCCGGCCCGAACCGCGCCAGCCGTCGCCGGTCGCTTCCGCCGGCGCGCCGCCGATGATGATCGTCGGCCGGTAGAACGTCCGCAGCACACGCGACGCCACGATGCCCACGACGCCGATGTGCCACGCGGCGTCGGCCTGGACGACGACGTAGTCGCTGTGCGCGTGGAATTCCTGCGCCGTGCGCTTGGTGGCTTCCTCGGCGATCTGTTTTTCGATGGTCTGCCGATCGCGGTTGTTGGTGTCGAGCCATCGCGCCAGTTCCAAACATTTCGCACGGTCGTCGCCGAGCAAAAGCTCCAGCGCTTTTTCCGCGTCTCGCAACCGGCCGGCGGCGTTGAGGCGCGGCCCGATGCCGAAGCCGACGTGATAGGGCGTGACCGGCGGCCGAATCTGCGCCACCTCCAGCAACGCCCGCAGCCCGACGCGCCGGGTCGCGGCGATCTGCGGCAGACCGGCCGCGGCAATGATCCGGTTCTCGCCAACGAGCGGCACGATGTCCGCAATGGTGCCGATGGCGGCGAGGTCGAGCCATTGTTTGAGGTCCACGGCGGCGGCCGCCGGCAGGTTTCGGTAGCGTCCTTCCTTCAGCAGCGCGTGGCCCATCTTGAACGCCAGCCCGGCGCTGGCCAGGTGACGCCACGGCGTTTCACCGGCCTCGCGCTTCGGGTTCACCACCGCGACACAGCGCGGCATTGTCGCGCCGTCCGGAATTTCGTGGTGGTCCAGTACAATCGTGTCCACGCCCTGCGACGCAAGCCACTCCACCTGCGCCGGCGCCGTGGTGCCGCAGTCCACCGCGATCAACAGCTTCGGCTGTTGGGCGGCGGCGCACGCCTCCACCGCTCCCTGACTGAGGCCGTAGCCTTCCTCCATCCGGTTCGGCAGGTAAAAGCCAACCTCCGCGCCGAGGGCGCGCAGCAGTTGGCAGAGCTGCGCTGTTGCGGTGACGCCGTCCACGTCGTAATCGCCAAAGATGACGATCTTCTCGCGCCCCTCAATGGCGGCGAAGACGCGCGCGACGGCGGGCTTCATGTCGGGAAGCAGGAACGGGTCGCTGAGATCGGCCAGCCTCGGCTTGAGAAAACGCGCGGCGGATTCCGGCGTGCGGTGGCCGCGGTTGATGAGCACCTGGGCCAGCGCGTTCGAGACGTGGAGCGCGTCGGCAAGTTGACGTTGGAGCGCGGCGTCAGCCGGCGCGATGACCCAGCGGCGTTTCATGGGCGTAACTCGTAACTCGTAATCCGCGATTCGTAAAACGAATTACGCGCTGTGAACTGACCAACACGAACCGCGAATTACGGATTACGAATCACCAATCACGCCTTCGGCGTCACACCGCCGTTGGCGGTCCGGTCGTCCTTGCCGCGGGCCTCGGCGATCCTCTGCTCGCGGCGGTGCCAGAAGAGGACGATGGGGCTGGCAATGAAGATGGAGCTGTAGGTGCCGGTTAGAATGCCGGCCATGAAGCAGTAGGCGAAGTCCTGAATGACGCCGGTGCCGAACCAGTAGAGCGCGAAGGTGGCGATGAAGACGGTGGTGGAGGTCAGCAAAGTCCGCGAGAGCGTTTCGTTGATGGCCTTGTTCATCAGGCTCTTGTAGGAGTGCTGGCCCAACCCGCCGAGCTTGAGTTCCTCGCGGATACGGTCGAACACGACGATGGTGTCGTTGATGGAATAGCCGATGATCGTCAGGATTACAGCGACGATGGGCGCGGACAATTCGCGCCCGCTCAAGCAATACCAGCCGAGCGTCATCAGGATGTCGTGAATCGTCGCCACGACGCCGCCGACGCCAAACGAAAACTCAAACCGGAACATGACGTAGAGCAGAATCATGATCAGGCCCCAGAACACGGCCCAGCCCGCGCTCTTGAGAATCTCCAAGCCGACGGTCGGGCCGACGCGCTCGATGCCGACGCGCACGAACTGCGCCTCCGGAAACTTCTTCTGAAGCGCTGTCTGCACTTTCTCGCCCTCGTTGTAGCCGACCTTGATTTCGAGATACTCTTTTCCGGTGGCAATGCTCTTCTGATACTGGATGACGCTCTCACGCATGCCGGCGTCCGTGATGGCTTTGTCGAGCTTGTCCACGTTCATCCGTTGCGCAAACGACATCGTCAGCGAGTCGCCGCCGGCGAAATCCACGCCATAGACCTCGCCGTTCAGATGCAGACCGCCGCGATGCACGAAAAAGACCATGCCCGCGATGATCAGCAGCCAGGAGAGGGCGAATGCCCACGGGGCTTTGCCCATGAAATCAATGTGAGTCTCGCCAATCCAACGCATCATGCCAACCTTCTTCAGCCAGCCGCGCTCCAGCAGCCCGTCGAAGGCGAGCCGCGTGACGACGACGGCGGTGAAAATGTTGGCCGTGATGCCGATGGTCAGCGTCAGGCCGAACCCCTTGACCGAGCCGGTGCCGAGCATGATGAGAATGATGGCGGAGAGCATCGTCGTCAGGTTCGAGTCAATGATCGTCGAGAGCGCCTTGTTAAAGCCGGCCTCGATGATGGCTCGCATGCTCTTGTTGGTGCGCTGTTCCTCGCGGATGCGCTCGTAGATGAGCACGTTGGCATCCACGGCCATGCCGATGGTCAACACGATGCCGGCGATGCCCGGCATGGTGAGCGTCGAGCCAAGCACGCCCATCACGCCCATCAGGATGAGGATGTTCAACAAGAGGGCTATGTTGGCAATGACGCCCGCGCGCCAGTAATACATGATCATGAACACCACAACGGCAATCGTGCCGATGGCTGAGGCGCGAATGCCGCTCTCAATATTGTTGCTGCCCAGCGACGGGTCCACTCCGCGTTCCTCGATGATCTTCGCCGGCGCTTCGAGCGGGTTCTCCAAGACGTTGGCGAGGGTCATCGCTTCCTTGTAGTCGAATTGGCCGGTGATGACACCGTTGCCCATGATCTTCGATTGGATGACCGGGGCGCTCTTGACCTCGCCGTCGAGCACGATGGCAAGGCGGCGACCGATGTTGTCACCGGTGACCTGGCCGAAAATCCTCGCGCCCTCGTCGTCGAACTGGAAACCGATCTCCGGCGCGCCGGTATAGGCATCGCCGTGAACCATGGCGCGCGTGAGGTAGCGGCCGGTCAGCGGCTTGGCGGGCGGACCGGCGGGCCGCTTGGTGACGAGCAGTTTCTCGGTATGAAGCTGGCCGTCGCGGGTCTCGCTCAACTCCTTCAACTCGTAGCCGGGCGGGACCTCGCTGCGAGTGATGAGGTCCTCCATGCTGGGATCGCTGGAGTTTTCCGGCTGATAGATCAGCTTGAATTCCAGATAGGCGGTCTTTTGAATGATGTCGCGCGCCTCTTGCTTCGCGGATTCCGTCAGGCCGGGCAACTGGATGAGAATGCGCGTTTCTCCGACGGGCTGGATGACCGGCTCGGCGACGCCGAACTTGTCCACGCGCTTGCGGAAGGTCTCAATGGCTTGCGCAACCGCCTCTTCGCGGCGGAATTTGTCGAGTTTGGTGACTTCGAGTTCGACCAGGAACGACGTGCCGCCCTTGAGGTCGAGGCCGAGACGGATTTTACCGGCGTTGAGTTTTTGGACGCGCGCGAGGACGTCGAGATTGGGAGTCTTGGAATCCTTCTTGGCGAAATGCGGGAAGTATTTCGTCAGATCAGCATTCTGTTCCTCGACGGTGTTGCGCAAATTGGCGTAAGCGCGCTCCGGCTGGGCCGCCTGCGCCTTGCGGACGGCGGCCACGAGCTTGCTGAACGCCGCGTCCTTCTGGACGGCGTTTTTCTCGAAGGTGGCGATGAGATCCTGGTCGGTGGCCGGCCAAAGCGCGTAAAACGACGCGGCCACGATGGCCAGGATGAGGATGGAGCGGTTAAGAATACTTCGTTGCATGGCGGGTTAGCTCTTGGAGGCGGGCTGTTCGTCGTCGCCGCTTCGTTGGGTGACGACTTGGATGGCGGACCGCAGCATTTCGACTTTGACGTTATCGGCGATGCGAACGACGACGGTCTTCTCTTTCACGTTCGTCACCGTGCCGAGAATGCCGCCGGTGGTGACGATCTTGTCGCCGCTGCGGAGCGAGTCGATCATCTTCTGGGTTTCCTTCTGCTTTTTCTGCTGCGGCCGGATCAACACGAAGTAAAAGACCACGAAGATCAGGGCGATCGGCAGGAACGAGCTGATCATCTGGACCGCCGGGGGCTGGTTGGGATTGGGTGCCGCGCCCCCCATCGCCAGAATCGAAGTTATGTAAGATGAAATCACGTTGTTTTTCCTTCCGGGTTGTTCACCCGATAATTCGCCACAAACTCGCGCCGGAAATTTTCAAACGACCCAGCCGCCATCGCGCCGCGCAGGTCGCGCATCAGTTGCAAATACACATGCAGGTTGTGCCACGTCAGCAATCGCAGGCCGAGAATCTCGCCCGCGTTGAACAGGTGCCGCACATAAGCCCGCGAGTAGTGCTGGCAGCAATAACACGCGCAACCTTCCTCGACCGGCCGCGGGTCGTCTTTCCACGCCGCGACCCGCGCGCTTTGCGTGCCGCGCCGGGTGAACGCCGTGCCGTTGCGGCCAACCCGCGTCGGCATGGCGCAATCGAACATGTCCACGCCACGCGCCACCAGTTCCACGATCTGCCGGGGTGTGCCGAGACCCATCACGTAACGCGGCTGGTTTTCCGGCAGCAGCGGCGCAGTCACCTCGGCGATGCGGAACAATTCCTCGTCCGGCTCGCCGACGCTCAGTCCGCCGATGGCGTAACCGTCAAATCCGGTCGCCATCAACCTCTCGGCGCAATGCCGCCGCAGGTCCTCGAAAACACCGCCCTGCACGATGCCAAAGAGCTTGCCGGCAAAGCCGATTTTCGCGGCTTCCTCCCGGCAACGAGCCGCCCACGTTAGGGAACGCTCCACGGCTTTGCAAGCCGTTTCTCGGTCGCACGGATACGCCGGGCACTCGTCCAAGACCATCGCGATATCCGAGCCGAGCGCGTGCTGGATTTCCATCACTTCGCGCGGTCCGAGGAAGCACGCCGCGCCGTCAATGTGGCTCTGGAAGTGCACGCCGTCGTCGGTGAGCTTGCGCAGCTTCGCCAGCGAAAACACCTGGAACCCGCCGCTGTCGGTCAGGATCGGCCCGTCCCAGCCCATGAACCGGTGCAGCCCGCCCGCCGCGCGGATGATTTCGACGCCCGGGCGCAGGTTCAGGTGGTAGGTGTTGGAAAGAATGATCTGCGCGCCGAGTTCGCGCATCTCGTGCGGCGTCATGCACTTCACCGTCCCCTGCGTGCCGACGGCCATGAAACAAGGCGTCTCCACCACGCCGTGGGCGAGCGTCAGCCGGCCGACGCGGGCGGCAGATACAGTGTCGGTTTGTAGAAGTGTGAACATGAACCAACTCTTGGGTTAAAGCCGCGCAATAAGCGGCTGGAGTTCCTGCAGATTGACGAAGGTGCCGGGTGTAATCACGCGCGTCGTTCCATAGCTTTTGCGATCAAAATGACCGCGCGCCGTGTTCACGGTCACCAGCCAGTCGGCATTGACCGCAAGCGCGCACTCCAGAAAACGGTTATCAGGCTCATGCCGGACGTAATCCAGTTCGACCAGCGGGTAGCACAGTTCGAAATGTTCATGGATCAAGCCGAGCACTTCCGGTTCGTCCGCCAGGACGGCGATGTATTCGTCCAGAATCGGCGGCGACACCCAACACTCAACAAGGCCCTCCACAGCCAGCTTGAAGATGAGCGCCGCTGGGTTGTCGGGCTTCGGAAAGGTCGCGAGCCGCAGGATGCAGGTGTCAAGAACGGCTTTCAAGGTAGGGCTTGGCTCTGCGCAGGGCCAACTCGCGGCGTTTGGCTTCCACAAACGCGACAGCTTCCTCCTCTGTCGCGGTTGCGCCGGCGTGGCGCTTCTGGGCGCGCGCCAAGGCGGCGGGCAACCGGAACCGCACCACTTTCCCTCGAATTATCGCTGTCGCATGCACGACATGACCATACCCGGAACCCAGCGCGCGGGCAAGCTCTTGGAGAGGCGTCTCAACACATTGACATCGGCAACTCTTATTGGGTCCGGCTACCCAACGACGATTTCTTCAACCGGCGGGGCGGACTTCAAGGGGACCACGGCCCGTTTCCAGCGGCCGGAGTAGTAATAGGCCAGGCTGGCGACCATGCCGACCGCCAGGCCCGTTGCGGAAGCCGCCCAGACGAACTCGATCCGATGAAAGTGATGCGACAGCGCCAGCGCCAGCGGCACGCGCACGATCCACAGCGCGAGCACCGTCACCAGAGTCGTCACCATCGTTTGTCCCGCGCCGTTGATGACGCCGTTGCTGACAAACATGGCCGAAAAGCACAGGTAGGCCGCGCCGACGATCATCAGGTAGGACGTGCCGATCCGGATCGCCTCCGGATCGTTGAGGAACGCGCGCAGCAACAGTCCCGGAAGCGACATCACCGCCACGGTCCCCACCAGCGTAATGCCGCCGCTGATCACCATGCCCCACCGGAACACTTCCCGCACCCGGTCAAACCGCCGTGCGCCAATGTTCTGGCCCGCCATCATTGAGACCGCGACGCTGAAGCCCAAGGCTGGCAGGAGCGCCATCTGGTCAATCCGCATCGCCGCGCCGAAGGCGGCCGTCGCGCTCGCGCCGTAGGCATTCACGATCCCGGTGATGAATAGAAATCCAAACGCCGCCAGTCCCTGTTGCGCTGCCGAGGGCACGCCGACTTTGAGAATCAGCCACAGCGTATGCCGGTCCATCGTCAGCCGCTGCCAGTCCGGCGCGGTCACGTTCCTGCGCCGGTGCAGCCAGGCGTAGAGCGCGAGCATGCTTGCGGCTTGCGTGAGGATGTTGGCGATGGCGGTCCCGTTCAATCCGAGCCGCGGGCAGCCGAGCCAGCCGAACATCAGCACCGGGTCAAGCGCCACCGTCAACAGCAGTCCGCCGGCTTGGAAATACAGCGGCGTTTTCGAATCGCCCACCGCCCGCAGCAATGAGCCGATGAGGAAAGTCCCGAACAGAAACGGCGTTATCAATAGCAACCACCGCGTGTAGGAAATCGCCAGCGGCAGCACGTTGGCCGGCGTATCCATCCAACTCATCAGCGGTGCTGCCAGACATTCGCCGACGACAACCACGACGAGGGCGGCGACCGCCTGGAAGGCTGTGGAGGTTTGCACCACCCGCCGCAAGCCGTCCGTATCGCGCGCGCCCACGAACTGCGCCGCCAGAATGCCCGCGCCCACCGTGATGCCGAGTGCCATCGCCAGCAGCGCAAACATCGCCGCGCCGGTCACCGTGATCGCGCCCATCTCCGCCTCACCCAGCCCTTTGCCCACCCACACCGCATTGACGAAGCTGTAGGCCGCCTGGATCAGATTGCCGAGCATCATCGGCATGGAGAAAGCGATCAGATGCCTCGGCACGCTGCCGAAGGTCAGGTCTCGTCCATGCGATTGAAGCGCTGCCGCCATGAAGCGCTCATGTTGTCGCCACTGCCGAAAAAACTCAATCGCAGAGAAGTGGCGTCAGGTGGGGCGGAAGATGTGCAACCACGGAATGCACGAAAAGAGGTGGAGCGCATTCTCCGAACGCGCTGCTCGTCCCGAACAACAATGCGTTCGGAGAGCGCGTACCATCTCGACCAGAGAATCATCCGAACTCAGGAAACAGCCAGCGATTCAACCGCTTGCTGATTGCGCGGTAAACAACCCAAGTGACGGGAATGGAACCAACGAAGGCGAAAGTTACCCAGGGATTATCCTCATCGTGTCGATAAATGAATCCCATGAAATTGAACAAGAAGAAGAAGGTTATGAAACAGAATGTGCCACAAACCAGCCGGACGGCGAATGGCGAGAAACTGGCCCAAACCAAGTAGCCGACATAGAGAAACCACACTACGAACGGCAGCTGTCCCAGAATTGGTATAACAATCCAGGTAAACCCGCTCGGTCCATTCTTCACCATAACCAATAAGCCGCAGAGCATTGCCAGACCCACCATCGCGCTCAGAGTGCCAATCACTCTCACGATAATCTTAGCTATCTTGGCTTTCATCTTTCTCTCTGGGCCTCATCCTTCACCCTTCTCCTTCTCCGCGCATAGTCCTCCCGGGGGCTTGCGGGGACAAGCGGTTTTCGGGGGAGAGTGAAGAGTTAAGAATGAAGAGTTGACGAAGCTTCTCCCGGTGCGTGCGGGGCGGTGTAGGCCGGGTCCACGACCCGGCGTTAGCATCATTCATGTTCGCCGCGTGAGGATTGCCACGTTTCGCGTGGGCACGCGGCCTGCCTTATTCCACCATCCGTGCGGCTCCGTACTGCAATCAAGAAAAGTCGCGCATTCCTGACAAGATTTTCAAGCCGCCAACGCCTTGTCAGCGCGCTGCTCGTGGTTGCGGCTCCTCCGCGCCGGGTTCATCCGTGGATCATGTCCGGCCTTCGCCGCGCCGCCTTCTGCCCAAGCCCGTGAAGCGGTCCCTCCGCCAGACCGGCCCTGCGAAAATAATAGCAATTTTCTCTTGACAAAATAGAGAATTTACCATATTGTTCGCCCTGCAATGAAGGTCGCCGTTCTGCGAGCAGAGGCCGTCCCGCCGGAGGCCCCCAAGGGCAACCGGAATCAATTCACGGAATGCATGAATTGCGCGGAAACGCGCAAAACGGCGTCCAGCCGCCAGACGTTGGCGGAGCCGATCATGGCCGGTCCGGCGGGCGCGCCGCATCCGGGCTGCCGGAAGTGGCAAAATCGCCCTCCATATGGACGGCGGCTGCCGGTGGCGGGGCAATCATCCTCCCCCTTAATTATGAGAGTTCGTTTTTCAAAACGAACCCATATGATGGCCTTGGTTAAAACTGAAAAACATCGTTTTCCCATGGAAATCGTCTGTTTCGATGTCTGGGGGAGGGTAAATGACAAAGGCTTTTTTACCAAACGAACCCAAATGATTCAGCCCCGCCCATCGGTGTTTCACCGGTTACTACCATGTCGAAGGACCGCGCATTCCTAACAACATTGTATAGCCACCACCGCGCTGTCAGCGCCCGACTTGTGGCCGCGGCTCCGCCGCGCCGGGTTTCGTCCGTGGCTGCATGCCGCCCCGGCCAGCGGCGGCGCACTCTACTTCCTGACCAACGCGATGATTTCCTTCACCGCTTCCGCCGCGGGCAGGAGCTTCATCTCGCCGGTAGCGCGCTGCTTCACCTCGACGCCTCCTTTGGCCAGGCTCTTCTCGCCGATGGTGACGCGGATGGGGAAGCCGACGAGGTCGGCGTCCTTGAACTTGAAGCCGGGGCGCTCGTCGCGGTCGTCGAGGATGACCTCCACGCCTTCGCGCTCCAGCGCGTCGTGGATTTCCTGCGCAACCTGTCGCGGCACTTCTTTGTTCGTGTCGAGCAGGCTGATGCAGACGTGGAACGGCGCGACCGCCATCGGCCAGACGATGCCGTCCTTGTCGTTGAAGCACTCGATCACCGCCGCGAGCGTGCGCGTAACGCCGATGCCGTAGCAGCCCATGACGCACGGGTGGCTCTGGCTTTTCTCGTCGAGATAGTTCGCGCCAAGTTTCTCGGAGTATTTCGTGCCGAGGATGAAGATGTGGCCTAGCTCGATGGCGCGCTGGATCCTCAGCGCCGCACCGCATTCGGGGCACGGCTCGCCAGCGGCCACGGTGCGCAGATCGGCCCACTTGGTGACCTTGATATCGCGCTCGACGCTGACGCCCTTGAGGTGGAAACCGTCCTCGTTCGCGCCGGTGACCATGTTGAACCGTCCGCGCAACGCCTCGTCGGCGTAGATTGGCACGCCGCTCTTGCCGACCGCGCCGAGCGAACCGGGATGCGCGCCCATGAGCGGCACGATCTCGTCCTCGCGGGCGGCCCGGAACTCGACCGCGCCGGTGGTGGCGGCGAGTTTAACCTCGTTGAGCGGATGATCGCCGCGCATGAGCACGATGACCGGCTTGCTGTCGGCAACGAAGATGAGCGTCTTCACCTGCCGGTCGGCGGCGACGTTGAACGGCGGCTTGGTCAAATCCTCGATGGTCTTCACCCCGGGCGTCGGGAATTTCTCGACGTTGGCGGGCGCGTCGCCGTCTTCCACGCGCGCGAGTTTGGACTGCGCCTTCTCGACGTTGGCGACGTAGCTGCACTTCTCGCAAAAGGCGATTTCGTTCTCGCCGCTCTCGGCGGGCACCATGAACTCCTGCGAATGCTTGCCGCCCATGACGCCGCTGTCCGCCCAAACGCACTTGAGCTGCTGCGGGCCGAAGCCGCAACGCTCGAAGATGCGCTGGTAGGCAATGCGCATTGCCTCGTAACTTTTCACCGCGCCATCCTCGGAGGTGTCGAAGGAGTAGGCATCCTTCATCACGAACTCCTTGGCGCGCATCAGGCCGAAACGCGGCCGGATCTCGTTTCGGAACTTGGTTTGAATCTGGTAGAAGTTTTTCGGCAGGTCGCGATAGCTGCGGATTTCGACGGCGGCCAGCGAGGTGATGACCTCCTCGTGGGTCGGGCCGAGCACCAGTTCGCCGCCGGGCGCGACCTTGCTGCCGTCGGCGGGGCCGGCGGAGAACATGACGCGTTGGGCGTGCTCCCAGCGCGGGCCGCGCTGCCAGAGTTCCTTAGGCTGGAGCGCCGGCATCCGCAGTTCGATGGCGCCGGCGCGGTTCATCTCCTCGCGGACGATGCGCTCGACCTTTTCGTAGGCGCGCAGGCCGAGCGGCAGGAACGTGTAGAGGCCGCCGGCGAGCTTGCGCATGAGGCCGGCCCGGAGCAGCAGTTTATGGCTGGGGATTTCCGCTTCCGCGGGCGATTCCTTCAGCGTCGGAATAAATGTTTGAGACCACTTCATAAGAGCGTGGGAGTCTAGCGATGGACGCAGGCGGAACAAGAAAAATAGGAGACGACATGACATGCAGCCGCAAAATCTGCGGCTATATCCGCTTGTCTCCGGCGGCGCGGACGCCTACGCTGCGGACAACCGAACCACTGCTTGGAGCACTAGCATGACACAAACTGGATCGCCCGCCGCTCAGGAAAATTCCCCGCGTCCCGCTGCCCCGGCGGAAGGCGGACGGTTGATGTCGCTGGACGCGCTGCGCGGTTTCGACATGTTCTGGATCGTCGGCGCGGGATCGTTGGTGCATGCGATGGGGCACAAGAGTGCGATCACCACCTTCCTCTCCAATCAACTGGAGCACGTGGAATGGGCGGGCTTCCATTTCTACGACCTGATCTTTCCGATGTTCGTGTTCATCACCGGCGTCTCGATGATGTTCTCGATGGACAAGGCGCTGGCCAAGCACGGCCGGCCCGGCGCAATAGTGCGTCTCGGCCGCCGCTGCGCGCTGCTGGTGCTGCTGGGACTGTTTTACTATGGCGGGTTCAGCAACCCGTGGCCGGGCATTCGTCTCACGGGCGTGCTTCAGACGTTCGGCGTGGCCTGTTTCCTCGGCGGGTCCATTTACATCCTGTGGCCGAGGAATCCGCGCGCGATGGTGGGGGCGTTTCTGGCGCTGGTGCTTGGCTACTGGGCACTGATGACGTTTGTGCCGTTCCCCGACCTGCGGTTGGACAAGGACTCCGTGGCGAAGCTCGCGGCGCAGGTTGGCTCCAACGATCCGGCGGTGCTGGCCAAGGCCGTCACCGCTCGTGTGCATGGCGTGTATGAGAAGGGCTACAATCTGGCGAATTACACCGACTTTCGCTACCTGCCCGGGAAGAAGCAATACGGCGACGGATACTGGGAAGCGCAGGGCCTGTTCCAGATGGTGGTTGCCACGTCGTCGTGCCTGCTGGGCATTCTCGCCGGGTTGTGGCTCCGCCGCCGGGACACCAGCGATGAATTGAAAACCTTGGGACTCTTTTGCGCGGGCGCAGTCAGCGTGGCGCTTGGGTTTGCGTGGGGACTGCAATTCCCTGTCGTGAAGAAACTCTGGAGTCCGTCGTTTGTGCTGGTGGCGGGCGGCTACAGCGCGATGCTGCTGGCGTTCTTCTACTACATCGTCGAGATGCGAAAGTGCCAGCGCTGGTGCATGCCGTTCGTCTGGATCGGAATGAACCCGATCACCATTTATCTCACGTATAGCATCTTCCCGAAAGTGGCAGAGCGGCTCGCGGGCGGCGACGTGCAGCGGTGTCTCGACCATTACGTGCTCAAGGGTTCCGGCGGCTTGTTCCTCGCGTTGGTCGAACTGGCGTTGGTGTTCCTGTTCGTACGGTTCCTCTACATCCGCAAAGTTTTCATCCGGCTTTGAGGTGGCCGGCGGCATGGAGGCCGGCTTCAGCCCTTTCTCAGATTGGCGATCAGCGCGTCCGTAACTTCGTGGGTGTTGGCCCGGCCGCCGAGGTCGGGAGTCTTGATGCCGGCCTCGAGCGTGTCTTCGATGGCGGTGACCAGCCGCGCCGCGAGCGCCGGTTCGCCAAACCACTCCAGCATCAAGGACGCAGTCCAGACTTGACCGACGGGGTTGGCAATGCCGCGCCCGGCGATGTCCGGCGCGCTGCCGTGGACCGGCTCGAACATGGAGGGATATTTCCGTTCCGGGTTGAGATTGGCGGCGGGCGCCATGCCGATGCTGCCCATGATGGCGCCGCCGAGATCGGTGAGGATGTCGCCGAAGAGATTCGAGGCGACCACCACGTCGAGTTCCTCCGGCTTCAGGACGAAATAAGCCGCAGCCGCATCCACGTGCATCAACCGCCACTGCACATCGCCGTAAGCGGCGGCGACCTCGCCGGTGATCTGGTCCCAGAACGGCATCGAGTAAATGATGCCGTTGGATTTCGTCACCGACAGGAGGCGCTTGCGGCGCGACTTGCGGGCGAGGTCGAACGCGTAGCGCAGCACGCGCTCGCAGCCGTGCCGGGAAAAATACGCCTGCTGGATGGCGGCTTCGTAGGGCGTGCCTTCATAGACGCGCCCGCCGACGGTCGAGTATTCGCCTTCGTTGTTTTCGCGCACGACCGTGAAATCGAAGCCGTGCGGCTTCTTGTCGCGCAACGGCGATGTGATGCCGCGGAGGAGCTTCACGGGGCGCAAATTGACGTATTGCTCGAACCCGCGCCGCATGCCCATCATGAAATCCCAGAGCGAGACGTGATCCGGCACGACGCTCGGCAGGCCGATGGCGCCGAAGAAGATGGCCTCGAAGTTCGCGAGCGTCTTCCGCCAGTCGTCGGGGCACATCTTGCCGTGCGCGACGGAGTATTCGCACGACCACGGGAATTCGGTCCTGGTGAACTTCAGCCCGCCGTGCAACTCCGCCGCCGTGTCGAGCACACGCAAGCCTGCCGGGACGACCTCTTTGCCGATGCCGTCGCCGGGAATGACTGCCAGTGAAATCGTTTTCATAGGGGAAACTGTTGCTATGCGGAACGCGGGCGGTGCGGATCAGACGAACGCATCCAGTACCGTCGCCTTGCCGCGCGGGCGGAGCGTGAACTCTCCCAGCGACGCCGGCACCAGCGCGAACTGTCCCGCCGCCAGCGTCACGTCGCCGATCTCCACGCCGCCCTCGACGGCGGCGATGATGTGGAACGAATCGTAGCAGTGGAGCAGGCGAGGGGCGTCGAGCGCCAGGCGGGCGCAGACGAAGTGTTCGCATGCCACCAGCACCTCCTCGCGCGCGTCGGCCAGCGACGGCTCGAAATCCTTGAAGTCAATGCATTGGAGCGACTGCGCCACGTGGATTTCGCGCGGCCGGCCCCAATCATACACGCGGTAGGTCGTGTCGGAGTTCTGCTGAATCTCGAAGATGACCAGTCCCGCGCCGATGGCGTGCAGCCGGCCCGACGGCACAAAGAGCGCGTCGCCCGCGCGCGGCGCGATCTGGTGGATGAGGGGCTCCAGTTCCTGCCGCTTGAGCGCCGCCTCGAACTGCCGCCGCGTCACGCCGCATTTGAGGCCGGCGTAAATCATCGCGCCGGGATCGGCCTGCGCCACAAACCACATCTCCGTCTTCGGCTCGCCGCCGAGTTTCGGCGCGACTTCGGCGGGAGGGTGGACCTGGAGCGACAACCGCTCGCGGGCGTCGAGGATTTTGATGAGCAGCGGGAAGCGACCGTTCGCCATTGGCGACGCCTCGCCGAGCAGTTCCTCCGCATGCTCCTCCATGATGGAACGCAGCGTGCGGCCGGCGAGAGGGCCGTTGGCGACGACGCTGATATCGTCGCCGTGATCGCTGATTTCCCAAGACTCGCCGATGGCGCCGGGCGGCAGCGCCTTGCGGTAAAGCCGCTCCATTTCGCGTCCGCCCCAGACGCGCTCCTTGAAAATCGGCTGGAAGATCAGCGGATAAAGCATGACGCGAATGAACCCGGTTTTGCCGGTGGAGTCAAGCCGCGGGACGAACGAAAACGGCGTGCGGGTGAGGATTGAATTGTCATTGGCGGGGTGGCGGCCTATACTGGCCTTTCATCGATGGCCAGTAATGCACGAACACGCAGCACCGCCCACTTATGGGAGGTGAACGCGATATTTTTGCTCATGATGAGCATCGGGCTCTTCCTGAGCTTCATCTCCTTTGTGCCGGGGGACATTTCGTGGATCAAAGAGCCGCCGAACTCGCCGGCACACAATTTCGTCGGGCCGATCGGCGCTTGGGCGGCGTATTTGCTGGCGCTGCCGTTCGGGAACGGCGTGTGGCTGTTGTTCGGACTCTCGCTTGGCTTTGGCGTCACGTTTCTGTTTGCGGGCGAGCGGATGGGCTGGCGGCAGGTGTATTGGACGGCTCTGATGCTGCTTTCAGGCTGCGGTCTGGCCGACAAGCTGCAAATCGCGTCGGATGCCTCCTTGGCGCAATGTGGGCATGGCGCAGGCGGATTCATCGGGCAGTTCATTGCGGGAACGCTGCTTGCGCCGGTCGCGCCGGCCGGGCCGTACATCATTTTGCCGACGGTTTGGTTGATCAGCGTCGTGATGCTGACGGGCTTCAGGCCGATCCACACCGGCGCGTTGCTGCTGATGAAGCTCCAGGAAGCGTGGGCGGTGAAACGCGAGGAAGCGACGGCTCCTTCACGCTCCGACCTGCGCGGGGAGTTGGTGCGCAAGCAGCGCGACGTGGAGCGGCAGATGCGTGAGTTGGAGAAGAACGGCAAGCGGGCAGCCGCCAGAGCGCATGAGGAGCCGGAGGCGGAACCGGAGGAGGTGGCGCTGCCGCCGCAGCAGATCACGATTCGCGATCATTCGCAGCCGACGCCAACGGTCAAACAGGCCATGATTCCCACGGCGACGCCGGTGGGCGACAAAGCCGCGGCGAAAGCCCTGGCAAGCGCAGCCGCCGCGCCGCCGATGCCAAGATTCGAACCGCAGCCCGAGCCGCCGCCCCCGCCGAAGCCCGCGCCCAAGCCGAAAGTCGAACCGCCGCCCGCGCCGGCCAGAAAACCCGAGCCGCAGGAGGCGCTCGCTGTCGTTGCGCCGGAACCGGTGTCGCCATCCGCGCCGTCGAAACCCGCCGCGCCGGGCGCCACGCCTCGTCCTGCCATGCCGCGTAAACCCGGTGCCGTCGCGCCTTTGGCTGCGCCGGTTTCCTACAAGAACTGGCAATTGCCCGGTCACGATACGTTGGCACAGTCCGCGCCCGACAGTCCGAACGCGCAAGTGGTCGAGGACTTGAAGCAAAGCGCCGCTGTTCTTCAATCCACGCTGGCCGATTTCGGCCTCGATGTGCGCATCGGCGAGGTGACGAGAGGGCCGGTGATCACGCGCTACGAAGTTCATCCAGCGGCCGGCGTGAAGGTGGAGAAGATCACCACGTTGCACAACAACATCGCGCTGGCGATGCGGGCCGCCAGCGTCCGCATCATCGCGCCGATTCCGGGCAAAGCCGCCGTCGGCATCGAGGTGCCCAACCACACCACCACGGTTGTGTTCCTGCGCGACGTGCTGGAATCCGAAGCCTGGAAGCACACCAAGGCGCGCCTGCCGCTCGCGCTCGGCAAGGACATCGGCGGCAACGTCGTCATCGGCGACTTGGCCGACATGCCGCACATGCTGGTGGCCGGCGCCACCGGCTCCGGCAAGACCGTCTGCATCAATGCGATCATCACCGGCCTGCTGTTTCGCATGTCGCCGGAAGACCTCAAATTCGTGTTCGTGGACCCGAAGATCGTCGAGATGCAAATGCTGCACGCGTTGCCGCATCTGGCGCTACCGATCGTCACCGACGCAAAAAAGGTGCTGCTGGCACTGCGCTGGCTGATCAACGAAATGGAGCGGCGCTACCAGGTGTTCGCCAAGGTCGGCGTCCGCAACATTCACGGCTTCAACACGCGCGACCGCAAACGCGACCCGCAGCGCGAGGCGGCGGACAAGACCGCCGCGGACCAACAGATGGAGCTGACGGTGCCGCGCGATTTCGAGGTGAAGATTCCCGACAAACTGCCTTACATTGTGCTGGTGGTGGACGAACTGGCGGACTTGATGATGACCGCGCCGGCCGACGTGGAGATGGCCATCACACGGCTGGCGCAACTGGCGCGCGCCACCGGCATCCACATGATACTGGCCACGCAACGGCCGAGCGTGGACGTCATCACCGGCGTCATCAAGGCGAACGTGCCGGCGCGCATCGCTTTCCAGGTGGCGAGCAAGCAGGACAGCCGCGTTATTCTCGACGCCAACGGCGCGGACAAGCTGCTCGGCAAGGGCGACATGCTGTACCTGCCGCCCGGCAGCTCGAAGCTGATCCGCGCGCAGGGCGTTTACGTCCAGGACGAGGAGATTCGCGCGGTGGCAGATTTTCTGGGCAAACAGGCGCCGCCGAGTTTTGAGCGCGGCATTACCGAGAAACTCACCGCCGAGTCACCCGCCGGCGGTGGCAATGGCGAGTCCGAAGAGGACGAGGAACTGGTGGAGCAGTGCATTGAAGTCATCCGCCAGACGAAACGCGCGTCGGTTTCCATCTTGCAGCGGCGGTTGCGAATCGGCTATACGCGGGCGGCGCGGATCATGGATATTATCGAAGAACGCGGCATTGTCGGCCCGCATAAGGGCGCGGAGCCGCGGGACATCCTGGTGGATTTGGATGGCGAAATCCCCGCCAACAACGAAGAGTAAATTCAGGAACCAGTTTCATGGAAACCATCGGTCAACAATTACGCGAGGCGCGCGAGCGGAAGAAGATCGCGCTGGAGACCGCGGCGCAGGCGACGAAGATCAAAGCCGAATACCTCGCCGCGTTGGAGGCGAACCAGTTCGAGCGGATCGAAGCGCCGGTTTACGTCAGAGGTTTCCTCCGCATCTACGCGCAGTATCTGGGACTTGACACCAAGCCGCTCGTGAGCCAGTTTGTCAGCTTGAAGGCAGCCGAGCCGGTCGCTTTGGCCGAGGCGCCCAAACCGATAACCTACCGGCCCATTGGCAAGACCTCAACCAGCGTGCTTCCCGAGCCGCAAACGCCGCTGTCGCCGACGCTCCTGCTCGCGCTGCTCGGCGTCGCCGTCGGCGTGATCGTGCTGATCTGGGCCGCATGGGGCTTCTACAGTTGGGTAAGCCACTCCAAGAGCGAACCGAAGATCGCGGAGAAAGCCGCCACGAACCCGGCGCCGACGAAGACCGGCACCGACGCCTACTTGAAGCCGAAAGGCGCCGGCCCCATGCTGATCATTGCGCCGCCGCCCGCGCCGGCGCATTCGCTGACGATTCGCGCCGACGAGCCGTGCGAAGTCACCGTGACCGTGGACGGCGCGGTGCTGTTCCGGGGCAACATGCCGCGCAACGAGGTGCGCAAGTTCGACGCCAATCGCATCGTCAAGGTCAAGGTCAACGACGGCAATGCCATTCATGTCTGGTATGACCAGAAGGACATGGGCAAGCTCGGCCGCCGCCGCGAGCAAATCGAGAAGCAGTTCTAGTGGGGGAAAATGGTGATTGGTAATTGGTGATTGGAAATCACAATCACGAGTTGCGAATCACGAGTTTCCAATCACCAATTACGGATTACTTTTCCCCATGACCAAAGTCGGCCTCATCAACCTCGGATGCGCCAAGAACCTTGTGGACGCCGAGGTCATGCTGGGCCACCTGCTCCAGGCGGGCATGACGATCGTCAACGACGCCCGCGATGCGGACGCAATCATCGTCAACACGTGCTCGTTCATCAATCCCGCCAAGGAAGAAAGCGTTCACGCCATCTTCGAAGCTGACGAAGTGCGGCGACGCCTCCGGCCGGACCAGGCATTGATCGTCAGCGGTTGCATGGCGCAGCGGTTCCCGGAAGCGTTGCGCAAGGAGATCAGCGAGATTGACGCGCTCATGGGTCTCAACGAAGTGCCGAAGGTGGCCGACATCGTCCGGCAAGCCGTCGCGCACCGGAAGGCCTCGGGATTGCGGAAGACGGGTGGGAAGGTTGAGGGCAGGGGACAGACGGCCGTTGGAAGAAAAAAACCGGCCACCGCCCCCATCCAGCTTGTTTCGCGGCGCGCGACCTACATTCCCGACCACGATGCTCCGCGGTTTCGTTTGACCCCGAACCATTTCGCTTACGTGAAGATCGCCGAAGGCTGCGACCACCCGTGCACCTTCTGCGTCATTCCGCAGATTCGCGGCCGGCACCGCAGCCGACCCGTCGAAAGCATCGTCGTCGAGGCGCGCCGGCTCGTCGCCGAAGGCGTCAAGGAACTGAACCTCATTTCCCAAGACACGACATATTACGGCCTCGACCTCTGGCCCGCCAGCGCCCGCGACCGGCGGCCCTTCGACCACACGCGAAGCCGCAGCTTTGAGCAGTCGTCGCTCCTTCCTGTAGCGGCGGCCTCCGACCGCCGGACGTCTTCGTATCGAAAGTCTGGCGGTCAGAGACCGCCGCTACAGTTGCCGGCGCTTTACGCTTCACGTTCCACGCTTCACGATCTCCCGACCCTCTGCACTCTGCTTCGCGAGATGGACGTCATTCCCGGCGACTTCTGGATTCGGCTCCTCTACACGCATCCCGCGCATTGGAGCGACGACCTCATCGAGACCCTTGCCGGGTCGAAGAAGATCGTTCGCTACGTGGACATGCCGCTCCAGCACATTCACCCGGCGATGCTCGCCGCGATGCAACGCGAGACGAGCGAGGCATGGATTCGCGGCCTGATCGCGCGGATGCGACGCGGCATACCCGGCATCGCGTTGCGGACGACGTTCCTGGTGGGTTTTCCCGGCGAGACTGAACGCCATTTTGAGCACCTGCTCGATTTCATCCGCGAGACGGCATTCGACCGGGTTGGCGTGTTCCTCTACTCGCGCGAGGAGGGCAGCCGCGCCGCCACGATGCCGCGCCAGGTACCGGAGGCGGTGAAGCAGGACCGCTACGCTCGCGCGATGGCGTTGCAGCAGCAGCTCAGCCGCGAGCGGAACGCCGCTTTGATGGGCCGGCGCTTGCGCGTGTTGGTGGACGGACCGAGCCAGAGGAAGGGATTTGTCTGGATTGCTCGCAGCGAAGCGGACGCGCCGGACGTGGACGGCCGGGTTTACCTTGCGGAGAAAAAACTTCGGCCCGGCCAATTTCTGGACGTGACTGTGACTGGCAGCAGCGAATACGATGTGGTGGCCAAGCGAGCATAGACGACCAATTCACGCAATACGCATTACGTTTCGCTGATGAACACGCCCAACAAACTGACGCTCTCACGCATCGTGATGACGGTGTTTTTCGTCATGGCGCTGCTGCTGCCGCATTTTCCTTACGGCAAGACCGTCGCATTCGTTCTCTTCATCGTCGCGAGCATTACCGACTGGTGGGACGGCTGGCTGGCGCGCCGGCACAAGATCACCACCGACTTCGGCATCATGCTCGATCCGCTCGCCGACAAGATCCTCACCTGCGCGGCGTTCATCTGTCTGGTGGAGATTGACGCGCCGGGCCTGCCGCCGGGCCAGCACAACCTCGTGCAGGCGTGGATGGCGGTGGTTATTATCGGGCGCGAGTTCGTCATCAACGGCCTGCGGCTGATGGCGGCGCAGAAGGGCGTGACGCTGCCGGCCGACCTGCTCGGCAAGCAGAAGACGATTTCCCAGATGGTCAGCATCAATTTCATCCTGCTCAGCTTGATGCTGACCGAGGACTGGCCGCTGTTTCTCGGCAGTTACATGAAACTCTTTGAGCAATGGTTTCCCACCATCACGTTTTGGCTGATGCTGCTGACCGTGGTGCTGACCGTCATCAGCGGTGTTTCCTACCTCATCCGTGGCCACCGACTTTATACGCAGGACACTTGAGCGGGCGGCGCTGGTTGTCGCGACCGGGTTCGGTGCCGGCTGCCTGCCGCTCGCTCCCGGCACGTGGGGCAGCCTCGTCGGTGTGCTGTGGTTTTTCGCGCTCTGGAAACTGAACTGGCTCGTGCCGGGCATCGTTGCCGGCTTGGCGCTCAGCGTCGTCACCGCCGGCGTCGGTGAGCGGCATTTCGCCCGCAAAGACCCGCCGCAGGTGGTTGTGGATGAACTCGCGTGTGTTCCGCTGGCCATGCTCGGCCTGCCGGTCACAATCGCTTGGCTCGCTGCGGCGTTCGTTCTCTTCCGCATTTTTGACGTGATCAAGCCGCAGCCCGCAAATTGGGTGCAACGCTGGCCCGGCGGCTGGGGCATCACCGCCGACGATGTCGTCGCCGCGCTCTACACCTGCGGCGCGCTCCATGCGATTCATTGGCTCATCGGCTTGCAAGCGGGCGCGCCGGCCCTATAATCGCGCGTTTTATGGCAATCGAAGAATGGGATCACATCCAGACGCGCTCCGAGTCCTGCAACGGCTGTCAGAAGCCTTTTGCGGACAAGGAGGACTATCACACCGCACTTTCCCTCACACCCGAGGGCTACCGCCGCCGCGATTTGTGCACAGCTTGTTGGGGCGGGGCCGAGCGCGCCAGCGCCGTGAGCTACTGGACGGGGACGTTCCAGGTGCCCGCGCCGCCAAAACCGGAGACGCTCAAGAAGGAAGACGCGGAGTCGCTGTTGCGGAAGTTCATTGATTCCAAAGACCCCGGCCACGCCAACGCCCGCTACATCCTCGCCATCATGCTGGAGCGCAAGCGCACGTTGAAGCATCGTGACACCACCGAGCAGGACGGTCAGAAGATTCTCATCTACGAACACGCCCGCACTGGCGAGACGTTCCTCGTGCCCGATCCGCGCCTGCGGCTGGACCAGCTCGAAGCCGTGCAGACCGAGGTGTCCGCGTTGCTGGCACCGCCGCCCGCGCCCACGCCAGTGGAGCAGGCTCTGGCCTCGGCCGAGCGGGAGGGCAACGCCAACGCTGCTGCTGAGGCCGCCGTGGAGAACCCGCCGCCAGCCGACGCAGGACAATCCGAGCCGTAAAGACCCCTCTAGACGGCGGTATTTTTCCCTCTGTCTTGCGGCTTGCCGCTTGTTTGCGCTGCGCTCAGCTCTGAGGCTGAAGCGGTTCGTAGATGGCGGTCAGCTCATCATAGACCGCGCACCAATCGGGAGGCCGACGGTCGCGGTCCAAGTCCAGCATGCGCATCAGCAGATTCGCAAGTGAAGCGGACAAGTCCGGCATGAAAGTGCGCGGGTCCGGCACCGGCTCGGTGGCGTGCTTGATCATCAGGCCGAACTCGCTGTCGGACTGATGGACCGTCTGGCCGGTGACGACGTGATAAAGCGTGGCGCCCAGCCCGTAAATATCCACGCGCAAGTCGAGTTGTTTTTCGCCGCGCGCTTGCTCCGGGGCGATGTAGTGCGGACTGCCCAAGGCCATGCCCGTGCGCGTTAGCGGAGCCGCGCCGCTGAGCATGCGCTTGGCAATGCCGAGATCGCACACCTTCACGACGCCATCGTTGCTGATCATGAGGTTTTCGGGCTTGATGTCGCGGTGGATGAGTCGCTCCATTTCCCAGGCGTGGTTCAACGCCGAGGCGACGGACATGCCAATGGCGGCGGTGGTGGCTTCGGTGAGCGCGCCCTCGGCTTGCAGCAGCTTGCGCAGATTGTTGCCTTCCACCAGTTCCATGCAGATGAAATGAGTCAGACCGCTCTGGCCGGAGGTGAGGACTTTCACAATGTTGGGATGATCGAGGCGGCGGGCGGCCTCGGCTTCGGCCTGGAAGCGCTGGAGGTAGGTCATGTTACCCGCGAGGAACGGGTAGAGAAACTTGAGCGCCACCAACCGGCCGTTGCTCAAATCGCGCGCGCGATACACTTCGCCCATGCTTCCCCCGCCGAGCGAATTGAGCAATTCGAAGCCTTCGATCGCGATACTGGGACTATTCTCCATGGCCGGCACGCTATATGTTCGAGGTTCGGTAACCGCGCACGCATTATGCTCGCGCGGTCGGTTTTGTAAACGATTTCTTTTGCAACGGTCGCGCGTCGTCACGCTTGAGCGCAGCCGCGGCAAAATTGCGGAGGTTCGACCGACGATGGTTGGACTCGGCCGCATTGAGAACATGCGGTTTCGCGAGGTCAGCCTTTCGCCGGGTCGGCCATTGCGTAGGTGAGAGCGGGGTTGCCGGGCCAGTCGTTGCGGCCGAGCCACATTCGCGTCAGGGATCGTTGCGTGACAAAACCATGGCGCGCCACAAGCTGTCGGGCCGGATGATTCGCCGGCACGTCGGCGAAAATCCGCTGGCCGGCCAGCCGCGCAAGGCACGCGCGCAACAGTGCCTCGGCCGTTTCGGTCGAACGCGCCACCCACGGGCCGAAATGCCACGCGTTCGCGCCGGGGCGGGCGAGGAGAAAACCGGAAAGACTGCGGATTGCGGATTTCGGATTGTGGAATGAAGAGGACGGCGAGGAGGCTGTCCAGCAGAGGTCGGGATGCTCGCCGAGCAGACGTTGCAGCACGGATTGGCGCGGGACACCGAATGCTTCACAGTCCAATGCGAGAATCGCTCTCACGTCGGACGTCACTGTCTGAACTCCGCCATCCGCAGACGCCGTGGTTTCGACGCGCTCCAGTTCATATTCGTCGCGGAAGCCAAGCGGGACATACACGGTTTTGCCGGCAGGCGTCGCGTCGAGTTTGATGCACGGCACGCCGCGTTGTTGGAGCCATGCGATGCAGTGCTTCAGCAAAGCTTTGCCCACACCGAGCCGGCGAAACTCCGGATGGACCAGCACCATGCCGATCCACGCGACCTTGTCGTCGTGGATGGTGGTGGTGGCTGTGCCGACGGGGCGGCCGTCCCATTCCGCCACGAAGCAGCCATCAGGATTGTAGCTGAGCAATGCACGCCAGTCGCTTTCGGTCTGGTTCCATGCGGCGAGAGTTTTCAGTTCCATCCCGAATGGGATGTCGGCGGGCATCATCTGGCGGATATGCAAGGCAGACATGGGAAATAATGTCAGCGCGATTACCGCGAATCATTTCAGAGGCCGAACGGGGCGGGTCGTTCCCTGATAACGGCGCGGGTAGGCTTCGGTCAGCACGCTGCGGAACGTGGCGATCAATTCGGGATACGGCGTGTCGGTGATGCTGACGAGGCCGATGTTGTAGTTTTCGCCGTTGGCGACGTGGCCGAGGAGCGGCTCGTCATCGTAGCGGAACCAATGGCAGCCGACGAACGACGGATGATCGGCGACGCTGCGGACGTAATCCTGCACCATCGCGGCGCGCCACTGCTGGTTCGCCGCCTCCACGAGGCCTGTGTTGAACATGCCGCGGTCGGGCGCGCCGACGTGGAATTCGCCGATGATCGCCGGCTTGTTGATGCTCTTCAGAAAATCCCACTCCTTGTCGAGCCGCTGCCGGTAGATATTGAAGCTGAGGCCGTCGCAGACCTCGGCGGCGGCCTGGACGCACTCCGGCGTGAAGTTGGCGAAGCGGCAGCCGAGGTAGAGATGGTTGGGGTCGAGACGGCGAAGCTCGGTTCGGACGACGGTGAAGTATTGCGTCGCAAAACTTTTCAGGTAGCGCTGGAAGTCGGCTTCGGCGGCCGCGCTGAACGGAGCGGCCGGAGCTTTGAGGTCGTCCCAACCGGCGAAGCTCGTCTTCCACGCCGCGTTGAGTTTGCCGATGTCGTTGTAAGTTTGCTTGAGCTGATCCAGCAAGGCTTTCTTGGCAGGCGATGCGTCCGCCTGCGCTTTGAGCGCGCCAAGCGCAAGACCGTAGCGCAGCTTCGGGTCGCTGGATTTCGCCGAGCCCCAGCTCAGCTCGTTATCAATGAAATACCCGATGCACCACGGGTCGTCCTTGCAGGCGGACACGACCTTGTCGAGCTGCGCGGCCACGGCCTCGCGGAACGCGGGGTCATAAGGATCGTGCATCGGTCCCCACGTGTCCTGCCCGCCGCTGACGTGCGCGTAGTTGCCGGTGAACTGGACGATGGGGATGTAAGCGATGCGATTGGCCGTGCGCTCCGAGTAATAGAGATCGGTGTCGCAGGATTTGCCGAGAGTGTTGAACCCCCACGAGCGCATACGGGCCATCGCGGTGTGGCGCCAGTGATCCATGAACTGCGGACCATATTTGCGGTGGAGGTTCGCCTGGAGGAAATCGTAGGTCGGGCCTTCGATGACCGGGCCGCCGGCCATGCTCTTGTTGTGGCCGAAGTATTTACCGAGCGGCTCGTTCTCCTTTGGCAGCCATCCAAACATGTATTCGCGGCCGGCCGTGAAGACCTCCACACCGGGCTTGACGGTGTTCACGCCGAAGGAAAGGAAAAGATGACCGTCCGGGTCCACCAGCCACCATTTGCCGGCCACCTGTTGCGTGCGGAAAAACTTCCCCACCGGCAACTGCGGCCCGCCCGCCCAGCCGCCGAACCGGTCACGGCCTTGCAGACCGGGATACGCCCGCAGTTCGTTCTCCTCCGCGGCGCGTCGCACGGCAAACTCCTTTTCGTCGTGCAATTTGCCGGGCCATTCGGCGGTGGCATACTGGCCGAAGCGGTCCACGATTTTGTCGAGGCTCGCGCTCTTCAGGGCGACCAGCCGGACGTTGTCGAAGATCAGCGTGTAAGCCTTCCCCGGATGACTCAGGTAAACCTGCCACGCATAGACATGGCTGAAATCAACCGGCTCCTTGGCGAGGTTCGCGATGGTGCGCATGCCCGGCACCGGCGGAAGCGCCATCATGCCGTAGGACATCGGCGGTTTCTCGGCGGGCTTGAGCACAAAACTCGCTGTCCGGCCCGGCTCGATGGCACCGACGCCGAATGCGACGTGGTCCGGGCCTTTGGCGTTCGGCGCATCCTCCACCCGCAGCGCGAACCGCACCATCTCCGCGCCGGGATTCGTCACATCCACCGCCAGACCGGAGAAGCCGCTCCAATCCATTGGCTTGTCGGATGCGAAAGTGAATCTCGGATAATCCGCCTCGCCAAACTCGGCGCGCATGGCGTGCTTGCCTTCCGTCACGCCGATGACGACCGACGACAGCTTCGTGCTGTCTGCTTTCAGGGAGGAGATGTCCGACGGCCGCTCAAATGAACTGATGAGCTTGACCGGCGCTGGCGCCGGTGTGGGCGCCGCGGGCGCTCGTGCCGGACCGAACGCTGCGCCTCTGGCAGTTGCCAGTCCCGACAGCACAACGACCAGACTGATTTGCACGATTTGTCTTTGCATGAACATGCTTTCCGTGAACTCGCGCTCGGTCTGCTCGGACTGTAACGAACTAAACCATTTCTTCACGCCGCGCAGACGTTTGTCAAACCAATCGTCCATCGTTGCGATGGTGCGGCTCCCAGTCCTTGCAAGAACCTCATGGTTTGTCGAATTCCGACAACGCCACGCGCAATACTTCGACCGATTCTTTCTGGCGCGAGACGATGACGTAGAGATTGCCTTCGAACACCAGCGTGTGCGGATAGCCGTAGTGGCCGCCTTTCGATCCTCCCTCGAATCGCCTCACGTAACGCTGTTCGCCGAGAATGAAGTGGCGGTCGAAATTGACGCCGTCGCGCGATGTTGAGAGCACCAGCGGGATGCGATCCACGCCGATGGGATTGTTGACGCAGTAGAACCGCCCGTTGGGCAACCGGCCAAAATGAAACTTGGCGTCCGTGTTGCTATAATCGGTCGGACGCGGCGCGCTCCAGGTCTCGCCGTTGTCGGTGCTGGAAGTTTCCCAGAGGCTCCATAGCTCCTTGTTGGGGCCGGGCAGCCCGATATTGGCGGCGCGCAGCAACATGTGCAGTGCCTTGTCGTCGGTTTGATGCAACGACGCTTCGCAGACATTCCCGCGCCATTTCATCTGTTTGGCCAGATCCCAGAATGTGGAGGGATTGTCCTGGAACGTTTTCATGCTCGCCGGGAAGATGCCGGTCATGCGCCAACCGGTCAGTCCCGAGGGATCGTCGGTGTAAGGAAACGCGGTGTTGCCGGCGATGATCAAACGGCCGGTTGCTGTGGCCTGCGGTCCGTGGTTCGGGCAGACCGGCAGATGAAGGTCGCGGACTTCGCTCCAGCGCCGTCCGTCCGTGCTGGTTCGCGCCAGCAGCCGGGTTGACTTGCGGTCAATCGAGTAATCGCCGGCATAGGCGACGAGGGTGCCGTTGTGTTGATGAAAACCCGCGGCCGTCAGGATGCGCAGCCGGCCATCCGGCTCGATGTCGGGTTGGAACAGGATGCGCGGCTGAATCCAGCCCTTCTCGTTTCGATAGGCATACATCACGCGCTGCCCCGGACTGTCCTCGTCCCGCTGCGAACTGGACCAGATGGCGAAAAGCTGGCCCTTGAAGGCGGTGATGGACTGGTGATGCGAGTATTTCCAATCGGTCTCCTTCGGTTCGAAGAGCATCACGCCCTCGACGGCGGGCCGTGAAACTTCTGGAAGCGCCACCGGGCGGCCGTCCTTCCACACGGCGTGGTTGGTCATCACTGACAGGGTGCTTGCAGCCACCGGCGCGTCCGCGGCGTGCAGAGTTGCCGCGTAACAAAAGGCAGCGACGATGAGGAGGAACGTGTTGTGGATTGGTTTCATAGACTGTTCATTTCTTCACGCCGCGCAAATATTCGTCGAACCAATCGGCCATCGCGTTGAGGTCCGGCTCCTGGCCCTTCCAGCCGTGACCGGCGCCGGGCTTGACGATGAGCCTGGCGTTAGCACCGGCTTCGGTGGCGCGCTTCACGAAGCTCTCCGCCTGCTGCATCGGTACGCGTTTGTCCGCGTCGCCATGGATGATGAGCGTGGGCGGCATCTGGGCGGTGATGAAGTAGATGGGCGAGATTTCCCTGCCGAGTTTCTGGCGGCCTTCGGGTGTGTCGGAGGCCGGTCCGAACGCGGCCTTGTGGTCTTTCAAAATGCCGACGCCGACCGCGTCCTCGCCAGCCGCACCGTAGTTCAGGAAATCGGTTGGCGGGTAGAAACACGCCACAGCCTGTACGGCGCTGCTCTCGCGGTCAATCGGGTCTTTGGCGTCGGGCTTGCCCGGCCTGCCTTGCGTGCCCATCGTCACGGAGAGATGGCCGCCCGCGCTGCCGCCGGTGATGCCGAAGTGGTCCGGGTCCACGCCCCACTTCGCGGCGTTGTGGCGGATGAAACGCACGGCGCGGTGAATGTCCTGCGTGATTTCCGGGATGGTGAACTTTGGTTGTGAGCCGTGCACCACCGCGAAGACCGTGTAGCCGCGATCCAGGAACGGCGCGTAGTATTTCGGGTTGACGCCCTCGTGGCTGGAGAACCATCCGCCGCTGACCATGAAGATGATGGCGCGGCCGTTGTTGGCCTTCACCGGCTGGATCACGTCGAGAGTGAGCGCCACGCCAAACTTGCGGCCATAGACCAAGTCTTCAGTGCGTTTGAACTCAACATCGCTCTGCGCAAACGCGGGAGGAACGAGCGACAACAGCAAAGTGAGGAGGAGAGCGTGATTTTTCATAAGTAACGAATGATCCTTTAGACGGCCAGAAGTCCCCGGAATAATTTCGACGCCCCACGGTTGTCGGTATAGAGCCGCTCAAACAGCCTTCGTTTCAGTTCCGCCTCGGTCAGACCGGGTGGAAACGAGGCGAGGATCATTTCCCGGGCGGCGTCGAACATCAGCGCGCCCATGACGAATCGTTCCTCGCCGGAGCGCGCCATCAGCTTTTCGCGCACCATATTCTCCACGCTGGCTGGTGTGTCAGTCATGCGATGCTTCCTGCCAGAGCTTATCCAGTCCGAGATCGCGCGTCCAGTGCGTCAGATAGTCCGCGTCGTAGCCGGTGGCCAGCAGGTTGCGCACGTCGCGCAATTGCATCTCCGAGTGCGAGTCTTTGGCCCAGAAGAGTTTGGAGATGATCAAGTCCTCTTTGCTCACGATGAAGGTCGTGAAGTCCTGGATTTTGATGGGCTGGCGCCGTTCAAACTCCAGCCGCCGGTAAACGCTGTTCTTGCGCACGATGCAGTCCACCTTGATGACGCTTTCCAGGTGGATCAGGTTGAACATGGACTCGCGGGCCACGGACTCGCTCACCATTTCCTGCGCAACGTAGTAATCCGGAGAGAACAACCGCACGACGGTTTCCACGTCCCCGGGTTCGAGCGCGACGACCACGTCAATGTCGCGTGTCATCCTCGGTTGCGCATAGTAGTTCATTGCCATCGAGCCGGTCAGCATGTAGGCGATGCGTGCCCCGGCAAACCGCTGCGAGATGTCCCGAACGATGTCCAGTTCGTTCTTCACGGCGTCAGTCTATCATACCGGTCACGCCTTGCACGCCGTTTAGCGCGACGGCGTCCGACGACGCCGTGATCTCACGGTCGTTGACGGCGGGTATCTTGTGCTTTGCGCGGCATCCGCTACCTTTTGGCGTTCAGCGGTTGGCATGAGGTCAGCCGCCAGTGGAGAAACGATATGCCTCACGCCATTTGCATTTACGAAAACGGCGGGCCGGACAAAATGCGCTGGGAGGAAGTCCCCGTCGCCAGTCCCGGCCCGGAGGAAGTGCTCGTGCGCAACACCGCCGTCGGTCTCAACTTCATTGACACCTACCATCGCACCGGTTTGTATCCGGTGCCGCTGCCGGCCATACTCGGCATGGAAGGCGCGGGCGTTGTCGAAGCGGTCGGTCCGAAGGTGAAGGAATTCAAAGTCGGCGACCGCGTCGCCTACGCAAACCCCGTCGGCGCTTATGCCGAGGTGCTCCTGCGGCCGGCGGCGCGTCTGGTGAAACTTCCCGCCGGCATTGATGACAAAGTCGCCGCCGCCATCATGCTCAAGGGCATGACGACGTGGTATCTGATCCGCCGCACCTACAAGGTCCGCGAAGGCGACACCATCCTCATGCACGCCGCGGCTGGTGGTGTCGGCCTGATTCTCTGCCAGTGGGCGAAGAGCCTCGGTGCGACCGTCATCGGCACCGTTAGCAGCGACGCGAAGGCCGCGTTGGCGAAGAAAGCCGGCTGCAAGCACGTCATCGTCACCGCGAGGGAAAAGTTCGTCGAGCGGGTCAAGGAAATCACCAAGGGCGCGGGCGTGCCGGTCGTTTATGATGGCGTCGGCAAGGACACCTTCATGGACTCCCTCGACTGCCTCGCGCCGCTGGGCCTGATGGTGAGCTTTGGCAACGCCTCCGGGCCGGTGACGCAGTTCAACCCTGCCGTCCTTTCCCAGAAAGGCTCGCTCTTTCTGACACGTCCGACCCTGTTCGACTACACCGCCAAGCGCGAAGACCTGGACGCGGCGGCGCGCGATCTGTTCGCCGTGATTAAGAGCAAGGCCGTCAAGGTGGCGATCAACCAGACCTATCCCCTGCGCGAAGCCGCCCAAGCCCACCGCGACCTCGAAGCCCGCAAGACCACCGGCTCGACCGTGTTGTTGCCGTAGCGGGGAGGGGGAATGTGGCCGCGGATGAACCCGGCGCGGCGGAGGCGCAACCACAAGCGGGGCGTGGACAGGGCGGTGGCGGGTTGAAAATATTGTCAGGAATGCGCGATCCTTCGACATGGTAGTAACCAATGAAACACCGATGAGCGGGGCTGAATCATTTGGGTTCGTTTCGTAAAAAACCTTTTTGATTTGCCCACCCCTGGAGATCGAAACACACGGTTTCCACGGGAAAACGACGTTTTTCAGTTTTGACCGGGGTCATCATATGGGTTCGTTTTGAAAACCGAACCCCTATGATTGAGGGTGAGGATGAGCGCCCTGCCGCCGGCAGCCGCCGTCCGCGTTGGGGGCGGTTTCGGCACATTCGGCGGCCCGGATGCGGCACGCCCGCCAGACCGGCCACGATCCGTTCCAGCAGCGTCTGGCGGCTGGACGCCGCCTTGGGCCTTTTCATGCAATCCGTGGATTGTTTCCGGTAGCCCTCTGGGGCTTCCGGCGGGACGGCCTTGGTTTGCACGACGACGGTCTTCATCGCGGGGTGGAAGATATTAGACAATCTCTATTATGTCAAGAGAAAATTGCTATTATTGTCGCGGGGCCAGCTTGGCGGATGGGTCGCGCCACGGGGGGGGGGGGCGACGAAGGCCGGACATGATCCGCGGGTGACACGGAGGGACATGGAGGGAAAAAAACGAACCCAGCCACGGAATGCACGAATGGTGCGGAAGACAGGAGGGTGGGCTTCGGCCTGCGCATGCCCCCGTCTGATCTGGTAATCACCGTTCAAAAGCATATGATCGTTCGCGGTTCAAGGAGCGGATATGCGGGACGCCAAAGTTTGCGCGACGAAATGCAGAGATTATAGGACTGACCCCTTTTTTTATGAAGACTCATTGCTGTACTAGGATGACCGACGCGGTAACTTCAACATGCGACAAGCACCCTGACCGATTTGATTGCTCTGACAGTTTAATGCATTACTCTTCGCGGCATCGCGAATATGGCATTATTATTCACGACGGCGGCGATTCGTATGTGACCATTGCTTTCTGTCCATGGTGTGGTTCACGCTTGGATCGGCGCAACGTAACGGGCATCAGGAAAATTGATTTATGAGCGAATCCACCGCACGCGCCATGCGGCTTCTTGTGGTCTTTTTCCAGAACCAAAAAGGGGCCGATGCTAAGAAAAGAGAAAAGGGATCGGTCCTATAACATATGCGCCACGAAGCCGGAACTGTAGCGGCGGTCTCTGACCGCCGAGAGCATTGCTCATGACCGGCGGTCAGAGACCGCCGCTACAATGATTCTGCACAGGATTCTTTAACGGCTTTCAATATCCGTCAGAGTTCGCGCGCGATTTCGGCTCGCGTGAAGGCGGGGCGGGTTGGCTGGCCATGTCCATGATCTCGCGGTCGTTGCGGACGGCGGGCGGGATGGCGGCCTCGCGGATCATGTGGACTGCGGACGGGCCTTCGATGGGGCATTTGGTTTCGCAGATGCCACAACCGATGCAGAGACTCCAGACGATGTAAGGCTGTTTGACGGCGACGCGACGCTTGGTGACGGGATGGGTGACTTCGGCGTCCTTGAAGCGGATGGCCTTCTCGGGCAGCGGGCAATGTTCCTCGCAGGTGATGCAGGACTCGGCTTTGGCGAACGGCAGGCAGAATTTTTTGTCGAACACGGCCTTGGCCATGATGAATTTTTGTTTCTCGGCGAGGGGCAGCAGCTTGATCGCGCCGGTGGGGCAGACCTGGGAGCAGAGGGTGCAGTTGTATTCGCAGTAGCCGATACGCCCCATGAACCGAGGCGAGAACGCGCCGTCCAGACCCGCCTCGAACAGGACCGGCTGGAGGGCGTTGGTGGTGCAGACTTTCATGCATTCGGCGCAGCGGACGCAAAGGTCGAGGAAGTCCGGCTCCGGCAGCGCGCCGGGCGGGCGGATGAGGTCTGGCGGCAGGCGATGGGCGGCGGGCAACGTATGGGAAACTATAGGCATCACCATACCTGTGACGACGGAGCCAAGGAACAGGCGGCGTGACGGCCTGAACGGCGCGGGCGCGGTTTTGGGTTTATCGAAGGTGAACTTCGGCAGGTCTATCGGGCAGTCGTCGAGGCAGTCGAGGCAGACGTTGCAGGATTCCGGTTGCAAGCGGCCTCGTTCGTCGAACGCGCCCATCCGGCAGCGGGTATTGTAGTCACTCTCGGCTTTGCAACGGCCGCAGGCGCGCGCCGGGAAGCGCCTCAGCAGCGAGAAGCGCGCGAAGATGCCGATCAGCGCGCCGGCGGGGCAGAGGTTGCGGCACCAGAACCGTCGCTCGACGAACTCCAGCGCGAAGACGGCGACGAGGATCGCGAACGAGACGACCGAGAAGACGAACGAGTTTTGCTGGAACGGGAGCGCGTGGCTTTTCAGAAAGGCGTAGATCGATTCGCTGACGTCGGTGACGGATTCGGGCGCGTGCTGGTAGAGCCAGGTAAACGGCGCGGTGACGGCGCGGTTCAGCCAGGGGTCCACCGCCACGGCCATGCCGCGCACGAGGATGGAGAACGGATCGAGGTAACCGACGATCTGGCAGCCGAAGACGGCGCTGACCAGCACCACGCCGAGCAGGAAGAATTTCACGACGCGCCAGCGATGGTTGGGCGGCGCGGTTTTTCCAGGAACCGCGTGATTGACGCCGTCGAGCAGCGTGCCGAGCGGGCAGATCCAGCCGCAGAAGAAGCGGCCGAGCACGAGCGTGAGCGCGACGGTGACGAGCGCGGGCCAGAGCGCGGCGATGAACTTCACGCCGGCGAGAACGGCGGACGCGGCTACGAGCGGATCGAGGCGGAAGAGGATATTGGCGGCAAAGGCGAGGGTGCGGCTGCCATCGCTCTCGGTCTTGCGGAAGAGCCAGAGGAAGATGAAAAGGCAGAGAAGCTGCGCGGCACGACGCCACCACTTCCACGGAATCTGGATCGAACGAAAGTTCACGCGTTTTCCGAACAACACCGGCAACGTCCCGGCACGCGCTATACCTTGACGATCTTGACCTTGTTGAGGTCCATCTGGCCGAGGCCCATCTCGAACGCGGCTTTCGTGGTCTCCAGCTCATCGGGCTTCATGCCGAAGAGGGTGGTGGCGTAGGCGTCAGCGGCGACGGTGTCGGTGGAGGCGAAGAGGGTGTGGAGTTCCTTCACATCGTCGAGCTTGCCGCCGCTGGGGCCGTTGCGGAGCAGGATGCGCGTGGCGTCCATGATGGTCAGCGTCGGCCGCAGGACAGTGTTGAGGTCCACGATCTTCTGCGTGAGGCTTTGATGAAGCTGGCCGCGCTTGCCGCCGATGACGCCCATGACGTTCTTCAAGCCCAGCGTGAGGCGGGCAAGCTTGTGGTCTTTGGCGATGGGCATGTTGATGTAGCAATCGGCGCCGATCGCGTCCTTGTAGAACTCCCATTCGGTGATGCCTTTGCCCTTCTGAATCTTGACCGGCACAAACTTGCGGTCATCCACAAAGGAACAGGTGACGCGGGGATCGTTCAACGACTCAATGGCGGCTGGCGTGCCGCAACTGGCGTAGCAAAGGCGCATGTCCTGGCAGGTGCGATCGAAGATCATGACCTTGGACGCGCCGGCGCTGAGACAGAGTTTGGCCATCGCCTTGACGAGCAACGGATGGGTGTTGGCGGCCTGTTCGGGTTTGCGGTCCCAGGACATGTTGGGCTTGATGACGACGCGCGCGCCCTTCTTGACGAACGGGGCGATGCCGCCGAGCGGTTCGAACACCTTGACGAGAAGCGCCTCGTAATCGGTGCCTTTGCCGACGGACAGGAGCGGTTCGGCCGTGGCGGCGTTGAGCGATTGCGGGAGGAGTTGGAAGATCGGCGGCGCGGCGAGAAGGCCGGCGGACCATGCGGCGAGTTGGGTAAAGAATTGGCGGCGATTGGACGTCACGCTGTGCGACACGGCGGAGAGAGACGCAGTTTTCATATTGATTATTGTTTCGGGGCGCAAATCCTACGCCAGGTTTTTGTTCAAAACAAGCGATTCCAAAAGCCCTACTCGTGTCGCAATGCTTCGATGGGACTGAGGTTGGCGGCGCGACTGGCGGGGTAGAGGCCGAAGACGATGCCGGTGAGACCGGAAATGCCGAAAGCCAGCGCCAACGACCAGAAGGTGATGATGGTTTTCATGTCGGCAAAGTGCGACACGATCAACGGCACGATGACGCCCACGGCCACGCCGATGATGCCGCCGCCGAGCGAGAGCACAACGGTTTCAACCAGGAACTGGGTGATGATGTCCTTCTTGCGGGCGCCGAGCGCGCGGCGGACGCCGATCTCGCGGGTGCGCTCGGTGACGGTGGCGAGCATGATGTTCATGATGCCGATGCCGCCGACCAACAGCGAGATGGCAGCGATGGAGCCGAGCACGATGTTAAAAATGCGCTTGGTCTGTTCGGCCTGCCGAAGCAATTGCAACGGCACGATGATTTCGTAGTCTTTCTTCGCGTGGAAATGTTTCAGCATCGCTTCGATGTCCGGCACGGCCGGCTCGATGGCGTCGGTGTCGGCCATCTGCAGGGTGATCTGGTGAAGTTGGACACGCTCAGCTTCAAAGCTGCCGGCCGAACGTCGGAAAAGAATCTCGCCGAAGCGGCTGCGCGCGCACGAGAGCGGGATGTAGAGGTTGTTGTCGAGTGCCTTGCCATCGGATGCGCCACTGGCACCGGGGCGTTTGTCCATGGAGGACTTTTCCCTCACCAAGCCAACGACACGATAATAGTCCACGCCGACGCGCACTTCCTCATCGAGCGGGTCCTGATAGGGGAACAACTGGCTGGCGAGGTTGACCGTCATGGCGCAGACGTTCTCGGTGTGGACTTCGTCGTTCTGGGTGATGAACCGGCCGCGCAACACTTCAAGGCCGGTGACGTGCGCATAGCTTGGAAAGGTGCCGATGATCTGACTGGCGACGTTGAAGCGGTTGAAGCGCACGCTGTCACGGATGATGCGCATGGGCAGCACGTGTTGCACGCTGGCGAGGGTCATCTGGAGCCGCGCGGCGTCGGAGTAGGTCAGCCCATACTCGCTGACGCGGCTGCGGCCGGTGCTGGCCACGACGTTTTCTTCGGAGGGTTTGACGCTGCGAATGATGATATTATTGCTGCCGAGCTTTTTGATGGCCTGCTGGGCTTCGTAGGAAGCGCCTTCGCCGATGGCCAGCATGGCGATGACAGAGCAGACGCCGAAGATGATGCCGAGCATGGTCAACGCCGAGCGAAGCTTGTGAAGCATCAGGCTCTTGACGCCCAAGTCGAACGTGCGAAGGATGGCGGGCGCGTTGATCACGGTCTTGGCACCACCTTTGTGTCGTTGTTTTCCAGCTCGGCCACCACGTGCCTAAGAACCCGCTGCTGGATTTCGTGGTCAATGACGCCGTCTTTCATGTGGAGCACGCGGTGTGCGCGCTCGGCGACTTCTTCGCCGTGGGTGACGAGCACAATGGTCTTGCCTTCCGCGTTGAGAGAATCGAGCAGGTTCAAAATTTCGGTGCCGGTGGCGGAATCGAGGTTGCCGGTAGGCTCATCAGCGAGAATCATCAACGGGTCGTTGACGAGCGAGCGCGCGATGGCGACGCGTTGTTGCTGGCCACCGGAAAGTTCCTTGGGCCGGTGGTGCAGGCGGTTGCCGAGGCCGACCAGTTCGGCCAGTTTCACGCAATGATCCTGGCAATCGCGAATATCGCGGCCTTGATAGAAAAGCGGGACGTGAATGTTCTCGATGACGCTGAGCTGGTCAATGAGGTTGTAGGATTGGAAAATGAAACCCAGCCGCTTGCCGCGCACGGCCGACAACTGGTCGTCGTCCATTTTCGCGACATCCTCGCCGCCGAGGTAGTAAGCGCCGCCGCTGGGCCGGTCGAGGCAGCCGAGGAGGTTGAGCATCGTGGACTTGCCAGAGCCGGATGGCCCCATGATCGCCACGTAAGAGCCGGCTGCGATATCGAGGCTGACGCCCCGCAAGGCGTGAACCTGGATGGCCCCGAGATCGTAGGTTTTCTCCAACCGTTCCAGCCGGATGATCGGACTGCTGCTCATGGCGTTTGGACCGGCTTCTTGTTGTCCGTGGCGGGAACCTTTGTGCCGGGGACGCTTGACCCTGGAGGCGTGGCGGACAAATTGGTCGCCGTCATGGCGGGCGCGCCGGCTGGCAGCAGTTCGCGGGCGGGCAATTGGACCGTGGCGTGCGCGGCCTCGATCGGCTGAGCGGCGCGGCGCAGTTCTTTCAGCGGTTGTTGCAGTGTTTGCAACGGTGTCGGCGGTTTGGTCGCGCCTGGTTTCTCCTGGGTGCCTGTGCCCTTGGTTGCAGGCTTGCGTTTCTTGCCGCCGGCCTTGCGGTCGGCTTCGTATTCGTTGGCAGCTACAATCGACCCGGACAAATCGATCTCATCCGGTTCAAGCAAGGGCGCCAGCAGCAAATCGTCGCCTTCCTTCAGACCGGATTTGATTTCAATGAACTTGTCATTGTAGAGGCCGACCTCGACGGCCACTTTCCTGGGCGTGGTGCCTTTGCCGGCAAAGCAAACCTGCTCGCCTTTGATGGAGGCGACCGCCTGGATGGGCACGGCCAGCACGTTGAGGAGGTTGGTGATGACAACTTCAGCGCGGCCGGAGACGCCGGGTTTGAGTTCGGGCGGCAACGTATCGTCAATCAAGACTTCGGTGACATAGACCTTGAGCGTCGGGTTGTAGTAACGGCTGGAAGAATCCGGCAGCACGGCCACTTTGTGAACGTGGCCCTTGAGGCGCATGTCGGGCATGGAATCAATCGTGACGTAAGAAGTCTGACCCGGTTTAATCTTGGTGATGTGCGACTCGTGCACCCGAATCTCGATCACCATCTGGGTGATGTCCGGCAACTTGATGATTTCCTGCCGATACCGGATGGAGGCGCCTTCTTCGATCAGGATGCTCGAATAGCCGCCCGTGCTGGAGCTGTAAACCACCAGGCCGTCGGACGGCGCGTAGATTTTGCACAGCGACATTTGCTTTTTCAACTCGTCGAGCCGTTCCTGTTGCAGGGCGAGAGTCCGGCGGCGCGAGACCAGGTCGGCCTCGGCCTGGGCGACCTGGGAGGCGGAGCGTTGTTTGAGCCGTTCAACATCCTTCTGCCACGAGTCAACGTAAGCTTCATACTGACGCCGTTGTTTTGGGTAGGTGTATTTGAGCAGCAACAACTGCGCTTCCTTGTATTGTGCCAGCGCGACTTGCTTTTGTTCCACGGCCATGCTGTCGGCCTGCAGGTCCGCCTTGGTCGCGTAGCTTTTCTCGTTCAGCTTCTTGGTCCAGTCCAACTTGTCCTTGGCGCGCACCAAATCTTCCGCCGCCAGGGTGATGGCGCTTTCGGCGTTGTTCTTTGCCTGTGGCCAGTCGCCTTCGATGTATTTCTCCAAATCGGACCTGGCAAACTCGAGCTTCAGCTCGTAATCCTTGATGTTGCTTTCCACAGTGCTTTTCTGGATGACGAGGGCTTGCTCGGCTTGCACCAGCGCGAAGCGGCTGTTTTCGACCGTGATTTCCTGCGAATCAAGGCTGTCCTTGATCTGGCTCGCGTCGAGGGACACCAGCAGTTCGCCTTTGTGGACGTAAGTCCCTTCCGGGACGATGCCGATGATCTTGGTCATCGTTTCGACATCGGAACGGATGGAAAACTCGTTGAGCGCCCGCAACGTGCCGCCTTCCACGACGGAGATCAGGAAATCGCCGCGCTTGACTTTGTAGTAGTCGCGCTGGACGGAGCTGCCGTGCGAAAAACTTGCGACCACCATCACCACCACGGCCAGCAAGGCCGCCAGGACGGCGGCGGCCCACCGCGGGTGTTGCTGGCTCCATTGCCAGGCTTTGCCCACGACAGGCTTTCCTTTCAGCCAGCGGTCCAAAAATACACGCAACGAATCCAATCTCATGACATCTTTCAAGTTACCGGAAAAGTTTGTCGGGCGGAATCAATTCTTCTTCTGTTCCCTCTTGTTTCACCACCGGCGGCGACACCTTTGCCTTGTCGGCCGGACCCGCCGCGGCGGCGGCCTGAGGAATCGGTTGTTCCACCACCCAGAACCGGTCGAGATCGGTGCGAATGATGCCGAGGTCCGACATCAAGTTCCAGCGCGCCACGTGATAGTCCACCAACGCTTGTTGAAATGCGTTCTGGGTGGTCAGCAGGGAGGACTGTGCTTGCAACAAGCTGAGCATGTCTATCCGACCCGCCTCCATTAGCAAGATGTCGCCCTCGACACTGTGCTTGGCGAGACGCACCGCAGCCTCCTGAATGTCATAATTCCTCCTTGTCTGGTCTAACGTGCGCAAATCCTGCTGGACACTGTTGCGGATATTGTCCAATGACAGCGCCAACGATCGCAATTGTTGTTCAAAATTAATCTGTGACGTTCGGAAATTGTTGCGTTCGGTGAGGCGGTCCAGCGGCAGGTTCAATTGCACTTCGGCGTAGGCCCGATATTGGCCAACATCAAACCTTGAGTAATCATACCCATTGGGCTGCGGCAAGTCCACATGGCTCAGGACGTTGAGGTCTGGACTCAATTGGTCGGCGGCCACTTCGATCTTCCGCTTGCTGTCCTCGAACTGGTTGATATTGTTCTGCAGGTCAAACCGGCGCTGGACGGCAATCCGATGGCCTTGGTCCGGGGTTAGGGCTACCATCGCTACACCCAGCTTGCGCAATTCTTCCAAGGACGTGTCATCCAGCACGAGTTCCGTGCCCACGGGCAGACCGAGCGTGACCTTGAAGTTGTCCAACGAGTTCTGGTAACTCTGCACGTCCACAATGTATTGGCTCTTGGCCGTCAGCTCTAGCTGACGGGCCTGGTCCACTTGAAATGCTGCCATCCGGTCCACACCCAGCGCCTCCGCTCGCTGACGCACGCGCACCAGATTCTTGTAGGTGCTGTAATCGTTACGAATCACGTCTTTTTGTTGCAGCAGCCGGAAGTAGCTGGTGACGATGCCCACGGCAAAGGTCTGCTCGTAACGCGCGAAGGTGTTGATGGCATAGACGACGTTGCGTTCCGCCTGCGTGAGGTTTTCCGTCACGATCTGGTATCCCGCGCCCCGCATCAACGGTTGAGTAAAGTTCGCGGAAAAGGCCGTGGTATTATGGGGCGCGCCGCCGCTGTAAAACGACAGCACGTCGTTGAGCGCGCTGATGCTGAGCTGGCCGCCGGACTTGAGCAACTGGGAGACGCTGAGGTCTGATTCCGTGGACTGATCATACACGCCGTAGGCGTTCCGCGTGAGAGTCGGTTTGACACTCGAAGCCCACTTGGGCGTGAAGTTGTAACGCTGCAACGTCAGCGCCAGCGCTGATAGATAAACGGTTTCTTTTTGCAACTGATAAGACGGGCTCAGGGCGATGGCAGTCTTGATTGCCTCGCTGAGCGTCATCGTTCGCTTGGGCGCCATCAGCCGCTGCTGGATGATTTCCGGCGGGGGGATGTCGGCTGGCTTGCGGCCGGAGTAGGGCGTGTTGATGTTGAAATTCTCGTTGGTCTTGCCGAGAACATCGGCGCGACGCTGGTCGAGAATGCCGTAAACCTCCCTGTCCGCCGACCGCTGATAATGGTCGCGCCCGCAGCCGGCCCACAGGCAGCAGGCCGCCAAAGCAACTGGCAACAAAAACCAACGGCTTGTTTCCATCTTTTTCGTTGAGCAGCGGCGGAAGCAATGCAGTGCATTTTCGGCTGCTTCCAAGAACCGCCTCGCGATAATTGCACAACGATGCCGCCGCGCCAAAGAAAAATTTTCAAGGGTATACCAAAGTAGTGCTCCCGTTCCTTGAGGCGTCACTGGATGGACATCCTTCGTGGGGAACGGGATGATCGCTTTGCCCGCCAATCGGTTGCGCGAACTGCCGGGAAACCAGTCGGTCTCGCCACTGGTTTCAGAGCAACCGATACCAATTATCCCGCTGGCGGGCTTCGTAGCCCAGTTCGGCGATGAGGCGTCGCATTTCATCCAGTGTGATGTGGAACGCCGTGCCGGCGCTGCTGACGACGTTTTCCTCCATCATCAGGCCGCCGAAATCGTTCGCGCCGAACTTGAGCGCGATCTGGCCGATCTTCGGGCCTTGGGTGACCCACGACGCCTGCACGTTGTCGAAGTTGTCCAGGAAAATACGGGCCAGCGCCTGTGTGCGGAGATACTCGTGGCTGCCGGCCGGCTCGGCGCGCAGCTTCGTGTGCTCCCTTTGGAACGTCCAGCAGATGAACGCCGTGAAGCCGCCGGTCCGGTCCTGGAGATCGCGCAGCCGCTGGAGATGTTCGATGCGGTCCTCGACGGTTTCAACGTGGCCGAACATCATGGTCGCGCTGCTGCGCAGGCCCTGTTCGTGGGCGCATTGCATCACGTGGAGCCAGTCGTCTGTCTTGCACTTCAGCGGCGCGATGCGGTCGCGCACGCGGTCCACCAAAATCTCCGCGCCGCCGCCGGGAATGCTGCCGAGGCCGGCTTCTTTGAAACGATGGATGACTTCAGGCAACGGCATTTTGAAAACATCGGCGAAGTGGCAGAACTCCGGCGGCGAGAAGCCGTGGATGTTCACCTGCGGGAAACGTGTTTTGATGAAGCCGAGCAGGCCGAGGTAGAACTCGATGCCGAGCTTCGGGTGGTGGCCGCCTTGCAGCAGAATCTGCGTGCCTCCGACGGCGACGAGCTCCTCAATCTTGCGGGCGATGTCGTCGTGGCTGATGACGTAGCCCCCGGCGTCGCTCTCGGTGCGGTAGAACGCGCAGAACTTGCAATAAACATCGCAGACGTTGGTGTAGTTGATGTTGCGGTCAACGATATAGGTGACGATCTGGTTGCCGCGCCCCTCGTAAGCAGCGGCTTTCTTCCGCTGCCGGCACGCGTCCGCCAACATGCCGAGTTCACTCAACGGCAGCTCGCGATAAAGGCGCAATGCCTCGGCGGCTGAGATGCGCCCGCCGTCGAGGATGCGGTCGGCGAGTTTATCAAGAGACGAATCGCAGGTCATAAGGCTTTTTCAATTCGCCGATTTCAATCAGCAGTTGGCGGAAAAGTCGCATCGCTTCCTTCTCACGCGGGCCGAGGTTGAAATAGACGTTCTCGTCAAAGTAGCGGCGGCGGAAGTCGGCATCCGCGTGCTGTTCGCGTGCGATGATCTCCTCGATGTGCGCACAGCCAGCGGCGCGCGCGGCGGTTAGTTTCCTGACGAGCGCGGGCAGCTCCGGGTAGTCGGCGTGGACGGCCCAGACGGCGAACACAAACGGCAGGTGTGCCCAGTCGGACCACGCCTGACCAAGGTCGAGAATCTGCCAAGGTTGACCGGTTGCCTTGTGACCGGCGTGTTGGATGGAATCCGCGTCACGGAGTGACGCGGCTACTTCTTGATGAAGCCGGATGGCTTGGTCGCCGATGAGCATTTGCGCTTCGGCGTCGCTGCGCTTGTCGGCGAGGGATTCGGAGACATAGCGCAATTTCAATCCGGAACGTTTTTGCATCAGGACTTTCAGCAGCAGCGTGGAAGTGGCGGAGGAGGAATCCACCACCACTTCGCGCAGAGATTGCAGCGGGACGCGGTGTGCAAGGATGACACTGTAAACAGGGCCACAGCACGCGATGGCGATGTTATCCACGATGACATACGATGGGCGACGGAAAACTTCAACGACGGGCACGAGGCCGGAGTCGAGTTCGCGCGCGGCCAGACGTTGGGCGAGGCGGGCGGGATGTTCCAACACTACCTCGTTCTCCAAACCGTAGATAAGCGGTTTGGCGTTGAGGTAGGGGACGCAGCCGATGCGCGCAGAGGTGGATGGACGTTCCGCCTCTCCGGATGATGATGGGTTGGACAGGCGAGATGCCTGTCCCGCTTTGTGCGTGTTCATGGCTGAATGGGGCGGTATAGCGAGTCGCGTTGAATCGGAATCCGGCCCGCCTCGCGGATGGCGCGCTCCAAATCCTCACGTGTTTGTTGCTGGCCGTCGGCGCCGCCGGCCATCTGAAAAATCTTCTCCTCCATGATCGTGCCGTGGAGATCGTCCACGCCGAAGCTGAGCGAGACCTGCGCCAGTTTGAGGCCGAGCGCGATCCAATAGCCGGTGATATGGTCGAAGTTGTCGAGGTAAATGCGGGCCACGGCAAGATTGCGGAGGTCGTCAAGCCCGCTGGCCGGCCGGATGTGTGAAAGCTCGGTTTTGTCCGGCACAAAATGCAGCGGCACGAAGCCGGTGAAACCGTGCGTCTCGTCTTGCAGCTCGCGCAACCGGCGCAGATGGTCCACGCGTTCTTCCAATGTCTCCACGTGGCCGTAAAGCATCGTCGAGGTCGAGCGTCCGCCCATCCGGTGCCACGTCCGGTGGCAATCCAGCCACTGCTCCGCCGTTTCCTTGCCTTTGCAGAGAATGTCGCGCACTCGCTGTGAAAAAATCTCCGCGCCGCCGCCGGTGATCGAATCGAGGCCGGCATCGCGCAACGTCGCGAGCACCTCCGGCATCGTTTGTTTCGCCAGCCACGCGAGATGGTAAATCTCCACGGCGGTGAAGGCCTTCACGTGCAGATTTGCATCGAGCGTCTTCAACGCCTTGATCATGTCCACGTAATAGCCGAACCGCAGCGACGGATGCAGGCCGCCGACGATGTGAACTTCGGTGACGCCGAGCCGCAGGTCGTTGCGGACGCGCTCGACCATCTGCTCGATCGTCAATTCAAACGTCTCCGCATCGCGCTTCTTCTTGCCGAACTCGCAGAACTGGCAGTCCAAGATGCAGATGTTGGAGTAGTTGAGATAGCGGTTGAGGATGTAGGAGGCGCGGTTGCCGTTCTTGCGCTCGCGCGCGGCGTTGGCGATCGCGCCAATGGCGGTGATGTCGCGCGAACGGTAGAGGCGCAGGCAGTCACCGTCGCTGATGCGGCGGCCAGCAACAACGCTGTCGTAAAGGTCCGCCAGTTCCGAGCGGCGGATGAGTTTTTCTAAAACCATGTGAACAACCTTTTCGGCAGATACACATCGGCGGCGATGGCCACAAACAAAACCATGCTGACCAGCGCGTTCATGCGGAAGAAGGCGACGTTGACCCATTTCAGCGAGCGCCACGCCGCGATGATGTGTTCAATAGAAAGCATGACGACGATGACTGCAAGCCCGGTCCAGAAAGGCCCGCGTCGCGCGGAGACAAGGCCAAAGAGCAGCAGCAGCGCGACCGTGAAGCCGTGAAGGATGCGCGCCAGCGTCAATGCGCCATAAGAGCCGAACCGCACCACCATGGAATGCAGACCGTGCGCGCGATCAAACTCCGCGTCCTGGATGGCATAAATCATGTCGAAGCCGGCGACCCAGAGCGTCACAGCCAGACCGAGCAGGATCGGCGCGACATGGAAGTTGCCGGTCACCGCGATCCACGCGCCGACGGGCGAAATGCCGAGTGCGACACCGAGGAAAAAATGCGAGTAGTCGGTGAAACGCTTTGTGAACGAGTAGAAGAGGACGATGGCTAGCGCCACCGGCGAAAGCCAGAAACAAAGCGGATTCAGGCCGTAGGCGGCGGCGATCAGCGCCGCGGAGCCGAGGAGCACCAGCAGCCACGCGCTGAAAAGGCTGAGCTGACGCTGCGGCAGGTGGCGGGTGGCGGTGCGCGGATTGAGCGCGTCGAACTTGCGGTCCACAATGCGGTTGAAGGCCATTGCCGCCGTGCGCGCGCCGACCATTGCGAGCAGGATCAGCATCACCGTGCGCCATTGCGGCAGGGAAGGGTGCTCATAGTTGAGGTGATTGTATGCCGCGAGCATCGAGGCCAGCGCAAACGGCAGCGCGAAGATCGTGTGCGAAAATTTCACGAACTCGCTGAGCTTGCGAAGATAGGAGAACAGAGAAGTCATCGGGAAAGGCTCACGCAAAAGCGCGAAGTTGCGAAGACGACATGAAATCGCGCTGCTTTTGTTCTTCGTGTCTTTGCCACTTCGCGTGAAACATTTTCAGCTTTCTTTCTCCATCCACCGCTTCACCAGTCTGTGCCGGATGCCGAGATGGTCGAGCACGCGCGCGACGACGGTGTCCACGACTTGTTGGACGGTCTGCGGCCGGTTGTAGAAGGACGGCGAGGCGGGGATGATGTCCGCGCCGGCTTCGATGAGGTGCGCCATATTGCGGACGTGGATGAGGTTGTAAGGCGTTTCGCGCGGTACGAGGATGAGCTTGCGCCGTTCTTTTAAGATCACGTCGGCGGCGCGGCAGATGACGTCGTCACTCACGCCGTTGGCGATCCTGCCGAGCGTGCCCATGGAGCAGGGGATGACGATCATCGCGTCGAACTTCGCCGAGCCGCTGACGAACGGGGCGCGCATGGAGCGGTTGTCGTGGCGGACAACACCGGCGGCCGCGACGAACTTGCCGCCGTCGAGTTCCTCGGCGGCGACTTCCTTGGCAGGGTCGCTCAGCACCAGATGCACCTCCTGCGCACGCAGGTGGTCGAGCAACCGCTGGGCGTAGAGCGCCCCGCTGGCGCCGGTGATGGCCACAATAAATTTCATGAACTGTATAGAATGCCGAACGCCGCGAGCGTTGACAAGGCGCGAGTGACGCCCGGCGGATTACCTGATCGAAAGGGCGACTTCAGACCCGCGCATGGCGACGGCGGAAAACGATGAAGAAGATGGTTGCAACCGATGCAGCCGCCAGGCCGCAAAACACGGCAATTGCTAAGCGGGAGCGACCCGGGGTTGCTGCGTATTTGGGATCCGAAGTTGACGCGCGGTTGGGGTTTTGAGCGGCAGGGTCCTTGCTGCCGCCTTTGCGACGCGCGCCGCCGCGGTTGCCGCCAGCCTTGACGGGCTTTGAAGTCAACTTGACGGCACGGGCCGCTTGCAGGGCTGGCGCTTGGTCTCGTTTGCCATTCGCAGCGCGCGCGCCGTGATCGTCGTCGGCCTTGCCAAAGGCAGGGTTCAACTCGACGGCGCGATGGAGATCTTGAAGAGCCAGGTCGGCCATGCCTTTGTCGCGATACGTGAGGCTGCGGTTGTAGTAGGCCTCGGCAAAATCCGGCTTCAATGCGAGGGCGAGATTGAGATCGTCGAGGGCCGAGTCCAGCTTGCCTTGCTCCCGATACGCGACCGCGCGGTTGTTATAGGTGCCGATGAAATTCGGCTCGATATCAATCGCGGCATTGTAGTCTTGCACCGCTTGATCGTAGGCACCCTGCCGAACATAGACATTTCCACGGCCCAGGTAGGCCAAAGCGTAATTCGGATTCACCTGGATGGCTTGGTTGTAATCCTGCAAGGCGCGGTTGAAATCGCCATTCTCCCAGTATGCATTCCCCCGCATCCACCAAACCTCGGCGTCGTTCGGATTCACCTCAAGCATATTGGTGTAATCCTGGATGGCTTGGTCGACGTTCCCGTCCGCTTTGGCCAGCGCGGGCATCCCGATCAAAACAAACGCCAGCGCATTGGCAACAAGACCTTTCATCATGCAACCCATTTTGTATCAGGGTGACTGCGGATAATAAATGATTTTGCGCACCCAGCCAGCGTCCAGACCAGCGGCCGCGGCGCCATTCTTGGTGTAGGTCCACGTCACTCGATGCGCGCTCACCGGTATGGCGAAAGTCAGCATCTGTCAGCCCGCCTCGCCGGAAATCGCTCCTAGGTGGCGCTACGCAGCCGGTTGTTTTTGACCTGTTGCCGGTCCACCGCATTGACAGTGCCGGTGTGGTTGACATCGCCGTAGAGGGAGCGGACGATCACCGTGTCGGTGCCCGGCAACATGTTGCCCGTCAGATCCGTCAAGCCGTTCGTCACCACCGTCATCTTCGTCTGGTGCATCCGTCGCGCAACCTTGCAAATCAAATGAATTCTGTTTCACGGTTGGCGGCGCACCGTCGTGCCTCAAAAGTCACTGTTACCCAGATAGCGGGGCCGGAACGCTCCGGTTGCCTCAAAAGTAGTGTTACCGTGTTCTTGGCGCGCACAGCTTGGTTCCTGGGGCGCCTGGTTGTCAAAGGGTTCCTGTGGCTGTCGTTGTTGTTGCCGGGCGCGCGGCGGGGGCTTGGGGG
>CAIQCK010000083.1 GCA_903870275.1 uncultured bacterium | reverse complement strand
TCGGCACGCACCCGCTGATCCAGATCGATGTGGTAACTGAAGAGTTCCTTTTGCGGTTGTTGCTCACCCATCATATGCCTTCTCTAGACTCCTGCCGCCCTCCCGGCATTCAATCCAAAATGATTTGGGCAACACGCCCTGAAACGCCGGGCTATTTTCGGAGCGTCCCTGACGGGACTTCATTTTGTTGCGGCGATCACGGCGAGAGCGTACGCTACGCAACCGAAGCGAGGCCGCATGACTGAGCCATCCAATCTCCCGCCACCAGCCCCAATGCCACGGCGATCACGCCTGGCAATTGCAAGTCTTGGACTGGCAGCGAGTCTGTGGCTTTTGCCCTTCCTGCTTTTTGTTACTACGCCTAGCGAAGCAGGGGGTAAACTTGTGATGATTGTGCTTCTCTTGTGTTTTGTTGGATTGCCGGTTTTCAGCATTGCGTCACTGGTTGCCATTTATCGAAGCCATGGCCAATTGGTAGGCAAGGGAATGGCAATCGGGAGCCTTTGTATCTTGGCCATTTTTTTTATTGTTGCTTTTCTCAGCCTTCCAGACTCTGGACCGCACACTGTTCCGCGAAGCAACCGTATGAAGTGTGCGCAGAATCTGAAACAAATCTCCCTCGCCCTGGATAACTATTACGAGGATAACAATCACCACTATCCGCCGTCTCTCAGCTCTCTCGTTCCCCAATACGTGTCCTTTTTGGGCATCTTTCAATGCCCTTCTGCTAAAGCCCAACCCATGAAGGGGAACTTCGACGAGCAATTGTGCAGTTACCGCTACATTTGCTACCCGGACGATTCAGCCCGGAAGTTTGACGACAAGATGGTTTTGGCCTTTGACAAGGGGAGTGATCACCAGATGGAAGGCATGAACGCGGTTTTTGCAGACGGACATGTTTGCTTTTGGTCGCGGGAGCGGTTCATTGCCATGCTCGGCGAGTTGGCGGGCAACGAGAAGCTATCAATGCCGACTCGCGAAGCCTTGCGGAAAACACTCGCGGAGGTGATGGCCGAAGGCCCGGTCAAACGCGAGTCGCCGTGACCAGCTTTTCTCGCTTGCTCTGCTTGCCGGGAGCGGCGGGTTGAACCGGCCCCGTGTCTTCACGCGTTGTCCTCTTACGGGCAGACGCGACCCAACCCCGGGCGGCGCCTGCCCATGACAGTGTTTTTTGCTTGCATGATAGGTAATTTCTCTTATAATGCCCGCCAGAATGAACGAGAGAGCCGCACCAGCCCGGAGTCTTTCGCCGGAGGTCGACGCCGCCGGCGCCGCGGATGCGAAACAGGATCATGGCCGGCAAAATCGCGATGTTGACCCTGAGCCGGAACGATGCAGTTGCAACTCTCGAACGACTCCCCTCACCCTGGCCCTCTCCCCTCGCGCGCGAGGGGAGAGGAAAACCGGTCCCTCTCGACTTCGTATGCACCCAATGGTTCGCCCGACCTCCTTGCGAAGAATCTCTCCCTCGCCCCGCGTTAGCGGGGAGAGGGCCGGGGTGAGGGGCCGCGGCCATTGCATCGTTCCGGCTGAGTTGTTTTTGTGCAAAACCTGTTACCCGGTTCGCAACGGCTCACAAGGCAGATGTTGCAGAATCGAACCCAAATGTTGGAGGCAGCCAAAACTGAAGACCGGCGTTTTCCAGTGGAAAAACGGACATTTCGGTCCCGGCAACTCTCAACAGCATACCTGTTTTTTACGAAACGAACCCAAAAGATTCGTATGTTGTGTAACTGCAAGCACATATAATTAGAGAAAAAATATAACATCTGTTATTGCAATATGTTGTGAAAACGACTCGGAAGAGAATGCGCAAAATGAAGCACGTGAAATGCGAAGTGCGGAATGGGCAATCCAGTCCAATTCAGTTCGAGTCCATCCGACCTGATCCGGCTGAATCCGACTGCTTCTAACTCACTCCGACCGTAAGCGAAGACAAGACTTTAGAGAAAGTGGTTAAAATGAACATGGCAAAGTCCAAACGTTTGCTCTGCGCAGAAGGGCGGGTTATTGACGCCGTCGAGGCGTTAGAGAGGAGGGAGCGCTCCGCATTGGACATCCGGCGGTTGAATGCTAGGTTGGCGCGCGGAGAGGCAGGAAGGAATAACCTAAGGGCGTGTGGAAAACATGAAAGAAGACGTGACAGGGATACAGGTCGCAAGCGGCCTTGGTGACTTGAGTTTGTTGCGCCCTCTGATTGATGGCTCTGCCGACCCGGTCCATGTTTGCATGCGTTCCGGAAAGTGTTTGTTGCGCCCGCTGATAGACAGCTTTCCCGACCATATCTATGTGAAAGACACCGAGAGCCGGTTTCTTTTGCTGAACCTCGCGACGGCCCGCTTCTTCGGAGCGGCTACGGCGGCCGAGATCGTTGGCAAAACCGACTTTGACTTTTTTCCGCGCGAGGTTGCGGAGCAGTTTCGCGCCGAGGAGAAAGCGGTGATGGAGTCGGCGCGGGCGCTGGCCAACCGCGAGTCGGCAATCACCGATTCTTCAGGCAACACCCGTTGGGTGCTGACCATCAAGATGCCTTTGGTTGACGATCATGGCCGGGTCACGGGCTTGGTCGGCGTGAACCGGGACATCACCGATCGCAAGAGGGTGGAGGAGCAGCTTCTGTTGATGGCGCGCGCCGTGGAACAGGGTGCAACGCTAGTGGTCATCTCCAACAGCCGCGGCGATATCGAATACGTCAACCCCACGCTCACTCAAGTCACCGGCTACACTCTGGAGGAAGTCAAAGGCCAGAACGTTCGCCTTTTCAAATCAGGCCGCACGCCTCGCGAGGAATACGCGAAGTTGTGGGAAACCGTCTCGGTTGGCGGGGAATGGCGGGGTGATTTCTACAACAAGAAGAAGAATGGCGAGTTCTACTGGGCCTCCACCGTCATATCGCCCATCAAGAACACAGAAGGCGTCATCACGCATTATGTCTCCGTGCAGGAAGACATCACGGAACGCAAGCAAGCGGAACAGCGGCTGCAAAAACTTAATGAGGACCTGGTTCACAAACAGCAGGAACTGGTCGCCGCGATGGAGCAGTTAAAGGCCGCCCAGATGCAGTTGGTCGAATCCGCCAGGCTGGAGACGCTCGGGCGCCTGGCCGCCGGCGTTGTCCATGAGGTCAAGAATCCGCTCGGCACGCTGCGCCTCGGCCTTAATTTTCTTTTGCGGCAACCCCGCAGCGAAGATGCCAACACGGCGGAGGTGCTCGGCGAGATGCAGCATGCCGTGGAACAAGCTTCGAGCGTCGTCGGAGATCTGCTCTCCCTGGGTAGAACGCAGGAGTTAACCATGGAAATGGCCAGCGTGCACGACGTGCTGGAGAGCGCCTTGACGCTCTTGCGGGCTTCATTGGTGAAAGATCACATCAAGGTGACCCGTGAACTGGCTCCCGGTTTGCCCGCGCTGAGATTGGACCGGCGGAAGATCGAGCAGGTGTTCATCAACCTCGTGATGAACGCCATCCACGCCATGGCTGGCGGCGGCACATTGACGGTGCGCACGCGCGTCCAGCAACTCGACCCGGCCGGGGCGGACGCCGACGGCGGTTCACCATCGGGTTCGATGCTTCGTCCGGGCGACACCGTGGCGGTGGTCGAGATGGATGACACGGGCAGCGGCATTCCCGAAGACAAGCTGTCGAAGGTGTTCGATCCGTTCTTCACCACCAAACCCGACGGCAAAGGCACGGGCTTGGGGCTGACCGTGTGCAAAACCATCATCGGCGTTCATGGGGGATCGCTGCACATCGGCAACCGCCCGGAAGGCGGCGCGCGCGCCACCGTCATGTTCAAAGCCTGACCGCGCTCCATGTGCCGGCGCGGATCGCAGTGGCCGGACCAATTCTCGTCGTGCGATGGCGTGTGCTCCGTACTGTCCTTGGGAGACGCCCTACGAGCCGGAGTTTCAGCAACTGACCCGGAAATGGTTCCAACAGTTATTGGCGTAAAACGCCGGAGGTCAAGATAGTCACGCCGCCCGGCGTTCCGGATAACACTTCATTTTTCTCGCTTGCTCTGTTGGCGCCGAGCGGCTAGTTGAAACGGCACTATGTTTTCACACGTCGTCATCTTCTGGACCGATCCGAACAAACCGCAGGCGGCCGACGCGTTGATCGCCGGCATGGAGAAATACCTGAAGCCGATTCCCGGCGCGTTGAGCTTTCACGTGGGGCGGATGGTGAAAAGCCATCGGCCTGTGGTGGAGCAATCCTACGCCGTGGCGTTGAGCCTCCAGTTCCCGAACAAGAAGGCGCAGGACGATTATCAGGTGCATCCGATGCACATCGAGTTCGTGGAGAAGGTCTTCAAACCGAACTGCTCGAAAGTGGTCGTTTACGACTTCGAGTAGGAACGAACGGGGCGGTTCGCCGCAGAGAGCGCAGAGTTTCGTGAAGGTGGGGCGAGACTCCGTCGAGTCTCTGCTATGGGATGAATGCCGGCTCGAAGGAGGCTCGACGGAGTCTCGCCCCACCTCCGCCTCGTCGGTTTGCTTTCCTCTGCTTCCTCCACGCCTCTGCGGTGAATCCTCTGTTTCCTCTTTTCTCTCGCGCTATCGTTGTGGACGGCCCGGCGCGGTTGCGGTAGAGTTCGCGCCCACGATTTCAGGTCGCAGTGATCAACCAAGGAATGACGAGGAACACAATGAAGAACATTGAAAAAAGTTACCAACTGGCCGCGGAGCGTTATACCGAAGTGGGCGTGGATACCGACAAGGCCCTGCGATGGCTCTCCTCAATCCCGATCTCGTTGCATTGCTGGCAAGGCGACGACGTGGGCGGCTTCGAGAAGCTCGGCACCGGCCTCGGCGGCGGTCTCGCGGCGACGGGCAATTATCCCGGCAAGGCCCGCACGCCCGCGGAGCTGCGCAGCGACGCGGAAAAGGCGTTCTCGCTGATTCCCGGCAAGCACCGCTTCAACCTCCATGCGTTCTACGGCGAGTTCGGCGGCAAGAAGGTGGACCGCAACGAAATCGAGCCGAAGCATTTTCAGGGATGGATCGAGTGGGCGAAGAAACTCGGCATCGGGTTGGACTTCAACCCGACGTTCTTCTCGCATCCGAACGCGGCGGACAACTTCACGCTCTCGCACGCCGACAAGGGCATCCGCAAGTTCTGGGTGGACCACGGCATCGCCAGCCGCAAGATCGGCGCGGCCATCGGCAAGTCGCTCGGCAAGACGTGCGTCACGAACTATTGGATTCCCGACGGCATGAAGGACATCCCGGTGGACCGCATTGGACCGCGCAAGCGGCTCACGGCGTCGCTGGACGAAATCTTCGGCGTGCCGGTGGACCCGAAGCTCAATCTCGATTCCGTCGAGGGCAAGCTCTTCGGCATCGGCTGCGAAAGCTATACGGTCGGCTCGCACGAGTATTACCTCGGCTACGCCGTCTCGCGGCAGAAGCTCTTCACGCTGGACACGGGCCACTATCACCCGACGGAGACGATCACCGACAAGATCAGCGCGGTGTTCCAATTCCTGCCGGAAATCCTGCTGCACGTCAGCCGCGGCGTGCGCTGGGACAGTGACCACGTTGTGCTTCTCAACGACGACCTGCAGGCACTCGCGCAGGAACTGGTGCGCGGCGATTATCTCGAGGAGACGCACATTGGCTTGGATTACTTCGACGCGAGCATCAACCGCATCGCGGCGTGGGTCATCGGCACGCGCAACATGCTCAAGGCGCTGTTGCAGGCGATGCTCGAGCCGACCGCGAAGTTGCAGGTGGCCGAGGAGAGCGGCGACTACACGAGCCGGTTGGTGTGGTTCGAGGAAGCGAAGTCGCTGCCGTTCAGCGCGGTGTGGGATTACTACTGCGAGAAGACCGGCGTGCCCGTGGGCGAGGCCTGGCTCGCCGAGGTCAAGCAATACGAGAAGAGCGTGCTGTCGAAGCGGAAGTAGCGGATTTTGAAACGACGGAGTGCACGGAAGGGCACGAAAGCCTTCCGTGCATTTCGCGCGTTTCGAGGTTCGGGAGAAGTTGTGTGTTGAAGGAGCAACTATGAATCCAGCGGAAGCGACAACCAATCCGGCGCTCGGCGTGCTCATCTTCGCGCTCGGCGGCCTGGCGGGCGCGGTGTTCTACCTGCCGTTCAAGAAGGTCAAGAATTGGGCGTGGGAAAGCTACTGGGCGATCTACGCAATCTTCGGCCTCGTCGTGGTGCCGTGGGCGCTGGCGTTCTCGACGTCGCCGAACGTCTGCAAGGTGCTCGGCGCCGCGCCCAGCGGTGAGTTTTGGTATTGCTTCGCCTGCGGCGCGATGTGGGGCGTTGGCGGCCTGACGTGGGGCTTGATGATCCGCTACCTCGGCGTTGGCCTCGGCCTGGCGCTCGGCTGCGGCATTTGCTCAGCGGCCGGGACGCTGGTCCCGAAGATCTTGAAAGGCGAGTTCGGCCAGCTTCTCGAACCAGGCGCGGGCATTGCATCGTTCGTCGGCGTGCTGGTGTCGCTGGTGGGCATTGTGATGGTTGGCATGGCCGGCATGTCGAAGGAGAAGGAGTTGCCGGAAGAGGAGAAGAAGAAGGCCGTCGCCGAATACGATTTCAAGAAAGGCATCCTCGCGGCGTGTTTCTCCGGCCTGATGAGTTCGGGTATGGGGTGGGGCTTGGTGGGCGGCCCGACGATGCAGAAGCTGGCCGAGACTACCGCGCCGGTCACGACGACGACGTGGAGCGGGATGCCGGTGCTGGTCGTGGTGCTGCTCGGCGGTTTCGCCGTCAACTTCCTCTGGTGCCTCTTCCTCAATGTGAAGAACAAGACCACCGGTGACTATCTCAAGTCCGGCGCGCCGCTGGCCGGCAACTTCCTGTTCGCGGGCATCGCGGGCGCGATCTGGTGCTCGCAGTTCATCTGCTTCAAGACCGGCGAGCCGGCGATGGGCAAGACCGCCTACGTCGGATGGGCGTTGCTGATGGCCTCGGCGATCATGTTCAGCACGCTCATCGGCATCTTCATCGGCGAATGGAAAGGCACCAGCGGCAAGACGCGCCGCCTTCTCGCCATCGGCCTGACGCTGCTGCTGCTCTCCGCGGTCGTCTCCGGCTACAGCGGGTCGCTGAAGTAGGTTGGCCCGCTCACGGCAATGAGCGAACCGCAGCACTCCCAAGAGCCCGTCGAGGAATTCGAGCGCGAACGCGTGCCCGAACGCGCGTTGCTCGGTCTCAAGAGCTACGTCGGTCAGTTCGCAGGGGAGCATGTCGCGGGCACGGAGTTGATGCTCGGGCCGCTGTTCCTCGCGGCGGGTGTCAGTGCGTTTGATCTCATCGTCGGCCTGCTCGTGGGCAACCTGCTTGCTGTGCTGAGCTGGACGCTGTTCACGGCGCCGATTGCCACGCGCGTGCGGCTGACGCTCTACTTCCAACTCGAAAAAATCTGCGGTCGCAAGCTCGTCACGCTCTACAACGTCGCCAACGGTGTCATGTTCACGTTCCTCGCCGGCGCGATGATCACTGTCTCGGCCACCGCGCTCGGCGTCTGGTTCAAGTTTCCGATGCCCGGCTTTGGCGACCTGATGCCTAACAGCCTCGGCTGGGTTGTCGCCGTGCTGATCACGGGGGCGCTCTTTGCCCTGGTCGCGGCCTACGGTTACAAGTTCGTCGCGGAGTTCGCCAACATCGCCGTGCCGTGGATGGTGGTGGTGTTTATCGCGTTCGGCGTCATCGGCCTGCGCCAGCTCGGGCTGACCTCGCTGGGTGATTTCTGGCTCGTCGCGCAGACGGTGATCTGGAAGGGTGGCGACCCAATGCCGGGCCAGGTGAAGTTCACCTTCTGGCATGTCATGTTCTTCGCGTGGTTCTGCAACATGGCGTGGCACATCGGCATGGCCGACCTCTCGCTGTTCCGCTACGCGAAAAAACCGTGGTATGGTCTCGCGTCGGCGTCGGGCATGTTCACCGGCCATTACATGGCGTGGATCGCCGCCTCGATCCTCTATGCCTTGCAGCTCCACCAGGACCCAACCAACACCGCTGTGCTGCCCGGTCCGCTGGCGTATCGCGCGTGCGGCATCGCCGGCCTGCTCTGTGTCATCGCCGCCGGCTGGACCACCGCCAATCCGACGCTCTATCGCGCCGGCCTCGCGTTTCAATCACTTGTGCCGTCCTCCTCACGCTTCCGCGTCACGCTGCTGACCGGCCTTGTGGCGAGCATCACCGCCGTCTTCCCGTTGGTGACGATGAGGCTGCTCGATTTCGTCGCGCTCTGGGGAATGATCCTGATGCCGATGGGCGCGGTGATCTTCGTGGACTTCTGGCTGCTGGAGCGGCTGGGGTTGCGCCGCAACTACGCCGAGGCCACCGGTGCGACTTTCAACTGGGCTGCCGGCCTCGCATGGTTCCTGACGATGGCTGTTTGCACCGTGCTTGTGAAGTTCGCCGGCGTGCAAATCTACTTCGTCAGCCTGCCGGGGTGGTTTGTGACGGCGATTCTTTATGTCGTGCTGAGCCGGTTTTATCAGAAGAGGGAGCACCCATGAAACGCATCGCTGAAATCCTCTCGTGGCTCGCGCTGGCTGTGACGCTGGCGCCGGCGTGCTTGTTCTTCGCGGGCAAACTCGACCTCGTGCAGACGCAGGCGTGGATGCTTGGCGGCACGGCGCTGTGGTTTATCGTCACGCCGTTCTGGATGGAACATAAGGCTTCTTGACCTCTGCTGGTTCAACCTCCCCAGGAAATTTAACGACTATGAAAACTGAATCATTCCTCATGGTAGCTGCGCTGTTGTGTGCTCTCGTTTCGAGTTCACTGGCTGCACCAGCCAAGTCCAGTCTCGCTCCGAGCTATCTTCGGTGCGAATACCGCGTCAACCCGCTCGGCATTGGCGAGACGGCGCCGCGGCTGAGCTGGATAGTGCAATCGCCGGAACGCGGGCAGGGACAAACGGCGTATCGCGTGTTCGTCGCCAGCAGCGAGGCGGCGTTGGCGGAGCAGACAGGCGACTTGTGGGACAGCAGGAAGGTGGCGAGCGACGAGACGGCGTGCATCGTTTATGCGGGCAAGCCGCTCGTGTCCGGGCAGCGTTGTTTCTGGAAGGTGAAAGTGTGGGACCGGCATGGCGTAGCATCGGAATGGAGCGCGCCGGCGATGTGGACGACGGGATTGCTCAATGCCGACGATTGGAAAGCGGAATGGATCGGCTTTGACAAGACGCGCGTGAACACCGATTTGCCGGACGCGCCGTTGGAGGGCGCGAAGTGGATCTGGCTGGCCGCCGAGCAGCCGCTGCACGCGCGCGCCGGCCATCGGCTCTTTGTCAGCACGCTCGCGTTGCCCGCCGACATCAAGATCGCCAAGGCCGAGCTGCTGGCGATCGCCGATGACAATTTCAAGTTTGTGATCAACACGCACATGGCCGGCAGCGGCACCTCATGGCAGCGCGCCAAGGCAACCGATGTGACCCTGCTTCTCCACGGCGGCGACAACAGCCTGCGCGTCGAGGTCTGGAACGCCACCGAAGGTCCCGCCGGGCTGCTCGCCAAGCTCGTCATCACCACCGCCGACGGGAAGACGATCACACATGTCACCGATGGCACGTGGAAAACGGCGGCCGGGCCGGGCGCCTACTGGCACAATCGCGCCATTGACGCCAGCTCGTGGCCTGCCGCGCGCGTGCTGGGCGACTACGGGATGCAGCCGTGGGGCAAGGCGAAGCTACAGACGCTGTTCCTGCCGCCGGTGCCGTTCCTGCGGACGGGCTTCCGCGCCGACAAACCGGTGAAGCGCGCGACGCTCTACGCGACAGGGCTGGGCATCTTCGACATGCACCTCAATGGCAAGCGGGTCAACAACACGTGGTTCAATCCCGGCTGGACCGAATACACCAAGCGCGTCTATTACCGCGCCTACGACGTGACGAAACTGGTGCGCGCCGGCGACAATGCGCTCGGCGCGGTCCTCGCCGACGGTTGGTTCAGCGGCTATGTCGGCTACGGGAACATGCGCGACCACTACGGGAAGCTTCCGCGCGTGCGCGCGCAGTTGAACATCGAATATGCCGACGGTTCGACGGCGGTCGTCGGCACGGGGCCGAACTGGAAGGCCGCCGTTGGCCCGCTGCGCGAGGCGGATTTCCTGATGGGCGAGACCTACGACGCGCGGCTCGCGATGGACGGCTGGGATGCGCCCGGGTTCAATGACGGCAAGTGGGAGCCGGTCGTTGTCGGCAGCAGCGAGGTGCAGCCGAAGGTTGAGGCACATCCGGGGCCGCCGGTGGTTGTGTTCGCCGAGCTGAAAGCGAGGAAGATCACCGAGCCAAAGAAGGGCGTTTATGTGCTCAACATGGGCCAGAACTTTGCCGGGGTCGCGCGGCTGAAGGTGAAGGGCGAGCCGGGCCAGAAGATTGTGCTGCGGTTCGCCGAGCGGCTCAACCCCGACGGCACCATTTACACGACAAACCTCCGCAGCGCGCGCGCGACGGACACCTACATCTGCCGCGGCGGCGACACGGAGGTTTGGATGCCGCGGTTCACGTTCCACGGTTTCCAATACGTCGAGATCACCGGCCTGAAGCAGAAGCCCGCGCCCGACACGGTCGTGGGCCTCGCGCTTAGCAGCGATACGCCGGTGACGGGCAAGTTCGTCTGCTCCGACAAGATGTTGAACCAGCTCCACAGTAACATCTACTGGACGCAGCGGATGAACTTCATAGACATCCCGACCGATTGCCCGCAGCGCGACGAGCGGCTCGGCTGGACCGGCGACGCGCAGGTCTATGTCCGCACCGCCACGCTCAACACCGACGTGCAGGCGTTCTTCAACAAGTGGCTCGTGGACCTCTGCCAGGACAGCCAGCGAGAAGACGGCCAGTTCCCGATGGTCGCGCCCGTGAAAGTGGCCGGCCCCGACGGCGGCCCCGCGTGGCAGGAGGCGGGCGTCATTTGCCCGTGGACCATCTACGAAGTCTATGGCGACCGGCGCGTGCTGGAGCGGAACTACGACGCAATGGCGAAGTTCATCGAGTTCTGCAAAAACCGCAGCACGCCGGAGCTATTGCCGCCGGCGAAGTATCATTGCTTCGGCGACTGGCTGAGCATCAACGCCGACACGCCGAAGGACATCATCTACACCGCTTACTTCGCCTACAGCACTAAGCTGCTCTCGCGCGCCGCCGAAGTGCTTGGCAAGACCAATGACGCCGGCAAATATCGCGCGCTGTTCGAGCAGATCAAGACCGCGTTCAACAAAGCCTACGTCGCCGAGGATGGGCGTATCAAAGGCGATACCCAGACCTGCTACGTGCTTGCGCTCGTGGTCGGCCTTGTGGACGGCGAGAAGGCGAAGTTGGCGGCGAAGTATCTCGTTGAGAACATCGAGGCGCACGACAATCATCTCTCCACCGGCTTCATCGGCACCAAGGATCTGATGCTCGCGCTGGCGAAGATCGGCCGCAATGACGTCGCCTATCGGCTCATCCACAACGACACGTTCCCGTCGTGGGGCTTCTCCATCAAGCACGGCGCGACGAGCATCTGGGAACGATGGAACGGTTGGACGCCCGAGACCGGTTTCGGCGATCCCGGCATGAACAGCTTCGCCCACTACAGTTTCGGCGCGGTCTATCAATGGATGGTGGAGAACATCGGCGGCATCCGCAGTGATGGTTCCGCCTACAAGAAGATCGTTATCGCCCCGACGCCCGGCGGCAAACTGACCAGCGCCGACGTCCGCTACGACAGCATCCGTGGCCGCATCGAGAGCGCGTGGAAGAAGAGCGGCGACAAACTCACTCTCAACGTCACCATCCCCGCGAACACCACCGCCACCGTCCTCGTGCCCGCCAAGAGCGCCGATGTCATCACCGAGAGCGGCAAGCCGCTGGCGAAGGCGCTCGGCGTGAAGTTCCTGCGAATGGAAGGCGACCGCGCCGTGCTGGAGGTGGAGGCGGGGAGCTATCGGTTCACGATGAAAACAAACCAGAAGGAGAAATAGTGTTATGAAACAACAACTAGCCGCAGTGATAGCCCTGCAACTCTTGCTAATCGGATGCGCAAGCCAGCCCATCCACCAGCCCATCCAAATGACTCGTAGCTTTGATGATGCTTCTTACGCTCAGTATAAGAATCAGGGCACAGCGACCCTCTCCGGCCAGGCGTTTCTGAAGACTCGTGGTGGGGATGTGAAATTCGCGGCAGGCTCTGTGGTTACTTTAGACCCGGTGACGGAGTATTCCCGAGAGTGGTTTGAAAAAGCTGGCAAGACTTGGTCTCGACGCAACGAGATGCCGCCTAACGGACGTTTTGCCGAATTTCGCAAAAAGACAGTTGCCGACGCCAGCGGTCATTTCAAGTTCAGCCAGTTGTCGGCGGGATCCTATTATGTTCGGACTGAATGCACTTGGCATACTGGCTCGTCCAATTACATGGTTCCTAATGCTGACATACAAGGCGGGCTAATATTTCTTGAGGTGAATATTGCGGAGGGAGAACAGAAAGATATTATCCTTTCTTCACATTAACGCGGAGATGGAGCCGGGTTCAAGGCATCCCATCAGCCGGGACCTTTGCGGCTTGACTGGGCAAATGTCGCGGAGGTAGGTTTCACACCGTGTCTGTCGTCGGGGTCAACTCCCGACTCTTGACAGAAAATGTCATTGAAGCTCGCGCTGGCGAAGATCGGCCGCAACGACGTCGCCTACCGGCTCATCCATAACGACACATTCCCGTCGTGGTGGCACTCTCCTCCGACGCAGACCAAGGCTGATCCGGGCCGGATGAAGATTATTCCGCCTCAGACGTAAGCTTCTCCGTCATGGACAAAGGCTTGGCCGAAGCGGAGAAGACCTTCTTCAATCCAGACCGGGGCTTCTTTATCACGGACAAGGTCTTGTTCAAGGCGGAAGTGGCTTTCAGCGATGACCGCCCGACGCGGCGGCCTGCTGGAACTGTTTTAGACCTTCCCATGCGATCCGTTGCAAATCGGCGCGGTCCTTGGCAGAGAAGGTTTGCTTGAGTGGATTGCCGTCCGGGTCGAGGGCTGGTTTCCCATCTTTCGTTGCGCGAGCGTTGACCGTATCGATTGGCAGACCTTCGGGACTGCGGTTGAACAACGCCGCATAGAATGTGCACGCCGTGAGGTATCCCATCGTCGGGTTCAGATGGCTGTCTTTGACATAACGCAACGTGAGGTCGGGCCGGACCATCTGGCAGCGCAAGGCCACCGTTGACATCGGCACCATGATCGCGTCAATCCGTCGGGCCAGGGCAGCGATGACCTTGGCCTTCTCGTTCACCGCTGCCGGATTGGGTGGAGCGTCGAGCGGTTTGCTATTCTGTGTAGCGGGCGTCGTCTCGTAAAGGACCACGCGCCCGCCCTGGGCCTTGACCATCTCGGCATACTTCGGCGCATACTCGACATATAGCGACTTGTCGCCCTCCATATCGTCGCGATACGACTGGAGCACGACTAGGTCCCACTTCTTCCGCATCTTTTCCAGATTCCTGCTCAGATCGCGGTGGCGGATCAGCGCGGAGGCGGAGTATTTGTCCTTCGGATCCTTGGCGACCGCCTCCTCCAGTGATTTCACAGTCGCTTGCTCCTCTTCAGTCGTGAGCGTTGCGATCTTCACGAAATTGGGCGTGCCGAGACGCCAGTGATCCACCAAACGCCGGCCGCCGTAGAGGACAGTCGTAACATTAAAAGACAAACTGGGGTCGCCGGCTTCGGCCATCGCTTTGACGACTTGCGCCAAGTCGTGGCAGGCGGTGAAGCTGTTGCCAATGAACAGCACATTGAGTTTCTTCGCTTTCGCCGCTGGGTGCGCCGGCTCAGCGGCGGAGGATATGCTCGAAACAAGGAAGATGGCAGCCAGTGCGGCCGTTATGCCGAGAACAGGTTTTCGCATGTTGGTTTTTCCAGGTAAGGGTTTGACTGCGCTGTCTTGCACAAATGGCAATCGGCTATAGATAGCTCACCTTTGAGCCGTCCCATCGGCGTAGCCCACTTCTATGATAGTGGCCTCGTGATTGCAACTCCAACCGGCAAGCGATGGGCGCCGGCCCTCGGGGGTCAGGCCGTGTCTCCAAAAGCGGCGCTAGGCCGAATCCGTCGCAGCGGTTTCATTATTACGTTGTCTGCCGCTGATCATCGGCTGCTGCACGTGCATGTTCAGACTGATGACGGAAGGACGCTGGCGCGGTTCGATCTGGAAATGCGCCGGACGAAGGAAGATTGGAAACCGGACCCGAAGCTGCTACAAATCATCGCAACCCATGAAACAAACGTTGACTCTCCTCCTCTTCCTCGTCTTCTCTCTGCGCGCCAACACCGCCGAGAACTGGCCCTGCTTCCGCGGCCCTCTCGGCACCGGCCATCACTCCGGCGCGGCGCTGCCGACGCAGTGGAGCGCCGGAAATGTCCTTTGGCGCGCCGAGTTGAAAGGCGCGGGACACTCCTCGCCCGTGAATTGGGGCGAGCGCGTCTTTCTCACCACCGCCACCAACCAGGGAAGCACGCGCTTTGTGCTCGCGCTCGACGCGCGCAGCGGCAAGCTCCTCTGGGAAAAATCAATCCCCTGCGACGCGCCTGGCAAATCGCACAACATGAACGGTTTCGCCACGCCGACCTGCCTCACCGACGGCGAGCGCGTCGTCGCGTTCTTCGGGAAGGCCGGCATCCACTGCTTCGACCTCGACGGCAAACCGCTCTGGTCGCAATCGCTCGGCGAGTTCCCCGGCCCTTGGGGCGTTGCCGCCTCGCCGGTTTTCTCCGGCAACCTGATCATCCAAAACTGCGACACGCAGGGCGCGTCCTGCATCGTTGCGCTCGACAAAGGGACGGGCAAGATCGTCTGGCGCACGCCGCGCGGCGAAAAACCGATGGGCGGCTGGAGCACGCCCGTTGAGATTCGCGCCGGCAAACGTTCCGAAATCATCGTCAACGGTCAGGAGGGACTCGACGCCTACGACCCCGCCACCGGCAAACCGCTTTGGAACTGCCACGGCTTCAACGGCCGCGGCGAGCCGGTGCCGGAGTTTGCGCACGGCCTGCTCTTCGCCGTCAACGGCTTGCCGGGCGATATCTATGCCGTCCGCCCCGGCGGCGCCGGCGACGTGAGCGACACCCAGCGCGCCTGGCACACGCCGCGCTCCAAGGTCCGCGACGTTTCCTCTCCTATCGTCGTCGGCGATTACCTCTTCGCCATGGACATGAAGGGCACCGCCGTCACCTACGACGCCCGTTCCGGCAAGGTGCTCTGGACAGAAAAAATCCCTGGCGCGTTCACCGCCTCGCCCATCGAGTCCGGCGGTTTCATCTACCTCAACACCGAGTCCGGCGAAACACTCGTCATCAAGCCCGGCCCGAAGCTCGACCTCATTGCCCGCAACTCCATCGGTGACCACGCCGGCGAGTTGTTCCGCGCCTCCATCGCCCCCATCGCCGGCCGCATCTATCTCCGCTCCGATCACGCGCTCTACTGCATCGGCGCGAAGTAGCGGGCTGCTCGAAACATGATTAGAACCGAAAGAATTGGGCGCAGTCGCGCTCGGCATGTTCGTGTTCAGTGCTGGCGAAAGCGACCGGCGTGAAGTTCCTGCGGATGGAGGGCGACCGCGCCGTACCGGAGGTGGAGGCGGGGAGCTATCGGTTCGCCACTGGCGCTGGCCAATCACACTGACAAAGCCCGGCGTTTTTGCGCTTGCGTTGTTCGGGCGGACGACGAGAATGCGCGCAGACCACTCTGCGAAGGAGGTTAACAAACAGCCGTGAGCCACTCTGATGTCACCCGCCGGCAGTTCATCAAGACAACCACGGTTGCGACTGCTGCGTTCGGTGCAGCCAGTAGCCTTGCTTCCCAGACAGCGTCGGCAGCTAACGATGCCCAAACCAAGAAACGCCGCTGGATGGACACTCACATTCACGTCAGCGACATTGGCCCGGACGGCAAAAAGCAGGAGAAGATGTTGGAGGATTTGCTGGAGTTGCTCGACCGGTGCGACGCGGACCTGAGATTTGCCATTTCTTGCGACTTTCCCTACGCTTCACGTATCGGGACGGATCCGGCTGCCATGATGGTGGGCAACCGGATGATTTACGATCTGTGCCGACGCGCCCCCGGCCGGCTCTTCGGCAGTTGTATGGTGAATCCGAACTTTCTCGACGAATCCTTGCGGGTGATGAAGACCTGCTTCGAGGAATGGGGCTTCGTCCAACTCGGCGAAATGCTCACCTACAGTCACAAATACAAGATGCAGGATCCGGGAACGGAGAAGGTCGTGCAGTCGGCCGCACATTATCAGGTGCCCGTGCAAGTCCATCTTGGCACCTACTGGCACAAGAAAGGCGGTTTGTCGGGAGACGGCATGAACCAGATGACGGACCTGCTCGCCATCGCGGAGCGGGTGCCGAAGGCGAAATACATCCTCGCGCACGCCATCGGTTGCGGCCCAACGCCGGACTACATCTCCTGGGCGGACATGTTCCTGGACACCCTCAAGGGCGTGTTCCCGAAATATCCGGACAACTTCTGGGTCGAGATCCGTGATTTCCAGTGTGCGGCGCTGCCCCGGACGCTCCGCGAAGTGCCGGTTACCCGCCTCTTGTCCGGGACCGACTGGACGACGCGTATCGGACCGCCGTTCCAGAACTACGGCACGATGTTCGGCGTCAAAGAAGGCGGCAACCCCTTCCCGCCGAAGGTCGAATCCTTCGTTGGGTTCCTCCGCAAGGCGGGCGCGACGGAATCCGATATCGCCCGGGTGGGCTGCGAGAACGCCCGTGAACTATACAAGCCCACATTTCCCGGATGTTCTTCACAACCCGCAGGCAGAGAGCTATAGTTTAGCCTCATAAACCAAGGCTTTCGTCGCTGTTGCAGCAACGAAAAACGGAGAATCCAATGGGTGACGGCAAAAAACAGGCTCTGCGAGTTAGTTTTGACGGTCGTTTGAAGTTGGAATTTCATGGCGCGAACATCACCTCCGATGCGGGTCTGCTCGCGTATCGGGAACTAGATGAGGCGTTGGAACTGACCGCAAGGAGTGGTGGCTTGTTGGATGATTGGCGCACGGGAAAGAACACACAGCACTCGCTGGTGGCGCTGTTGCGGCAGTCGATCTTTAGCCGCCTGGCTGGATACGAAGATACCAATGACGGCGAAAGGCTCGCGGTCGATCCGACGATGCGACAGGTGGTCGGCGGGCGAGCCACGGAGCGTACGGCGGCCTCCACCAGCCAAATGGGTCGATTCGAGACGGAAGTATTGACGCAGCCGAGGAATCTGGCGGAGTTGACGAGGTTGTCGGGGATATGGATTGAGGAGTTGCGGGAGCGCCAACCTATGCGGGATCTCATTCTGGACATGGACAGTTCGGTCAGCGAAACCTACGGCGAACAAGAAGGCACGGCCTACAACGGGCATTTCAACTGTACCTGCTATCACCCGCTGTTCTGCTTCAATCAGTTCGGCGACGTGGAGCGCGCCCTATTGCGTGAAGGCAATGTCCATAGCGCCAAAGATTGGCGAGCAGTTCTGGAGCCGGTGGTGGCACGCTATCGTGGCCAGAAGTTGCCGTGCTACTTCCGAGCGGATGCGGCCTTTGCCAACCCAGAGGTGTATGAGTTTTTGGAAGCCGAAGGCTATGGATATGTTATTCGTCTGCCCGCCAACGCTCTGTTGCAGCAGGAGATTGAGCCGCTATTAACCCGTCCGGTGGGACGACCCTCCAACACACCTGTGGTGTGGTATGCGGACTTTTTGTATCGGGCGCAGAGTTGGGAACGTGCCCGCCGCGTGGTGGCCAAGGTGGAGTGGCACAAGGGCGAGTTGTTCCCCCGTGTTGGGTTCATCGTGACCAATCTGACCCGGCCAGCCAAACGAGTGGTGCGGTTCTACAACCAGCGTGGCACAGCCGAGCAGTGGATCAAGGAAGGCAAGAACGCGGTCAAATGGACGCGTCTGTCCTGTCACGACTTTGCAGACAACCAAGTGCGGTTGCAGCTCTTCGTGTTGGCGTACAACTTGGGCAACTTTTTGCGGCAGGCAGTATTGCCCCGAGCGGTGCGGCATTGGACGCTGACGACGTTGCGGGAAAAACTGATCAAGATCGGAGCGAAGGTGGTGCGCCATGCCCGGCATGTGATCTTCCAGATGGCGGAGGTGGCGGTACCGCGAGAATTGTTCCGCTCCATTCTTCAAGCCATTGATCGCCTGCGATTACCCGTGGCGGCCAGTGGTTGAATGAAAACCGCATGATCACATCGAACAACATAGGGGAAGTGTCTCTGCCTCCGGCTCACGAGGCAGGTTGGCGTGTCAAAGTCCGTGCCAAACATCGCGGCGGCTCTGAAACACACGTTTTTGGCGTTGCGAAATGGCTTGAAATTCCAAACGTTAGCAGGACAATCGCGAAGACGACCGGAACACTCAATTTGAACCATGAACACCGAGTCAAATGGGAAATCCCGATTTAGTGAGTTTGGTTATGAACAACAAACACGCTGCCATCGTCGCCATACTTGTAATCGCTGCTCTCTCAACTGGCTGTAGTTCTTCTCAGCCATCCCGCAATTCTGTTGCGCCGCCATCGGGAAGTCGTCCGAGTGCGACTCAAACCACGTCATCTCGCACAACCATCACAGGCCAGCCCAATGCCCGGCAAAATGTCTCTAGCAATAAGACACTGGCCACACTTCGCGCCAAGGCCGAGAAAGGCGATGCTGAATCTCAATGCGAGCTGGGCGCGGCTTTCCTGATGGGTAAGCTTGGCGCAGCGCAGAATGTGGCGCAAGGGGTGGAATGGATTCGCAAATCCGCCGAGCAGGATTGCTCCGAGGCTCAATACACTCTGGGCCTGTGCTACCTCTTAGGTTTGGGGGTAGCGAAAGATATGGCGGAATTCAATAAATGGATCAGGCTGTCTATGCGGCAGGGTAATACGGCTGCAATTCGAATCTTCCTCAAACAGCGAGAGATGGTGACAGTAATGCAGGCCATGGAAGGGAGTCAACGGGAGGTAGACTGGCTTGAACAGAACAAGAAATCACCTGCCGAAAAGGGTAAGCAATTTTCACCCCATGCCCAGCAAAGTCCCGCTGACGGCGAGCTATCAGCCGAAATCCGCACCAAGGCTGAAAATGGCGATGCCTTATTCCAGAGCGCGTTGGGCGAAATATTCCTCTATGGTGTGCTTGGCGTGGCCAAGGACGAGGCGGAAGCGGTGAAGTGGTTTCGGAAAGCAGCGGAGCAAAACCACGCTGAAGCTCAATGCAGTCTGGGATCATGCTACTTCACAGGTCAGGGTGTAGCGAAAGATACGGTGGAATCCTGGAAATGGATCAGTCTGTCTGCGGGCCAAGGTAATAATACCGCTATTCGGATCTATCTCAAACGGAACGAGATGATGACATCGACCCAGGTTGTGGAGGGGTTCCAACGGGCGGCCGACTGGCTTGAACAATACAAGAAAGCATCCGCCGGAAAGAGTCCCCAACCTTGAACCACTTCAACAGCCACACAGGCACACATCCCATGAGACTCATCCGATTACTATTTTGTCTTGGCCTCGGATTCACGTTGCTTGGCCAAACACTCCACGCCCAGCAAAGCACCGCTGATGAACTGGCCGCACTTCGCGCTGGAGCAAGAACAGGTTATCCCGATGCTCAATTCAATTTGGGTGCCCGCTACTTCTTTGGTCAAGGCGTCACAAATGACGACGCAGAAGCGGTGAACTGGTGGCGTAAGGCCGCTGAGCAAGGTCACATCAAGGCTCAAGTCAATCTGGGGCATTGCTACTTCAATGGTCGAGGCGTGGCGAAGGATGGAGCGGAAGCGGTAAAGTGGTATCGAAAAGCCGCTGAACAAAATGACGCTTCGGGACAATACAGCCTGGGCCTCCGCTATTATAAAGGCCAAGGGGTGACGAAGGATGAGGCGGAAGCGGTGAAGTGGTTTCGCTGGGCCGCCGAGCAGAATTTCGCCAATGCTCAACTCAATTTGGGCGTTTGCTACGCCAAAGGCCAAGGCGTGGCGCAAGATGTTGCGGAAGCATACAAGTGGTGGCTGCTGGCAGCAGCGCAAGGTCAAGAGGATGCAAAGAACTACATAGGCAGCTTGGAAAGAATGGTGTCGCCAGACGACATCGCGGAGGGTAAGCGGCGTGCGGTCCGCTTCGCGTCGCAAGGGGTTGGAAAAGGAGAGCCATCCAAGGGTGAGCTTGAGGATAAGCTTATTGAAGCGGCTCAAAAGGGCAATGCGGCCGTTGTGCGCGACTTGCTCGACAAGGGTGTGAACGTAAATGCGCAACGAAGTGAGCACGTGACGGCGTTGATGTATGCGGCTGGAAATGGCCATGCGGACATAGTTCGTGCCTTGCTTGACAAGGGCGCGGATATAGATGCAAAGACGACGGTTGATGGCATGACGGCGTTGATGTATGCGGCGCAGAGCGGTAATGCGGACACTGTGCGTGCCTTGCTTGACAAGGGCGCGGACGTAAATGTAACAGCAGCCAACCGCGTAACAACCGCGTTGAGTATTGCAAGTCTTCCGTTCAATCCCGTCATTGATAAGATGCTAAGAGATGCCATGTTCAAACGTGTTCCGAAACCGCAGCAAAGCAATGCCGACGGCAAGGAACTGACCGAACTCCGCGCCAAGGCTGAAATGGGTGATGCCGAAGCTCAATCTGCTCTGGGTGTCTGTTACTATAATGGCCAAGGCGTAGCACAAAATTATGCGGAAGCTGCGAAGTGGTATCGCAAAGCTGCCGAGCAGAATAACGCTCAAGCTCAATCCGGTCTGGGTGCATGCTGTTACGATGGCGATGGCGTGGCAAAGGATGCGGTGGAGGCTTACAAGTGGTGGTTGCTGGCGACGGAGAAAGGGTATGAGCGGGCAAAGACAAATCTGGCCACAGCGGAACGCAATCTGTCGCCTGAACAACTTGCGGAGGGGAAACGGCGAGCAAAAGACTGGCTCGAACAATATAAGAGAGCATCCGCTGCAAAGGGTTCCAAACCTTGACCCATTCTACCTCCGCCACACTGACGGCAACATCATCTGACCTCAGAACAACACCAACTGAAAGCAGTCATCATGAAATCATCCACAATGAGAACCCGCACTCTGGGCCAAATAATCGAAGCGACAGGCTGGCTGGCGTTTCAGTTCAAGGATGCCACGAAACGGACACAGTTCAACGGACTTGCCAGAATGTTTCTGGCCATTAGCTGCGCGCTTTTGTCTGGATGCGCCACCATGGAACCCATCAAGGCCGCTGCCATCGTTCCTCCCGTGGTCGGGGTTCAAAAGAAACACACGGGCAGTGTGCAGGTGAAGGCAACCGCTTTTGAGCGTGATGCTCAGGGAACAAATCCTGTTCTAAGTGCAAGTGTATTTGCCGAAGCACTGAAGCAAGGAATTGTAGAATCCGGCGTCTTCTCCGCTGTGAAAGACAACAATGCAGATTTCCTGCTGGAAGTGAAAGTTGTCGAAATACAATGCTCCGGCGCAAAAGACTTGACAGCCGACCTTGTAAGTAACATCCGCGCATCATGGCAATTGACCCGCCTTTCAGATAGGAAGGTTATGTTCTCGACCTTTATTGATGCCGAGGGTGAGACAGAGGTATTTGCGCTCTATACAACCAGAGCTCGTGTAGTAGCTGAACTTGCGACCAAGAATCTGATTAAAAAAGGGATCGAAAGCCTGGGACGCTCGGCTTTGGAATAAGGGCTGTTGTCCAAATTCTGTCCTGCGATTTTGCGTTAAAGGAAAACAAATATGAACAACAAACTGAATTATCTGATTGGCCTGAGTGTGGCCGTGCTGTTCGCTTGTGGGTGCAAAACTTCCGCTTTAGTGGGCCGTTCAGGTCCTAGCGCAAAAGGGCAAAAGTCACTGGCGTGCTTTGCGATCAAGGTTGATTTTTCAGCCGTCAAAGGCATTTATCGACCGACAAACGGAGAAGGAATTATAGCTCTTGTTGTTATAAACGATGCAACTCAGAAAGAAACTTATGAACTATTATACTCCACCGCAGGTGCCCCGGGCGCACCTTCTAGAACTTCATTAGATGGTTCCACGACAACACAATTGATTATGCTGGAATTACCCGCCGGTGAATACTCATTACGTAAGTGTTCGTTCGCAAATAGTTCCATGTTGAGTGGATGGAATGAGCTTGATACCAAGAAGAAAATGAGTTTTACCGTTAAAGAGTCACAAGTCACTTATGCAGGCGAGGCAACTGTGAGACTGGAAACCCTCCACAGGGGATTGACGAGCGAAACAATTACATGGACGATTGACAGCGCCGACACTGCGTCCAGGGATGAGACATGGGCAAAGAGATCGTTCCCATGGTTGAAGAACATGCCATCAGCGGTTGTTCTTTTCTGCACAAAGTTGCCTACGCCCCCTGCGTCGGGAAAGTAATCAAATGGCTGTTCTCCAGAAACAAACAATGGGAGCGATGCGTGTGCGCAATCTCTGGCTGTGTTGCGCTGATGTCAACGAGAGGGCTGGCGTTGCATGTGTTCTAATCGGTCTCGCTTTGATCACCGGTTGTTCTTCGATTGTGGATTCCTGTTCTGATCAGGTGAAACTGGCACAAATAGCATGTTCGGGAAATGACAGCGCGTTGTGCCAGAAGGCTGTGGCAAAACTGACCGATCAGGCCCAACTGGCGAAGGTGGCCCGCGAATGTCCGTTCTGGGGATCTAGGGCAACGGCTGTTTCGCGCCTGAGCGACCCTGAAGTTCTTGCATGGGTGTCCTGTAATGACGAAGTGTCAAGAGTTCGAGTGGTTGCCGTGGAACGTCTAAATGACCGTTCGCTGTTGTTGAAGATCGCCGAGTCAGACAAGGACATAACGGTTAGGGCCGCAGCAAAAAATCGTTTGGCAACAGCGATGCAGGCTGAAAAGTAAGACCTCGCAGGGCAAACGCTCCGAAAGGCGCACACGATGAGTGACGAGCAGACCAATCCCTCTCTGAGAAAGCCGACGGGAGGGATGGTCATTGAAAGTGTGCCAAACACGACGAACGAGAAACCAACTATCCTTGTTCGAAAAGACGGGCGGCAATTAGGTCCATACACAGCGCAGTCTTTTCGACAAGCATTCGCGCACGGTTTGATTCACCTGAACGACGCAGCACGGAGAACCGAGCAGTCTGAATGGATAACGGACAAGCTCCCTTCGTAAGGGAGATGCGACCCGCCTTGCGCGCAAACGACCTTCCTGAGGACACACCTATGAGCGAGCAGATTCCAGTGCGAAAAGAGCGGATTGTTAGTGTGGATGCGTTGCGCGGCCTGGCGATGTTTATGATCCTCGCCACCCAAATCGGTGGCGCCCCGATCTTCAAGACATTCGTCGGTTTGTTCGGTCCGCGTTTCGTTGAGGCCACCTCGAACCAGTTAACCTGGGCCAACCAAAGCGTGACCATCCTCAATGTTCCGCAGTCCCTGTTCATCTTTGTCGTTGGACTCGTGATTCCATTTTCCCTCGGCAACCGGGTGTTGCGAACCGACAGGAAAACGGTCCACCTCCACGTCATTTTCCGTTCCGCGATCCTGTTTGTCCTGGGAATGATCGCAGGCGGCCACTTGTTGAGCTTCGATTGGAACAAGTTCTATTTTTATAACAACGTTTTGGAATACATCGGCATCGGTTATCTCTTCTGCGCCCTGCTGGTGCTGCACAGCGCGCCAAAGGCGCAGTATGCCGTGCTCGCCTTCCTCCTGTTGTTGGTATGGGGCATCTACCTGTTCATACCCGCTCCCGGCTGGCAGGGAGATCGCTATTCGCAGGAAATGAACATCGGGATTTACCTGGATCAGGTTGTCCTCGGACGGCACGGCCATCCGTTCAAAGGTAACTGGACAGCCGTCTTGAACACCATCGGCCAGATATCGAACATGCTCCTGGGGGTCGTCGTGGGGCACCTTCTTTTCAGCAGCCGGCCCAAACCGCAAAAAACGAAGGTGTTATTCCTCTCGGGGTTGGCCATGTGCGTGGCTGGCCTGGTTTGGGGGTTCTTCTTCCCCTCGTTGCGAAACTGCATGACCAGCTCATACGTCCTTCAGGCGTGCGGCATATCAACACTTCTCCTGGCACTGTTTTTCCTGCTCATTGATGTTTGGGGATATTCCCGCTGGGCGTTCTTCTTCACCGTCTTCGGGATGAACTCGATCGCCATCTACATGATGGCTCACTTGTTCAAATTCAATCTGATCGGGGACATCTTCGTCGGCGGATTGTGCCGTTTCCTCCCGCCGGAGGTCGGGAGCTTCATTCAAGCCGTCGCTGCCATGACGGTCATGTGGTTGATCATCTATTACATGTATTGCAAAGGGACTTTCCTCAAGGTGTAGGCAACCTTCCAAGACCGGTGCTGTTTTCCGGCGCCATCATCCCATCGCGTCGAGGAAACTCCAGCCGCCGGCGGCGTGATAGCGATTGGTGATGTCGCTGGGCCGCATCCAGACGACCCGGTCGCGCAGGTGCGTTTGAATCCGCTCGATGACCATGACGAACGCGCGCCAGCCGACGCCCTTCGCGGGGTTCAGTCCCTGCCAGTGCGAATACCAGAGGGCATACGGCGCGCCCGCCTCGATGTGCCGAGCGAGGATGCCGGACTTGCCGTCGGCACTGAGATAGTAGTCGGCGTTCACCTTGTCGGGGCTGTTCGTCCACGTGCCGAAGCGATCGTTCGCGTTGGGCATCAGGTCGAACACGGCGCAGGGGCCGTCCGCGGCTTTCTCGTGAATATCGCCCTTCGTTTCGCTGGCGTCGAAGAAACACGGCACGGTGCGGCTGCGGAACTTTCCCTGCTTGGCGAGGCTCAGCAGCGCTTTCCAGAATTCCGGGTTGGGCTCCTTGGGGCCGGCGGCGCGCAGCGCGGCGTAACGCTGCTTGCACTTCTCGCAGCCGCAGCCCGGCCACGTCAGGCCCGTGAGTCGGATACCGGCGCGTCCGGCCTCGGCGATGATGTTGGAGAAGTAGTGTTCGTATTGCTCCGCCGTCACGTCCGGTTCGTGGATCCAAAGTCCTTCGTGGACCGCGTCCTTCGTCTCGTGGTTCGCGTCGAAGTCGAATAGCCCGTGATGGGTCATCAGTTCCATGTGCGAATCAATGCCGCAATCCCAGGCGCGCTGAACCTGTTGAAGAAACGCCCGTTCCTCGTCGGTGGAATTGCGTGTCATGGCGTGACCGCCCATGCCGAGGATCACGCTCGACTCGCCGGCGATATGATGCTCGGCGCAAAAATCAAGGAACGTCTGAAACGCTTTCGCGCCAGCGGTGTACGGGGAAGTGTCATCGCAGTAAAACGAAAGGATCGTCTTGTGCGCTCGCGGTTTCTCGGACGCCGCCGCCAGGCCGGGCCATCGGCGGGTCGCTGCGACCGCCGCCGATGTGGTCACAACGCGCAGGAAACGCCGTCGGGTGAGTGGAGGTTGGGTTGTTTTCATGGCCTCGGGATCAACAGATTATTTTGGTTTAATGAAGGTGGAAAAACCTCCAAATCACATAATAACCACCCAATGCCACATTGAACATCAAACCGCTGACCACTGGCAATATGATCCTCGGCACGGTATTCCATGGATGGAGGTCCCTTCTGTAACGTTGCCGGAGAAAAACGGTGAGCAAAGCTGGAAACCAAAGGCTGCCGAAGATGGCTAATGCCCATGCGCAAAAAAGGAACAACCAAATCATCCCCAGCATGGGATTGTACGGGTTGTAATACATGAGGATCGCAAACGCAGTCGCACCGATGAGCGCAACCAAAAGACAAGCAATTGTCGTGATGAAGTAAACACATGCCGGCAAATCCTTGCTGGCTCATTATGGTTCGTGGCGGTTTGCCGCATCAAGTCGAAATCTTGTCCAAATTCCACGCGTCCGGTCCCTTTGCGGTTTGACGGGGCAAACTGAAGTCCGGGATGAATGATTTCGGCGGTCAGGGACCGTCGCTACAGGTTTCGAACTGACATACTACCATTGTAGTATGCCGTCAAAACCCTTTGCGCCTTGACGGGGTAAATATCGCGGGGGTAGGTTCCGCACCGTCGCAAGAAACATTGAAATGAAAACTCTCGCAAACCTCGTTACATTTACCACCGCCACTGCCGCGCTTTTGCTGGCTGTCAGCTCGCAGGGTGCGGACGAAGCCGAAGTCGAGCGCCATCGCAAAGCCGCGGAGCAGGGGAGTGTGTTTGACCAGACCGTGCTCGGCGGATACTACGAGAGCGGGAACGGCGTGAAGACGAATACCGTCGAGGCGGTCAAGTGGTATCAAAAGGCGGCCGAGAAAAACTACCCGGTGGCGCAGGTGTTGCTGGGCTTCTGCTATCATAACGGGACGGGTGTGGCGACGAACGAAATCGAAGCCATCAAGTGGTTCCGCAAAGCCGCCGAGCAGGGACATCCCACGGGCCAATACATGCTCGGCAGTTTCTACCAATACGGGAGAGGCGTAGCCACCAATTACGTGGAGGCTGAGAAGTGGTTCAATCTCTCTGCTGAGCAAGATTACGATCTGGCGAAACAGACCCAATCCGAAGTCGCGCAGCGGCTGACGCAAAAACAACTCGAAGAGGCGCGGCGACTGGCTCGCGAGTTCAAAGAGCAGAAAAAGCCTTGAGCGTCCGGCGCGTCCCGCCCAATGATTGGTCAGACGCCAACGCCGCATCCGGGGATGTTGAAAACGAAAGCTGGCGGGATGCCGCTATTTGGAGAAAAACATGAAACAACTGACACGCAGGGATTTCTTGAAAACTTCGGCGGTCGCGGGACTGGCGTTTGGAATGCCGAGCCTGGCGACCGCTGGCAGCGCGGACAGCGAAGTGCGAATCGCCATGGTCGGGCTGGGCGGAATCAAAATCCCCGGCAGTGTGGGCGGGCGGGGCCGGCAGCTCATCAAGAGTTTCCGCGAGGTGCCGGGAGTGAAGATCGCAGCGTTGTGCGATGTGGACAAGGCGGTCCTCGAGGATGGCGTCAAGCTGTTCAAAGACCGTGGCGAGACGGTCACCGCCTACTCGGATCCTCGGCGCGTGTTCGACGACAAGAGTATTGATGCCGTTGTGCTGGCCATTCCGAACCACTGGCACGCGTTGGGGACAATCTGGGCGTGCCAGGCGGGCAAGGATGTATATGTCGAGAAGCCGTTCTCCTACAACATCTGGGAAGGCCGGCAGATGGTCGCCGCCGCGAGCAAATACAAGCGGATCGTCCAGGTCGGCACGCAACGCCGCTCCAGCGCGGCGCTGCCGCAGGCGTTTGACTACCTGCGCAGTGGCCAGATCGGCGCCATCCGGTTTGCGCACGCGCTGATCTATCGCGCGCGGACCGGCATCGGCAAGGTCAGCGAGCCGACGCCCGTGCCGGAAACGATGGATTACGATATCTGGTGCGGCCCGGCCCCAAAGACGCCGGTGATGCGCAAGCAACTGCACTACGAGTGGCATTGGGTCTGGCCCACCGGCAACGGCGAAATGGGCAACAACGGCGTGCATGTGACTGACATCTGCCGCTGGGGACTGGGAATGAACCAGCCGCCGCCGCGCGCGATGAGCATCGGCGGACGATTTGCGTTCGACGACGCCGGCGAGACGCCGAACACCCACGTGGCCATCTTCGATTACCAGCCCGTGCCGATCATCTGCGAGATCCGCAATGTTTCCAAAGTGCCAGATGCGAAAGGAGCCGAGGGGATGGGAAAATTCCGCGGCGCCAGCGGCGGCATCGTGTTCGTATGCGAAGGCGGCTACTTCGCGGGCGATTACACCGGCGGCACGGTGTTCGACAACGAGGGCAAGAAACTCAAGGAGTTCAAGGATGGCCGGAAAACCGGCGAGATCGAAATTGCCCACGCGACCAACTTCATCGCCGCCGTGCGCAGCCGGAAGGCCGACACGCTGGCCGCCGGGCCGTCGGTGGGATACGGTTCCGCCGCGTGCTGTCACATGGCGAACGTTTCGCACCGGCTTGGGAAACAATCGTCGCCCGGCGAAATCCGGGAGAGGGTTCGTTCCAACGGGGAGCTGCTGGACGCTTTCGAGCGCTGCCGCGAAAGCCTGCGCGAAAACGGCGTTGATCTTGGCGCGACGCCCGCGACGCTCGGCCCGTGGGTGACATTCGATTCCAAGCAAGCGTGCTTTACCGGTGAGTTTGGCGACCAAGCCAATCAGCTTTCCCGTCGCCAAGACCGCGCGCCGTTTGTCGTCCCGAAGCTGGCGTGACGCGGTCCGGGCTCCGGCCGGAAATGCTGGCCACATAAACGGTGTTGTTGGTGTTGAGCGCGGCGCGTGCAGCGGCACAGGCTTCGCGACGAGACGGTGTGCCAATGTTGAGTTGTATTCCGATCTGCAAGGAGCCAAAGAATGAGACCTTACCTCATGAAGACTTACGCGTTCTGCGTGATGGTTGTTGCCGCGTTTTGTTTGTGTGGAGCGGCGCAAGCTGCGGCTGCGGATGACACCGCGGCGACAAAGGAACTCAAGGCCGCCGAGGAGAAGCGCACCGACGCCTATGCGGCGCAGCTTGAAGCCTACCTGCGGAAGATGTTGGTGGAGGATTATCCGGCGCGGGCGGCGAAAGCGTGGCATCGCGATTATTCGAGCGTCGAGGCGTTCCTCAAGAGCGTCGAACCGAACCGCGAACGCTGGCGCAAGGTCATCAAGCCGCCGACACTGGAGAAGACCGGCAAGCTGGAGCGCAGCCGCTACGAACCGTTGAGCGACCTGAAGGCCGAGTGGTGGCGCGTGCCGCTGGGCGAACTAGCGGCGGAGGGGATTTTCGCGGCGCCGCCTGGCGCCAGCGCAGGCAAGCGCGTGCCGCTCGTGATCGTGCAGCATGGGATCGGCAGTTTTCCGGAACGGACATTCGGTTTGAACGATGACGGCGGGGCGTATCACGCCTTCGCGCGCGAGTTGGTGAAGGCGGGTTTTGCGGTGATTGTGCCGATGAATCTGCGCTCCGTCGAGCGGCGCAATCGTATTGAGCGGCTCTGCCGGCTTGCCGACCTGAGTCTGCCGGGCATCGAACTGGCGCGGATGCAACGGTTGCTGGATGAAGCGATTCAGGAGCCGGGTGTGGATGCGGAGCGGGTGGGCATGTGGGGCCTTTCGCTTGGCGGGCTGGCGACGATGTTCTGGATGCCGCTGGAGCCGCGAATCAAAGTGGGCGTTTGCGCCGGGTGGTTCAACCACCGCCGCAACAAGATGGTGATTCCCGACCCGCGCTACAGTTGCTTCCTGGAGACGAAGGAGGAGCACGCGTTCTTCGCTGGCTGGTTGCTGGAGTCCACGGATGCGGATGTGGTGAGCCTGATCTGCCCGCGGCCGTTCCAAGTGCAGACCGGCAAGGGCGACCACATCGCGCACTGGCCGATGGTGGTGGAGGAGTTCGCCGCCGCGCGCCAGCCCTACGACAAGCTGGGCATCGGCGACCGCATCGAGATGGACCTGCGCGACGGCGTGCACGAGACCCATGTCGAAAGCGGCCTGCGCTTTTTGACAAAGTGGTTGAAGAAATGAGTGGCTAGTCAGAGGATGCGCGGCGTTGCGCATGAAGACAAACGTCAAGGTTTCAGACGGCATCACACGGCGTGACTTCCTGCGGAACGCTGCTGTCACCATGTCCGTGGCGGCGTTCCCCGAGCTGATCCCGTCGTCGGCGCTGGGGCGCGATGGCGCGGTGGCTCCAAGCAACCGCATCGCCATCGGCCTGATCGGGACGGGCAACATCAACACGCGCCACCGTGAGGCTTTTCTGGTCGAGAAGGACGTGCGCATCGTGGCGGTTTGCGATCCGATCGCTTCGCGGCGGGAAACTTATCGGAGTCGCATCAACCAGGCGCCCGGCCACAACGGTTGCGTGGCCTGCGGCGACTTTCGCGAGTTGTTGTCGCGCGATGACGTGGACGCGGTTTGCATCGGGACGCCGGACCATTGGCACGCGGCGCAAGCCATCGCGGCGATGCAAGCGGGCAAGGATGTCTATGTGGAGAAGCCGCTCACCTACGCGGTGGCGGAGGGACGGCGCGTGGTCGAGGTTGCGGCGCGTTGCGGGCGGGTGCTTCAGACGGGTTTGCAGCGGCGCTCGATGGCGGCGTTCCGCCATGCCTGCGAGTTGGTTCACAACGGGAGGATCGGGCGGCTGACGCGTGCCGAGGTGGGCATCGTCGGCATTCATTACGCGACACAGCCGCAGCGAAACTTTCCGACTGGGCCGGTGCCTGAGGGAATGGATTACGAACTCTGGCTGGGACCGGCGCCGTGGGTGCCGTTTTGCCCGGAGCGCATCCTCAATTACTACTGGTATCACATCCTGGATTACTCGCGCGGCTTTATTCCCGCCAACGGCGTGCATTTCGTGGACATTGCGCAATGGGCCATCGGCGACGACGTCAAGCCGGTGGAAATAAGCGCGCCCGTGGCCATAATCCCCGTCGGCGGGATGGTGGATGCGATTGTCGAGTGGCAGGCCGAGGTTCGCTACCCGAACGGCGTGCGGATGAGTTTCAGTAGCGAAGGAAAACCGCATCCCGACGGCATCCGGTTTGTGGGCACGGACGGTTGGATTCACATCAACGGCGGCGGAATCATGACCGCCAGCCGCGAGAGCCTTCTGATGTCGGTTGTCCGGCCGGAGGAGGTTCATCTTTATTCTACTCCAGGACCGCACCGCAATTTTCTCGACTGCATCCGCACGCGTCGCCCGACAGCCGCTTCCGCTGAGATTGGCCATCACGCCACGACCACGTGCAACCTGGTGGAAATCGCCGCCCGCTTGGGGCGCACGCTGGCGTGGAACGCGGCGACGGAGCGCTTTGTCAACGATGAGGCTGCAAACCGGTTTCTGTCGCAGCCGATGCGGTCGCCGTGGCGGGTCTGACGCAGATGAACCAAGGGTTGGATTATTGCGAAACATCAGGTCCTCATTACCCTGAGTTGATCGCCATCATCGTCGCGGGGATCGTCCACAAGCTGGCGAAGTCGCTTGTTTCGACCACGGCGGGCCGTGTCTGTAATGCGATTATCGCGCTTGGGTTTCTTGGCTACGTTGGCTGGCGTGCGGCGCAGTCCAGACAGGTTTGGCGCTGCTGGGGAATGAGGACGGACAACTTCAAGCGCGCACTTCGTGCGCAGATGGTTTTTGGCGTTCCCGCGGCAATTACCATTTGTGCCTTGGGTGTGTGGTTGGGTTCGCTCCCGTTGCCGTGGACGTTTTGGGTGTCTTTGGGCTTGTATCCGATCTGGGGTGTCGCCCAGCAGTTCGCCGTCCAAAATCTCATCGGCAGAAATCTTAATAGTTTGTTCCGGCAGCCTTGGCTCCACGCGATCGTGACCGCCGTGCTGTTCAGCGTTTCCCATTTTCCCAACATGACGCTGATGAGTTTTGTTCTGCCGGCGGGCGTGTTTTTTACGCTGATTTATCGTCGGCACCCAAACCTCTGGGCTGTTGGGATTGTTCATGGACTGCTCGGTGCGTTGGTCTATTATGTGGTGCTACAGCAAGACCCGGGTGCTTCCATCGTCAAGTTTGTCTTGCGCCAGTAGCGGGGGGAGAAGCGGTGGTGATTTGTCTAATCTCCTTGAAGTGAAGGACCCGCGAAATGGTTTTGACAAGGCAGGGCCGATGTGATTACAGTTCTGCCATATGGGTCATACAATTACCGTTCGTGTTCCAAAGGAACTGGCCGCATGGCTGGAGCAGACCGCGGCGCGGACGGGCACTTCCCAGGGTCGTATTGTTCGCGAGCAGTTGGAAAAGGCCCGCAAGGCAAAGTCCGGCCAGGGATTCATGCGGTTGGCAGGCGCTGTCCGGGGCGCAAGTGACCTCTCTACGCGCAAAGGCTTTTCCCGGCCATGAACGGCATCGCCGACACGGGCTTTTTGGTCGCCTTTGCGAACGCGCGCGACGTTCATCACGACTGGGCCGTGAGCGTTGCCGGCCGCGTCACCGAGCCGTTGCTGACCTGCGAGGCGGTGTTGGCGGAGGCTGCGTTTCATCTCGGCAGCGTGGAACTGGTGTTGGAGATGATCGAAGAGGGACTGATCACGCTGGCCTTCGATAGCAACGACCATCTCCCACAGCTTGCCGCGCTGGCCAAACGCTACGCCGACCGCAAACCGGACCTCGCCGACCTCTGTCTCATCCGCATGACCGAGCTTTTTCCAAAGCACAGCGTCATCACGGTGGACGAGGGGGATTTCCGCATCTACCGGCGGAACAAGCGCGAGATCATTCCATTGATCTGTCCGCCATCGCGGGCGTGACGATCCTCGAATGGGACTGATTATGTTGTGGCGGGCAAGCGTGCAGAACTTGCACTCGACAAATCCGCAAGATGGAGGCATGGAGTAACCGTGCAACGAATGCGTTTTAGATTCTGGGCCGTCGTGTTGGGCGTTGCGCTGACGGTTGGCGCCGCGCGCGGCGAGGACTGGCAGCGGAAGGCGGTGGAGCTGTATCCCCAACTCGGCGTTTCGGGTTCGGAGTTCAACAAGAAGTTCTGGAACCTCTACCGGCAGCGGAAGCAGACAAACCCCGGCTATTTCAATATTCCGCAGTGGCCGATGCTGCTGGCCAAAGAGTGCGCGGTCCAACTGGGTGCCCAGGCCGCCGCGAAAACGCCGCCACCGCCTCCCGCCGCTGCTGCGCCTGCCTCCGGAGCCTCGTCGTCGGAACCGCCGGAGATGATCGCCGGCAGGAAGCTGCTGGTGGCCAAGTGCGGCCGGTGTCACGACCCGCCGAATCCGAGGGTGGAGGAGATGACGTGGAATCGTTGGCTGTGGAAGTGGCGGGGCAGGGCGCAGTTGACCGACGATGAATACGACCAACTGAGCGCCTACGCCAAGCGGCTCCGGGAATCGCCGCGGCCCGCTGCGCCGGCGACCGCACAGGAAACGCCGGAAATGGCGGCGGGGCGTCAGCTTTTTCAGACGAAGTGCCTGGGTTGCCACGACGTGCCCAGTCCCTCGCGCGTGGATCCGGCCAAATGGCAGGAGTGGATGATAAAGATGCGGGGCAAGGCCCACTTGACCGACGCGGAATTCGACCAGATCATGGACTATGCGAGGATGAAGCGCGCGGCATATATGGAAAAAGCGCACTAGGAGCGCGGCGCTTCGCTCGGCCTTGGGTTGGTCAATACGTTGCCGGCGGCTTGACATTTCGGCGCGCGTCTTGAAACTAACGGCACTATGGCAAACATACCCACGGAGTTTCGCGGCGTGACGGCAGTGGCGAAGGCCAACGTCTATTTCGACGGCAAGGTCATCAGCCACAGCATTCTGTTCCCGGACGGCAGCAAGAAGACTATCGGCCTTATCTATCCCGGCAAGTTCCACTTCGGCACCGGCGCGTCCGAGCGCATGGAGATCGTTGCCGGCGAGTGCGTCGTGAAGCTCGACGGCAATTCCGCCGTCGCCACCTACGCGGCCGGCCAGCTTTTCGACGTGCCGGCGAAGTCGGGCTTCGACATCGAGGTCAAGTCCGGCATCTGCGAATACGTCTGCTCGTTCCTGCCGTAGCCCGCGGGACGGTGCGGGACTCGCACCAGCCGTTTGCACACGAAGTGCTTGGCTTTGGTCGGGTCGTTCCCTACTATCCGCGCGCGCTTGTTTCACTAGAAACCGTAGCCCGGCAACGGCCGAGCGCCGTCGCCGGTTGGAAAGACAATCATGACAAACAACACCAGAATGACCCGACGCGAGGCGATCCGAAACGCGGTGGCCGGCGCCGCGCTGTTGACGGCGGGCGGCCAGGCTTTCGCTGACACGTGCGCCGCGTGCAAGAAAACCCCAACCCCTGTGAAAATCACCATGAAACAAAAGAACAGCGAGTTTTACAAAAAAGACGGCAGCTTCGACGGCGAGAAAGCGCGGAAGGCTTACTACGACATGATGAAGCGCTTCCACTACCCGGTCGTGGACAGGCTCAAGGGCAAGGATTTCTGGGCGATTGATTTCGGCCTGAACGATTTTGTCAACGTGGGCATGGGCGGCATCTTCTGGTGGAACGACAAGGAGAACGGTTACTTCGGCCACGAGATCTACCTGCTCCCCGGCCAGATGATCGTCGAGCACGCCCACGTGAAAACGGCGGACGCGAAGCCGAAGATGGAAGCCTGGCATGTGCGCCACGGCGGCATATTCACGTTCGGCGAAGGCGAGGCGACCAGTCCGTGCCCGATCGAGTTGCCGAAGAGCCAGGAGTCGTTCATCACTGCCCGGCATTGCCAGTGGCTGAAGCCCGGCGAGATCGCATCGCTGAACCGGGCCGAGGCGAAACACTTCATGATCGCCGGCCCCGAAGGCGCGATCGTGACCGAATACGCGACCTATCACGATGGTGCCGGCCTGCGCTTCACCAATCCCGGCGTGAAATTCTAAGAGAGACCCGTCATGCGCGAATTCCATCACGTCGGCATCCCGTCCCGGCAGCCGCGGCCGAACGAGACGTATTTGAAAGAGGCCAAGGTCTATGTCACTGCGGTTGACGCAGATCCGATGAAAGTCGAGTGGCTGCGGTTCGAGTTCGGCAGCCCGATGCCGAAGGAGATTCAGACGATGACGCACCTCGCCTACGAGGTGGACGACATCGAGGCGGAATTGAAGGGCAAGAAGGTACTTGTTCCGCCGTTCGTGGCCGCGCCCGGCGTGAAGGTGGCGTTTATCCTGCACGAGGGCGTGCCGGTCGAGTTTATGCAACTCAACGTGCCGGCAGGTTCGGCTCACTAAGTCACTCATCCAACGAAATCGAAAAGCCCCGCGCGCTCGACGGCGTGCGGGGCTTTCGTTTCTTGCTGCCACGTTCACTGGCGTCGTCCTAGAGCGTCCAGCCTTGACGATACTGTCGCGCGACGTAGGCGTTGGCGTCCTTGTCGTTGGTGATTTCCATCTTCCCGCCGTCCCAGAGCAGCAGGCGGTCCGGGAATCGAACGGCGAGGTTTCCCATCAGCACCATCTCCGACAGCGGGCCGGAGTAATCGAAATTGGAACTCGCCGGTTTGCCGCCTTTGCACGCGCGCACCCAGTCTTTCTCGTGTCCCGCTTGGCCGCCGGGAATGCGTTCCAGCGTCTTCGGCGGCAGCTTGAACTCTTTCATCGCCGTTTCCGGGATCAACCGCGGGCTGCGGCCGTAGCATCCGCACATGAGCTTGCCTCTGTCGCCGATGAACAGCACGCCGCCGTCGTCATCGCCCATCTTGCGGCCGGGTTCGAGTTCGTCCGGGCGCGGCGGCTTCAGGCCTCCATCCCACCACGTGATTTTGACCTCGGGCATCTCCTCGCGCGCCGGGAACTTGTAGCGGACGATGCTGGAGCGCGGATACGTTTCGTTCTTCGGCTCGGTCTTTTTCCAGAAATCCTCCCAATACGTCGAGATGCAGCCTTCCACGCTCACCGGATATTTCAGTTTCAGCGCCCAGAACACCGGGTCCATGATGTGGCAGCCGAGGTCGCCGAGCGAGCCGGTGCCGAAATCCCACCACGCGCGCCATTTCTCCGGATGATACGCCGGATGATACGGCCGATACGGCGCCGGCCCGATCCACAAATCCCACGCCATTCCCTTTGGCAGCGGCGGCGTATCGGTGGGCCGCAGGACCTCAACGCCCTGCGGCCAGACGGGCCGGTTGGTCCAGGCGTGCACCTCGCGCACCGGGCCGATCGCGCCGCTCCAGATCCATTCGCAAATCAGCCGGATGCCGTCGCCGGAACGGCCCTGGTTGCCCATCTGGCTGACGACCTTGTGCCGGCGCGCGGCTTCGGTCAGCACGCGCGCCTCCTTGACGGAATGCGCCAGCGGCTTTTGCACATAGACGTGCTTGCCGCACTGCATCGCGGCCATGGCGATCACGGCGTGCGTGTGGTCGGGCGTGGCGATGATTACCGCGTCCACGTCCTTCTGCTGCTCGAGCATGACACGGAAATCCTTGTATTGTTTCGCCTTCGGATACTGCAGGTACGTCCCGGCGGCATTACTCGGGTCCACGTCGCAGAGCGCGACGATGTTCTCACCCGCACAGGCGTAGAGATTGTTTTCACCCATGCCGCCGACGCCGATGCCGGCGATGTTGAGTTTGCGGCTCGGGGCGGCATCGCCCGCGCCCGCGAGCACGTGGCGCGGCACGACGGAAAACGCCGCCGTGAACGCGGCCGTGCGGCGCAGAAAATTTCTTCGGGACATCGAGGAGCCGGTTTCTTTCATGAAATCTTCGTGGCTAATTGTAAGTTGTCTCATGTCCCGCCGCGCCGCTACTTCACAAACCCCTGCGCCTTCAGCCAGAAGACGAGGTCATGCGCCCACGGATGCGGGTTGGCGAACGGCTCCTTGTCGGCCAGGCCGATGCCGTGGCGGCCTTGCTGATAAATATGCAGGTCGAACGGCACGCCGCAACGCCGCAGCGCCGCGGCGAAGTCCAGGCTGTTCTCCACCTTCACGGCCTTGTCCTCATACGTGTGCCAGATGAAACATGGCGGCGTCTCCTTCGTCACCTGCAGCTCGTTCGACAACAGCTTCACCAATTCCTCCGGCGGATTTTCTCCCAGCAGGTTTTTCTTCGATCCGCCGTGCGTGTTCGGGCCCATCGAGATCACCGCGTAACACAACACCCCGATATCCGGCCGGCTGCTTTGGCGCTCGACCGGATCGCTCGCGTCGGGCTTGCCCGCGTCGAAGTGCGTCACCAGCGTTGAGGCGAGATGGCCGCCCGCCGACGAACCCATGATGCCCACACGCTTCGGGTCCACCTTCCAGTCACCGGCCCGCGCCCGCACCAGCCGCACCGCGCGCGTCGCGTCGTTGAGCATCGCCGGATGCCGGTAGCCGTGCGAGCCAAGCCGGTAACGCAGCACAAAGCCCGCCACGCCGTGCTGGTTCAGGTAGAGCGCGTAGTCCTGTCCTTCGTGTTTCGACAGCCCGCCGTAACCGCCGCCGGGGCAAATCACGATCGCCGCGCCCGTGGCCTTTGCCGCGTCCGGCAAATACGGTGTTAACGTCGGGATGTCGAACTCCGTCTTGCCGAACGCGCCCGGCGCGCCGTCGGGCCAGAGCGGGACCGGATCGAGCGCGTCCGCGCGGAGGATGGCAGAGCAGAGGAGCAACACCAGCAGCGGAAGTGTTTTCATCATGCCCCCGGAGCATACCGAAACGAACGGCTGAATCAACCCGGCGTTCGTGGGGCGGTGCGTCATACGATGCTGCCGGATGGACGGCTCGCTTGATGAATCGTCATGCTGAAGGCCGCGCTGACTGTCGCGCCTTTGCAATCTCATCGGGTCGGATTTGGCCGGATTCAACCGGATTTTATCGGATTTATCCGTATCACTTGGCTCATTTGGCTTCGTTTTGTTTTCTCCCTGTCGGCCGCTTTTCACAAGATGCTGCAATCACAGTATTTGCATTTCTTCATTTGGGTTCGTTTCGTAAAAACATGTTTTCTCACGGGGACCTCTCCAACTCGGAATGTTCATTTTTCAATGGAAAACGGTGTTTTCATGTCTTGCTCGCGTCCATCATTTGGGTTCGTTTTGTACATTTGTTGTTGCGGCAGCATCACCGCCTTCCGCCTTCAGTCGTAACTATGCAATTGAACCCGGGCGCCCCTCACCCTGACCCTCTCCTCATCGGATGGGGAGAGGGAATGGGGCCTCCGCAATGCGGTCACCAAATAGTGAACGCCGTTAGTCGTGCGATAACTTCTCCCTCTCCCCACGTGAGTGGGGAGAGGGCCGGGGTGAGGGGCGGCGGCAACTGCATAGTTACGGCTTCAGTCTTGCGTTTCATTGCGGGGTGGAAAGTATAGAGAATTAGTGATCGTGTCAAGAGAAAATACCTATATTTTGTGGATGCGCCGCGGCGTGCCGGCGCCACAAACATAGCCGGCCGGTTTCATCCGGCAGCCGGCCTGCCGGCTGCACCCTCACTTCTTTTCCCATTCCCGGACATCGCCCGGCACGATGCGAAACAGCGGATGCGGCTTCGGCGCGGTGACGCTCCGAAACCGGCGATAGATCAAGGGCGCCCGCCGTCGCAGTTTCGCCTTGAGATGACGCCATTCGTAGAGCAACTGTCCGCGCGTCTCGGGAATCCGCCCGCCGAACCGCCGCGGCAAAATCTTGGTGGCATTGAAATGGTAGCCCCTGCGCTGCGCCTCGCGGGCAATGCCGACCAGGAATGTCGCGATGGCGGCGAGAGGATCGGCCTGCGCCCGGAACCGCGCAAGCTGCGGATGATGACGATAACCCTTGGTGGCTCCCGCGAGCACCCGTTGAGCCAGCAGCGCCTCCCTCCAGACCGCGACCAATCCTTTCGCGTCGAGATACCGCGGATGAATTGTCCAGAGTCTCATGGGAAGTTGAGCGAATAGAACATGATCGGCGACAAACCGCAAATATGAGCTTGCGGTGTAATGGCGGTGGGGCGCGACCGCCGGGCGCGCCGAAATGTTCTTAAATCGACATCGCATTCTTTTGGCCGGCCCAGGGATTCGGCTCTACCGGGTTGTCGTTGGTAGGGCGCGTTAAAACGCGGGACAGTGTTGGGTTTGGGTTCAAAGGCAGGGCGAGGCGTCCCGCCGAGCCGTGCGTTGGGTCGTCATCGGTTACGGCTCGGCGGGACGCCTCGCCCTACCTTTCGGCGATCTTCGCCGGTTTTTCGAGATACGTGAGGGTCACGGTTGGCGAGATCGGCTGGGTGTGGGTGATGGTGTAGCCATGGCGCTGATAGAGGCGGAGGTTGCCTTCGCTCTTGCTCCCAGTGAAGAGTTCGAACCTTGCCACGCCCGCGCAACTCGCCTCGGCCGCCCGCAACAATTGGGAACCGATGCCTTGTCCTTGAAACTCCGGATGAACAATGAGTCGCTCGATGGCGCAAGTGCCTCCGCTGACTTTGGCCCGGACTGAACCGACAATGCGATCGGCCATCGTCGCCTTGAGAACCGCCGAATCCGCGAACTCATTGCGCAGAGAATCAAGGGTTTGGGTCAGGGGAGGCAGCGACCAGTCGTTGTAGAGCCTTGCTTCCGATTGATACGCGAGCTTCTGCAACGCCAAAATGGTTTCCGCGTCTTCGGGAGTGGCACGGCTTATGGTGATCATGGAGTGAGTTTCCCAACCGTCGTCAACGTTGCCGTCATTTTTGAAAGATAGCCCCGGCTGCGAAGATGGTGCCGAGCAACAGAGCCGCCAGCGTGAAGCCGTGCCGTCGCCAGAACCGGTCCAACTCGCAGCCGCGTTTGCCCGCCGGATCGTAAAGCACGTTGACGCGGCTGCCCACGGGCGGTTTCTTGACGCCGCCGCCCGACCCGGTGGCTTCGCGGCGGATTCTGCCCTCATAGTCCCAAAACTCGATGACCGGGATGAAACAGCCCTCCACGATTTGATGGTCCACCACCACGCCCTGCACCCGGCGGCCCGACCGCGCCAGCAGGCGGTCACGGATGAACAACAACAGCGCGAGAGCAAACAACACCGCGGCAATAGCGCCCCAAACGGTGGACGGGACGAAGAACATGCCAATCCCGCCCGCCGCGAAAACGATGACCAGCGGCAGGAACTTCAACTGCTGCATGAGGTAGTCTCGGTTGCTCCGCATAATCTCAGGAGGGCGGAAGCAGCGCCATCTGCGGAAGTGTTTTCATCAAGCCCTCGGAGCATACCGAAGTTTCATCCCAAATCAATCAGCTGCATAGTTTAGCAGCACGTTTGAGCAACTTCGGTATTAGTGTCAGCGTGCGGAACGCAGTTGTGCTAAACCTAATTGAGGTGTTAGCCGCACTAAGGAAAATGCGTAAGTAAAAACTGTTCTACAAAGCCGACCACGCTACCAGCGTCTTGCGGGCTGATGTGCTGCCAGTCGGCGTGCATTGCAAGATTCCGAATTTTTGGCATCGCCGATAGCAACGTCTTTTGTACGCCAGAGACAACTCCTTGTGATTTCAAAGCATTCACCACTTCGTCCATTGACTTACCGACCACATCAAGGCCTTGGGCGGTTGCAAAACGCTTCAGTGCATCCTCTAGGGCCGCGCATGCAAGCACGGCTGCAACGGTGTGGTGGCCTTCGGAGAGTGCGGCTTTGGCGGCCGAAACGATGTCACCGAAGACTTCCCCGGCGATGGATGCTTCTATGTTAAACAGATGTCCACCATCAGCGTCGCTTTTTGCCCCAAGGAAAATGCCACAACAAGCTTGAAGCCGAGTTTGGCTAACATAATTGTTTTGGATACCGGAGATTTCAGCCTCGAACCGCACGTAATGTGGGCTGGTCTTGCCGAATACGCCTTGCAGCAGATTCAAGGCACTTGAAGCCCAGACGTAGAATGCCTTTACTTCTGCGTGTATTGATTGATGGCCAGTGAGCGGTATTTGTTCGGAAACCTTTGCGAGGTCGGCGAACCGTTGCAGAACTTGCGCTTGGAGTGGTGGCATATTAGTGGGCAAGTGCGTGGGTTATTTAATTTCGAGCTTCCTTGGAGATTCTCATCTTTGCAGCTTGCTGCATCAAGCTATTTTCGCCGAGCGTTGTTGCGGCCATCTTTGCGGCTGAGTCGGTCCACGGGTTTTGGCGGGAGGCGGCGCGACGAAGGCCGGAAATGATCCACGGATGACACCGATTACACGGAGGGAGGGGCAGAAGGGCGGCCAAGGATGAACACCGATTCACCCAACGCGGTTGTCGCCGCAATCAGTCTTTCAGCTTCTTGAGAATATGGCGGGCGAGGTGTTCGTTGATCTCGCGGTGGCGAGGGACGGGCTGGCAGGCGCCGGTACGCGGGTTCTGATACCAATCGTGTCTGCCGCCGTGACGGATGAAGCCGCAGCCGCTCTGTTCGATCTGCCGGATGAGATCCAGCCGTTTCATGCGACGGGGAGTTCAGCGACATGGCGAACGCCGGGAACCTTGCCTCCGACGAGATCATCGTAAATGTCCTTCAGGTTTTCCTGAAGCTCTTCCAAGGTTTCTCCTTGGGTCATGTAGTCGGGAAACTCTTCGATGTATCCCAACCACTTGTCCTGGTCCTGCCAATAGACATAGCGGATCGTCTTCATGGTTTTATACTACCGCCTCTAATTGCCTGTTTCAATCCTTCCATGCGCATGCGTGTTTATCCGTGGCTGCTTTTTTGGACGGCGACGGCTGCCACGACGTTCAGGGCGGCGATGAGGAGGCAGACGGCGGGGACGCCGATGAGGGGGATCAGCAACGTGCTCGGCAGCAGCGCGCCCAGACACGCGCCGACGAAATCCGCCGTGTAGAGCCGCGACGCGGTGGCGGCGGTGTCTTCCGTGCTGAGCCGGCTCGCCAACGGGAACTGCATGCCCACGAGTGCGCCGAGGATGAGGGTGAGCAGCGCGATGATTGTTTGCACGAAGAGAAATCCGCTGCTGTTGCCGCCGACGCGAGCGAGTGCCACCAGGCACAGAGGTAGCAGCGCCGCGAACGCCGCGACGGCAAATGCGAGCCGGGCCAGCAGCCGTCTGTGACGCGGACTTTCCTGTCCGCGCGCGTGAACAGCCCCACTGGGAGCGGCGGCGTCCACGCCGCCGGTGATTGATGAAGATGGGGCGACGTGGACGTCGCCCCTCCCAGTAAAATTCATCCCAAGCGCTCCCGCCGCCAGGCCCGCCATAAAAGCGGTGACGATGATGCCGAGCTGCTGATAGACGGAGCCGTAGAGAATCTGGAACGCCAGCAGCAACACGATTTCCAGTCCCGACGCGGCGAAGCCCGACGCGAAGACCGCCAGCGGCGCGGCGCGCAGTCGCACCAGATAGACCGCCAGCAACGCCAGCAACGCCGCCTCGAGCAGGCCGAATTTCACCCGGTACTGACTTATCCAGTGGAGCAGGTGGTAGTAGTAGAGCACCGGGCTGAAGTCGCGGTTCACGGCGGCGGGTTGCGCGGCGGCGCGGCGCATGTCCGCCATGCGGTCAGGCGCAAGCATGGCGTCGAGGTAATGGCGGTTGACGAGGCGGGTGGGGATGTGCGCCGCCTCGATGCGGGCGGCGATGTCCTCGTGCAGCGGGCCGTCGGAGGCGAGGAAGAAGACACGCCTGCCGGGAATCATCAGGGCGTTCTTGAACGCCGTGTCGAGCGTGCGCCGCGCCGACGCGAGCAGCCGCGCCAGTTCCGGGCTGACATAGTCCCCGTAGCGGCCCAGCGCGAACGACAGCACGCCGCCGTCGGTCAGCAGGCGCTTGACCTCGCCGAAGAACTCCGTCGTGTAGAAGCGGTTGAGCTGCGACGTGGACGGGTCGGGCACGTCCACAATGACGACATCATAGCGCTCGGCGGTTCGTTTCACGAACAGCCGGCCGTCGGTGTTGACGAAAGTGATGCGTGGAAGTGTACCGTGCTCGCCCGTTATGATGCCCATGAGGTTGTCAGGGAGGAACCTGTAGCCCGCCTCGATGATGAGCGGGTCGAGTTCGACGCAGGTGACGTCGACGGCGCCATACTTGAGGATTTCACGCGCGGTGCCGGAGACGCCGCCGCAGACAACCAGCACGCGGCGGGCATCGGGCCGCTGCGCCATGGCGTAGTGGACGGTCTCCTCGACCTGCTGGGTGTTGTCGGTGGAGATGAGCGGCAGGCCGTTCTCGATGAAGTTGTATTGGCCGGAGGATTCGGTAACGACGAGTTTGCCGTAGGGTGAGTTGCCGCGAAAGACGACGCGTTCGTGTGAGAACCGGATTGCCGTGGCCAGCGCGTCGGCGTTGGCGAAGAGGATGACGCCCGCGAGCGCTACCGCGAGGACGGTGGCGACGCCGAGCAGAAGTTTTTTGCCGAACCGCGCCGCCAGCGCGCCTGCGAGCAGCAGGTTAAACAATGCCGGGAAGAAGAGAATGCCGATGTGGTCGAACCACCGCACCAGCACGAAGCTGAACAACGCGCCGCCCGCGATGCTGCCGATGCTGTCGGCGACATAAACGCGGCCGATGCCGGAGGCGTCGTCTTTGTTCGCGACGACGGAGCACGCCAGCGTCAGCAGCCAGCCGGAGGCGACGCAGAAGGGGAGCAGCACCGCGAAACTGGCGAGCACGGTTTCCGTGACGCCAACCTGGATGCCGCGGCCGAAAACGACGGCACGCAGCACAGCGAGCAGAAAAACCTGCACGAGCGGGGCCACGGCGATGAAGATCAGCCCGGCGATGAACGAGCCCTCGCGGTTTTTGAGGCGGCCCGATGCGCGGCCCAGCCACGCGCCCGCGCCGGTGAGCAGGAGCCAGTTGCCCAGGATGATGCCGAGCACCATTTCGTTGCCAGCGAACGCGCCGAGCATCTCGCGCATCAACACCAACTGCGCGATGACCGACGCCGCGCCAAGCCCGCCGACGGCGAGCAGCAACAGGTGGCTTGCGGGACCGTTGCGGGGCGGCGTCTCCGCGGCGGTCATGCTACTTCTCCGATTCCTTGAACGCCTCGACGTGATAGATGGCGACCGCCGTGCCCGGGCCGCGCCACGCGTCGGGCGGACAGCCGGCTTTCTCGGACAGCGTGTTGAGGAACATGACCTTGTCGGGAAGCTGGTCCCAGACCTGCGGCAGATACGTCGCGCCGTGGCCGCTGATTTGCAACACCACGCCGTCGCGATGCGGCCGCAGCTTGGCGAGCAGATCGTCCGGCGAGCTGAACGGGAGCGGCTGCGGCACGGTCAGCACGCTCACCTCGATCTCCAGTTTGTCCAGTTCCTCCGGCTTCACCGGCTGGAAACGGTAGTCGCGCGTCGCCGCGCTCTGGGCGTTTTCGACGACCGCCTGGTATAGCGGCATCTGCGGCACGATGTGGCCGATGCAGCCGCGCAACGCGCCGTTCTCGGTGAGCGTCACGAAGCAGCCTTTCGCTTCGGCGAACTTCGCCGGAAAACTCTTCGCGTCCACCGCCGGCGGCGCGCCCTTCGTGACGACCTCCTTCACTGTGCGCCGCGCGAGGTCGAGGAGGAGTTTGCGATCCTCTTTCGAGTAAGTCTCCTGCTCCGGCGCGTAGAACGCGATGGCCGTGTATCCGACGACGCCCTGGTTCTTGTTGCCGGAGGTGTCGCCGCTGTTGCGATAGTCGAGCAGCTTCGGCTTCCAACCCTTCAGCTTGGCAAGATGCAGCAGCGTGCGGACCGGCATGAAACCGCAGGCGTCGGTGCCGCCGATGGCGTTGGGCGTCATGGCGAGGATCGCGTTGACGGTACGGCTGTCCAACTGCCGCGCCTCGTCATAAGGATGATAGTGGCTCAAGTCCGTGCTGGCGACGATGAGTGTGCGGTCGTCAAGCAGGCCGGCGAGCGCCTGGGCGGCGGCGGCCGTGTCGGTGTCGCCGAAGACCACCGAGACCAACTCGAATGGCTTGAGGACTTTTTGCAGGAACGGCACCTCGACCTCGCCGGAGTGTTCCCATGTCTCCGGCGTGTCTTCGCCAACCGGCGGTGCGGCGTGCGACGATTGCACATACCAGCCGGGCCGTTGGAACTGGGGGCCTGGAGTCAACTTTGGTTCCGGCATGAACGGCGGCATTTTTGTCAGCGCCTTGGATTTATCGGAAATCTTCACGTCACCGAGCGGTGTGCGATAAACGTCCGCGCCGCAGACCGACGCGCCTTGGTATGCCGCGTAGTGGCTCGGCGCGAGCAGAAGGATGGTCTTTACGTCGCGGCCCGCGAGCGCCTTGAAGCCGAAGGCGGCGGTCAATCCCGAATACGAATAGCCGGCATGCGGGCAGATGACCGCCTTGAGTTCGCCGGGGACTGCGTCGGGCTTGGCGGCTGCTAGCAACGCGTCAATCGTCTGCGACAACTGTTGCGGGTTCTTTGGGTAGAAAAGGTCGGCGACGGCTGGCTCGCGGACGCGCAAAGGCTTTTTGGATGACGGGGTCGCGCCCTCTGGATGCTGCTGGCAGCCGACCATCACAAAGGCGGCGGCCAAAGCGACCGCGCCGATGACCGGGGAAAGTTTCGTTTTGCCGCTCATAATCATCCCTCAACGTGCCACACCACTATCTTGCGCCAACGACGCCGAAAACGGTAGCAGTTTTCGTCGTCGCTCCGCCGTCACTCATCCCGCGCGAACACGCCGTTGCCAGAGGTGCTGATGTAGAGCCGTGTGGGTTGGTGCGGGTCCACCGTGATCGAGGCGATCTTCGTGCACGCCAGTTCCAGTGCGTTCAGCGACTGCCAGGTGCGGCCGCCGTCGCGCGAGCGCATGAGGCCGTGGCCCAACGCCTCGTCGTGATACGGATGGTCCATGCCGCCGGCATAGACCGTGTCCGCGTCGCGCGGGTCCACGGCGAGCGAGGCTATGAACCGGTCCTCCAGGACGCGCGTCCACGTCGCGCCGCCGTCTCGCGAAGCGAACACGCCGCCGGGATGGAGCTTGCGGTCTTTGCCAAACTGTTCGCGCGCGGCGACGTAGAGTCGCTGCGGGTCCGACGGGCAGACAACCAGTGCCTGCGGATCGGCCCAAGTGAAGTCACCGAGACGCCGCCAGATCTGTCCGCTGTCGTCGCTGCGGAACAAGCCGGCGTCGTCGTCCAGCAAGGCAAACAACACCGCCGGCTCGCGCGGATGCTGTGCCAGACCGCGGACGTTGCCGTTGGGCAGGCCGGTGTTGCGCGCGTGCCAGCTCGCGCCGCCGTCTTCGGAACAGGAGACGCCGTGGTCCTTCACGCTGACGAAAACGCGCCGCGCGGACGCCGGGCTGGAGCGATCCACGATCAGATGGCGCGTCTGGCCGTCGGGGAGGCCGGTGTCGGGCTTGCCGACGACGCGCCACGTCATGCCGCCGTCATCGGAGCGGCAGACATCGCCGGCATTGTGTTCCCACCAACCGGTGCCGGCGAAGACGACGCGCGGATCGTCCGGATCGAACGCGACGGTGAAAGTGTTGCCGGAGTTCTTCATGCCGCTAACGGTGTGCGCGAACGTCCGGCCGCCGTCGAACGTTTGCAAGAGACCGATGTCGGCATAGCAGAAATACAACCGTTGCGGGTCGCGCGGATGAACGGCGACCTCGTGCGCGCACGTGACTTCCAGCCCGTTGCCGCTCCACCAGCCGGTCGGCGATTCCGGCGCTCCGACCGGTTTCTCGGCGGGGTGCGTGTAGCATTGCGTCCAGTGCTCGCCGCGATCCGGCGTGCGGAAGATGTGGCCCGACGTGCTGAAGTAAACCGTGTCCGGCGCGCGCGAATCCATTGCCAGGCCCATTACCGTCGGTCCAAACATCGTGATCCAGCCGTAATCCATGTTTGGCTGCTTCACATACCGTGATGGCGCAAACGTCACGCGCTGCCAGTGCTGACCGCCGTCGGTTGTGCGATAGACGAAAGCCGACACCCACGCGGTGTCGCCCACATAGGCGATATCCGGGTCGGTGGGATGAACGACGAGCCGGTCCACGTTCGATGTCATCGGCGACGGCGCGCCGGGTTTGCCGACGTTCCTGGCCAACCCTTCGAGTCGCGGCGACCAAGTCTCGCCGCCGTCATCGCTGCGATAGACGCCGCCTTGCCACGGCGTCTTGCCCGGATCGGTGTGCAGCGTCAGATACATCACGTCGGGTTTCGTGACGCAAAGTCCTACGCGGCGGATGTGGTTGTGGGGAAGACCTTTGTCCAACAGCCGCCACGTCGCGCCGCCATCGTCGCTGCGGTAGAGGCCGCGGTTGGTGGCGGCGAAAACACGGCGGCTCTCGCGCGGATGAACGACGAGATCGCTGACAATGGCTTCGCGGTCCATGCCGCCGCCGTTCGGGTTGACAATGTTCCAATGCGCGCCGCCGTCGGTGGTCTTGTAGATCGTGCCGGCGCCGCCTTTGTTCCAGCGCGGCCGGCCGATGCCGGCGTAGAGCGTGTCGGGCTGCTGCGGGTCAATCGCCAGCGCGCCGATGGGAGCGCTGAAGCTGCTGCGTTGCAGCGGAGGAAAACCTTCGCGCAGCCACTGCCACGTCTCGCCGCCATCGTTGGATTTGTGGACGCCGCCTTCGGTGCCGATGTAGATGACGCGCGGGTCGCGCGGGTGCGGTGCGATGACCTCGACGTAGAGATCGTGGAGGCCGGTGTTGCAGATGCGCCAGTTCGCGCCGGCGTCGGCGGACTTGAAAAAACCGCCGACATCGCAGCCGGCATAGACGACGCGCGAATCGTGCGGGCTGACCGCCATGCAGGGAATCCATCCGCCGCCGCCGGGGCCGATGTTGCGCCAGCCGGCCGCCGCGACGGGCTGGGCAAGGGGAGAGAGGGCGGCGAGCAGCACTAGAAGGCGATTGAGCATGAGCCGTAGCATACGGAGATGCGGGCGTTGGCGCAACGGAGATGGCAGTCTTGCGTTTTTGACAGAAAGTTGATACCCGCGAGGCGGTCAGGTGACATGCAACACCGACGATCAAAACAGACGGCATCGCGCACGCCGGGCGTTTACCAGCTATGGCTCGAACTGCCCAAGGTGACGCGGCTGACGGTTGGGAAGCTGGGGACGTTCGATTTTCCGCCGGGCGTCTATGTTTACACCGGCAGCGCGCTCGGCGGGCTTGAACAACGCCTCGCGCGGCACCAGCGGCGGCGGAAGAAGATGCACTGGCACATTGACTACCTGTTGCGGCGCGCGCGCATCCTGCGGATCACAACGCGGGCGACTCGGCGGCGGCTGGAGTGTTCGTGGAACGCGCGGACGCTACGGCTGGCGGGCGTGCAGGTGGTCGCGCCGCGCTTCGGTTCCAGCGATTGCGATTGTCCGACGCATCTGGTTTACTTGGGCCGGAGACAATATGGACATTTTTGAAGCTATCAAACAGCGTCACTCGGTTCGCGCCTATCAGCGGCGCGAGGTGGAGGCGGAGAAGTTGCAGCGCATTTTGGAAGCGGCCGACGCCGCGCCGTCGGCCGGCAACCGGCAGGCTTACGAAATCGTGGTCGTGCGCGACGCCGAACGGAAGGAGCAGCTCGTCGATGCGGCGTGGGACCAGACGTTCATCGGCGAAGCGCCGGTGGTGCTGGTGTTCCTGGCCGCGCCGGAGCGGAACCGCGACCGTTACGCCGAGCGCGGCGCGCAGCTTTACTGCGTACAGGACGCGACCATAGCCTGCGCCTACGCCGAGTTGACAGCGACGGCTCTGGGGTTGAAATGCTGCTGGGTTGGCGCGTATGACGACGCGGCGGTGGCGGCGGCAGTGGGTGCGACCGGAACATTGCGGCCCGTCGCTGTTTTGTCCATCGGCTACGCCGCGGAGCAGCCGGCGGCGCGACCGAGGCGGGCGTTGAGCGATCTCGTGCACCACGAATTTGTCGGAGGCAAGCAATCATGAACAAGCAACCGATCCAGCCTTTCGATCTTTGGCGGGAAACGATGGCGGCGCTGACGCAGGGCGGACTGCTGCTTTGCACGATGGGCGCGGACGGCAAACCGAACCCGATGACCATCGGCTGGATGACGGGCGGTGTCATTTGGGGCAAGCCGATCATCGAGGTGCTGGTGCGCCCGAGCCGATACAGTTTCAGCCGGCTGGAGCAGGTCGCCGAGTTCACTGTGAATGTGATGACGCCGGAGTTCGTCGATGCCATCCAGATTTGCGGCTCGATGTCAGGTCGCGATACGGACAAGTTCGCCGAGACCGGGATGACGCCCGCGCCGGCGCAACAGGTGACGGTGCCGCTGATCGAGCAGGCCGCCATCAGCTACGAGTGCCGAGTCGTCCACACCAACGAGGTCATTCCACCGCACCTCGCGCCGGAGATCGTGTCGGCGTTTTATCCGCAAGGCGACTTCCACCGCGTCTTTTTCGGCGAAGCGCTCGCCGTGTGCGCCGCTCCCGACGCGCAGGCCCAACTGGCGGGCTGGTTGCGTTGACCGGAAGGGCCGACGTCGCGACCGTTTGCCGTTCGCAAAAAAGATGGAATCTGTCGGCGTCGGCAGTCGTCCTGTCCTAAACCAGAATCAGAATATGGAAACTTCCGACCCGGCGCTGGTGTCGCGGGCGCGCGAAGGCGATGTGGAAGCGTTCGGCGAGTTGTTTCGCGCGACGCACCGCCGGATCTACAACTATGTCTTGTCCATGGTGTCGAATTCCGAAGATGCGGCCGATCTGACGCAGAAAACCTACGTGCGGGCATGGGGTGCGCTTAGAAGCCTGCGCTCGGACGGAGCTTTTCTGGTGTGGCTGCATCAAATTGCGTTGAACGTCGTGCGCGACAGCCGAAAGCGAATCGAGCGGCCGACAATTTCGTTGGACGCGCCGCTGGAAGACGGGGAGCCACCCGCCACGCTGGAGATTCCCGACTGGTCGCTGGAACCGGGACAGATCGTGTTGTCGGAGGACACGCAGCGGTTTGTGCGGCGTGCCGTGCAGCGGCTGCCGGAAATCCACCGGACGGTCGTGGCCATGCACCATCTGGAGGGCATGGAGGTCATGGCCATCGCCGAAACGCTGGGCATCTCGCCTGGCACGGTGTTGTCGCGACTCGCGCGGGCGCGGGAGGCATTGCGGAAAACGCTGGATCCGTTGGTGAAAGAATGAGGCGCGTATGAAACCTTGCAAAGACATCCAATCCCAACTGGCCGACTTCTCCGTCGGCGCGCTACAGGAGCCGGAACGCGCGGAGATCGCGGGCCATCTTCAGGAGTGCCCGGCGTGCCAGCGCGAGTTGCGCGCGCTGCAACGAGTCGGCACGGTGCTTGATGCGTTGCCGCCGGAAGAAGCGACGGCGGGACTCTGGGAATCCATCCGCCGCGACATCGAAGCGCCGAAGCCGGAGCCGGCGCGCGCGCCCTGGTGGCAGACGCTTTTGCCGCCGCGATGGCCGCGGCTGGCTTACGCCGGGCTGGCGGCGACGGCGATTGTGGCGGTGGCGCTGCTCGCGACGGTTTCGCGGCTGTCGCGCGAGGAGGATGACGACACGCAGGACTTCCTCCAACGCCACGGCATGCTGGCATGGAACGATCCGTTGAGTGACAAAGCCGCGTTGGGCGCGATGCTGGGCCGCGGCGAAGCGGAGAGGAAGATACCATGATGCGCGCGACTCTTCTTATCAGCATGGCGGCGATGGCACTGGCAGTCTCCGCCGCGAGTGGCACGGCCGCGCCGACACTGGCGAATCCGGCGGAGCGGTTGCGGGCGGCGCAGAGCGCGGAGGAGCAACTCACGCTGCGCGCGACGCTGAGCACGGCGACGTTCTCGCGGCAAGGTTCCGTGTCATCGCAGGTCGTGGTGTGCCGCAAGCCGGGCTACTGCCGTTGGGAATATCAGTCGCCGGCATTGAAGGGGATGGTGATGATTGAGAAAGGCGACGCGGTCATCCGGCTCGACCCGGCGGGGCGAACCGCTTCCGTCGGTTGTTCGCATCGGGAGCCAGGCACATTTGATTTGCTGTTGAAGAGCTACACGGTAACGGCGGAACGAACGGAGCCGATTATCGGCCGCGCGGCTGATGTACTGGTCGTCAAGCACCGCGAGCCGGGCCGTCCGTCCAAGAAGGTATGGGTGGACCGCTCCACCGGACTCATCCTGCGCTCGGAGTATTACGACAGCGACGGCAAGCTCGCGACGCTGAGTTTTTACACGGACATCGAGTGGAACCCGCGGTTGGACGACGGGATTTTCGAAATTCCGGACGGATGGAAGAAGGTCGTGATCGAAGACGATTCCGGCCGGCATTGGGAGCGGGAGGGTTTGTCGAAGGCGGTTGCGTTCGATGTCCGCGAGCCGGCGTATCTGCCGGTGGGCTTTGCGCTCGATGGATTTCATCTCTATCGCTGCCGGTGCGGCGTGGCGTCGGCGCATGTGCGTTACGTGGACGGCTTGAACAGCGTCTCGGTGTTCGAGCGGTTCACGCAGTGCCCGGGGCGCGGCGGTGGACGCGGTTTTGGATGGGGGAGGGGGCGCGGCGGGCGCGGCTGTGAATTGCTGGCCAGCCAGCCGGGTAGAATGCTGGTCAGGCAACTCGGGAATCGGACGTTCATTTTGGTGGGCGATCTGCCGGAGGCCGAGTTGTTGAAAATTGCCGACAGCATCAAGTAAAAGGGAATGGCTCAGTCCATCACCTCGTCCTTATTGCATTTCAGTGGCACGTTACAAAAGGATGACCAAGCTGTTCTTATCGCTTGCATCCAGTTTCGCCTCGAACTTCGTCAGAGACCGGCTTGCTAATCCCTTCAGCAACTTCCCGTCCGTGGCGAATGTGGAATGGCCCAGACTCGTGCAGCGAAACGTCTTCGCGTCGTGGTTGTATTCCATGTTGTCCGTGCGGCAGTCCGATTGCGCGGATGGTTCTGGAACAAGCTGAGACGATCTTCAGCACGTGTTCTGGTTCATGGCCGGACTTGCTGTGTGAAGCGCGGTTGGCTTAGTGATGTTCGCAGCTATCGTCGTGATGTGCTGCGCAGGCGTTCTCCAAGCCGATCTTGGGGAGGCGGCCTTGGTTGAACTGCGCTACGGCTTCGTTCAACGTTTGTGCGGGTGATTGATATACGGCGATGCCAGCCCGCTGGAGGCCATTCACTGCGCCGGGGCCAATGCCGCCAACAATCACCGCGTCCACTTGCCGGCCAGCCAGTGCCCGCATGGGATTGCAAGCCCCGTGAACGTGAGTTTGATCACGGTTGGCCAGCGGCTCCACGGCCATCGTTTCAGAGTCCACCAGCACAAACAACGGTGCCGACCCGAAGTGCCCATATACAACGCTTTTCAACCCTTCATTCTCCGCAACAGGAATACATAGTTTCATGATATCTATTTGCTTTTCTTTTGTTTGCCAGCGGCTGCCGTCTTGGGTGAACAACGAGCCGGCCCGGCATGCGCCTTCCCGCCGCAACAGTTGCTGCGTCCGGCGTCGTGGCGCTGCCCACATCCACACGGTCCGCGTCCCATCCCTTGCCCGGGTTGAGCGGGGCCAGTTCCGCCGCTCCTTGGTGTTTTGGTTATTCCTTTCAAAACCACGGCTCCGCCTTCCAAACAGAGCGCCTTGCCGTGAATCAGCGCCTCGGCCACCTTTCGGCGCGCCTGCTCGATGATTCGGGCAAACGTCGCGCGCGAAATCCTCATCTTCTTTGCCGCCTCCTCCTGATAGAGCGCCTCCAAATCTGCCAGCCGCAGCGCCTCCACTTCATCAAGGGTTAGCGTGACCTGCTCCAGATCAACCATGGGTATGCCCCTCGGTTTGAAATAAACAGCCGCCGGAAGATTCCGGATGTGTCTTAGGCAACAAGGTCTTGTCATACGTGTGTGGTGTTATAACCGACAGTTATGAGAATATGCTCATAACTGGTTTGAGTCAAGCGCCGTCGTGCGTTGAACGGCGGAAACCAGATCCCCCCATTTGCCTTGAAGGCAGTGGAGATAAACAGGGTTGTCAGTAACGGTCGCCGTTACCTCACAGTGTGCCGACCAACATTGTTGAAATAAATGGAATGCGCCGCGGGCATGCCTCGTCTTCTCCAGCAGCCAGCGTGATAACCGTTGGCGAGAAACTTCAAAGAAGGAGAACGATGATGAAACGAGTGTGGCAGATTCTAACGATAGGCGGCCTGTTGCTGGCGTTGACGGCCGCTTCCGGTTTCGCGCAAGGCCGTGGCTGGTGCGGGCAGGGGCGCGGTTGGTGCAGACAGGGCGCGGGTTGTTGGTTGACGCGCGTGACGCCAACTGACCCGCAGCAGAAGGCGTTTGTGGAGCAGGTGGGCAAGCTGCAAACCGAAATCATTGAAGAACAGGCGGCGTTGCGCGCATTGCAAACGGGCGGTGCTGACACCGCAGCCGTTGGTGCGCAACAAGTGGTGGTGGGAAAACTGCGAACGCAATTCCGCGAACTCATGACCAAGAACAGCGAGTTAGTGAAGCAAATCGCGCAACAGTATGGCGGTCCCGGCTGGTGCGGCGGACGCGGCGCTTGGTGTTGCGCGGCGTGTCCAGCAGGAGCGAACGGCCCGGCGTGCGGCTTGTGCCCCGGTTGCCCGTGGGCAAGATGACGATCGAGTGCTGTTCAGAAACAAGGCCCAAGGCGGTTGTGCGAGTGCGCAGCCGCCTTGTTTTTTGAATGCCGCCGTCGCTGTTCGTCTACAGTTTCACCTCGCGGCCTTCGCGGGCGGAGAGGCGCGCGGCTTCCAACAGATGCGTCAGGTTGCAGGCGTCGTCCACGGTGACGTGCGCCGGCTCGTTGCCAAGGATCGCGGCAAACCATTGCTTCATCGCGCTCGGCAGCGGCTTGGGCATTTTCACGCGCTGCCACGCCGGCGCGAAACCGTCGGCGCCCTGGCGCAGGATGTAGGTGACGGGCGGATGGCCCGGCATGTCGCGCACGGCGGCGCCTTCGGTGCCGTAGAGTTCCCAGAAGTTCGGCCCGGCGCCCTGGACGTAGCTGAAATCGAGAATGCCGACGGCCTTGCTTTTGAACTCGATCACGACGACGCCGTTGTCGGGAACCGCATACGTGCCGGTGAAGTTGACGCTCTTGCAAAACACGCTCGCCGGCTCGCCCAGCAGCCAGCGCATCGCGTCGACCGTATGGCAGGCGATGTCAAACAGCGCGCCTGCGCCGGCGAACTTCTCGTCGCCGAACCACGCGCTGCCGTCCTTGAACATTTTTTCCAGCGCCGCGCCGTGGCCCATGCGGAATCGCGCGGTCGCGATTTTGCCGAGTGTGCCGTCGTCAATGAGCTTCTTCAGCAGCAGCGTCTCCGATTTGCTCCGTTGCGGCAGCGAAATCATGAACTTCACGCCAGCGGCCTTGATCTCTCGCGCCACTTCGTCGGCTTCGGCGGCGGTCAGCGTCAGCGGCTTCTCCACGAAGATGTGCTTCCGCGCGTGGGCGGCGGCGACGAGGATCGTGCGGTGCTTGCTGGTCTCGGAGCAGACGACGACAGCGTCCACGTCCTTGCGGCTGAGCACGCGGGCGAGGTCCTCGTCGAACGGCACGCCGTATTCTTTCGCCGCCGCTTCGCCGCGTTTGATGTCGTCGTCCCAGACGCAGGTGATCTGGACGTCGGGAGCGTTGCGCGCCTCCTGCGCGTAGCTGTTGGCGTGGAGGTGGGCCATTGAGAGCATCGCGATTCGAATCATGGCCGGAAGTTTAGCGGCGTCGGTCGGCGCAATGCCAGACGATTCTGGACGTGTCAAAACTCTTTAGAAATGTCCCCTTGTTAACTCACGAGAGAATGTCCCCTTCGTTGCTTGTTGTCTGCGACCCTCTTCAGCCCGGCTGGGGGTGCGGGACGGAGGGAGGCCGAGCGAAGCGAG
>CAIQCK010000082.1 GCA_903870275.1 uncultured bacterium | reverse complement strand
TTTGGGCAACAGGTCGTCTTTGATCGTTCGGTTCATGTTCATGGCCACCCTTTTCGGGTGTCTTTTCTCCATGAGTCAACGACCCCTTTTTCGCCCCCTCAGCCCGTCCCCTTCGGTGTCATTTAATTTGAGTCAACGCGCCCGTTGGTTTTTGCGGAAAAACTGCTTGCATGGGCGGCGCGAACGCATACAGTAGCCCGCTTTGAACGTCCCCGCGTGGCGCTGTGCGCAACTACGGGACACAACAACACTAAACAGAACTTCGGCAAAAAGCCGGGGTGTTCCGCAGCGCGACCGGCGCAGCGGGATGCAGCATACGGAGGATACATTGGCCGCGACAATTAAAGACTTGTTGGAAGCAGGATGTCATTTTGGTCACCAGACCAAGCGATGGAACCCGAAGATGAAGCCGTTCATCTTCGAGCAGCGCAACGGCATTCATATCGTGGATCTCGCCAAGACGGCGGATCTGTTGCAGGAGGCCTGCGAGTTCCTCCGCAAAACCACTCTCAAAGGCGGCAAAATCCTCTGGGTCGGCACCAAAAAGCAGGCTCAGGAATCCATCCGCGAGGCGGCCGCCTCCACGCAGATGTTTTCCGTCACGGAGCGCTGGGTCGGCGGCACGTTGACCAACCTGGTCACCATCCGCCGCAGCGTGAAACGGCTTCTCTACATCGTGGATCTGGAGAAGACCGGCGAGATCAACAAGATGCCCAAGAAGGAAGTTTCCTCGTTGCGGCGCGAGGCGGCACGGCTCCATAAGAACCTCGACGGCATCGTCGGCATGGAACGCCACCCGGCCGCGATGGTGGTCATAGACATCAAGCGCGAGGACAACGCGGTGCACGAGGCCAATCGCCTCCACATCCCGGTCGTCGCCATCGTGGACACCAACTGCAATCCCGACCTCGTGCAGTATCCGGTGCCGTCCAATGACGACGCGGTGCGCGCGATCAAACTCATCATCCAAAGTCTGACCGAACCGGTGGTCGAGGCCATGGTGGAACTCGGCACGAGCCTGCCAGTCCCTGCCCAGCCGACACCGGTGCCGACCCCCGCCGAGGCCGCGCCCGCTCCGGAACCGCCGCCCATCGCATAGCCGGCGGTCGCATCGAAACAATTCTGACACTCCAAAACTTTTTTTACTTCAAAACCATGTCTGAAATATCCGCTTCAATCGTCAAGAAACTCCGCGAAGAAACCGGCGCGGGCATGATGGAATGCAAGAAAGCCCTCGGCGAGGCCGGCGGCGACTTCGAGAAGGCCAAGATCATTCTCCGCAAGCGCGGCATCGCCATCGCCGACAAGAAATCCGCGCGCGCCGCCAAGGAAGGCATCATCGCCAGCTACATCCACATCGGCGACAAGGTGGGCGTGCTCGTCGAAATCAACTGCGAGAGCGACTTCGTCGCGCGCAACCCGGACTTCCGCGAGTTCGTCAAAAACATCACGCTCCAGATCGCCGCAGCCGAGCCTCGCTACGTGGCGCGCGAGGACGTGCCGGCCGCCATCGTCGAGCGCGAAAAGGAAATTGCCGTCGCGCAGGTGAAGAACAAGCCGCCGCAAGCCATCGCCAAAATCGTTGAGGGCAAACTCGACAAGTTTTACCAGACCGTTTGCCTGCTGGACCAAGGCTACGTCCGCGACCAGAACCAGACGATCAAGGACCTGGTGCAGGCGACTGTCGCCAAACTCGGCGAGAACATTCTCGTCCGGCGGTTCATCCGCTGGAAGGTCGGCGAAGCCCTTGACGGCGCGCAGCCCCCGGTGGAAGCTCCGGCCCAACCGGTCCAAAGCTGAACCTCATGAAAACCGCGCCCCGCTACCGTCGCGTGTTGCTCAAACTCAGCGGCGAGTCCTTGCAAGGCGACGACGGTTTCGGGATAGACTGGGTGGTGGTCAACCGCATTGCGCGGGAGGTGCGGGAAGTGCGGCGCACCGGCGTCCAGCTTGCGCTGGTCATCGGCGGCGGCAATCTCTGGCGCGGCATCACGGCCGAGGAGACCGGCATGGACCGCGTCACCGCCGACTACATGGGCATGATTGCCACCATCATGAACGGGCTGGCGTTGCAGAACGCGCTTGAAAACGCCGGCGTGCCGACGCGGCTGCAGACAGCCATCGAAATGCAAAAGGTGGCCGAGCCATTCGTCCGCCGGCGCGCCATCCGGCACCTCGAAAAGGGCCGCGTCGTCATCTTCAGTGGCGGCACCGGCAGCCCGTTTCTGTCCACCGACACCACCGCCGCGCTGCGCGCGGCGGAAATCGGCGCGGATGTCATTCTCAAAGCCACGAAAGTGGACGGTGTTTACGACAGCGACCCCAAGAAAAACCCGAAGGCCCGACGATTCGAGCAGATCGGTTACGCCGAAGCCATTGCGCGACGCTTGAGAGTGATGGACACGACGGCGTTCAGTATGTGCATGGAGAGCCGCATCCCGATCATCGTCTTCAACATGTTCCGCGCCGGCAACATCAAGCGCGCCGTGCTCGGACGAAAGGTCGGCACCCTCGTTGCCGAATAATGCCATGCCCGAATGCGTTGACGAAATCCTGCTGGAAACCGAAGAGAAGATGCTCAAGACCGTCGAGGTCTTCGAACGGGAACTGACCGCCATCCACACCGGCCGCGCCTCTACCTCGCTGGTGGAGAACATCCAGGTCGAAACCTACGGCACCATGATGCGCCTGAAGGACGTCGCCGGCATCTCCACGCCCGACGCGCGCACCATCGCCATCCAGCCGTGGGACGCCGCCAACGTGGCGCTTATCGAGAAAGCCATCCAGAAATCCAACCTCGGCGTTTCCCCGCGTGTGGACGGCAAGGTCCTCCGCATTTTCCTGCCCCAGCCCACCGAGGAACGCCGGCGCGAACTCGACAAGGTCTGCAAGAAATACGCCGAGAACAGCCGAGTCGCCATCCGCAACGAACGCCGCGAAGGCATCGATGCGGTCAAGAAGACCCAGAAAGACGGCAAGATCACCGAGGACGAACTGGCCACGGCTGAAAAAGAAGTCCAGAAGCTCACGGACCAATACATCGCCGAGATCGAACGCCATCTCGGCTTGAAAGAAAAAGACATTATGACGGTGTGAGCACGCCGTCGGCAACAAACGATTCGTTCCGACATCACGGGCAACGAATCACCCGCCGCGAATTCTTGAACTTCCGGCGTGACACCAGCCGATTCGTCACTATATTCGTGCGCTCGTCGTTCCTGCGACCCTGTCGTCTAGTCAGGCCTAGGACTCCGGGTTTTCATCCCGGCAACACGGGTTCGAATCCCGTCGGGGTCGCCAATTTGCCGTCGCGCGAGACGGCCAGCGCGAAACTGCGAGCGGCGTGCGTCAAGAGGAATCGTGTTGTAGAGTAGTAGCAGGTTGCTGGTGATATGCTGTTCCCACTGAAACTGAACGTCTTCGAGCGTTACATGTGGGCTGACGACCGACCCACATCTCCCATGTCGTTCTTTGTCCGCGTGCTGTTTTCCGGCAGACTCGACCGGGCATCCCTCGTAGCCGCGCTGGAGACGGCCTTGCAGCGACATCCGCTCCTGCATGCCCGGCTTGCCGGCCGCCGCGAGCGTGAGCTGGCGTGGGTTTCGTCGCCCAAACTGCTCCCTTGGTTTGACATGGCCGACGAAGGCGTTCCGATGCTGTTTCCCGGCAGTTTCCGAATTGATTTGCGGAAGGAGAACGGCCTGCGCATCTGGATCCGCCACCATGACGACCATGGGGAGATTCGGTTTCAATTTCACCACGCCTGCTGCGATGGCGTGGCGGCGAACCAGTTCATCGCCGACGTGCTCTGCGGTTACGACTGCGAACAACGCCAGCCGGCAGATGCAGCCTCCGCGTATCGGCCCCTTGATTTCGAGGGGCTTCACCGCAGACACCGCTTGGGCGCCCGGCAACAAAACCGGCTGCTTCATGGGTTGGTCTCCGCTTGGGGCGGGTTTGTCCGAATGCCGCTCTTCTTCCTCACACGACCGATGTCGCTGCACGCTCCCGAAGACGCCAACGGCCACGGAACCGACATTCACGATACGGTTGTGCCGGAACTGCTGACATGGCGATTCGACAAGGCGCAAACCGACAGGCTGCTGGCTGCGGCGAAGCAGAGCAACGCGACGCTCAATGATCTGATGATACGTGATTTCTTCCTAGCGATGCGCGCGTGGAACAGCCGCCACAGCGGGGAACGAGGACGATTTCTGCGGATCCTCATCCCCTTCAATCTGCGCGGGCCTGAGCATGACCGCCTGCCTGCGACCAATGTCATGGGCATGATCAACATCGACCGGCGTTTCAAGCAACTCTCGCGCTTGAGCGCTGATGCCCTGCTGGACGGCATCCGCGACGAGACACGGTTTCTCAAGAACTCGCAGTTGCCGGCAGCCTTCACATATGCGATGGCCGTAGGCGAAAAAACGATGGGGAGCTTGGAGAGAATTTTTCAAACCGACCGCTGCCTGACTACGGCCGTGTTGAGCAATCTGGGCAGGATTTTCACCGATACGCCCCTGCGTCGTCATGGCGGGAAACTTCTCGCCGGCGGATTGGTCGTGGAGGCCATTGACACCGCGCCGCCCGTCCGCACCGGTTCTGGGACTTCCTGCACGATCTACACCTATGCCGACCAGTTGAGCCTGACATTGATCTGCGATCGGCGTTGCTTCTCTTCAGCCGTTGCTGTGCAACTGCTAAACCGCATTGTCGTCCAGATCGAACAAACCGCCCATCGCACACCCAAGGAGGCTCTAGCGGCGCCAACGGATATAACTGCGAGATCGTAAGTTATGGTCCTGACGTCTCTGCTGCTCTTGAGAGCATCCTTTCTACCCATGATCCAGCCTGGCAAGCTGGCCGTCCTTCGTCAGTTGGGGCAGGCGGAATCCAATTCTTCCCCTGCAGCATTCACACAAATGATGTTGAATTAGTTCTTCCCATTGTCCAACATTTTGGTTTAGTTGAAGCAGTCAATGCCCGCTGATCCCAAAGGTCGAACACGGGCGGTTTTTCATGTTGATAAATGTTTTTTTGCGGTAAATTTCAGTGGACGGCGTGCGAAAGCAGGATGTGATGATCGAACCATGACGGAAACAAACATTCTTATTACCGGAAGCACAGGACTTGTCGGCATGCATGTGCTGTATGAATTGCTGGGAGAGATGAGCAGAGGCTCGCTCGCCGGCAAGATTCTCCCGGTTTTGAGAGGGTCTTCGTCCTTCACCGCCTCTCAACGCGTTGATCGGGTCCTGCACAACAAGTTCGTCCCACACTTTCTTGCGGGCCGCGTTGCCCAGGTCCGCCAGTCCGTTTTCCCGGTTCCTGCTGATCTTTGCGATCTGGCCAGCCTCAAAAAAGCCGTTCAAGATTCGATTCCTGCGCGCGAGCCTTTGACGGTCATCCACAGCGCTGGATCGGTCAACCTGGAGACCACACAGGAGGCCAGAGACGACGTTTACGCGCACAACTACGAGGGCACACTCAACCTTCTGCGTGCGTTGGATGGATATGCGTTCCGATTCATCTACATCGGCACGGTGTTTTCGTCAGGCATTCAGCAGGGGCGCATCGGCGACGACTACATGGGTCTGCCGGCGCACACCTTCCGCAACCCTTACGAGGAATCCAAAGCCAAGGTCGAGATCGAAGTCGCCCGCTACTGCGAGGAGAAGGGGATCCGTTTCCAAATACTTCGCCCCAGCATCATCTGCGGAAGGGTGATGGACGAACCGCTATACTACACGCCGAAGTTCGACGTCTTTTACGGCTGGCTCAAGTTCTTCTGGCAGTTGAAGAAGGCGGAACTCCACAGCCCGCTTCGCCTGTGCATCCACGAGAAGGCAACCATGAACGTGGTCCCCGTAGATTTCGTTGCCAAGACCATTGTCAAGGCGGTGCATTCGCACGTCGGCCAGCTCAACATCGCCAACCCCGAAGCTGCCAACACCGTGGAGATCACCCGGGCGACCCTTGAGCACATCGGCTACGAGAACGCTTCTTTCGTGAATTCCATTCCCACGGACCTCAACCGGATCGAGCAGTTTTACTACAAGACCGTGGGCGCGCTTTTCGACAGCTACATCAACAACGACGCCAGCATCTACGACTGCAGCAAGCTCCTGTCGTTCATCTCTCCGATCACCATGCCGCCCATGAGGGAACACATCGGCGGAATCGTGGATTTTGCCAAGAAATTCAACTTCGACGAGCGGAAGATTGACCAAGCGGCCCACAGTGCCAATGGGTGGTAGATCACACGCCACACATTATTGCTTGAGCAAAAACCAACTTTGTGGCACGAAAGTAGTGTATGAGCGAAAGCAGCACCGCCAATTCTGAAGTTTATCGGCAAGTCGTAGCGGTTATCGCGAAGGTTCTCGGCATTGCGCAAGACACGATCAAGTGCGAGAGCAACTTCGTCAACGATCTTGGCGCCGACTCCTTGGACCGGGTCACGCTGGTCATGGCCCTCGAGGACACCTTCAAGCGGCAGATACCCGAAGAAGATTTGGACAAACTAACGACCGTCGGCTCGACGGTCGCCTACATCGAGAAAAACCTCCTGGCCAAGAGCCAATCGTAGTCCATGAGTCGCCGAGTCGTCATCACCGGCTTGGGGGCGTTTACCGCGATCGGCAAAACCGTCGAAGAGTTTTGGCGAGGATGTCTCGAAGGCAGAACGTCCGTTGCCGAAATCCCATCGAAATGGAACGATTTTCACCGTTACAACTCGCCGGTGTGGTCTCCACTGCCGCCGCCCGATAGCGGCAGCGGCATCGTCAACGATATCGAGAAAACCAAACTCGACACCGCGGCCGTGATGGCCATGGAAACGGCCGCCGAGGCCCTTCGCAACGCCGGTGTGCCACTCTCCCTCCTGGACGTCAAGCGCAACACTTACACCCTCGCCGGCGTGGATTCCACCCGCACCGGCATTTTCGTCGGCACGGGCGTGGGCGGCATCAACTCGCTGCTGTCGAACGCCGCCTACCATATGATGGCGCCGCAGCCGCCACGGTTGCAGCAACTGGCCAAATCGCTCGCTGCACCGGATGAACACGAAGAGAACTTGCAGATCGTCGAACGCATCGCCGCGGACGTCCTGATCCCGTTCCGGGCCAATCCTTTCGTGGTTTCGATGATCATGCCCAATGCCGTCTCGTCCAACATCGCCATCAAGTTCGGCATTCATGGCCCGGTGCAAACCAGCTGCGCCGCCTGCTCGTCGGGCACCGTGGCCATTGGCAACGCCTTCCAAGCCCTGCGAAGCGGTTCGCTGGACACGGCCATCGCCGGCGGCGTCGAATACCTCTGCGATGACTACGGGATGATTTTCCGCGGCTTCGACATCGCCAGAACTCTCGTCATGCCGGGCAAACAACCTCTGAGCCACGATCAACTCAATCGCCCATTCGACCGCGACCGGTCGGGTTTCCTTTTCAGCCAGGGCGGCTGCGGCATGATGGTGCTGGAGGAACTGGAACATGCGCGCAACCGCAACGCCAACATCATTTGCGAGATCGCGGCCTATTCCGAAACCTGCGACGGTTACAACATCATGATCATGGAGCCGAACGGCTCACAGATCGTTCGGATGCTCACGCAGTTGCTTCAGGCGGCGGACTGCGCGGGCCACGATGTGGATTACGTGAACGCTCACGGCACCGGCACGCTTCTCAACGACGCCACTGAGGCAGAGATCATTGAGCGCGTTTTCGGTAAACGGGTCCTGGTGAATTCCACCAAGTCGCTGCTCGGCCACGCCATCGGCGCCAGCGGCGCGCTCGGGGCGCTCGTGGCCGCGCTTTCCATCCGCCACGGCACCACCCACGCCTGCAGGAACCTGCAAGTCCCCGTTCGCGATCTCAATTTTGTGCGCTCCGTCGGCAACCATTCCATTCGGACCGCCGTGGCCCAGTCGTTCGCATTCGGCGGCCACAACGCCGCGTTGTTGTTGAAAGCCGCGGCATAGAGCCTTGCGCCCGGAGACCGAGTCTGGCCTCAATGTCAGCGTGGAAATGATCCGACGCGGATGACGACATGAAAATCCTGTTTATCGGAGGCACGGGCAATCTCTCGACCGATTGCGCGGAATTGCTGCACCACCGCGGCCACAAAATCATCGTCCTCACGCGAGGACATTCGTTGACGCCGCCGGAATATCACGCGGTGCGGGCAGACCGCAAAGACGCCGCCGCCATGCGCGCGGCCTTGTGCAACCAGATGCCGGATGTCGTCATCAACTTTCTCGGCTACGAACCGGCGGACGTGCAGTTGGATCACGCCTTGTTCGCCGGCGAGGTCCATCAGTATGTTTTCATTAGCACCGCAGCCGCCTACGCCAAGCCGCCGCCTCGCCTGCCGATCACAGAGGAGACACCGCTGGGAAATCCGTTTTGGGATTACGCGCAGAAGAAAGAACAGTGCGAAAACTGGCTCCTCGGCCAGTGGCGGGCATCCCGCTTCCCGGTGACCATCGTGCGACCGTCGCACACGTATTCGCCGCGCTGGTTTCCCAACCTCGTTTCCAGTTCTAGTTACACCTTGGCGGCGCGGCTGGAGGCGGGCAAGCCGGTCTTTGTGCCCGGCGACGGCGAGAATCCCTGGACGCTGACGGCCTCAAGCGATTTCGCGGTCGGGCTGGCGGGATTGATCGGTAACGACGGGGCCATCGGCGAGGCTTTTCACATCACCAGCGACGAGGCGCTGACGTGGAACCAAATTTACGCCGAGACCGCCGCCGCGCTCGGCGTGGACCCGCCGCGTATCCTGAAGATTCCGGTCGAGTTCATCTGTCAACATTGCCCGCGGCTCACCGGCACCGTCAAAGGAGACAAGGCCAACCCGGCCATCTTTGACAACTCGAAAACCAAACGGTTTGTGCCGGAGTTCCAGTGCCGCAAGTCGTTTCGTGACGGCATCCGCGAGTCGGTCGAATGGTTCCGCCAACATCCCGACCGGAAGGTGGTCAGTCCCGAAGCCGATGCCGCTTTTGATCAGGTCACGGCCGCGTGGCTGGCGCAAGGTGGCAGGTAGGCAGCGCTCGACTCGCGCGCTGGGTTGAGGCATGTTTCGCGTAAATACTATTTCATGAAAACACATCCACTGGCAGGAAAGACCGCCCCGGCAGAAATGTTGGTTGATGTAGCAAAGCTCGAACGTGAATATTACGAACGCTCGCCCGATCTTGCGGACGCGAACCAACTCGTCAGTTTCGGCACCAGCGGCCATCGCGGCACGTCGCTCGAAGGCACGTTCACCGAAACACACGTACTGGCGATTTCGCAGGCCGTCTGCGACTACCGCCGCACCAAGGGCATCAATGGCCCTTTGCTGATGGGCAAAGACACGCACGCGCTGTCAGGCGCGGCCCAACGCACGGCACTGGAGGTACTCGCCGCCAACGGCGTCGAGACATGCATCCAACAGGACGATGGTGTGACTCCAACGCCGGCACTCTCCCGCGCCATCCTTGTTTACAATCGCGGTCGGAAAGACGGCCTCGCCGACGGCGTCCTCATCACACCATCGCACAATCCGCCTGCCGACGGCGGCATGAAATACAATCCGCCAACCGCCGGCCCGGCTGACACCGATATCACCAACTGGATTCAGGATCGCGCCAATGTGCTGATGCGCGGCGGCAACAAGGAGGTCAAACGCATCCCCTACTCCGCCGCACTGAAGGCGGCCACCACGCATCCCACCGATTTCCTCTGGCCCTACGTGAAGGACCTCGACGCGGTGATTGACATGGACACAATCCGCGCCGCGCACATCAAGATCGGCGTGGACCCGCTCGGCGGCGCGGCGGCAGGCTACTGGGAGCCGATCCGCGAGCACTACGGCTTGAACATCGAGGTGGTCAACAAGAGTATTGATCCGACGTTCAGCTTCATGACGCTGGACCGCGACGGCAAGATTCGGATGGATTGCTCCAGTCCCTACGCGATGGCCGGCTTGGTGAAACTCAAGGACCGGTTCGACATCGCTTTCGGCAATGACCCCGACTCCGACCGGCACGGCATTGTCACGCCGTCGATCGGACTGATGAACCCCAATCACTACCTTGCCGTCGCCATCCGCTACCTGCTCACGCACCGGCCCCACTGGCCCGCGACGGCGGCGGTCGGCAAAACGCTCGTCAGCAGCAACCTCATTGATCGCGTCGTCGCCAGCCTGGGCCGCACGCTCTGCGAAGTGCCGGTGGGATTCAAGTTCCTCGCCGCGGGTTTGATTGACAGCTCATTCTGTTTCGGCGGCGAAGAGAGCGCCGGCGCGAGCTTTCTGCGCAAAGACGGCACGGTGTGGACCACCGACAAGGACGGTCCGCTGCTCGGCCTGCTGGCGGCGGAAATCACGGCCGTCACCGGCGAAGATACTGGCCGCCATTATCTGGAACTGACGCAGGAGTTTGGCACGCCGTATTACACCCGCATTGATGCGCCAGCCACACCGGAGCAGAAACAAAAACTGAAGAAGCTCTCACCCAAAGCAGTCACCGCAACCACCATGGCCGGCGAGCCGATCACCGCCCGGCTGACGAAGGCACCCGGCAACAACGCGGACATCGGCGGATTGAAGGTCACCACGGAGAACGGCTGGTTTGCCGCGCGTCCGTCAGGCACGGAAAACATCTACAAGCTCTACGCCGAAAGCTTCAAGAGCCAGTCCCACCTCGAAGCCATCGTCGCCGAGGCCCAACAGATCGTCAGCGCCGCACTGAATTAGGAAATCGCAGCCGCTGCGACACCCACGAGATCGAACGTTGACGGTTCGGGTACACCAATCGCAAAGACCGTGTCGATGGTATCCCCCAGGATACGTTGCCAACAAGTCGAGAGGACCAACGAAGATCGGCGACGCATTTTTCGATCGTTGAATGATGCCGTCGTTGTTCGCGTCACTCGCGAATCACTTTCCCGATGGTTTTGCAAGTTGACACCCAACGGCAAGGATCTGAACATTCGCGCCATCATCAAGGAAGGACCGAGTCAACTGACACGAGGGAGCGAGGCAGTTCTTGTTGGCGTTAAAAATGACAAAAGAGATTGTAATGAAGGCGTTTTCAGACGAGAGGAAGCGACCTTCCAGAATCGGTGGGTCAAATGCGCGGACACGCGCAAAAACGGTCCGGCAGCGATGGGTAATGGCACTGGTGGCGCTCGTCGGACTGGGTGCGCTTCCGGCGCTGGCGCAGACGTGGATATCGCAAGGGCCGGGACCGACTACCGGCGGCCAAGTGTCGGGGATGGACGCACAGAACAGTCCTGTGTATGGCGCCATCGAGAGAATTGCGGTAAATCCCACCAATTCAAACACCATGCTCATCGGCACGGTCAACGGCGGCGTCTGGCGCACCACCGATGCCTTGGACGCCAATCCGAACTGGACGCCAGTCACCGATTTTCTGCCGTCGCTATCCATCGGTGCGCTGACCTACGATACAGCCAATCCCAACACCGTGTATGCAGGCATAGGTCAATACAGCGCGTATTCTGGTGTTGGCGGTGCATCTGCCGGCCTGTTCCAGTCCACCAATGGCGGCCAGAGCTGGGTGGCCGTGGCCGGCAACAGCGCGTTCACATCGGGTGGTTCGAGCATCTGTGCTGTGGTCGCCAACGGCCAGAACATCCTCGTGACATCCGACAAGGCCACTAATAGCAGCTCATGGTCCAGCTTTGGCTTGTGGCGCAGCACTGACGGGGGCTTGAATTTCAGTCAGGTCACCAGCGGCCTCCTCCCCGACATGTACGGCGCCGCGCTGGCTGCCGATCCGACCAACACGAACCGATATTATGTCGCGGGATACAATCCGTTTGACGCTACCAAAGGCGGCGTGTGGCGCACTGATGACGCCGGGGCGAGTTGGACGAACATCGACAATGCGGCCATCACCGCAGTGGTCGGCACGAACACGGTCAACATGAAGCTCTCGGTCAACACCAATGGCACGTTGTTCGTCGGCATCGTCAACAGCGGGCAATTAGCGGGCGTGTTCCGCACGCAAAACCAAGGCGCATCGTTCACCAATCTCGGTTTTCCCACCACAGTGGATGGCGTAAATACCAACGGCCTTATTACCAACAAGCAAGGCAACATCCATTTCTCGATGTTGGCCGATCCGACCAATGATAATGTGCTTTACGTCGGCGGCGCCACGCAGTGGACCCTCCAAAATAATGCAACCGGAGCGACCAACTGGACCGGCCGATTGTTTCGCAGGGACGGTACGAACTGGACGGCCATTACGGACAACTTTACGTCGGGCGGCAGCGCGCCGCATGCCGACTCGCGGGCGCTGGCGTTCGACAGCAATGGCAACCTCATCGAAGGCGATGACGGCGGCATTTTCCGGCGAAGTTCCCCGACCACCACCAACGGCAACTGGACGGCCATTGGCGGCAGCGGTACGAATGGACTGCGGGTCACCGAGATTCATTCTGTGGCTTACGATAGCCACGGCGGCGTTTTGATCGCGGGCGCGCAAGACACTGGTGCAATGCAACAGAACGTCCATAATTCCACGACCTGGACTGAACTCAACCAAGGCGACGGCGGTGTCGTCGGCGTCTATGATCGGCCGGGCACAAACTCTTATCGCTACAACTCTTACGACACTTTGAGTGGTTTCACATACAGCGAATACAATAGCAGCGGCACGCTTTTGCACACCGAATCTCCCGCCCTTCAGGTTGACTACAGCAGCGGCGACCATACGAATTTGACGAGTAGTTTCGACCCAAATCTCCCGTTCTATGCGCCCTTTGCCGTGAACGCAGTGGATGCCGGCCGCCTGGTCTTCGGCACCAAAACGCTCTACGAAACCAGCAACCACGCCGCGAACCTCACGGCCCTCGGCGGTGCGAGCAGCTCCGGGCCGACCGGGGTTTTCAGTTCGATTGTGGGCGCGCTGGCCTACGGCGGATTCAAGGGCACCAATGGGTATGCCGACGTGCTCTACGTCGGTGCAGGCAACGAATTGTGGATCCGCGCGGCGAGCGCAGGATTCAATATCCTGCCCACCAAAGACGCCGCCTACAACACCGCCGCCGGCAGCGGCGGTTTCTCCATCTCCAGCATCGTGCTGGCCTACACCGACTGGAAACATGGGTTTGTGGCCGGCAACGACAATCGCGTCTTCTGCACCACCGATGGAGGCGTGACTTGGACGGAAATCTCCGGTCTCAGCGCCCTCATCGGCGGCGGATTGGACACGCTGGCGTATATCGAGAATGGTTCCGTCGAAGCCGTGTTTGCCGGCGGTCTCAACGGCGTTTTCTGGTCGCTGAGCACCAACGGCACTTTCGGCGCCTGGTCCCAGTTCGGCACCAACAGCCTGCCCGATGCCGTGGTGACGAGTCTGTATTATGATCGCTATGCCGACGTGCTGGCGGTCGGCACGCTGGGCCGCGGCGCATGGACTCTCGAAAACGCCAGTCAGTTTGTCGTTCCCGAACCGGGTACTGTCCGGTTGTTGCTCGCTGGCTGCTGCACTCTGATCTTCGCGCGCAGGCGATGGCAAGGCCGCCGCGAGCGATAGCTCGCTCCTGAAAAACGTGAATCTCCCTTGCCACCGGGAGCGGCTCGATGCCGGGAACGAGCCAGCGGAATTCTTCTTCCGGCAGCAGATAATAGATGCTCTGCGCACGGACCCACCACGCTTTGTTGCAACCGTATTCTATCCAGCCGTAGCCGTGTTCGCCCCACTTCTCGCCTTAGGAGGTCGCGCTAAACGCTGTCCACCAGCTTCTGCATCGCCTCTTCCTGCTCGGCGATGGACTGGACCAGTTTGAACTGCGTGCGACAGCGGTCGAGGTTGTGGTGGGGCCGGTGGACGCGGAAGTAGGTGTCGCCCAACAGATAATCCGTAAGGAACCGGATGCCGATGGTGAAGGTGATGAGCTTGCCGGAAAACGCCAGATACGATTTTTCCGCCGGCGTCAGGAAACTTCCCGCGGTGCTGAGATAGCCCCGCGCGAGCGATTCGAACATCGGCATCTGCATTTCCACCTTGGCGAGGTCTTCCTCGTCCTCCATCGTCGGGCTGGTCGTGGTCCGGACCATGTCGCCGAAGTCGTAATGCACGAGACCGGGCATCACCGTGTCCAGATCGAGCACGCACGTGGCATGGCCGCTTTCCCAGTCGAGCATCACGTTGTTGAATTTGGTATCGTTGTGCGTGATGCGCTCCGGAATCTTCCCGGACGCGTGGGCGTCCAGCAACAGGCCGATCCACGGCTCCTGCTTCCGCGCAAACTCGATCTCCCTGGCGGCAGAAGCGGCGCGGTTGCAACGGTCCTCCGCAATGGCTTTCTGTAATGCGGCAAATCGTTTCCGGGTGTTGTGAAAGTCGGGGATCGTCTCGTGCAGGCGCGCGCCGCCGAGGTCGGACAACAAACTCTGGAACAGTCCGAAAGCCTTTCCCGCCTCATACGCCTGGGCGGGCAAGTGCACCGACTCAAACGACTGCACTTTCTCGATGAATACAAACGTACGCCAGTATTCGCCATCGCTGCCTTGATAAAACGGCTTGCCGTCGCGCGTCGGCACAATGGTCAGCACCCGCCGGGTCACCTCCGGCACCTCCTGCGCGGTCAGCTTGCCCCAAATGTGCGTCGTCACCCGCATGATGTTGTCCATCACGGCCACGGGGTTTTTGAAAACCGTCTGGTTGATCTTCTGGTGAATGTAACGGACCAACACCCCGCCCTGATTGTAGGTCGCGGTGTAGGTCTCGTTGATGTGCCCGATCTTGCACGCCTCCGCGTGAAGAATCTGGCCATAAATCTGGAAATGTTGGGAAATTTCCTGGAGTTGTTTTTCGCGATAAAGTGGCATGATGTTCCGGCTGACTCTTTTCGATTTCGAAAACTCCGATCAGACACCTGGGTTATTGCGAACAGCGTAACGAAACATCTTCACGATGGCAAGATGATCGCTCACAGCAGGGGCCGTGTTCTCCCCCACGCCATCGCCACCGCCCGGCGTCTCGGATTATTTCGAATCCGGCTGCGTTCGCATGAGAAACGCAACCACGATGAACAGGTTCAGCGCGCCTTCCAGAAAGACCCCCGACCAGTGAAACACCACGCGGAAGCATGCGGACACAAGCATGAGCGCCGTGGCAAGCAGAACCGCATTGACCAGCGGCCCTCCATCCGACGCCGGCTTGGAAGACGCGGCAATCCCGGCCGTCCACCACTGGTAAACCAAACCAACCCAGATGATGCCAGCAAAGGACAGCGCATACCAAACACAGTGGCAAACCCTGAACGTCTGGTGCACATACATGAAAAGAGGGGCATCCAAAAATGAATGCGTCACCAGCCAGCCGTCTTTGTGAGTGACGGAGTCCAGAAACTGGTGCGCCCATATCCCGATCAGCAGTGAGACAACAACCGTCACCGGAGAACCGAGTGTCCGCTGGCACGACGGCAACAACATCCGTTGGTAAGCCCCCGGCAGAAGTCGAACGGCGAAGGGTCGAAAGCGGTGAAGTACCCACAGCATCAACAAACCCGCCGGCAGGCAAAACCCGATGCTGCCAATGAGACGGTGCGAAAACTCCTGCACCTTGAATCCTCCAAAAAAGTAGCCGGCGTCGGGGCTAATGCTGCCGACCACAAGAGCCGGAAAACTAAGCCACCGGGGACAAAAGCGCCTCAGCGATAACGCAACTGCCGGATGAGCCAAAGGATGTGGCATAAGCTGCTCAAAAACTACTCAGGAGCGAGTCCAATGTCCATCGGCAAGCGAGCGCGGGCCAACTTTGTCAACCGGCGAACCGTTGGTGAATCGCCGGCTTGCAAAGCCGGTCTGCAAAATTCGCCTCAAAAATGCGGCAGCCGTGTTGGCAGAGGATGAACCTCTTTTCCACCACGGCTGCCGGCACGATTTGATTGTGAGCGGTGAATCCGCGCCGATTACTGCTGTTTCTTCTTCTTCTCTTTCTTGCTCTTCTGTTGCGGCGCGGGCGCTTGAGCAATGGTGGTTTGCACCAGGGAGTCGCTCCACTTGCCGCAAGCGTCGGGCTGCACGCAGCACCAGATCGCTTCCGGATTCCACGTGAATCCGCCCGGCAACGCCTTGCCTGCCAACAAGTCCTTTTCGGACAGTGCCGCGGCGCCGTTAAAGTAGCCGACGCACTTCCGCACGTCGTCCATCAACTGCGGCGTGGTGTGTTCGTATTCAATCGAGAACACGCCCTTGAAGCCCTGGCGCTTCAACTCGGCCAGCATGGCGGCGGTGTTCCCAACACCGCAACCCCACGGCACGTCGTGCGCCGACCGGGCTTTTTCGCTGAGGTCCTTGAAGTGCAGCGAGATGATATGGCCTTGCAGCTTCTTCAGACACTCGATCGGGCAGAGGCCCGACCGCACCCAGTGGCCGGTGTCCGCACAGGCGCCGACACGCTTGCTGCAACCCTTGATCGCATCCAGCACGACGTCAGGGTTCCAATAACGCGACGGTTGCGGATGATCGTGGATGGCGACGTTGACCCTATATTTGTTCGCGAGCTTGTCCACGAGCGGCATCTGCTCCGGCGGCGGCTCGGCAACGATGGTTTGGATGCCCATCGCCTTGGCGAACTCGAAGAGTTTCGTCCATCCGGCCTCGTCCTTGGCTCCCGCCACGCCGAAGTTGACCAGCGTGACGCCCGACGCCTTCAGCTTCGCCAGCACCTTCTTCTGCGCCGCCGCGTCCAGATCGGGCGTCAGCTTGCCTTCGATGTCGCCGCCGATGATCTGGCCGGGGAACGCCTCGATGTATTTCAGACCGAGCGCCTTGGCCTTGTCCACCGTGTCGAAGAACGTGTCCTTGTTGAAGGTCCACGCCTGGAGGGCGAGTTTCCAGTCCGCCGACGCGGCCGTGGCCGTCGTGACCGCGCCGCTCACCAACGCGACGCCCAGCAATGCAATGAGTGATCGTTTCATGGAATGTGTCTCTGTTGCTCGATGAAGTGTTGTCATGGTCTAGAACACGCGATACGCCTTGCGCACCAGCTTTTGGGCTTCGGGGAGGTCGGCGCGCATGTTCTTGCCGTCCCACATAACTTTCTTGCCGACGCGAATGGCCAGGTTGCCGAGCAGCACCGTCTCCGTGAACGGCCCGGAGTAGTCGAAGTTCGACCCCGGCTTCGGGCCGCCGTGGCAGGCGGTGACCCACTCGAGATGCGGATTGGCTTGCGGCACGCGCGGAACCGTCTTCGGCGGGCGCTTGAACGCCTGCATTGCCGTCTCCGGAATCAACCGCGGGCTGGTGCAGTAATCGCTCGAGTCGAAGATCGTGCCCTTCTCACCGACGATATACTGGCCCGAGCTGGGCATCTTCCGGCTCTCCTCCAGCCCTTTCGGACGCGGACAGACCTGGCTGCTGTTGTCACCGTCATACCAATACAGCGTCAACGGCGGCATCTTGCCGCGCGCGGGGAACTGGTAAATGATCTGCGAGCGCTTCGGCGCCGACTCGTCGGTCATGCCTTCGGACGTCGCCTCGACGCTGATCGGATACTTCAGGTCGAGCCCCCAGAACGCCGCATCCATCTGGTGGCAGGCCATGTCGCCCAACGCGCCGCAGCCGAAATCCCACCACCCGCGCCATTTGAACGGCTGGTAGCAGCTATTGTAAGGCCGCTCCGGCGCCACGCCGAGCCATGCGTTCCAATCCAGCGTCTCCGGCACCGGCTCCACTTCCGTCGGGCGCGTGCAACCCTGCGGCCAGATCGGGCGGTTGCACCAGATGTGCACTTCGCGGACCGCGCCAATGCCGCCGGACTGAATCCACTCGCGCACCAACCGGATACCTTCCATGGCGTGACCCTGGTTGCCCATCTGGGTGATCACCTGGTGCTTGCGCGCGGCCTCGGTCAGCGTGCGCGCCTCCCAGATCGTGTGGGTCAGCGGCTTCTGCACATAAACGTGCTTGCCCATCGAGATCGCCATCATCGCTGCCGGGAAATGCATGTGATCCGGCGTGGAGACCGTCACCGCGTCGATCTTGTCGTCCATCTCGATCAACATCTTGCGGAAATCGCGGTATTTCGGCACCTCGGGGAACTTCTTGAAGACATCCGCGCCGCGCTTGAGGTCCGCGTCGCACAACGCCACCACCTCCACGCCGGCTTCCACGCTGTTCATGATGTCGCTTTGGCCCTTGCCGCCGCAGCCGATGCCCGCCAGCCGAAGCTTCTGATCCGGTTTGAGGATGCGGCCCTTGCGCACGCCGCCTTTGGTGGCGGCCTCCGCCAGCGCCACGCCGAGGTCGGTCATCGAAACCGCCGCCGCGCCCGCGCCTGCCGTCTTGAGGAATTGTCTTCGATCCATCGTGAAGTGTGCCATTGCTGGATATCTCCTGGTTCCGCGTCTCCGTTGCTGGAGGTTGGTCGGTTGTTACCTGTTCGTTACATTCGCCTTGTTTGTCTTCTCGTTTGTGAGAATGGAATCGCGCGGTTTGATACCAAGCTTGCTTGCTCCTTGCAAGCCCTCCTTTGACCGTCGCCCATCCCACCATGGTATCAGTGCCATGCTGTTCTGGTCGCTCCTCCGCGTTCCCCTGCCCCTCTCTGCGCACCTCGGCGTTTAAAACCCGCCCGACTTCCCGCTCCCATCGTCCAAACCACAACCGTAACCAGTAACCATGGATCGTCATGTTGGGTTCCACTACAACCATCGTGCATCTGCAATCTGGAACGGATATCCAGCGGTCGGATTTGGTCGGATTCAGTCGGATTTACTCGGGTTCACTTTGATCAATAGGCTTCGTTTTGTTTTACCTCCCCGTCGGCGTTTTTCACAATATCCTGCCACTACGTCTTTTGTATTTCTCGACCGGTTCATTTGGGTTCGCTTTTTATTCCATCGGTCGGGTGTTTTTCATAACATGCTACAATCACGACTCTTGATTTTTTCGATTTGGGTTCGTTTCGTAAAAAAGTGTTTTCTCACCGGGACCTCTCCAACGCGAAATGTTCATTTTCCAATGGAAAACGATGTTTTCCGGTTTTGGTCGCGTCCATCATTTGGGTTCGTTTTGCACATTTGCCGCATCGCCGGCACTGTGGGCTTCGGGCAACAGGTCTTGGGCAGTTCCCTGTTTTCCTCCTGCCTTCCGGCTTTCCGCATTGCGTTTCATTGCAGGGGGAAGGATATAGCGCATTCTCTATCATGTCAAGAGAAATTTGCTGCTTTTTTCTCTAATATCACCCCCGGCGCATGAACGAAAGACCAAAAAGTCGCGGGCGGCGTCTGATACCGGTTGCAGGCTGGAACTGCACCATACTGTAGCGGCGGTCTATGACCGCCGGTCATTGAATCGCCAACAGTTCGGCGGTCATAGACCGCCGCTACAGTGCAAAGCAAACTCTTAATGGTTTGCATGGCCGGAGCGCGTTCGGAGACTTGTCACGTTTCACGTGAATGCGCTCCACCTGTTCTTTCCGCGCCCATCTGTACCTCATCCCCCCAAATCTCCGCAGCCTGCAAAGATTTCTGAAGGGTGGGGCGAGACTCCGTCGAGCCTCCGCAGTCTGAAAGCTCGACACT